>JBJLGD010000001.1:0-19414 GCA_045565015.1 Paracoccaceae bacterium
AGAAACATTTTCTTGCAGGTTAAAATATTTTAATGAGTTAAATAGTTTTGTTGATACTGACGAATGGCATATTTTAGCGACAAAATTTAAAAATGCGTTAATTGGCTCTGGTTATCCAAAATATGCTGCAGATTTAGAGTTTGAACTGCTCTCTGACTTATTTAATAAAGATACAATAAATAGTATCTTCTCAAACCCAAGTAATAGCTTCCATAAGTCTATTAAGGCAGGAAATTTTGAGGACGAGATAGAAATCCATAAAAATTTTAAAGTTACAAGATCACCAAAAGGTTTGATACTAATTGTTGGAAGTTCAAATACGATATTACCAATAATTTTGGCTATAATATTATCATATCTTTGTGGTAATATTACCGTAGTTCAGCTGTCTAATCTTCATAAAAAAATAATTCCAAATTTTTTTGATAAGTTACCCCATTTTAAGAAGAATTGTATATATTTTACAAATTTAAACCAAGCTGAAGATAACGACCGGGAGTGTCTCTCACAGCTAATATCAGAAGTAAAATGGGATATAATTAATGTTTGGGGCGGTGAGGATGCTAACGATTTTTACTACACTAATTCTCGTAATAATAAATATAGGCCTAAAGTTTTAAATATGGAGCCTCTAACTGGAATTGTACTTATCCAAGCTGAACATATTAAAGCTAATCAGAAAATCTTAACAAAAGAGCTAGCCGAAGCTATTTCTACAATGGGACAGCAGCTATGCAGTTCTCCTACAGAAGGGTACATAATCGGGGATCTAGCAGAACCACTAAGGGAAGCTTTTCTTTTAGAGTTGATCGATAAACTAGACGAAACCTATAATCTTCAAAGCTCATCAGAAGCCAATACAATTAAATTAGACAGGGTATTAAGCCAAGCAGTAGACACGGGGGCAAAAGTTTATACTTCACAAAAATATGGAAACCATATTTCAGTTATTAATAGCGACAATCAATCATTTTTTTTCAAAATAACTTCTGAATTAAACTTATCAATTCATAACAGGAATAATTTTTTAGAGTTAATAAATATTGACTCATTTGAAAACGCCTATGAGAATATTTTACAAATAAATAGTAAGGCAACACATGAAGAAATAAAGAAAGTTCAAACAGTTCTTGTCTTTGGGAATGATGATTTTTGGAAGGACTCTATAAATCTTGCAAGAACTATTGGCGCTTATAGAACTATCAACCTTAATTATGTTTTAAAACGCCATCCTTTGGAAGCCCTTGATGGAATGCATTTAGTAGAAGAATTCTCATATCCAATTGCTATTCTGAATTAATATTATACCATCTATGAATTAAAATATTTTAATTTGAAAAAGGTTTTTTTTTGTTTATAAAAGTCAATTTAATATGATACCAACAAGAACATAATTATATATTAGGAGAAAAAAATGGATGGACAATTAAATCCAAGTGATTTTGTAGGAATGAGTTTCTGGATTATCTCGGCGGCAATGGTTGCCGCAACCTTCTTTTTTTGGGTTGAAAGAGATCGTGCAGTTGGAAAATGGAAAACATCGCTAACGGTAGCGGCTATGGTAACCGGTATTGCGGCAATACACTATTTCTACATGAGAGGTGTTTGGGCAGATACAGGTACCTCACCACTTGTATTCCGTTACGTCGATTGGCTCTTAACAGTACCCCTTCAAATTATAGAGTTTTACTTGATACTTGCTGCTATTGCTGTTGTAGGTGCATCACTCTTCTGGAGACTGATGATTGCTTCTGTAGTCATGCTTGTTGCAGGTTATCTAGGCGAAGTAGGAACATTTAATGTGTGGGGAGCGTTCATAGTTGGAATGGCTGCTTGGATTTATATAATTTACGAAATCTTCGTCGGAGAAGCTAGTAAAATAAATGCAGAAAATGGAACAGAGGCGAGTAAAACAGCATTTAATGCACTTAGACTTATTGTTACCGTTGGTTGGGCAATTTACCCACTCGGCTATGTCTTAGGTTACGCCGGCGCTGGAAGTCCAGAAGCACTTAATATTATTTATAACCTTGCCGATTTTCTTAACAAAATCGCATTTGGTGTAGTAATATGGGCTGCGGCAACTTCTTCATCAGCAACAGAAACTGCTTAAATCAATAATACGTTTATAAACTATATGTAGCGATGGGCCTTCTAGCCCGTCGCTATACTGTCTCAAAAATATTATTTGCCCATTCGTTCTTTACTAAGTAAGATGTAGCCAAAAGACGTGAAGAAGCTGCTGCTGACGTTTCATCAACTACGGTTATAACTCAAATCGGCGATTACTGGCTCGGTTAAAGAAAATACTCTATTATTCAATCAAAAAGAATAATTTCATTTCATACATTTTAAGACTTTGAAGATTAATATTTCGTAGGTTGTGAAGGTTTTCTTTAAAAATTGAACTCCTTTTAGATTAAATAAAGTTTAAATATTTCTTCATCTGCGGAGTGCCTGTATAAGCAACGTAGTTTAAAATAGTAACAGGTTAAATTGATTTTAATATGTAATTTGAAAAAAAATCTATTATTGTAATACTGTAAGTTTGAAAAAGTACGGCTATTATAAATGGATGATTTTATTATTATTGGAGGTGGAATAGCTGGTATTTCTATTGCTGCTCTACTTTCAAAATATGCAAAAGTCACTCTTTTAGAGGCTGAGGAAAATTTAGGCTATCACGCTAGTGGTCGATCTGCTGCAATCTTTATAAAAGACTATGGCAATGAAAGCGTTAAAGCATTAACTTATTTAAGTTCTGAATATTTAGAAAAAGAAAATGGAGGCGTACTAAGCCCTCGAGGATTACTTCTTTTAGCAGGAAAAGAAGATAAAGATAATTTTGTTTCTGAATACCGGCAATTAGGTATGGAAGAAATACCGATCTCACTGGCAAGTAAAAAAATTCCCCTATTAAAAAAAGGTTCAATAAGTAAAGCTGCTTTTAGACAGGATGTTTTTGATATCGACACTGACCAATTATTCCAAAATTTTTCAAAACAGGCTCTAAAAAATGGAGCAAGTATTAAAAAAAACTCTGAAGTATCACGTATTAATTACGATCAAAAAAATTGGACTGTCTTTACAAGTCATGAAGAGTTTTCAAGTAAAATCCTGATTAATGCTGCAGGAGCGTGGGTCGATAAAATAGCTCTGCTAGCGGGTATTTCTCCCTTAAAGTTCTTGCCTTGCCGAAGATCAATGGCACGGGTACCCGTGCCGGGAGATTATAATCCAAAATACTGGCCTCATACCCTAGAGGTCAACGACAAATTTTATTTTAAACCTGACGCAGGGGAGTTACTAATTTCACCCGCTGAAGAAGAACCCGTTGAACCTCACGACGCTTGGGCAAATGACTTCATAATAGCAGAAGGAATTTCGCGGTTTGAACGGTTTACCTCCAAAAAAGTAACTCGGGTTTCTTCAAATTGGGCAGGAATACGTACGTTTTCTCCTGACCGAAGTTTGGTCATTGGGTTCGCATCTGACAATCCAAAATTCTTTTGGTTAGGAGGCCAAGGTGGTTATGGTTTCCAAACTGCTCCAGCTGCAAGCAAGCTTGCTAAACAATTATTGCTGGGAGAAAAATCAACTTGTGATAAGACAATCATCAAATCAGTTTCACCTTACCGGTTTAAAAGTATGTATATTTAGTTTTTAATCATTAATTTTTCGATTAAATCAGAGATTACCAAAGAACACTCGGAAACTTTTTTAAGTTCAACACGTTCGTCTGCACAGTGGCACTCCTCTACATTTCCAGGGCCAAAATTAACAGCATCAATACCAGCATCATTAACTAAATTTCGCACATCACTTGAATAAGGAGCGCCATAAATTTTAGAAGGAGACCCCAGAATATTTTTTGTACTAGTTTTAAGCAATCCAACTATAGTAGCCATCATTCGATATTTCTGCAGGTTCAAAGCGATTATAAGCAGCATCAACTTTTATTTTAACTTTAGAGCTAAAGGGCTTTGCTGCCATAAGTCTTTTACTTATTTTTTTTATTTCTCCTTCGACAGTTTCTCCCGGAATCAAACGACGATCTACGTACAGATCAACAAAATCAGAGACAGCATTCGGTACTACTCCACCTTGTACCATTGTAGGCGTACATGACCCATTGCCTAAAAGAGGGTGCTTATATTGCTCTAAGTCTAGTTTATAATTTTCCAATGCAGTCAAGACCCATGAGAGATCCCATGCAGGATTAATACCCAAATGACTTCGGCTAGCATGAATAGATTTCCCCATAAGTCGAATATGAATTGGAGCTAAACCGCGGGTTGCGGTTGCGATCTTGAGATCCGTAGGTTCAGTAACAATTCCAAAGTCACCTCCAAAACCAGATTTAAGTAACGAAAGAGTACCTGGTTCTGCTCGCTCTTCGCCTGCCGCGAAATGAAACACCAATTCTCCATTTAAACATTTTAAGTATTGGCTAAAATGATAAGCTAGGCTTATTTGCACAGCAAGACCAGCCTTCATATCGCAGGCCCCCCTTCCATACAGAAACCCGTTTAAAATATCCGCTCCAAAAGGTTTCTTAGTCCACTCATTAAAATCATCCACTGGAACTGTATCCATATGCCCATTTAAAATAAGTCTAGGACCATTTCTATTTCCCTTCAAAATTGCACCAATTGAATAACG
The DNA here is from genome assembly GCA_045565015.1 of Paracoccaceae bacterium. Taxonomy (GTDB): domain Bacteria; phylum Pseudomonadota; class Alphaproteobacteria; order Rhodobacterales; family Rhodobacteraceae. Next base: position 4,663 of record JBJLGD010000001.1, read on the forward strand.
CCCTGGCATAGATTCTATAACTTGCAGTTCGACCGGAGTCCCTTCCAGCAATTTCTTGATTGCATGTACCATGTTCTCTTCGTATGAACCCGGATTCTCACTTGGAGTTTGGACAAGCTTGATCAAAATTTTTGAAATAAATTCTTGATTTAAATATTTACTATTACTCTTCATAAAACTTAAAATACCTTATTTATTACCACCTTTTGTTTCAATTTATTAAAACACCGTATAGAAGTTATTAAATGGGCGTTATTTACGATAATAAGAAACTAAAACAGAAACTGTGAAAGTTAAAATGGAATTTAGAAATATTTTATATAAGAGAACAAACTCGCTTGCTCTAATCACTATTAACAGAGCGGAAAAACACAATGCTATCTCATTAGATACTTTAGATGATTTGAATAAAAGTGTAGATTATGCAGCCTCCGATGACGCAGTAAAAGTAATTGCTATTACAGGTGCTGGAGGTAAATCATTTGCAGCTGGATCAGATCTCAATGAAGTAAAAGATCGTGACCTTAAGAAGGCCTTAGAACCCATTGTTCAGGGCTTTGCTGAAAAATTAGAACGCACTCCAAAACCAACACTGGCTGCAATTGATGGTATATGTATGGGTGGAGGGCTTGAAGTCGCATTGGGCTGTGATTTACGAATTGCTACGACTCGATCAAGATTTGCTACTCCAGAAGGCAAACTGGGTTTAATACCTGGTGGAGGCGCTACGGCTCGGCTTCCTAGAACAGTTGGTAAAGGTTGGGCAATGGAAATGCTGCTAATGGGTGATACAATTAACGCTGAAAAAGCACTCCAAATTGGTCTTATTACTCGCCTAGTAGAACCTGATAAGTTATTGGATGAAGTCACAGCGATGGGAGAAAAATTATCATCCTTTGCTCCTTTTGTACCTAGGACCATGAAAGCTATGGTTCATTTTGGAATGGATGCTAGTTTAGCGAGTGCTCTAATGTTAGAAAAATTTGCTCAAGGAGCCTTAGTTCAAACAGACGATAAAGATGAGGGGATTAACGCTTTCCTTGAAAAACGTAAGCCAAACTTTAAAGGGAAATAAAAAGGAATTTTAAAATTGTCTAAAATACTTTTTACATCTGCATCAAAGCAAGCATCATTAATTCGCGAAGGCTCACTTAAAGTTACTGACTTACTCGAATTGCACTTTGAACAAATAGATAAGCTGAATTCAAAAATTAATGCAATAATTTGGCAAGATAGGGAGGCAGCATATAATCTTGCTAAATTACTAGAAAGTGAAATCTCTAATAATGAAGTTCGTGGACCATTACACGGTGTTCCAGTAACCATAAAGGAATCTTTTGATTTAGCTGGTGCCCCATCAACTTGGGGCAACCCGACTCTAAAAGACAATCTAGCAGTTTCTGACAGCGATGCAGTACTCAGGTTAAAAAAAGCTGGCGCCATTGTTTTTGGTAAAACTAACGTGCCCTACGATCTTGCAGAATGGCAAAGCTTCAATCAGATTTATGGGACCACTAATAATCCTTGGGATATTACAAGGACACCTGGTGGTTCATCGGGTGGTTCAGCGGCTGCATTAGCGACTGGAATGACCTCTTTGGAGGTTGGTTCCGATATCGGCTCGTCTATTCGAAACCCGGCTCATTACTGCGGTGTCTTTGGGCACAAACCTACATTCAATGTAGTTTCAACGAAAGGCCATGGAAGCTCTCCTGTTGGTGCAGATATATCTGTTGCAGGACCTCTAGCACGTTCAGCGATAGATTTAACCTTGGCATTAGACGTGATTAAAGGCCCTAACCAGTTTGACTCCGCTGCTTGGGCGCTCGACTTAAAAAGGGATAAACGCGATCGATTAAAAGATTTCAGTGTTGGTGTTTTTCTTGACGATCCAGAGGCACCAATTGATAAACAATATAAAGAGGAACTGGAGAAGTTTATTGAAAAAATTGAACAAGCTGGAGCCAACGTAAAACGAAACTACTTGCCAGATTTAAATACATCAAAACATTTCACTCTCTATCTAAATTTACTCGGTGCAGCGTTAGCTAATAGAATGTCCCAAAAAGCTCTTGAGGAGAAAATCAACGGTATTCACTCTTTAAAGAATAAACAAATTTCTCGTATTTCAGGAACTCGATATCAAGGTTTGGCCATGACCCACGCAGAACAACTATCTTTGAACCAAGAAAGATATGATCATAGATTAAAGTTTGATAACTACTTCACAGATATGGACGTAATTATAACACCAGTTGCCTCATCGACCGCTTTTATGCATGATCAAAATGGGCCCCGATACAGTAGATTCCTGACAATAAACGGTGCTGACCAACCGGAGAATAATCAATTATTTTGGTCTGGCTACTCAGGCGTCGTGGGGTTACCGAGTACAGTCGGGCCAATCGGGCTGTTAGATGGGTTGCCAGTAGGTTATCAAGCTATATCAGGGTACGGCAAGGACTACACATCTTTGGCCTTCGCAATGGCAGTCGAGCAAGAGATTTACGGGTTTCGTATCCCTCCAATGTGTAATTAGGGATCCATAGTTCAAATGCTAGAACGAAGAGACAGTAAGTCTAATAAAAATAATCAATTACTTATTATTTTAGGAAATCAACTTTTCCCCATTAGTGAAATAAAAAAAACAAATACAAAAATTATATTTATGGCAGAAGATTATAGTCTTTGTACGGAGTATAAATTTCATAAATTGAAAATTTTGATGTTTTTTTGCTCAATGCGTGCTTATCGAGACGAACTCATTAAAAGCGGTTTCCAGGTTTATTATCATTCAATAGAAGACCCTGATTTCAAGACTCCATTTGAAAAGAAGCTTACTAATGCTATTAGCCTAGAGAAGATTACCAAAATTAACTACTTCGAAATCGAAGATCACTCTTTTGAAAAAAAAATTAATGATTTCAAACCAATCTCATCAATCGAGTGGGTTCAATTTTCGAACCCTATGTTCATATATAGCAGAGAAAAATTTAATTCTTTTACCCAGCAAAGTAAAACATTACGAATGGGTAATTTTTATACAAAAATTAGAAAAGAACTAAATATCTTATTAGATAACAATCAAAATCCTATAGGCGGGAAATGGTCCTTTGACGATGAAAATCGAAAAAAATTGCCAAAAAACTTACCTATCCCTCCCCAACCTAAAAATATTCAAATCCCAGATTACGAAGAAATTAAAAAACAAATTATGATTTATTTTCCAAATCACCCTGGAACGATGGATACAGTCTGGTTTCCAGTAAATAGAGAAGACGCCAAGATTTGGTTAACAAATTTTCTTGAACAAAAGTTTGATAAATTTGGTCCATATGAAGATGCTATAGATATAAAAAATAATTTTTTATTTCACAGTGCATTAAGCCCTTTAATGAATATGGGTTTATTAACACCGCTAGAAGTCATTGATACAACATTACTTTTTAGTAAACAAAACGATATACCTCTAAACTCAACTGAAGGCTTTATACGCCAAATTATAGGTTGGAGAGAATTCATAAGAGGTGTTTACCACGTTCATGGAGATACTCAGGAACAAGCTAATTTTTGGAACCACAATAATAAGCTAACAAAAGACTGGTATGAAGGAACAACGGGCATTCCTCCGTTAGATGATACTATCCAACATTGCTTGGAGTACGGCTATACACATCATATCCCACGGCTAATGGTTGTCGCAAACTTAATGACACTTTGTAGAATTCATCCTAATGAAATATATAGATGGTTTATGGAAATGTTTTTAGACTCGTCTGAGTGGGTAATGGTCCCAAATGTATACGGTATGGGGACTTTCGCTGATGGCGGCTTATTCTCTACAAAACCTTATATTTGCGGATCAAATTACTTATTAAAAATGAGTAATTATAAGAAAGAGGACTGGTGTTCCGTGGTAGATGGATTGTATTGGAGTTTTATAGAAGATAATCTTACCTTTTTTAAAAAAAACCCAAGACTATCAATAATGCCTAGAGCGCTTGAGAGAATAGATAAGCACAGGAAACAGTCGATCTTTAAAAAAGCTCAAGAATTTATCGCTACAAATACAATTTAAATTTATAAAAATGATAAATATTTAATCTAATGGCTGGGATTTTTCTACCAATTTAACGTAAAAACTTGCACCAATAGGAGATAAGTCATCATTAAAATCATACTCCGGGTTATGGACTGGTGGGCCATCGCCCTGCCCTATATGTAAATATGAACCAGGACATTTTTCAAGCATATAGGAGAAGTCTTCTGCAGCCATAATAGGAGCTGCATTACCATCTACATTTTCAACTCCAGAAACTTCTTTAGCAACCTCTACAGCAAATTCTGTTTCCTTTTTATGGTTTACTGTAGGGGGGTATCCATATTGGTAATCAAGCTTTGCTTGTCCATCAAAAGCAGTTGATTGACCCTCACAAATCTTACTTAACCTATCGACAACTAATTTCTGATTGTTTTTACTCAAAGTTCGAACTGTTCCATTTATAAACGCCGTATTAGGAATGATATTGTGCGTAGTTCCAGAATGAATTTGTGTAATTGAGATCACTACGGGATCTAAAGCTGATAAATTTCTGGACGATATAGTTTGTATAGATTGAGCAATTTGAACTGCAATAACAATTGGATCAACCGTTTCTTCAGGGTTTGCACCATGGCCCCCCTTACCTTGTATCTCAATTTCAAATTCATCGGCTGCCGCCATGGCAGGTCCTGGGTTTGTAACAAATGTTCCAAGAGGAATACCAGGTGCGTTATGAATGCCATAAACTTCGTCAATCTTAAATTTATCTATTATACCCTCCTTAACCATTATTTCACCACCACCTCCACCTTCTTCAGCTGGTTGAAAAATTAATGCTACACTCCCAGAAAAATTTTTTGTTTCTGACAAATATCTAGCTGCGCCCAACAACATTGTTGTGTGCCCATCATGACCGCACGCGTGCATTTTTCCAACATTCCTCGATTTATAGGAGTGATCATGCACTTCTTGCAACGGTAAGGCATCCATATCAGCTCTCAAGCCGATTGTCCTGCCAGGTTGTTTGCCATTAATAATAGCAACAACACCTGACTTTGCGATACCCTCATGGATCTCTTCGACACCAAACTCTTTTAGCTTTTTCACAACAAACGCTGCGGTCTCATGACACTCAAAACCTAATTCTGGATTTGAGTGGATAAATTGCCTCCATTCCTTCATATCATCATAAAAATCTGCTATTCGATTGACGATGGGCATTATAGAACTCCTTTTCTCCGCTCTAATAAAGTTATTGGTAAAAAAACTTCAAACCAAATTAGCTTATTCGTTTTAATGACGACACAAAAAATTCAATCTCGTCCGTCGTATTATAATAGTGTGGCGAGGCTCTCAGTAACATAGGCAAGCTACGATTTTGAGAATCTATTAATGTACTGGGAGGGGAAGATGTCCCAATGATAACCCCTAACTCACGCATTTGAGATACTATATCAAAACATTCCTTACCATCGATATAAAAACTAACTATGCCCACATTTTTCCCTACCTAAATCCGCTACAGTTATACCATTTATTTCTTCAAGCAAATCCCGACACATTCCGGCTAGAGCCCATGTCCTCTCATGAATTTTCTCTATGCCAATTTCTGACGCATATTCTACCGCCTTAGCTAAACCAGCTCTAAGAGCGTAGGAGTTCTCCCAAGTCTCAAATCTTCGAGCATCATTTCTTAGCTGATACTCATTAGTATTTACCCAAGGAGCTCCAAAATGATCAATCATAATCGGGTGTAGTTTGTTTAACCATCTTTCCGAAACATATAGAAATCCGGTTCCTCTAGGGCCACGAAGAAACTTCCGTCCAGTGGCTGAGAAAAAATCACATCCAATTTTTTTAACATCAATAGGCATCTGGCCAACAGCTTGGCATCCATCTAAAAGAAACGGTACATTGAACTTTTGAGCAATTTTTCCGATACCCTCAGCTGGATTAACTAACCCACCATTTGTTGGTATCCAAGTTATTGCGATTAAACCAACATCGTTGTCCATACGCTGCTCTAACTCAACTAAATCTAGTGCACCTGCCTCATCACTTCCAATAATATCTATTTTCAAAGACTCTTTTTTTGCTCTAGATAAAAAGGCGACGTAGTTAGCTGCATACTCTGCCTCACAAGTTAATATTCGAGAACCCGGTTCTAAGGGTAATGCGTAAAAAGCATTAGCCCAAGCAACAGTAGCATTTTCAAGAACAGAAATCTCATTTCTTTTTGCGCCTATATGCATTGCAATATTATTATAAACCAATTCTAATTGATCAAATTTACTAGACTCCGCTTCATAGCCACCAATATCACCCTCTAACAAAGTATGATTCACAACCGCATCGATAACAGGTTGAGGCATTAAAGAAGACCCACAAGCCATCAAATGAATACCCTTTGAGACACCAGGCGTATCATTTCGTATTTTATCTATGTCTAAACTCATATTAGTATCGACCTTTAATTTTTCCAAACCAGTTTTTGTATTAAGATACTATGCTTGTAAAAACCGGTTTTTCAATCCCCTTAAAATTAAATAATCATCAATTAGGCTAAACTAAACTGTATTCCTTATTAGTTCCTTTACTATCCGTAAGTCAGTATATATCGAATATATTAGTTGCACGAATTCATTAAAATAAGGGATTAATCATGAATATTGGTATTATAGGGTGTGGCAACATGGGAAGTGGAATGGCCAGAACTCTTAGAAAGAAAAAGTGTAGCGTTTTTTGCTATGACAAATCTCCACAAGCTCTTAACGATCTAGAACAGGTCGGGTGTACAAAAGTAGCTTCGGCGAATGATTTAGCTGAATTTTGCAGTTTAATAATTCTTTCTTTACCAACCGCTGAAATAGTAAAAGAGACGGTAGAGAGTATTCATGAATCTATAAAAGCTGAAACGGTTGTACTTGATACTTCCACATCTAAACCGGAAACCACTAAAATACTTGCAAAATTAGCGACAAGAAGCAACTATAAATTCATTGATGGGCCCGTGAGCGGTGGTCCAATAGCCGCAAACTCTGGGGAGATGGCTATGCTTCTTGGTGGAAACGAAGCAGACATAAATAGTATAAGACCAATACTAGATATTTTAACCTCTAAAACTGTTATCGTTGGCCCCTCTGGTGCGGGTCATGCAGCAAAAATAGCTAATAATATGCTCTGTGCTGCTAACTTAATTTTAGTTTCAGAAGTTGTAAAATTAGGAGAAGAAATTGGAATTGAAGCCATTGATTTATTGAATGGTATAAATGCCGGTTCAGGCCGTAGCGGGGTAAGTGAAATTAATTTTCCAAAATGGATATTAAGTGAAACATATAATTCCGGCTTTACCATGGGGTTGATGCGTAAAGATGTTAAATTAGGCCTAGAGTTAACTGATCAATACCAGACACAATCCCCAGTTTTTAATGCCGTTGCAAAAGTTTGGGAAGCTAGTAAAAAAAATCTACCAGATCAAAGTGACTTCAACGAAATCTACAAGTTTAAGGATGAAAAATGATCGATAGAAGAAATTTATTTATGGAACTAATGTCCTCGATTGGCCTGAACCCAGAGATTGAAAATTATATCAATGGTAAACTGGTTCCAGGAATCGGACAGACGATAACTCTAATCGACCCTTACACCACAGATGAGCTTACGAATTACAAGGATGCTACTGCTCTTTTAGCTCAAGAAGCTTGTAACGCTGCTAGTGGCGCTCAAAGTATATGGTTCAATGACTACAACGCCTCCAGCAGAGGCCAACTTATGCAACAGGTTTCGTTTGAAATAAATAAAAATATGGAAAATATTGCTAAATTAGAAGCTATAATATCTGGTAAGCCTGTAAAAGATTGTCGCGTCGAAATTTCTAAAGTTGCTGAGATGTTTTCTTACTATAGTGGATGGGCCGACAAGTTACACGGCGAAGTTATTCCTGTTCCATCAGGTCATTTGAATTATACCCTTCGAGAACCACTTGGCGTAATATTCCAAATTACACCTTGGAATGCTCCTGCTTTTACTGCAGGTTGGCAGATTGCACCTGCGATAGCCGCTGGTAACGCAGTGGTAATCAAGCCAGCGAGTTAACCCCAGCAACAACAGTAGTTTTAGCAATGTTAGGAGAAAAAGCTGGATTACCAAAAGGTTTGGTTAACGTTCTTTGTGGTTATGGCGATACAACTGGGCAAGCCGCCATACAAAGTGAAGAAGTAAGGAAAGTTATATTTGTAGGATCCCCCAGCACAGGCTGTATTGTGGCAACATCTGCTGCAAAAGCCCTAAAGCCTGCTGTGCTAGAACTCGGCGGAAAATCAGCTAACGTAGTGTTTGATGATAGTAATCTAGAGCATGCCTGCTTAGGAGCTCAAGCGGCAATTTTCTCAAGTGCTGGACAGAGTTGCGTTTCTGGTTCGCGGTTATTAATACAAAAAAATATATTTGATGAACTTACTTCAATGATTTCTCAAGGAATGACTTCAATAAAGTTAGGCGATCCTCTTTTAGAGGATACCGAAATTGGTCCTATTTCAAATTTTAAACAATTTACACATATAAAAAATATACTTGCTATCGCTGAGTCTGAAGGCGCTAGCCTCTCAAGAAATAAGAATATTCCTAAATCTGGTTATTTTGTTTCTCCTACTTATAAAAGGTCTCAAAAATTCATCAATTCCAGCACAAAATGAAATTTTTGGTCCCGTAGTAACTGCTATTCCATTTGAAACTGAAGAAGAAGCTGTTTCAATTGCAAATGATACTCAGTTTGGTTTAGCAGGTGCGGTTTGGACTCAAAATATTGGAAGAGCACACAGAATTTCCTCTAAAGTAAGAGCCGGCACATTTTGGATCAATAGTTATAAAGCTATTCATGTCTCATCTCCATTTGGTGGCTCTTTAAATTCTGGGTTTGGGAGATCAAGTGGATACGAGGCATTACTGGAGTATACTGCACCGAAAAGTATTTGGCTGGATAAAAACGAAACACCGCAGATAGCATTTGGATACACTCCGTAGAAACCTATCAATAGAATTTATTTTAAAGGTATAATGAGAGGAAAATTTAATGGAAACGATAGAAGATGTCGCAAAAATCTGTGAAATCACTAGGCATATTACTAATAAAAATAATAACAAAGATAATTATAAAAATATTTCAAATATCTTACCAAAGCTCGATATAAAAAAAGCCTATGATGTTATCTCATCATGGCCTCACTACCATCCGACGCCACTAATAAATTTAAATAATATAGCAAAATTCTGCGGTATTAAATCTGTTCTCTTTAAAGACGAGTCTAAGCGTTTTGGTCTAAAATCGTTTAAGGCATTGGGTGGGGCCTACGCAGTTGCCGATCTCGCTTCTCGACATGTTAATAATGGTGGGAAGCCTCAAGACTTAGTAGTTACAACAGCAACTGATGGAAACCATGGAAGATCTGTAGCTTGGGGCGCTAAATTAGCCAGCTGTAGAGCAAAAATTTATATTCACGCCCACGTCAGTGAAGCTCGTGAGATTGCTATGCAGGCGCTTGGCGCAGATGTTATAAGAATAAATGGTAACTATGAAGCTTCTCTCGAAGCATGTAAAAAAGATGCACATAATTTTGGCTGGCAGATAGTATCTGACACTTCATGGGATGGATACACTGAAATTCCATTGCAAGTTATGGCTGGATACTCGGTAATCTCAACCGAATGCATGAAACAGATGGGTACCGCTAGGCCAACTCACGCATTTCTTCCCGTAGGAGTAGGAGGCTTAGCAGGTGGCGTAGTTGCGCCCTTCTTACACGAATTACAAAATGATGTATTCAAAGTAATTACGGTAGAAAGCGATATGTCAGCATGTTTCTTAGAGAGTGTTGATGCTCAAAAACCGAAATTAGTTAATATTACAGAGGAAACACTAATGGCTGGACTCTCATGCGGGGAAGTTTCAAAAGTTGCTTGGGAGCTTTTAAGTTCAATCTTATCGGACTGTGTCAGTATAACCGATAATAGTGTAGCTTCTACTATGAGACTCTTCGCAAATGGTCATACAGTCCAAGATATAGATGGTTCGAATAAATCCATCGAGGCCGGTGAATGTTCTACCTCTGGGTTAACTGCTTTATTAGCAATCTGTAAAAATGACACAAGAAAGCAAAATTTTGGATTAGATAAAAATTCTGAAGTTCTACTGATTGGAACAGAAGGTGCTACCGATCCTGATCTTTATTCCCAGCTGTTAAGTACATAGGTAAAAAACTAAGGAAATAATTTGAATGATGTTCTTATAATCGGAGCCGGCGTAATAGGTTTATCTTGTGGTTATCATATCGCCAAACGTGGCCTCCGCGTGCGTATCCTAGAGAAAAGGGAATTACCGGGTAGAGGACAATCGACAAGGACTGGCGGTGGCATAAGATACTGTCATGGGACCAAAGAGAACATTTTGTTATCATCTTTAAGTAAAAAATTTTGGGCAACTTTCTCGACCGAATTTGGTATAAACCCTAACTATCACGAAACCGGCCACTTATTTCTTTCGTCAGCGGTTAGAAATTTAGACTCACTATTTTGTACCGGCCTTAAAAACTCATTGGAACTGAAAAGATTTGATAAAGCCGAAATAAAATCTATTTGGCCAGAATTATCAGCTCTCGGTACAGACTTTGGAGTTTACTGTCCCGAAGGAGGTTATTTAGATCATCAAAAAGCCATAGATGGACTCTTGGTCGGATTCCAAAAAAGTGGCGGTAGATTAAGTAATAATATTAAAGCTAATAAACTAATTAAAAAAAATGGAAAAATCAAAGGAGTCCACACATCATCGGGTATTATATACGCAGATCAAGTAATAAATTGTTCTGGAGCAGACGTCGAGGATATATCCAAAATGCCAGGGAGTCCCAAATATTTCAAATCACGGCATCATGAGCTAATTATAGCAACTCCCGAAAAACCGATTTATAATCAGATCCCATGGTTAATAGATATTGATCGACAAGTTCACCTTAGACCAAATGGTAGTGGCCAAGTATTAATTGGTGGTTTTCTGGGTAAAGACGAAGAAGTTCGTATAGATGCCTATGTACCCTCTACTTCTAAAGAGTGGTTAATTGAGGTGATAAAAGTGGCAGAACAAGCTTTTGGGGTTTTAGGGAAGAACCCAAAAGTTTCACGACATTGGGGGGGACTTTATCCAGGGACAATTGATTATCTTCCGATAATTGAACAGACAAATCCTGGACTTTTTACAGTTGCAGGTTTCTCAGGCACTGGCTTAATGCATGCACCAGCCGTTGGAGAGATTGTTAGTGACCTTGCACTAGATGGATATACAAATATTATAGATTTGAAAAGTTTTCATTCAAACCGGTTAAACAAAGTTAAGTTAAAGGTTGAAAATACTGGTTTTTAAAAAATTAAATAGAAAAGCGGAGGTAAAAGAATGAATAGAAAGCTTGGTGAAATGCTCATCAATCAACACATCCCCCCTCTTCCAGATAATTTAGAACTCAAGGGGTTACACGTATCACTTACATCAACTTCATCAAGTCATCATCTAGAGAAACTCTATGATGAATATAGCAAAGACCTAAATGGTTCGATATGGGATTATATGAAAGATGGGCCATTCAGTAATAAACAAATTTTTAAAGAATGGCTCGAGAGTATAGAAAGTAAAAAAGATCCATATTATTTGACTATATCCAGGGTTGAAGATGATACGCCATGCGGTCTCGCAAGTTATATGAGAATTAAACCTCAAGATCGATGTATTGAAGTTGGCAATATAAGTTACGCCCCATCACTACAGAACTCTATTCACGCTACCGAGGCAATGTTTCTAATGATGGATTGGGCGTTTAGTAACGGGTATCGACGGTATGAGTGGAAATGTAATTCACTAAATAAAAAATCAAGAAAAGCAGCTCAAAGACTAGGATTTAATTTCGAGGGTATTTTTCTCCAGCATATGATAGTGAAGGGACGTAACCGAGACACTGCCTGGTTTTCTATAATAGACAAAAACTGGTTTGACCTGAAAAAATGCTTCGAAACATATTTGAATGCTAAAAATTTTGATATGAATGGTAAGCAGAAGGATTCACTTTCTCGTTTAACAAAGAAACTCATAACAAAAGTGGACCCTAGCTTACAAACTGTAGTTTAAGTTTTTAAAGGTATTGGCAAAAGAATTTTTTCCTATAAATTAGCCATGTTAGGCCCCTTCTTATATCTTATTTTTTAAAAATCATTTGAATCTAATAAACAACAATTTTTGAGGAGACAATTATGTCAAATTCATCTGTTTATAATCCAAAGACGAATAAATTACTCACTTTTCAAAATCATATTTCAAATTTTATTAATGGCAATGACACTCCAAGTGCTTATTTAGAAAGATGCCTTTCTCTTATATCAGAGCGAGAACCAGAGATTAACGCATTTGTTAGTATGAATATTGAAGGTGCAAAAAAAGCTGCATTAGAATCAACCAAACGTTATAAAAATGGTAAAGTCTTATCAAAAATTGACGGTATGCCAATTGGTATAAAAGATCTCTTCGAAACCAAAGATATGCCAACAGAATGTGGGAGCCCAATTTTTAAAGGTAACGTTACTAATAGAGATTCTGCGTTGGCCAGCGCTTTAAGGCGAGCAGGAGCCATAATATTAGCTAAAACTGTAACAACAGAGTTTGCTTTTTATAAACCAGGACCGACAAAAAATCCTTATGACACTACAAGAACGCCTGGTGGATCTTCTAGCGGTTCAGGTGCCGCTGTAGGAGCAGGGTTTTTACCAGTAACGATAGGAACCCAAGTTGTTGGATCTTTAATTCGTCCCTCAAGCTATAATGCTAATTTTGGATTTAAGCCTTCTTATGGGGCAATAAATAGAGAGGGAGCTTATTCGAACTTAAGTCAAAGTGCACTTGGTACCCATGCCGGTTCATTAACTGATGCTTGGATCAGTGCAAGAGCAATTGCAGAGTTCTCCGGCGGTGATCCAGGTTTTCCTGGCTTAAAGGGTCCCGAAGTTCTACCAGAATGTAAAAAACCTCTATCATTAGCTAGATTAGACACAGGCGGATGGGAAAAATGTTCTCCGGAGGTGAAGGACAAATTCAATAAATTAATGTCAGTAATAACCGCCTCTAACGTTATAGTGAAAGATCGAGCAAAAAATGAAACTCTAGAAGACTTCGAGATACTTATGTTGAATGCTTTTGATGTAACAATGGACATCTGTGGTTACGAATTTTTATGGCCACTAAAAGATTATGAAGATCTTGGAAAAAACTCTATTAGCGAAGATATAACTTCGTGGTTACGCAAATGGGAAAAAATAGATCGTGACCTGTACGCTGAGAGACTAAGTACACGTGAGAAAATGCGTTCATTCCATCAGAGTTTCGGTGGTGAGATTGATGCTTTTATAACACTTTCTGCGCCGGATTGCGCTCCCAAGGGATTTTCTAGTACAGGAGATCCCTCTTTTGCAGTTTATTCATCGATACTCGGAGCTCCAGCAATCAATTTACCTCTACTCGAAGTAAATGGGATGCCCCTGGGTGTACAGCTTATTGGATATCCTCAAAGAGATGCAGATTTATTTGCTACAGCTCACTGGCTTTTAAAACTCTTAAGTATAAAGCCTTAATAATCTTCTGTTAAATAAAATGTAAATAGGTAGAAGCTTTTATGTCAGAAATTAAAGTTCGAGGACTAAATAACGCAGATCGAGAAAATTGGTTATACTTATATAAACTTTACGCTGATTTCTATAAAATTTCGTTAACCAGAATAGGGACAGAAACAACATGGAACTGGTTAATGGACCCAGCACACCCATGTACTGGTATAATAGCTGAGCAAGATAGTAAAATAATAGCTTTTGCACATTTTAGAGAGATGCCCAGCCCACTTAGAGGTGAAAATATTGGTTTTTTAGATGATCTTTATGTTTTACCAAGTAGCCGTGGTGGAAAAGTAGTGAAACTGTTATTCAAGAGCTTGAAGCAACATAGTCAAGAAAAAAAGTGGCAGATTGTAAGATGGATTACTCGTGATGATAATTACAGAGCAAAAAAAGCTTATGATAAAGTCGCTAGAAAAACAGACTGGGATACATACGAAATGAAAATCTAAATTGAACTAAGAATGCAATATCATAGTAAGGATAGCGAAATGAATGAAAAAATTTCTATATTCGTGGATGTACAAAACATTTATTACACGACCAGACAGAAGTTTAAATGTAATTTCAATTATAATGCATTTTGGAAACAAGCTACAGACGGACGTACGCTCCTTAATGCTTATGCCTATGCTATAGATCGCGGTGATCCCAAACAACTTGAATTTCAAAATATACTTCGGGCTATTGGGTTTAAAGTAAAGTTAAAACCCTACATCACTAGGGGTGATGGGACAAGCAAAGGGGATTGGGATGTCGGAATTACGATAGATATTTTAAAATCTGCTGAGGAAAGTGATCTTATTATATTAGCATCTGGAGACGGTGATTTTGATCTTTTATTAAAAGAAATTAAAGTAAGATATAATACAAATGCAGAAGTATTTGGTGTAAAAGACTTAACTGCTAGTTCTCTTATTAGGGAAACTAAGACTTTTATTCCAATAAATGGCTCTCTACTCTTAAGATAAAACTATTCCTGATATAGTTTTTATTCTCTAGGACAAAATTTGT
>JBJLGD010000002.1:0-19116 GCA_045565015.1 Paracoccaceae bacterium
GTCGAAAATTAATGCGTCTAGCTTTACAGGCTATCGACGTGGAGGATCCTGAAGTTTTAAAATTCTTTGATGACCCTACCACATGGTTAAGGTTACTTCACTATCCACCTCAAGCCAAGAATTCAGAAAAAGACCTATATGGCTCGGCGCCGCATAAGGATTTTGGTTGTCTAACATTGTTAGCACAGGATGATGTTGGCGGACTTCAAGTAATGACGCCAGCAGGTGATTGGGTGGATGCCCCTCGTATCCCGGGTAGTTTCGTTGTGAACGTTGGGGATATGTTGCGTAGATTATCAAATGGCCTACTACTTTCGACGCCCCACAGGGTAATTAACCGATCAGGTCGTGAGCGATACTCATGCCCATTCTTTTTCGACCCGCATGTGAATACGATCATTAGCCCAGTTAAAGGAACTGGAAAACCACTTTTTGAGCCCATACTATTTTCAGATTTTTTAAGGAGTGAGCTTGAGGCTAGCTATAAGGCGCATAAAGTATAATTATCAAACCTTGCTTCTAAAGGAGATATAATAATGGAAAAAATCTGGGAAGTTTATGCCTTAAAATACGCGGAAAGAGATAACAGGGTGCGAGGTGAAAGCTTTATTTTTGATAGTGACCACCTGAGTAAACACCCTATGGATTACTTTGTTTGGGTTTTGAAATCTGAAGATGATATTATTTTAGTAGATACTGGTTTTGATGATGATGAGGCAAGAAGGAGGCTCCGGCCAATAATTAGAACGCCTCAGAAAGCTTTAGGTGCTTTAAATCTTGAACCAAAAGATATAAAAAAAACTATAATTACGCATCTCCATTACGATCATGCAGGCAGTTTAAGAGAGTTTCCTAATACTATATTTTATTTACAATCAGCGGAACTAGCTTACGCCACTGGGCCATGTATGTGCGAAAGTACACTTAGAATGCCTTACACGGGAGAACATATCTGCGATATGGTCCAAGCACTTTATTCGGGAAGGGTGGTCTTTGCTGATGGCAATATGCAAGTCTCACCTGGTGTAACTCTACATTGTGTTGGAGGTCATTCTAGGGGTCTTCAAGTTGTTCGGGTCAAAACAAAAAATGGCTGGTTATGCCTAGCTTCAGACGCAACCCATTATTATGAAAACTTTCTAACACGTAAGCCATTTCCAATTGTTGTAGATGTTGAAAATATGTTAAAAGGTTTTGATATAATAAAAGACTTAGCAAGCAATGCCTCATTAATTATACCTGGTCACGACCCATTAGTAACAAAACTATTTCCTAAAGATGGTAGTAGTGGTTTTTTGTGGCGTTTAGATGTTGGAACAATAGGTGACTTACCAAATTGGAAACAAACACTTTAATTACGCGTTTATTTTAATTTCTTTTATTAATAATTTTTAGAATATTTATTTTTTTATCACTATTTTATTATTGACAGAAAGCTGATAATCGAAAATTGTTTAGTTGCAAATTTTAGGGAAACCTAGTTATGGACCATACTACTATTGAAAATATAGTCGATTTAGCTAACTGCCCTATAGAGGATAATAGCTTTGTTAAAGCGTGCAGAACAAATATTGATGAAAACGGAGTTTTAACGCTTCCAAATTTTTTATATTCCGAGGTAATAAAATCTTTGGTCGATGAAGGTAGCGCGGCTCAACATCTAGCTTTTTTTTCTAATTCAACTCACAATGTATACTTAACTCCAAAAAACTCAGAGTACCCTGATGATCATGTTTTTAACAGGCAGGTCATTTCATCGAAGGGATGTATAACTGATGACCAAGTTCCAGAGAATTCACCTCTAAAAATTCTGTATAACTCGGAAGTTTTCAGAAATTTTTTAGCTTCCGTACTAAATGAAGAAAAATTGTATGAATATGCTGACCCTATGTCATCAATAAATGTTCATTATGCTTCTGATGGAGAAGAATTAGGGTGGCATTTTGACAACTCGAGCTTTGCGATAACGTTATTATTGCAGGCTCCAGAGGCGGGTGGTTCTTTTGAATACATCAAGGACTTCAGAGATTCTGAAGCAGGAGAAATGAATTTTGAAGGGGTAGGATCTCTGCTTGATGGATCAACCAAACCTGACGTTTTAAAGGTTGAGCCTGGAACGTTAGTATTGTTTAGAGGTAAAAATTCAATCCATCGTGTAACTCCTACAATAGGTAGAAGAACACGAATGTTGGTTGTTCTTGCCTATAATACTAAACCAGGGGTTTCATTATCCAAGTCGGCCCAAATGACTTTTTTTGGTCGAGTAGCGTCTTAATAATACTATTAAATTTTTACGATAAGTTCTTTTAATCCATGAAAATGATAAAGATCGGCATATTCAGGTGATTTGGTA
This sequence comes from Paracoccaceae bacterium, assembly GCA_045565015.1. Lineage (GTDB taxonomy): Bacteria > Pseudomonadota > Alphaproteobacteria > Rhodobacterales > Rhodobacteraceae. Next base: position 2,354 of record JBJLGD010000002.1, read on the forward strand.
ATTTTAATATTAGGACATCTTTCAAAGAGCACAGATATCCCAACTTTTAATTCAAGACGAGCTAGAGGTGCCCCAACGCAGAAATGTATGCCGCCGCCAAGTGCTGTATTCGTTTTTATTGGTCTATCAGGGATAAACAGTTCAGGGTCCTTCCATGATTTTGGATCTCTACCTGCCGCACCTAACATTAAACCAATTTCGTTGCCTCTATTAAAAGTGTGACCTTCTATTTCGATATCTTCATAAGCATATCGAGTAAACATGTGCAGCGGCGGATCAAAACGAAGAATTTCTTCTATTATTTTAACTATATTTCCTGGGTTAAGGTAAGTTGGACTCACTTGTTCCTCTAGCAGTGTTTTTACGCCATTGCCGATTGAGTGTACGGTCGCCTCATGTCCAGCATTTAGAAGTAATATACAGGTTGTAATTAGTTCGTCGGTGCTTAACTTTTCACCTTCTGATTCTGCTTTTATTAAATGAGTAATTAAGTCATCTGCCGGTTTTTTCCGTTTTTCTTTCACATAGTACCGCATAAAACAAACAAACTCTTCACACGATTTTACGGCTCTATTCTCTATCTCGCGGTTTCTACGGGCCTGATACATTGAAACCATATCATTTGACCATTTAAGTAATTGTTCGGACATGTCCTCAGGAACACCAAGTAGTCTAGCTATTATTATAACTGGTATTTGATTGGCATATGCCGAAATAAGATTGAAGTTACTGAGTGGAAATTGATCTATTAACTCGTTACAAAGAATATTTATCTCAGGTTCCAATTCTTTTATTCTACGAGAAGTAAAGGCTCGCATTACTAAACCTCTCAATCTAGTATGTGCAGGGGGCTCAAGTTCAAGCATCGAATGTACTTCATTTTTATAAAATGGCTTCAGATGCTGTGGAATAGGTTTTTCTAGTTCCTTCGGTATCTCTCTACCAAATCTACGATCTTTCAGAATGGCGGATGTCAGTGCGTGATCAAAAGTTGTAACCATAGAGTAGTCGTTCCAATAAAGAAGGGGACCAAGTTCACGAACACTTTTATAAAATACATATGGGTTCTGGACAAAAGCTGGATCTGTAGGTTTTTGATTGATTTCGATCATTAAATTTAAGGTTCTTTAATAGTGTTAAATTTTTTAGAGCGGTTCAGGCTAACTTTATTGGTTATCAAGCATATGTAAACTAGTGTATTATGACTAACCAATTAAATTTATCTTTTTTTTGGAAAGGTATTACTTTTTGAGTAAAATTGCATCATATTTCAGAAAGAGGGGAGTTAAATAATGGTATCAAAATTATGGAAAGGTCAATCATTTTCAGTGAGTCATTCTGATGGAACTGGAACTACATTTGGTGGATTTGAAGGAGGTTTGAGGTCATTTTTTGAGTATCGGGACTTAGGGATTAAATCTGCAACGGGTGGTAAATTTGTTGCTCACGTTATCCGAGCTGTTCCTGGTAAACATACTGAACCGCAATGGCATACTCATAATTTAGAGTTTCAAATGGTATATATCCTGAAAGGGTGGGTGAAATTTGAATATGAAGAGGAGGGGGAGATAACACTCCGTGAGGGATCCTCTGTTTTGCAACCTCCAGGTATTAAACATCGCGAAGTATCCCATAGTGATGACTTAGAGTTACTTGAGATTTGTTCGCCAGCTGAGTTTGAAACAAACTTAACGGACACAACGTGACTTCTCATATAACTAATGTTTTTATGCCAATAGTCATTGGCGGGTTTTATATTGGTTTTATTTTATGAAAAAAGAACGTGGAAATTTGATTGGGTTGATGCTTTCACGAGAGAGCCATTCGGCGGTAATGCGTGTGTAGTTGTTCACGATGCATCAGATGTGTCTTTTCAAGAAAGATTAGCATTAGTAAGAGAGACTTCACTATCAGAATGTGCTTTTTTGGTTGGTTCAAATAAAGCTGATTTTGGTGTACGTTACTACTTGGCAGAAACAGAAATTCCGATGGCTGGTCATCCGACTGTTGCGACAGTTACCTCGTTGCTTAGCAGAGGTTTAGTAAAAGTAAAAAATGGTCGTTCAAGATTTACCCTTGAGGTTGGATCTGGAGTTCTTCCAATTGAAATCGAGGAGACGGAACAGGGCTCTCTTATTCGTATGACCCAGATGGCCCCAAAATTTGGTAAAGTTTTTAAAAAGGAAGGCATCTCAAGGATGTATGGTTTGGATCCAGAAGATATTCTGATTGACCCTCAAATCGTATCTACTGGCACACCTTTTTGTATCGTTCTGTTAAAAAATAAGGATACTTTATCTAGAGCAAAGATTGTACCAGAGAAATTCACAGAATTTTTTCATAAACATCAAAGAGATGAAAAAGATCTAATGGAACCTTTTCTTACCACCTTAGGTGGGGTTACAAAGGAAGGTGATACCTTTTCAAGGTTATTAATGTGTCAATCAGGTAATCAAGAAGACCCTTTTACAGGCTCTGCAACAGGGTGCATGGCCGCGTATTTATGGCACCACAGTTTAATTCATAGCCCTCAGTTTGTGGCAGAACAAGGTCATTGGTTAAATCGTCCCGGGTCGGCAGAGGTCGAAGTGCTAGGTTCAAAAAATAATATAAAAGGCGTAAAAGTAGCTGGTTATGGACGTGTCTTGATGAGTGGGGTTTTGACATTATAAGGATAGCTTTTTAATCTAAAAGGCATTAACAATTTTTATTCTTGTTCAAGAGATTGTCTTCCTTCTGAGGTGAGTGTCCAGCAGTTGCGGCCCTCGAAAACAACTGGTGTTAAAGCCCTACCATAGGCGGCACCGCCATCAAGGTCGATACGATTGCCAAAATGTGTTGGTTTATCAAGTGCCATATGACCGTGCACAATTAGAGGTCCATGATCAGTCTTGTCGTCAATAAAACCTTCACGTATCCATAGTAAATCATTTTCCTTTTGTTCGTCCAGTTTAACGCCTGGCCGAATTCCAGCATGAACAAAAGCTAGATCAGATGTTCGATACATTAAGTCTAACGAGTTTAAAAAATTTACATGTGTCTTGGGGATTTTTTGGCGGGCCTCTGAATGGATTTCACCACTTCGACGTTCCTGATCTACTGTGACCCCATAAGATAATAATGTGTTCTCTCCACCCATCCTCGGATGCAACCAATGTAGTCCATGGAATAAATGTGGATCATGGATGGGATTTAACTTTAAATACCATGAGAACATTCGATCATGGTTTCCTTTAAGGAAATACCAAGATTTTGAACTTTGTTTACCTTCAATCAATCTTTCAATAACGCCACAACTGTTAGGGCCTCGATCCGTATAATCACCTAAAAAAACTATAGTTGCGTTTGCTCCACCATCATCTTTTATTAATGATAGTGCATTTTCCAATTCATCTAGCTGCCCATGTATGTCGCCGATGGCATAAAGCATTATTTTTCCTACTATTACTTAATTCCCAAAACCACCTCTAAGGTGTAAATACTGTCCATCTATAACTCAAGAAAATAATTTCAAATTTTTTCTCAATTAATTGCTTGCAGTGTCTCACGCTAAAAAAACTTTTTCTGATTAACTCAATGAACATCTTGGTAGTTGTATTCTTTAAGTGGAGGGCTTGAAGCTTTTGAAGCGCTTGGTTAGACATAATTACTCAACGTTTAAAAATATAAATGGTTATTGAATTGATGGATTATTCAATCCGCCTAATAAATAGTGTGAGGTTATTCCTTTTATCTGGAGCATGGTTATGCGCAATAATTCAAATTCTATTCGAGGAACAGGTAATTGATGTTATAAATTTTGGAGTAATTTTTTATATAATTTTTATCATATTAACTCTGCCAAAATTAAGGAAAAGTACCTTTTTAATCTTGTTATTCTTTTGCTTAATTGGGTGGTCTTTTATTGAAGAAATACCATCTTTTGATGATTGGATGGCGTCTGGTAGAAATACATTAATTTTTTGTGCTTTAATTCCCACAATGGCACTAGTTAGAGCCACTGCTTCAATTATGCCATCTGTTAATAGAACCCAAGCTCAATTAGCAAATCTACCCTCCAACACATCAGCTAGTGGATTACAATTGGCGGCACATTTTTTCGGAGGAGTGTTGAACTTGGGAGTGGTACCAATTTTATCTGCCGCAATCCCAAAAAATAGTAAATTTAAAACTAGAAGGGCAGCGGCGGAAGCAACGCTCAGGGGTATGGTAACAGCGGCAACATGGTCACCATTTTTTATAGCTTTTGCAATTGGTCAGAAATTCACTAATAATCTGGACTCTTGGATTGCTATATCTATCGGTTTACTTACGGCAACTATTTTTACCTTTGTAAGTCTACCCTACATAAACAAATCATTTCAAAACTTAGAAATAATGGCCGCTATAAAATGTTTAAAGCCTGTTTTGTTTCGTTTGATGATAGCACTTGTTTCAGTTTTAATTGTTGCGTTCATATTCGATTATACCGCTCTATCTGCAGTTATATTAGTAATGCCACTTTTGGTTATATTGCAGTTAATCCGAAATTCAGAACGGGTTACTGCCGTATTAATTAGTACTAAAACAACAATGATTGATATTTCTGACGATATCATAATAATTAGTATGGCTATGGTTATTGCGTTTTTTGCTACCGAGGCGGGAGTGTTTAGTGAGGTAGCGTCAACTTTTTACGCCGGTATTATCCCGGGCTGGGTGGCTCTTATATTAACTCCCACAATTATGATGATTGCTTCAACAATTGGAATACATCCAGTTATATCTAGTACTGCTTTATTAGGAGTTTTTAGTGGAGGCGCTGCAGATGTTCATCCCGCTCTACTCATGCAAGCTCATCTTATTGGTTGGGGCGCAGGAACTTTACCGTCTTTCGCTTCATTAGCATTAATTACGTGTTCTAGACTTTTTGTAGTACCAGTGTCCAAGCTAACCTTTGGGGTTAACTTATGGATTTCGTTCACATATGCGTTAGTTGGGGGTATTTTACTCAGTGTAATAAATATATGTTTATAAGATTATATTGTTCACACATTGAAGATTTCGATATTTTATTTTAGGATTATTCACGGAAATTTAGGAGTTAATTATGGTATATATTAAAACAAATAATTACAAATTTATCGATGCAAAACCATTTGCTCCTAATTTGGGGGCAGATATATATGGTGTGGACTTAAGTAAACCCATACCAGAGGAACAGTTTGTTGAAATTCACCAAGCCTTTTTAGATTACCAGGTTTTGTTTTTTAAAGATCAAGGTGTCATTCCTCCAGATCAACATATTTTGTTTGGCAAACGTTTTGGACCCTTACATGCTCATCCTGCTGCTCCCACTATGAAAGGTTTTCCAGAAATTTTTGAAATTCATGCGACTAAGGACTCTAAAATTGCAAACGGAGAGTTTTGGCATTCTGATGTGTCATGTGATGATGAACCGCCATTAGGCACAATGCTTCAGATACATATTGCTCCGCCATGTGGTGGAGACACAATGTTTAGTAATATGTATCTCGCTTATGATAATCTATCAACGCCAATAAAGAAAATGATAGACGGTCTGACAGCCCTTCATAGTTCAGAACACATTTACAAGGGCCGTTACAGTGATAGGGGGAAAAGTGATCAGGATATATACTGCCCCGAGGCTGTTCATCCAGTTGTGAGGACTCATCCTGAGACCGGTAAAAAGGCGTTATTTGTTAATCGGACTTTTACAACTCGTATTAATGAACTTTCAGAAATAGAAAGTAACTCAGTCTTGGAAATTCTTTTTCAACATGCTGAGCATGTAGACTACCAAATTAGGTTTCGTTGGTCTTTAAATGATATGGCGTTTTGGGACAATCGCTGTTGCATGCATAGAGCGATTTGGGATTATTGGCCAGAAGAACGAAAAGGTAGAAGAGTTACGATTAAGGGTGATAGGCCAGTTTAATAACTACTGGCTGATATAAATTTTTTTAACTAAAAATTAACATCCTTTTAAATTGTCTCACACTGATTTGGGAGTTTTGAGATTAAGTTTTTACAGAAGTTGTGGGAGAATGCACCTCTATTAATATGCTTTTCAACGTTTGGGTGGGCGGGAAACTGTATTATTGCTCGATTGTCCGCGGGTGAAATCTCTCCAATGGTCGTAGTATTTTTACGTTGGTCTATTGTTGTCCCTATTCTTCTGGTCATGCAGAAGGATAAGTTGACATCGGCCTACCCTATAATACAAAACAATTTAAAATGGGTCTTAGCAATGGGAGGCTTGGGTCTCACCGCATTCAATGCGTTATTTTATATCGCAGCTAATTATACTGTTGCGGTGAATTTAGGGATAATTCAATGCACCATGCCAGCAATTATTCTAGCATTAGCTGTAATTTTCCTTAATACGAGGGTATCTAAAATTGAGATTTTTGGAATGGTTGTAGCCTTAATCGGTGTTTTAATTGTGATCAGTGAAGGGAGTTTAAAAGCGCTTATTGCTCTCTCAGCAAATATTGGGGATCTTCTCGCATTACTCGCAGTATTTTTATACGCCTGCTATACGATTGGCTTGAAAAAAAGCCCTAATATGGAAAGTCTTACACTCTTCACATTTTTTGCTATTGCCGCTTGGCTGGCTTCTCTACCACTTTTAATATTTGAATTAGTAATGGGAAATACCCTTTGGCCAGAAAATTATGAATGGTTCTTTATTCTTTATATTGCATTGATACCTTCATTTTTATCACAAATTACTTTTATGAGAGGTGTAGAACTTATTGGACCGGGTAAAGCAGGTCTATATATAAATCTCGTACCAATTTATGCTGCCATCATGGGGGTAATAATCCTTGGGGAACCTTTTAGGTTGTACCACTTAAGTTCCTTGATTGTTGTTTTTTCTGGAATTTATATTTTTACTATTTTGAATAAAAAAATAAATAGACTGTAGACTTTTTTACTACACTGTTCCTAATGTTTCGAGTAATTTACAATACGCTATTTGCCCGCGTTTAAAGTTTTTTAACCTAAAAAATTCATTTGGAGCGTGTAAGTTCTCATCTCCTAAGGAAAACCCAAACATAGTTCCATGGACACCAAGTTCCTTCAGTAGGATTGTCATTATTGGTATAGAGCCGCCTAAACGAGTTTCGTAAGGCTCTTTTTGATAAACTTCTGCAAGTATATCCTTGGCAATTTTACTAGCATTATGGCTCTTTGGCATCAAAAATGGATCACCGTCTCCAGCTAACTTTTGTATTATAGAAGTGGTTCCCGGAGGTGTATGCCTTTTTATATGGCTTTTAATTAGGTCAAATATTCTCTCTGGAGCTTGATTGGCTACTAGTCTAAATGTTATTTTTACGCTGGCCTCAGATGGATGTACAGTTTTTGAACCTAGTCCTTGATAGCCGCCCCAAATCCCGTTCACGTCCAAGGTAGGGCGAGCCCACAATCTTTCTCGGGTACTGTATCCTTCCTCTCCAAAAAGTTCAGATACTCCGAGTTCAGAAATGTATTCTGCCTCATTATAAGGAACTTTTGCAATCTCAGCTTTATCTTCATTGGTCAATTCAACGACATCATCATAAAAGTGGTCAATTAAAATTTTCCCATTTTGATCTTTCATTGACGAAATTAACTGACTGATTGCCATTAGAGGATTGGCAATTGCTCCTCCATGTAATCCTGAATGCTGATCAACTTTAGGGCCTGAAACCTTAATTTCCACTCCAAGTAAACCTTTCAAGCCTAAAACGATATTTGGTTCGTCCTCTGTCCACTGAAGTCCATCTGCTGAAAAGATCATATCGCATGAAAGCTTTTTCCGATACTTAGCTATAAAATCTGGTAATTGAGGAGATCCAATCTCTTCTTGGCCCTCAAACAGAAATTTTACATTCACAGGCATTTTACCGAAAGTTTTAATTATAGCTTCAAAAGAAATAATTGGTATTAACATGCCACCCTTATCGTCTGAAGCTCCGCGACCAAACATTTTACCATTTCTTATCTCTGGTTCGAATGGTGGTGTATCCCACAAATCAAATGGTTCTGCTGGCTGAACGTCAAAATGACCATAGATTAAAACTGTTGGCTTTGAGGACCCCGCATGTAGCCAATCGCCATAAACGACTGGATGCCCACCAGTCGGCATTATAGTGGTATTCTCAACACCAGCCTTCTCTAAACGATCAGAGACCCATATAGCGGCTTTTTCAACATCTTTAGAATAATCGCTGGAGGCTGAAACAGAAGGAATTCGAATAAACTCCATCAGTTCTTCTTCAAAACGATTTTGATTCGTATCCAAAAACTCGAGCCACTTAGTCATATTAAATCCTCTCGCATAATAAAGAATACAATATTTAGGATGCTGTCAATTAATGAATCAAAAGCCGTTGTTATTTTAAACTCATCCATTTATCATCATTAAAGAAATACCGTTTTTTTTAAAAAAAGCTTTGGAACACCCATGATAGATCATGAAACAATCGATGTTTATAACGCAAAAGTAGAGGAGTACTCCCAAATGGGTGGATTCACTACTAATAAGCATTTAAAAGATTTCGTTAAATTACAAAATAATAATAATAAAATCTTAGATTTAGGTTGCGGTCATGGAGCTGCAGCCTCTTATATGATTAAAGCAGGGCTTAAGTGTCATGCAGTTGATGCTTCACCAAAAATGGTTGAACTTGCTAATAAAAAATTTAAAATTAACGCTGAAGTGTGTACATTTGATGAGTTGAACCCTGATCTACGTTTTAATGGTGTTTATGCAAGTTTTAGTCTTTTGCATGTAAATCGGGATAATTTTTTAAAAATTCTTAAAAAAATTAAAAATATGCTACTTACTGGTGGCTATCTGGGCTTGGGGATGAAGTTAGGGTGTGGAACAGAGCGTGATACTATTGGTAGATTTTACTCTTATTACAGTGAAGACGAACTAGTTACGTATCTAGATAATATTGATGTATCCATTGTAAACCGTTATTCTGGTCAGTCGAAAGGTTTAGCGGGAAATATTCAACCTTGGATTTTTCTTATCGGACAGAAGACATTATAAAGACTAATAGTTAGATTTTATTATTAGTGACAAGCTTTACCGTAAACCTTAAGTCGCCAGTAATTATATGGAAGTGGTGTAATAAATCCGGCTAGAAGCATAATCGGGACAACCCAGATATTTAGTTTGGCGTCACCGACAAGAATTAAATCAGTAGCATTCATTGAAATTTCCATTGCTAGCATTGAGATAAAAGACATACCAAGAGCGGTTTTGAGTGCAACTGATAAAATCATTTGACGAGATAAAATTATTGTTTCTAGTATAACTGAGGTTATTAATCCATTTATGATGGCTAAACTCATTATCGTCATTACTGGAACCTGATAATCTGACATTTGGAAAAAAAGAATAGTACCAAAATCGCCGATAGAACATCCTATCAAACACCAAAGCGTATTGTAGGATGATATCTTCCAAGTGTTTTTACACTTCCAATCGATTTTTAAATTAGCCATTTTATATATGGAATACTTTCTGGAAGAAAATTTTTTTAAACCGCCAATAATATCGTAACAGTGAATTTAATTAAAAACAATTATTTGTACAAGCTATTACTTAGTGATAATTATTAGAATTATTAGATTTTTGGAAAGCCAGATAAAAAAGTTAGGTTGTCCTTTGAGGAATAGGAACAGATTAAATGACGAAAAAAATTCAGATAATTAACGGCCCTAATTTGAATTTATTGGGAACAAGACAGCCAGAAATTTATGGTAAGTCTACACTAAACGATATTGAGAAAAATTGTGATTCTATAGCAGAAAAAAATAATTTAGATCTAAATTTTGTGCAATCCAACCATGAAGGTGAGTTAGTTGAGATAATTCAGAGAGCAGAAAAAAAATTTGATGGCATTATTATAAATCCTGGAGCTTTTAGTCACACATCAGTGGCATTATTAGATGCGTTAAATAATTATAAGGGCCCGGTGTTAGAGGTTCACATTTCTAATATTCATAAGCGTGAGGAGTTTAGACATAAGTCGTTTGTATCTCTTAGAGCAGATGGGGTGATTTGTGGCTTTGGAGTAGGTGGCTATGAAATTGCATTGAGCCACATAGTAACACTGCTGGAGTGAACTCATTTATTTGCAGCAAAATCGTGGAATTATATTTAGATGAGTTTGTTTAACCAGTTAAGAAATTTAGATGAGAATAATGAATCAATACGTATTGGCTTAATTGGGGCAGGCAAATTTGGTACGATGTTTGCGTCTCAAGCGATCAGGCTACCAGGAATTCATGTCGCGGGTATTGCTGATATAAATATCAAGTCGTGCAAATCTAATTTAGAATTAGCAGGGTGGAAACCTGAGCTTTTCGGTGCAGATTCACTAGAGCAAGCTTTAGTTTCTGGAACCACGTATATTTCAGAGGATCATAATAATATAATTAATGAACCGCGGATCGATATCATTATAGAATGTACTGGAAATCCAATAGCGGCTATTGATCACATAATTAGTGCATTTGACTCTGGGAAACACGTAATTAGTGCAACAGTTGAGGCAGACGCTCTTTGTGGAGTATCTCTCGCTCGAAAAGCTACTGAAGCAGGCGTAATCTATTCGATGGCTTATGGTGATCAACCTGCAATGGTTTGTGAGTTGGTTGACTGGGCTAGAGTATGTGGATTTGAAGTTGTTGCTGCTGGTCGAGGGCATAAATGGAATCCTGAATACCGATACTCAACACCAGATACGATTTGGGATTACTGGGGTTTATCTCCAGAACAAGCAGAACGTGGTCGTCTTAACCCTAAAATGTTTAATTCCTTTCTTGATGGAACTAAACCTGCGATCGAATCTTCCGCAATATCAAATGCAACTGGTTTACGTGCCCCACCAAATGGATTGAATTATCCCTCAGGAACCATTGATCAGATACCGAGTTTAATGAGGCCAACGACTGATGGTGGTATCCTAAACGGTTCAGGGTTTGTTGAGGTTATTAATAGTCTGGATTCAGATGGTGATATGCTGGATTATGATATCCGAAAAGGAGTTTGGGTAAATTTAAAAGCTGCAAATGACTATCAAAAAAACTGTTTTGAAGAATATAAGGTTCAAACTGATGAGAGTGGTAAATATTTTACAAGTTATAAGCGTTGGCATTTGATTGGATTGGAGCTTGGCTTGTCGGTAGCTAATGTTGGCATCCGAAAGGAACCTACCGGTGTAGCTACGGATTTTTTATCAGATGTGGTAAGTATAGCGAAAAGAGATTTAAAGATTGGTGAAATCCTGGATGGAGAAGGTGGGTATACTGTGTCAGGAGATATACGTCCAAGTATAATATCTGTTCGTCAAAGAGCTCTTCCTTTGGGCCTTACAGCTGGAGCAAAAATGTTAAAAGATGTTAAAGCTAATTCAATTATTAGATACGATGATATTTCTATTGAACATCAGTCCAATGCATATAAACTCAGAAAGATTCTTGAAAAAGAGGTTTAGTAATAAAATTTAATTATTATCTTAAGAGGAGAGTGTTAAGTGACAATAAAAATCTTACCAGTAATTTCTAAAAGTAAAAATGAATTATCAGAGATTTTTGAAGATCTTCATGCAAATCCAGAGATTGGCTTTCAGGAAGAACGAACATCGAAAATCGTAGCTGAAAAATTGGAAAGTTTTGGTGTGGATGAAGTGCATACTGGAATTGCGAAAACAGGTGTTGTTGGGATCATCCATGGTAAAGGTAAGGGAAATAGAAGAATAGGGCTTCGTGCAGATATGGATGCTTTGCCAATTGATGAGATTTCAGGTGTGCCGTATTCTTCAAAGAACCCTGGGGCCATGCACGCATGTGGTCATGATGGCCACACTACTATGCTTCTCGGGGCAGCTAAACACCTGGCAGAAACTCGTGACTTTGATGGAACGGCGGTCCTAATATTCCAACCGGCAGAAGAAGGTTTGGGGCGGTGCTAGGGGGATGTTGTCTGAGGGGTTATTCAATCAGTTCCCGTGTGATGAAGTTTTTGGAATGCACAATTCTCCGAATGGAAAAATAAATTCAGTTGATATTTGTAAGGGTGCTGCTATGGCAGGGGCCTCATTTTTTGATATTACCGTAAAAGGCGTAGGGAGCCACGCCGCAATGCCTCAGCAATCGAAAGATTCTTTGGTCATAGCCTCAGCTTTAGTGGGGCAAATTACAAAATATTGTTAGTAGAAATGTTCCTCCCCTAGAAACGTGTGTAATTTCTGTTACTCAGATTCATGCAGGCGCAGCGTATAATGTTGTCCCTGAAACGGCTTATCTAGCAGGAACAATCCGGTATTTCTCTGATGCTGTTTATGAGATGGTCGAAACTAGAATGAAAGATCTATGTGAGGGATTTGGGAAAGCATACGGAGTAAGTGTTTCGATTGACTTGAGAAATATATTTGATGTTCTAACAAATGATGATGACTTATCTGACGAATATATGAAAGCTGCAGCAGATATCGTTGGAGTAGAAAATATAGATGATAAAGCTGAGCCAGCAACAGGGTCAGAAGATTTTGCTGATATGTTAAAAGTGGTGCCTGGAGCGTATTGCCGGGTTGGACATGGCGGCACAGTACCTTTGCATAATCCAAGCTTTGTTTTGGATCAGGAGGTTTTGCCGGTAGGGGCTTCTATAATGGCCAGAATTGTAGAACGCAGAATTCCTATGAATGACTAATTAAGGCGTTATTTTATAAATAAGTTAATGTGGGAAATGTTATGAGACTTAAAGATAAAGTGGCAATCGTAACTGGTGGTGGTTCGGGATTTGGTGTTGGGATCTGTAAAAAATTTGCAGAGGAGGGCGCACGGGTAATCGTTTCAGATATTAACTTGAGTTCTGCTGAAAAGGTAGCAAATGATATAAATGGGACAGCTCTTGAAGTAGATGTGTCTGACTCTATGAGTATGAAAGGTTTTTCTGAAAAAGTTTTTTCGAAATTTGGAAATTTAGATATCATGGTAAATAATGCTGGTGTTACCCACCTGCCTGCACCGATGGAAACAATTAGTGAAGAGGAATTCGATAGAGTCCTAAATATTAATGTACGTTCAATTTATTTGTCAGCTATAAATTTTGTACCACATATGAAATTAAATAAATCTGGTGTTATATTAAATATGGCTTCTACCGCAGGAATTTCGCCCCGCCCAAATTTAAATTGGTATAATGCATCTAAGGGTTGGGTAATAACAGCCACTAAGGCTATGGCAGTAGAGCTGGCTCCTTTTAACGTTCGTGTTAATGCCTTGAATCCAGTTGCGGGTGAAACACCATTGCTGAAGGCATTCATGGGAGAAGATACCCCTGAGATAAGAGAGAAGTTTTTATCAACTATTCCTATAGGAAGATTTTCTACACCAGAGGATCTTGGAAATGCAGCTTGTTATTTGTGCTCTGATGAAGCCAGTATGATTACAGGGGTTGCCATGGAAGTTGATGGTGGTCGCTGTATCTAACTTAATTATTTATTTCTTATAAGAAAATGGAACTTTGATTGCCTTGGCACTTGCGGCAGCACGCTATAAAAGGTTTTCTATTAAAACTTGTACTCTGATTTCAATATGATACTGAATAAATTTTGCTTAAATTAGATTGGATCGAATTATGAAAACGCGGATAACAGAATTGTTCAAAATTGAGTATCCAATTATACAAGGTGGGATGCACTTTGTAGGATTTGCCGAGTTAGCAGCGGCAGTATCGAATGCTGGTGGGTTAGGTATCATAACTGCGCTCACTCAAAAGTCACCCCAAGCACTATTAGATGAAATTTTGCGTTGTAAAGATTTAACTGACAAACCTATTGGGGTAAATCTAACATTTTTACCAACTGTTTCCTCTCCGGATTACCCTAGTTATATTAAGGCTATAATTGACGGGGGAGTGCAAATTGTAGAAACGGCTGGTCGAAATCCGCAAGCACACTTACCAGCTTTAAAAGACGCTGGCATAAAAGTGATTCACAAATGTACATCGGTTAGGCATGCTTTAAAGGCTGAGTCTATTGGCTGTGATGCCGTTTCTGTTGATGGCTTTGAATGTGCGGGACATCCCGGAGAAGATGATATACCAAATTTTATTTTATTACCTCTGGCGGCTGAAAAACTAACTGTACCCTTTGTTGCCTCAGGTGGAATGGCAGATGGACGTAGCTTGGTAAGCGCACTTTCATTGGGTGCAGAGGGTATTAATATGGGGACTCGTTTTATGGTAACAAAGGAGGCCCCAATACACGCAAATGTAAAACAAGCAATTATTGATGCCTCAGAATTAGATACAAGACTAGTAATGCGGCCGTTGAGGAATACCGAAAGAGTTCTGGTCAATCCGACAGTAGAAAAAGTTTTGAAGTTAGAGAAAGAGCTTGGAAGTGAAATAACCTTCGATGATATTTCTAACGAAGTTGTTGGAGTTTATCCCAAAGTGATGCTCGAGGGTGAGGTTGACGCAGGTGCGTGGTCATGCGGCATGGTTGCTGGTTTGATTAATGACAACCCAAGCTGTGATGAACTCGTTCGAAGCATTATTAATGAAGCCAATCAAATAATCTCTGAAAGATTAAATTCAATGATTAAATGATAATTTAAAATACTGTTAATTCGGTAACTCTACGCCTTACGATCTCATAATTATTTTTCTTCAATTTAGAACGTTTTAGTGGCTTCTCGAGATTAGACTGACTTTTATCTATAACTTTCTTTTTTGCTACCGTTTTCGTCCTTCCGTATATCTTAAGTTCTCCCATTCTTCTTTTTCGTTTTCTACAGAATGAACTTCAATGATATTCCCGTCAGGGTCATAAAAAAATATTTGATGCCAACCATTAACCGCCACATTTCCCCAATCAGCATACTTAACTCCCTTTTTATCGAGATGAGCTTTAAATTGTTCTAGATCGTCGGTTCTATAGGCTATGTGACCCCGCTCCACAGGATTTACAAACTGCTGAGTATTGAACCCTGCCATTTGATCTTTTTGTGCTATATGAGTTTGTATCGAACCATCCGTAACAAATGCGACGTCACCGCTATAACCTTTATTTTTTTCTAAGATTGGTAGGTCATCTGTCGTGTCCCTATCAAGTTTAAGTACATCTTGATAAAACTTATCCATACGTTCTACGTTTTCAGTACTAAGATTAATATGGTGCAGTCGAAGTTTCATTTATTTCCCCTGTAACTTTTATTATTACCCAATCAAATGATGCACTTATAAATCTCTATGATTAATTGCATATAACATTTCAGGCTCGAGTGTCATTGTTGCTACAGACATTATAATTTGCAAGCTGTTTTAAAAATTAGGGTCGTTTTTTTTGGGGTTAATGTTACCATTAAGTATCGAATTTTTTTTGAAAGGAAGTTTTGAAATGGTAGCTGAGTTTAATGGAATAATTTATTTAATTTTGTATATATTAATGATTGCTGGTTTTGCGATGTATACGTATCAAACCTTGTTTATTACCGTTGATTGGTTGGCAAAATATGGTATTCATGAATCTGCAGTATTACCCACCAGAATAGCTGGTACATTTGTTGCGGCTGCGACACTTTTAGGTATATATTTCTTATTTGCAGGCTTAGGCGGAGCTTGGGTCTTCCTGGTATATATATTTATTCAGTCGTGTATATTAGTGGTAACGGGTTACATCACTGTCACCAGTTCGAATGCAGCTACCTTAGAGGGTGTTAAATACACGGCAGAAGGCTATATTGCTCCAGCTGTGTTTGCCATAGTATCTGCCATATTGATTTATGGCCTTAGTGACAAAATATATGTGTAAAAATATTTAAAGCATATTTTTACAATGAATATGCTTTAAATAACTAATCATTACTATTTTAAAATTTTTCTGTCCAAGGTCTTAGTTCTAGTTCCCAAGCCCAAGAGCTCTTATGTTGGTCATGAAATTGTAAATATGATTTTGCGATTTCATCTGGGTCCAGCATGTTATCATCAATAGATTCTCGTGTCTTTGAACTAATTCCCCCGTCGATCACAAAGTGACCTATGTGTATATTCTTAGGGTGTAGTTCTCTAGCCAGTGATTGAGCAAGACCTCTAAGACCAAACTTACCCATAGCGAAAACAGATGAATTTGGAAAACCCTTCACCCCAGCAGAGGCTCCGGTAAAAAAGATGCTGCCACTTCCTCTTTTCTCCATTCTTTTTGCGGCTTGTTGAGCGATCAAAAACGCACCAAAACAAGTGACTTTGAGTGCGTTCAATGTATCCTCTGCATTTAAGTTAGCTATTGGGCCTCTCACTCGCGCTGAAGGATTATAAACTACTAAATCAGGTACACCTGTTGTTTCATCAAGCTTTGTGAAAAGATGTGACACCTGACCTATCTCACTTGCATCACATCTATGAAGATGAGCACTCGTTTCGAGCTGTAATGACTTTAATTTAGTTATATCTCTGGCAGCAAGATCAACTGACATACCACGACTAAAACATAATTTGGCAAGTGAGGCGCTCAAACCATGGCCAGCACCTACTATCAATACGGATTGTTTCATTTTTTTCTCCCAACTCCATGTTTGGTAATAGTTGAACTTAAATAATTATAAATAAAAGTTAAAATAATCAATCGAGGTAAAAATATTAATAGTCTTTGATTGTAATTTAATTTTGGTCTCAAAGAAATTTTGACAAAGTATAATCTATTTATGTAAAGATGGTAGTTAGCTTTAAGTGAGGTATCGAGAGTAAG
>JBJLGD010000003.1:0-72461 GCA_045565015.1 Paracoccaceae bacterium
TTTAATGAAATTAATCAGATTTATGGAGTTCCAAAAGAAATTCTACTCACTTTATGGGCATTAGAAACAGATTTTGGGTTGTTCCAAGGGGATTATAATACTTTGAACTCTCTTTTGACGTTAAGCCATGACTGCCGGCGCCCACATCTTTTTCGACCACAAATATTCGGAGCTTTAGAGCTGTATGCACGTAAGGCTTTTGACCCCAAGGAGACAAAAGGAGCTTGGGCAGGTGAAGTAGGAATGTTGCAAATGTTACCGTTAGGTATTTTGGAACATGGGGTCGATGGTGATAATGACGGGAAAATAGATATAAGAGCATCAGCCGTTGACGCTTTATATTCAACAGCAAAAAAACTAGTTTCACTGGGTTGGGAACGCGATGAGCCTTGGTTATTGGAGGTAAGAGTGCCTAAAACTATGGATTGGTTTAAAACTGGCCTCGATACAAAATTATCTCTGAAAGAATGGGAAGAAATCGGTGTTTGGCCTAGGTTAGGAAATTTTCAGAAAAAACATAAAAAAGTTTCGTTAATTATTCCTATGGGACGAAAGGGACCTGCATTTTTGACCTACCCAAATTTTCGAGTCCTATCAAAATGGAATAATAGTTCCACTTATATCCTAACTGCTGCCTATTTTGCGACATTACTTAACGGTGAACCTCGATATAGATTAGGATGGCCAGAGCCTATTTTAAATTTAGAAGATATGCTTTTGTTACAAAAAAAGCTTGAACAAAAAGGCTATGATGTTGGAGGCATTGACGGGATCTTGGGTTCAAAGACACGTAAAGCAGTCAAAGAAGAACAACTTAAAATAAAAATACCTGCCGATGGCTGGCCAACAAAACAAATGTTAAACAAAATCTAAACTTTTGGAAACAGGTTAGGCAACAAGCGTCTCTGCCTTCTTTAAATCGACAGAGACTAATTGGCTGACTCCCAATTCACCCATAGTTACTCCAAACAATCTATCCATACGAGACATTGTAATAGCGTGATGGGTGATAATTAAGAAGCGAGTATCAGTTTGACGGATCATTTCATCCAACAAATCGCAAAACCTGGTAATGTTTGAATCATCTAAAGGAGCATCAACCTCATCCAAAACACATAGTGGCGCAGGGTTTGCAAGAAAAACTGCAAATATTAAGGCCAAGGCGGTTAGTGTCTGTTCTCCACCTGATAATAAAGACAATGTTGAGAGTTTTTTTCCTGGCGGTTGACACATAATTTCAAGTCCAGCATCTAAAGGATCGTCACTCTCAACCATTACTAGCTTTCCATCACCTCCACTAAATAGATTCTTAAATAAATTATTGAAATTTTCATTAACTTGTTCGAAGGCAGTTAAGATACGCTCTCTACCCTCACGATTTAAGGACGAAATACCAGAGCGAAGCTTTTTTATTGCTTCCGCCAGGTCTTCTTTTTCTTTTCTTATAGCGTCATATTGATCTTGGACTTCTTTGGCATCTTCTTCTGCGCGTAAATTAACTGCACCTAAACCGTCTCTTTGCCGTTTATAACGATCAACTTTTTCTTCCAAAATTGAGGCTTCTGATATATCTTTTTCTGTTAATTCTAAATCTAACCTCAGCTCTTCTGGAGATAGACCATATTCATCAAAAATTCTACGTAAACAAAATTCAACATTATTTATAGCCGTCTCTAAAATTACGTCATTACGGGCTCGCTCTTCTCTTGCCTCCGAAGCATTTCTCTCAGCGTTTCTTTCATTATCAATTTCCTGACGTAAAAGAGCCTCCGCGGCTGCCAGCTTTTCTGTAGACTCGATCGAAAGTTTTTCACTTAATGCGAGTTTTTCATCTAAGTTATTTATATTATTTAAAATTTCGTTAGGTCTTTCCTTTTCAATCTTCAGCTTTTTTTCGAACAGCCCCAATCTAGATCTCAATTCATTAATACGTTTGTCTGCCAAATCGAAGCGTGATGTCCAGACCACAAATTGTTCTTCTATTTTATCCAACCTCCGTAAAGTCAGCTCATTTTCATTACTAATTGTATCAGATACACTCCGTTTCGCTATCATATTCGTCCTTGAGTTTTCTACAGTTATTTTTAGTTTCTGTATTTCAGTCTGAGCTGTTTCTAGATCATCAAGACAACCGATAGTATTGTTAGCCTCGGACAATCTTTTTTCCGTAGACAGTAATTCATTTTTATATCTTTCAACAGTCAAAAGTAAATTTTCAACTTTGCCTTCTGATATATTTTTTTCACTTTCTGCGTTACTCAAAAGTCGGTTCGATTCTGTCATAAGTCTGTCGGCTTCTTGCCTTTCCACACGTGCCTTTTTATCTGTCTCTGTAAGTTCTAACAGTTGATCTTGCAGGCTCCTATGTGCTTGTTGTGCTCCCTCAGACTTAGCCGTAGCTTCCGATAACTCCTTCTTTAATTCTTCCAACCTATTGAGTTGCTTAAGTCGTAAAGCCGAAGAGGTAGACAAATCACTAGCATCTACAGTAAAGCCATCCCAACGCCAAAGTCCTCCATCCATTGAAACTAATCTTTGTCCAGGCTTTAAGTCATTTTGAAGCTCTCCTCCAAGCGCCGGGTCTACAATTCCAACTTGTGTTAAACGTCGTGAAATTAGCTCAGATCCTTTTACAATTGAGGAAAGGGATTTCACACCATCCGGAAGGTTGTAATCTCCATCTTCAACGCTCATTTTAACCCATCCAGTTCTCTGACCTTCTCCTAACTCTGGATTCTTAAGATCGTCTTGGAAAGCTGCTCCTAATGCTAACTCATAACCAGGTCTAACTTGGATTTGATCAATAATCTGTTTAACTTCCGAAGTTTCTCTTCTCAGAAGCCTTGTTATTGCATCTGCTTCGGCTTGCAGTACTTTTTCAATACCGCCCGCCTCCGATGAAATAGACCTTGCTTCCGCCTCTCTAGATTGTAATTCACTTCTCATTTTTTCAACTTGGTTTAGTTTAGTATCAGCTGTTTCAAATTGATTTTTTGCATTTTTGAAGTCCTGTTGAGCTTTAATAGATTTAGCTGTTTGAGCCTCCACGTTTTTTCGTAAACCTTCCAGTTCTAAAACTGACTTTTCTTTATCAGAATCTATTCTCTCTTGAGTGGCCTTGAGTTCCTCATAAAGCCCTTGGGCAGATTGATGTTGTGCGAATAATCTCGCGTTATCTTCTGTCTTGTTGGAAAGCTCACCTTCTAGAAGCTGAAGCTCTAGAGCCGATGATCTAGAAACTTCAATAGCTGTCGCTAATCTTTGTGAATAATCAGCTGTCGACAATAGCAGCTCTGCTTTTTCCAATTCCAATGAAGTTAAAGTTTGAGAAGCATCGTTATTTAAAACTTGCTCTCGTTGAATATCAATTTTTAGCTGTCCAATGTCAGTTTCTAGTTTCTGAATTTCACCCAGAATCAGTTGCTGAGCATTTATTAAAGTCTCTTTTTCGACTTTGAGTTTTTGAAGGTATGAGACAGCATTAGCATTATCTTCTCTAAATTTTGGCATTAAATTCTCAGACTCTTCTCTTTTATTAAAAAACTTATTAGCCTCCAGCTCAGCATCAGCCGCTTTTTTATGTGCTTGTTCCTTCTGCACTTCTGCCACTATTTGTTTACCTTCAGACTCTTCCCATTTTATGTATAAAATTTGTCCTTCTAATTTTCTTATAACTTCTCCAATTTCACGATATCTGATAGCCTGCTTTGCCTGTTTTGCTAATTGACCCAATTGAGAAGCGAGTTGATCTATGGTATCATCAACCCGTGAAAGGTTTGTTTCTGCACCCGATAACTTTAGTTCAGCTTCATGACGGCGCTGGTATAAACCTGATATTCCAGCTGCTTCTTCCAAAATACGTCTTCGCGCCTTAGGTTTTGCATTTATAAGTTCTGCAATCTGACCTTGCCTAACCAAAGCAGGTGAGTGGGCGCCTGTTGAGGCATCTGCAAATAACATTTGGACGTCTCGCGCTCTGGCATCTTTACCGTTAACTTTATATGCAGATCCGGCATCTCGAGTTATACGCCGTAAAACTTCAAAATCTCTGACATTGTTGAGCTCTTTGGGAGCAGACCGATCCGAATTATCAACCGTTAAGGAGACCTCTGCAAAATTTTTTGCGGGACGTGACGCTGCTCCTGCAAAAATCACATCATCCATCCCAGCACCTCGCATTGCCTTGGGTCGGTTCTCTCCCATAACCCAACGAAGAGCTTCCAGGAGGTTTGATTTTCCACAACCATTTGGACCGACAACACCAGTCAAACCATCAGAGATCGTTAAATCTGTTGAGTCTACAAAACTTTTGAACCCATTTAGTTTTAATTTTGAAAAACGCAATTGATCAAACTCTCAGTCAATGTAAATAGTATTTTAAAGGCAAAACTCATCTATAATCGATAAACACTTCATATTGTAAAAACAACTACTTTATATACCACATATATGATTTTTTTTTTAAAACTCGTATTTTTCTAAAATTTTTTTGTAAAGAGACTAATTTATACTTGACGACTCCACTAACCTAAGCAAATGGTTGTGCTACAAGGTTCAGTTTTTTTGCAAAAGCAATTAAAGATGAAATGGGAATATGGTGAGAGTGACCCAAATCGGGGCTTAAAGCCAAAGCCGCCCCCGCGACTGTAAGCGGTGAGCAACTATCTAACCGTCACTGAGATTAATTCTTGGGAAGACTGATATGTAGCCACGACCCGCGAGCCAGGAGACCAGCCTTGATATTATATAAACCCCAGCCGTCGGGTGTGACGGTAAAAGGAGAAAGAAATGCAAGATCAAGTAAAAGAATTGAATATATCGAGTGACAATATGGCATCCACAAGCCAGGTTGGTGCACTTTTCGGAGCTGTTGTGATTGGAGGCTTCCTTTTGTTTGCCTCAGGGTTTGCACAAGCTACCATAGTCCATGACTCCGCTCATGATTTAAGACACTCTATGGCCTTTCCCTGCCACTAAAAAATGTTTAAAAATATATTTGTGAGCGCCGTAGTTTGCGGTGCCATAGCAGGCGTATTAGCGACAGTGATGCAAATGCTATTAGTAACTCCACTTTTAATGGAAGCTGAGCTTTTTGAAACCGGGCAGAGTATGCACTTCATTACTGATGGTTCACCAGAAAGTCCCATAAAGCATGTTGATATTTGGGAAGACCCTTATCGTCATTTGATGACCCTTTGTTTTAATTTAGTAACGTTTACAGGCTTTGGGTTTATATTGGTAGCAGCTATGGCCTTTTTTCAGAAACGCGGTTTTACCCTGAGCAAAGCTGAGGGAATCGTAGCCGGTGTAAGTGGATTTATTGTATTTCAACTCGCTCCTTCCGTTGGACTACCTCCGGAACTTCCAGGCACGATTGGTGTAGCTGTTGGGCTAAAACAAAGCTGGTGGATAATCACTATTCTAAGTACGACGGTGGGTATTTTATTACTTTTTCTTGATAAACATAAAGTTGTATCAGGTGCCGGAATTATATTTATTACTATCCCACATTTGATCGGGCACCCCAAACTGGAAACTTACTTTGGTGTTGCTCCTCCCGAACTAGCGGCTGAGTTTGCCTCGCGTGCTTTAGCAGTTAGTTTAATCGCATGGATAATTCTGGGAGTTATTTCAAGCCAGTTTTGGAAATATTTAGAAAAGGATTAAGAGACCATGAAGATACCAACGACAGTTATAACTGGCTTTTTAGGGTCAGGAAAAACAACCCTTATTCGTCAGCTATTACAAAATACCGAAAGGAAGAGAATAGCTCTAATAATAAATGAGTTTGGTGATTTGGGGGTTGATGGGGATATTCTAAAAGGTTGTGGTGACGAAACATGTACTGAGGAGGATATAATGGAACTGTCTAATGGCTGTATCTGTTGTACTGTTGCTGAAGATTTTATTCCAACTTTAACCAAATTATTAGAACGAGAAATTAAGCCTGATCACATCGTAATTGAAACATCAGGCCTTGCATTACCACAACCGCTGATACGAGCCTTCAATTGGCCTGAAATATCTACACAGGTCACAGTAGACAGTGTGATAACTGTTGTTGATGGCGATGCAGCTAATAAGGGTCAATTTTCTAGTAACTTAGAAGCCATAGAAAAACAGCGTCTTAATGATGAAAATTTAGATCACGAAACCCCCATATCCGAATTATTTGAAGATCAATTAACTTGTGCGGATCTAATAATTATTAATAAATCTGATCTTATATCAGTAGCAGAAATTGATGCCTTAAAAACTAAATTAGGTTCAAAGACTCGAAAGGGTGTAAAAATTATCCAGTCTACTATGGGTAATGTACCGTCTAAGGTTCTTCTCGGGCAAAATGTTAACGCAGAAAAAGACATACAAAGTCGTCACGAGATTCACCATGACCACCACCACGATGACCACCACCACGATGACCACCACCACGATGACCACCACCACGATGATTTTGAAAGCTTTATTGTGAATTTACCCGAAATAACAGATCAAAAAGAGTTCCTCAAAAGGATGGAAGGCGTCATAGTAAACCACAGTATTCTCAGACTAAAAGGTTTTGCATCCATAGAAGGTAAGCCATTGAGGATGACTATTCAAGCCGTAGGTCCGCGAATTGAAACATATTTTGAAAACTCAAAAAGTGAAAATAATGCACACGAAACACAATTAGTGGTTATTGGGAGCAGTGGTCTTGATAAAGACGCTATTTCAAGCTCTCTAGCTGGATGAAACTCCAAACACGTATAGGCGACCCATCCTCTGAAGAAGGTGTTAGACTCTTAACAGACAGTTACACATTGATGAGCAGTTTGTTTCCGCCAGAGGACAATCACGCTCTATCCATAGAGGATTTCAAAAACCCAAATATAGTTTTCCTTATAGCAGAAAAAGATGGTAAACCATGTGGCTGTGGTGCGCTAGCTATTAAGTCTACTTACGGCGAATTAAAGTCAATATATGTTGAGGAAACAAGTCGTGGCCATGGTATTGGAGGTTTAATTACAGCAAACCTAGAAGTAGAAGCTAAGAGGCTTTCACTACCAGAACTTTATCTAGAAACCGGAGGAAACCTCTTATCCGCTATTCGCCTTTATAAAAAACTTGGCTTCGAGGAATGTGGTCCTTTCGGAGAATATAAAAAAAGCCCACATAGTTTTTTTATGCTTAAGAAACTCGACTAATGCATTTACTAGCAGCAAAATCTGGCACGATTGATGATGGGCTAGAACCTTTTGATTTATCTCAAACTCCCGCAGATCTGTTATTTATTTCGTCTGCAGACTCGGAGCTAACAGCGATAAGTGAAGCCATAACGGAAACAGGTCATCAGGCTAGTGTCAGGCTTGCTAGCCTTAATCATCTCCAACATCCAATGTCTGTCGACTTACATCTGGAAGAAACCGCTTCCAAATCAAAATTAGTAATCATTCGAGTATTGGGTGGAATGGGATACTGGCAATACGGTGTAGAACAATATTCATCAGTTCTAAGGGAAAAAAATATTCCATTCGCCTTATTACCTGGAGACGACAAACCGGACCCTGAGTTGCGTAGCCTTTCAACTATTAACGACGGGCATTACGATCATCTTTGGGGATATCTGGTAGAGGGTGGTTTAGAAAATACAGGGAACTTTCTAAAATATACAAACTCAATACTGAAGGCAGATACTGTCCCTCCTGGGCCCAAACCAGTTCTGAAAGCTGGAGTTTACTGGCCTGGGGAAGGCATCACGTCTCCTAAAGATATTTATAAGCACTGGAATTCCGAACAGCACGTAGTACCAATTATATTCTATCGCTCACTGATCCAAGGCGTCGGATTAAACCCAGTAAACAGATTGGTAAAAGCTCTGATAAGAGATGACCTAAATCCACTACCAATATTTGTGGCCTCATTAAAAGACCCTTTATGTCAGGCTACAATCGAAGCAATTTTTAAAGAACACCCTCCAACAGTTATCCTTAACAGTACTGCATTTTCTGTTAACTCTCTTAATTCAGAAAAAGAGGCCCCTGATAATCCTTTAACCTCCAGCGCTGCTAATAAGGCGCCAGTGTTCCAAGTGATTTTTTCATCATCAACCGAGGAAGTATGGGAGGCTGAACTAAATGGTTTATCTGGTAGAGATATTGCAATGAATGTTGCTCTTCCAGAAGTTGATGGACGAGTTCTTTCAAGAGCCGTAAGTTTTAAGGGAGAGTCATTTTTTGATAATGTTACAGAATGCTCGATCACAACATATAGAGCCAGGGGCGATCGTATAGCATTTGTTAGCAGCTTAACTAAAAACTGGTGTGCTCTAAGAGAAGTTAAGAATCAGCACCGAAAAGCTGCATTCATAATGGCAAACTATCCAAATAGAGATGGTAGGTTAGCGAATGGTGTGGGATTAGATACTCCTGAATCTATAATAACTGTCTCAAAAGAATTAAAAGAAAATGGTCATCAATTAGATGACTTTCCAGAGTCTTCTTCCGAATTGATGCAAATACTAATATCAGGCCCGACAAATTGGCTACCAGATCGGGCTGAAAAAACTGGGGGAGAGTTTTATCTCTTAGAAAACTATCTCAAAGAATACAAAAAACTCCCATATGAGTTTAGATCAAAAGTCGAAGATCGTTGGGGTTCTCCTGAAGATGATCCATTCATAACGTCATTATCAAAAAAAGGCCAAAATAGAAAAGACAAAGGTTTTGCCTTATCCATTCATCGATTTAATAATGTCATCGTTGGGCTTCAACCTGCTCGAGGATATAATATTGATGCGAAGGAGACCTATCATAGTCCTGATTTAATGCCTCCTCATAACTATATTGCCTTTTACTTTTGGATTAGGTTCGACTTTAAAACCCATGCAATAGTTCATATGGGAAAACATGGAAACTTAGAGTGGCTTCCAGGAAAGTCATTAGCTTTAAGCAATTCTTGCACGCCAGAAGCTATTTTAGGGCCCACTCCACACATCTATCCATTTATTGTAAATGATCCTGGTGAAGGCACTCAAGCAAAGAGACGTGCTCAGGCCGTAATAATTGATCATTTGACACCTCCTATGGCTAGAGCGGAGACATACGGCGCATTAAGGGAACTTGAAGGTTTGATCGATGAATACTACGAGGCATATTCGATAGATCAAAGACGTATAAAAATTCTTCAAAAGGAAATACTTAGTCTTACTGGATCCTCTGGACTTATAGACGATGTCGGTCTTTCTGGAAAAGGGGACGAAAGTGATTTGGCTAAGTTAGACGCTTATCTCTGTGATCTGAAAGAGGCTCAAATAAGAGATGGGTTACATATCTTTGGTCTCGCTCCAACAGGAAATCTAGCACGTGATCTCGTAATATCTTTAACGAGGCTACCAAGAAATGACGGACGTAACGGCAACTCTTCGTTGACCCAAGCTATCGCTAATGACTTCCAGTTAAATCTAAATACATTGGATGCAAACATGTCCCAACATTGGACGGGTCCGTTTCCAAACGAATTAGAAGATATTTCAGATGATAAATGGAGATCTTTCGGTGATACTATTGAACGGATTGAGATCTTTGCACAAAAACTACTTGATGGTGACAGGAAGTCCCCCGGGACCGAAACTGACTGCGTTTTAGAAAAAATAAAAACTGAAGTTTATCCCGCAGTTTCAGACTGCGGACCATCGGAAATTTCTGGAATAATAAATGCATTAAAGGGTAACTTTATTCAACCAGGTCCCTCTGGTGCGCCGACTCGAGGAAGATTAGATGTATTGCCAACTGGTAGAAATTTTTATTCTGTTGATAGTCGTTCAATGCCCACAATAACGGCATGGAATATTGGGTGGAAGTCAGCAAATTTATTACTTGAAAAGCATTTACAAGACCATGGTGATTGGCTGAGAACATTATTTCTATCAGCATGGGGTACCTCAAATATGCGTACAGGTGGTGATGATATAGCCCAATGCTTAGCCCTGATGGGAGTAAAACCAAAATGGGACGATATAAGTAAGCGAGTAACTGGCTTTGAGATCTTACCTTTGAACATTTTAGGAAGGCCACGCGTTGATGTCACTTTGCGTATCTCAGGTTTTTTCCGAGATGCTTTTCCCCAACTAATCTCTCTCGTGGATAGTGCCGCTACAGCTATAATGAATTTAGATGAACCAGCTGATCAAAACATAGCTGCCACTAGATTCAAATCTGGCGAAGATAGCAGTCGAGTTTACGGGGCAAAGCCAGGGGCGTATGGCGCTGGGCTTCAGGCATTAATTGATGAACGAATATGGAACACCAAAAGTGATTTAGCAGAGTCTTATATCGAATGGGGTAGTTATGCGTACGGAAAAGATGCAAGTGGTATTAAGAAAACTGAAGGTTTTGAAACTCGTTTAAAACAAACAGAAGCAATCGTTCAAAATCAAGATAATCGTGAACATGATATATTAGACAGTGATGATTATTATCAGTTTGAGGGTGGAGCCGCAGCCGCAGTTTCAACTTTACAAGGAATTGACCGTCCCATCTATCATAATGACCACTCTAGGCCTGAAAGACCAATAATTAGAACGCTGGAGGAAGAAATTTCCAGAGTAGTAAGATCTCGAGTAGTAAACCCTAAATGGATAAATGGTGTGAAAAGACACGGTTATAAAGGTGCTTTTGAAATTGCTGCAACATTGGATTACTTATTTGCTTTTTCCGCAACGACGGGCGCAGTCAAAAGCCATCACTTTGACTTAACTTTCGAATCATACCTTGAAGACACTGAGACCTTTAATTTCATAAAAGAAAATAACGAGCCGGCCCTGTTTGAAATGGCTCAAAAGTTTAAAGAAGCTTTAGATAGAGGTCTATGGATCCCAAAATCTAATTCTGCAAGAGTTGTCTTAGAGAAGCTCACCCAGAAAATATATTAAAATTCCTAAAGTCGTTAATCAGCTATCACTTGTTATTAGACACAGTGAAAAATAAAATCTATAACTATCGCAGACAATAAATATTTTCTCATAATATTTAATTAGAGCTCAGTTGTAAGAGATAGGATAAATGATAATGACTAAACCCGCACCTCAAGACGCCGACAGACATAATTTAAAAATGCAGAAAAAAAAGGTTGCAAGAGATAAAATAATGGCAACCAAAACGGACAGAAAAGGGTTAATTATCGTCAATACTGGAAAAGGAAAGGGAAAAAGCTCTGCCGCTTTTGGCATGATTTTCCGATGTATCGCACATGGAATGCAATGTGCTGTTGTTCAATTCATAAAAGGAGGTATGAGCACTGGAGAACGTGATTTAATTTTGAAAAATTTTTCAGATATTTGCTCTTTCAACACAATGGGAGAGGGGTTTACTTGGGAAACTCAAGATAAAGCACGTGATACAGAAATGGCTGCCGCCGCTTGGGAGAAAGCCAAGAGTTTAATCCGTGACCCCAAAAATACTATGGTCTTGCTTGACGAGATTAATATTGCCTTGAGATATGACTATATTAATATAAGTGACGTTTGCCACTTTCTATTGAATGAAAAACCGGAAATGACTCATGTGGTCTTAACCGGTAGAAATGCAAAAGATGAACTAATAGAAATTGCAGATTTAGTTACAGAAATGGAACTTGTAAAGCATCCTTTCAGAGGCGGAATTAAAGCCCAAATTGGAGTTGAGTACTAAGTTTATTTACCATTATCCCTAACCTCAGAAACTGTCTGACTAGTTGATAAAACTTCATCATCAATCTGCAACTCAATAACAGATAATAAACCCGAAGCCACAGCCCGTTCATAGGCCAACACAAAATCTTCCGTTCTCTTAACAGTTGTGCCAAAACCTCCATAAGCTTTAGCGAGCGCAGCAAAATCTGGATTATGAATTTCAGTACCAGAAACTCGGCCTGGATAATGTTTTTCTTGATGCATACGAATTGTAGCATATTTCCCGTTATTAACAACGATTACTATAATGGCCAACTTGTGTTTAGCGGCAGTAGACATTTCGTTAAGTGTCATCTGAAAGCACCCATCTCCAGCCATACAAACAACTGTCTTTTCTGGATATCTTAGTTTGGCAGCTATGGACGCTGGAAACCCGTAGCCCATACTCCCCGAAGTTGGACCTAACGCGGTTGGGTAATTCTTAAATACAAAATATCGGTGAAGGAATGCCGCATAATTCCCAGCCCCATTAGTCACAATAGAGTCCTCTGGTAAATTCTTGGATAACCATCCAATAATTTTTTCAAGCTTTACTGGGCCAGGTGTCTCTTTTGGAGAAATCCAATCTAAGTAATGTTGCCTTGCCACATTGGTATGAGAACTCCAATCTGGATTTTTTATGCCCTTAAGAATACTTAACTGATCTAATATATTCTCGGATGAACTCACAATTGCTAAACTCGTCTGATAAACGTGACCGAATTCAGCTGGGTCAGGGTAAACATGAATGATCTGTTGTGATGTTTTTTGAGGATCTATTAATTCATATCCACCGGTAGAAATATCACTAAGCCGAGTCCCGATAGCAATTATTAGATCTGAGTTCTTAATAGTGTTCGCCAAATGGGGATTCATTCCTGTCCCTAAATCTCCAATATAACAAGCGTGGCGATTATCCATTAGGTGTTGCCGTCTGAACGTCGTTGCAACTGGTAAGTCAAACTTTTGAGCAAATTGGCCAAGATTTTTTTACAGTTTCCTTTGTCCACCCCGACCCCCCAGAAATGATCACAGGACGTTTCGCATCTATTATTATATTTTCTATTTTTTCAATTTCACTTTCACTGGTCACCAGTTTTCCAAACACAGCCTTTGGTCGATCTAGAACTTCACATGATGACGAGAGTACGTCTTCAGGTAAAGATAAGATAACTGGCCCCGGTCGACCGGACTGTGAAACTTGGAAAGCCCTCGCTATATACTCTGGCAATCTTTTCACATCCTTTACTTCAGCGACCCACTTTGACACTGACGAAAAGAAGCTTTCATAATTTATTTCTTGAAAAGCCTCTCGATCTCTATGCCCTAGTGGGACCTGCCCGACAAAAACGATCAGTGGGGTACTATCTTGCATAGCAACATGAATACCTGACGAGGCATTTGTAGCTCCCGGCCCTCGAGTTACGAACACTACTCCCGGTCTATTAGTCATTTTGGCATCTGCTTCAGCCATCATTGTTGCTCCACCCTCGTGTCTACAGACAATGTTCTCGATACCACTTTCATATAGACCATCAAGTGCAGCTAAGAAGCTTTCCCCAGGCACTGAAAAAACTCGTTCAACGCCATTTTTTTTGAGTTGATCCACTAGAATTTTTCCGCCGTGTCTTAACGTCATTTTATTAACTCCACTTTGTTTATACTTTAAAAGTTTTAGGAATATTGTCTATATCATATAGAATAAAATCGGCCATAACTTCTGCAACTTTGGGAGCAAGGCTAAAACCGATCTTAAACCCTCCATTTGCGATATAGGCACCTTGATAAATGGGGTGTCTACCTAAAATAGGTAATCTTTTTCGCGCCGATGGCCTAACGCCTGCCCATCGGGTAATGATTTCAGCACCCTTGAGGACCGGAAGGTTAAAAATTGCATCTTGATATAATTCATCGAGTAAAAAATCGTTATTACTAGCATCAGAAAATGCTTTCTCATTAGTCGATCCTATAGCTACGGTTCCATTGAGATGGGGTACAGCGTGTATTCCATTGAAAGATAATTGTGGGAGCTTCCTGCCGTCATGTTTTACAATTAAAGCTTGCCCTTTGACCCCAAACCCCATCGATTTTTTTAATACCTCAGAAATATTTTCTAGGTCTTCATAACCAGCTGCATACAACACTTTCCCTTGTTCTTTAGCTTGACCAATTATTATTTCGCTACCGGACCTCACTATAGCCTCTGAAAGTGCAGAGAGCGCAGCGTTAGGAGCAATCGTTGAACTTAAGTTGTCATATATGTATGATCCGGTTTTTGATAATGGCTTCCAGGTCAGAAGATTACTTCCATCAACAACCTCCCAAACCACACTATTTCCCCATCTAACTTTGGCACTCTCAATTCGTTCTTTTGCTAGAACAAGTTGTCGCTTATCCTGTATCGCCTGAATTCGACCAGAATTAATGAATCCTGTAGATCTTCCTGTTTCATACTCAAGATCAGTCCAGTATTTTTTTGACATCATTAGACTATCTAATTGGAATTGCTTTTTTACATTCCAATTGTCAGGCGTATGCGGAGATAAAGCACCAACTGGACCACCACTAGAGCCAGCCCCAACACTTTTTTTCTCAATTACTCGAACCTTGGCACCCCTTGTAATACAAGACCAGGCGATACTTAAACCGAAAATACCCGCACCATAAATTGTAACATCAGCCATAGACAAGTCGGATTCCTTTCACCATTGTTACTTCTAAAGATAGTTTGAGGCTTATTCTAGTGGTGTATAAAACCCCAGATATTGACTGGATCAATAATTCGGTTCCCCTTTCGCGTAAATTCAATGATCCCTACTATTCCATAGATGATGGGGTCGCTGAAGCGAATTATGTATTTTTACAGGGGAATAATTTACCTAGGAGGTTCCATAATGGATTTCAGATAGGCGAGCTCGGCTTCGGAACAGGTCTCAATATGTTAGTTTCATATCATTCTTTCAAAAAATCTGGAACAAGAGGAAGGCTGCGTTATACTTCTTTTGAAAAATACCCCTTAAGCAAAGATCAGATTAGAAAAGCGCTTACTAATTTCTCTTCACTTGATACTGAGATGTTATTAGATCATTGGAATAATGAAACTTTCAGTATCAATTATAAGAATTTATTCTTGACCGTGATTATGGGTGACGCGAGAGACACTGTAAAAAATTGGACTGGCAAAGCTGACGCTTGGTTCTTAGATGGATTTTCTCCGTCCAAGAATCCACAACTTTGGGGTCGAAAATTACTGAAGGATTTAGCTCAGAGAACAAAGATAAAAGGTAGTTTTGCAACCTATTCTGCTGCGGGACACGTACGAGAGAATATGGCAAATGTCGGATTCAATGTTCAAAAGATAAAAGGATATGGTCGTAAAAGACATATGAGCAAAGGGACCCTAAGTTGATTCAAAAAAATTCTCATTCTGGCATATTACTTATGGTTTTAGCCACCTCAATATTCGCTGTCCAAGATGCGATCTCCCGTTATTTAGCATCTGAATATAACGTCATAATGATTGTTATGGTACGTTATTGGTTCTTTGCTTTTTTTGTAATTTTATTAGTCCTCAAGACACAGGGAGGTATTCAAAAAGCTTTTCACACATCTCAGCCTTTTCTACAGTTTTTCAGAGGTACATTATTAGCGTTAGAGGTGTGTGTAATTGTTTTAGCTTTCACATATTTAGGCTTAGTTGAAAGTCATGCTATTTTCGCTTGTTATCCATTATTGGCAGCTGCGTTATCCGTACCCATTCTAGGTGAGAAGGTTGGGTGGCGGCGATGGGTAGCAATTGGTATCGGTTGTATTGGAGTATTAATAATACTTCAGCCTGGTATTAAGATTTTTTCACCTTACGCTCTTTTAGCAATCGCATCAGCTTTGATGTTCGCATTGTATGGCCTGCTAACAAGATATGCAGCAATAAAAGACGACGCCACAACTAGTTTTTTTTGGACCGGTGTATCTGGTGCGATCATTATGACTTGTCTTGGTTTTTGGTATTGGGAACCTCTGGCGATCCAGGATTATTCATGGATGATACTTTTGTGCCTTACTGCAGTACTCGGCCATTATTTATTAATTAAGTGTTATGAGGCAGCAGAGGTGAGCGTCGTGCAGCCCTTTGCATATTTCCAGCTTTTGTTTATCACTATTATAGGTGTCTTAATATTCAATGAAAATCTCGATCTCCGTATTCTTATTGGAGCGTCAATAATTATTGGGTCCGGATTATTCACACTTTATAGGGAAAATAAGTCTAGTCCTTAATCAATCTATATAAATCTTTTCGTACCGGAGCACCTTTAAGTCGAGCCTCATAAGGTAACAAGCTCTCTGCGACCCTCATAACATAATTTCTAGTTTCGCGGTATGGTATATCTTCAATCCAATCAATAACGTCAATATTTTCACTTCTTGGATCCCCAAACATTGTCAACCATCTGTCTAATCTCGTCGGACCAGCATTATATGCGGCGGCCACCAATATAATATTACCCCCAAAGCGTTCTGATAGTTCATTTAGATAGGCAATACCCAAACGCACATTATATGTTGGATCACTAATTAACCGTTTTCTAGAGTACGGGACACCTATCTTTCCAGCCATTTCCTGAGCTGTCTTAGGCATCAATTGCATTAACCCACGTGCTCCAACTGGACTTATAACTTCTGGATCAAATTCACTCTCTCGCCTAATAATTGAAAGTGGTAAAATTTTCTCAAATTTATTATTGAATTTAATGTTATGAGGTAACTCTAAAGGGTAGTAAGTACGGAAAATCTGAAATCCTTCTCTTGCAGCCTGTTTAGTTATCATTAGTGACACGTGCGTCTCTCCTAACTCTGCAGCAAAACCAGCTAACTTTATAAACTCTTCTCGTGTACTTTTTTCGGAAAGGTGCACTAGGAGCCTCTCCGTGAGATAACTACTTCCCGCACGACTAACTTGTATAGCTGCCTTCAATACAGAAGATTTAGAAAATCGACTATCTCTCCAGTCCGTAAGTACTTCGCGACCAGACATATCAATAAGATCTGGTTCTTTTAAAAAATTAACCGATAATTGCCCATAGAAACTTGAAAGCGACTTTGTCGACTCACTAAAATACTTCTGAGAGTTTTCTTCATCGTTAAGAGCTTTATAGGTCAAACCCAACCAGTAACCTGATCGACCTAAAGAGATTGGCGTATCTACAACATCAGAGAAATTTTTAAAGTGAACTAAAGAGGTTTCTGGTATTGTTAATTTTTTTAAAGCTATGAAACCTGAAAGCCACTCGAGATCTGCAAAATCTGGCCCTTTTCTTAAATAGTGTTTTGATGCAATACGATACGCCTGCTCAAATTGACCTGATCTCATCATTTCTCGAGCCAATACCCTACGCCAATCGGCCCAAGCTAGAGGTTGTCCCAATATTTTTTCTGAAGCCGATCTTTCGATTATAATTTCGATTGCACCATTCCAATGACCATTTCTTAACCTCCAAAGGAATCGTTCATAAGCTAAACCTGGGTCATTAGATATTTCCTTAGGAACTAAGTTGATAAAATAATTTACCCTGGGTCTATTTTTTCTAAGAGCAATTCGTGCACGAGCTAGAGCTTGCCAATTCTTACCAACCAAAGGCAACATACGAGAAGCGGATTCAGTGAAGCCCTGCCATAACATAGAGTCCATTCGCAAATAATGAAGGTTTTTAATCGTAAGGCTATTGCGTTCAACATATGCATTATGTTCCTCTTCATCTAAGTCAAAATCCTTCCAGGTTCGCTTTATCTCCTGTGAGGCTTCAAAACTTCGGCCACTTTTTATTAAGGCTTCTGCATATCTCAATGACCCAGTCCCCGTTTGGGGTTTTTGCATTGAAAAATACTTGATTACCTTTTCAGGTGCGCCACCTCGAGGTATATTTTGTTCACACCTTTTCCTTAGTAACTTTAAACCGGGCCAGTCAAAGTATATTTTTAAAAACTTTATACACTCATCGAAAGTTCCTTGTTCTCCTCTTAATCTTAGCCAATCTGTTATTGCACGACTTTCTTCTTTTACTAGAGTGCCTCGTGCAACATCCACTCTTTGCCAACTCTCATTATCTGACCAGTCAATTATTTTTCTGAGTATCTCAAAGTCTTCCAGAGCCTTTGCATTGCTAGACGACCAAAAATTCGAAAGTAAAATTACAGTAAAAAAACTGATGAGCGTGGACTTCATAGTTTTGGGCTTCCCTCTCTAAGCGCTATCCTAACTTTTCTAATATTTTAGGCAATAGTTAACCACGGGTTTATTAATACTTGCAGCTACCTTTTACTAAGTTTACTCTCTAACCAATATTAATTTAAGGAGCGGCACTTATGTTTGAAGGATCATTACCTGCATTGGTAACTCCTATGAAAAGGGGGGAAATAGATTTTAACGTGATTCAAGACTTAGTTGAGTGGCATATTTCACAAGGATCTAATGGCTTAGTACCCGTAGGAACTACTGGAGAGAGCCCAACATTAAGTCATGATGAACATAATAAAGTAGTAGAATGTGTGGTTAAAACAGCCGCTGGAAGAATACCAATAATTGCTGGTGCTGGTTCAAATAATACTGCAGAAACAGTTCAATTAGTAGAGCACGCAAAACTAGCGGGGGCAGACGCAGCTCTCGTTGTTACACCCTACTATAACAAACCAACTCAACACGGTATGATACAGCACTTCTCTGCTGCCGAAAAGTGCGGCTTACCAATAATTATATATAATATTCCACCTAGATCTGTAGTAGATATGACACCTGAAACCATGGGTGATTTAGCAAAACTTCCTAATATAATTGGCGTAAAAGATGCAACGGGCGACGTAGCAAGAGTATCTCTGCAAAGAATTAGTTGTGGAACTGACTTTATTCAACTGTCCGGTGAAGATGCCTCTGCTATTGGATTCAATGCGCAGGGTGGCGTTGGCTGTATAACCGTAACCGGAAACGTTGCTCCCAGGCTCTGCTCCCAAATGCAGAAAGCCACGTTGGTTGGGGATTTCAAAAAAGCTCTGGAATATCAAGATCTACTAATGCCACTCCATGACGCAATCTTCGCGGAACCTGGAGTTGCCGGTGCAAAATATGGGCTGTCTGTATTGGGAAAATGTCCTCAAGAAGTTAGGTCTCCTCTTACTGAACTCACCTCTAAAACAAAAAAATTAATCGAAAACGCAATTAAGCATGCCGGCTTATAAAAAAATTAAATTTTTTTATAGTCTAAGTGCTTTTAACAATGGAACGAAACAGCGTAGATTGAATCATGTCTAAAAAGACTGAAAATACAAACTATAAAATAATTTCAGAAAATCGACGCGCGCGTTACGATTATTTAATTGAAGACGATATAGAATGCGGTATTTCTCTAGAAGGGTCAGAGGTTAAGAGTCTTCGAACTGGAAAAACTCAAATTGGAGAAAGCTACGCATCAGTTGAGAATACTGAATTATGGCTGGTAAATTGTTATATCCCTCCATACACTCAGGCGAACGCTTTTAATCATGAGGAACGTCGAAGGAGAAAACTTCTAGTCTCAAAGAAGGAACTCTCTAAATTATGGTCTGCAACACAAAGGGACGGTATGACGCTCGTACCCCTAGTTTTATACTTCAATCATAAAGGTAGGGCAAAAATTAAGCTTGGGTTAGCAAAAGGAAAAAAAATATCTGATAAGAGAGCAACTGAAGCAAAAAGAGATTGGCAAAGACAAAAATCACGTCTCTTAAAGGAGCACACTTAGATGGTGAAAATATAGTCATATGAGGTAGAAATGGATGATAATTCTAATACATTAATATCAACAGACTGGTTAGCATATAACCTTAAAAACCCAAATGTTCGTATAATTGATGCATCTTGGTACTTGCCTGATATGAATAGAAATCCGAAGGAGGAATATGATAAGCAGCACATCCCAGGGGCGCGATTTTTTGATATTGATGAGATTTGTGATCCACAATCTGAACTCCCACATATGGTACCATCACCCGAAAAGTTTGTATCTCGGATTAGAGCTATGGGAATTGGAGACAAACACAAAATAATTATTTATGATGGTGCAGGTTTATTTTCTGCAGCTAGAGTTTGGTGGCTTTTTAAATTAATGGGCAAGGTAGAAGTATCAGTGTTAGATGGTGGATTCCCAAAATGGTTGAAAGACGGGTATCCCTCAGATAACCAACAAGTTGTGATGAGAGATCAACATATGACTGCTGAATTTCATGAGGCTTTAGTTAAAAACGTTACTCAGGTGTCTGCTGCATCAAAACTAGGTAATCATGAAATTTTAGATGCGCGAGGTCCTGGCCGTTTCGCAGGGAAAGATCCAGAACCTAGGAAAGGTCTAAGAGCAGGTCGCATACCAGGATCGAAAAATATTCATTATAAGGATCTTTTAAATCATAATGGTACTATGAAGGATAAAAATAGTCTTTTTAATATATTTAAAATTGCAAAAGTTGACTTTGAAAAACCAATCATAACCACCTGTGGATCGGGGGTTACAGCTGCAATAATATCTCTCGCACTAGAAATTATTGGGCAAAAAAATCATTCACTTTATGATGGGTCGTGGACAGAGTGGGGCCAATTCGACCAATTACCAATCGAAGTTGGTTAATCTTATGTTTGAGAATTTAGTTTTGCCGCAGCCTGACGAAATACTAGAGTTAATGCATAAGTTTAGAGACGATACTAGACCGGATAAGCTTGATTTAGGTGTCGGTGTTTATAAAGACCATTTGGGTAATACACCAATCATGGAAGCAGTAAAGAAGGCAGAAAAAACGTTATGGGAAAAAGAAAGTACCAAGAGTTATGTAGGCCTTACTGGTGATCCTTTTTTTCATAAAATGATGATAAATCTTATTTTGGGTCCAACCTTTGATGAAGAGCGCACTGCGGCTGCAGCGACACCAGGAGGCACCGGCGCCCTGAGGCAAGGTCTCGAGTTAATAAAAATAGCAAATCCCAACGCGACTATATGGCTCAGCAATCCAACATGGCCAAATCATCCATCAATTGTAGAGTATTTACAGCTAAAGTCTTCGGAGTATAGTTATTTCAACTTCAAAAACAAAACTGTGTCTTTCGATGCTATGCTAAAAGACCTTTCAGAGGCCAACAGTGGTGATATCGTGTTGTTGCATGGTTGTTGTCATAACCCTACTGGAGCAAATTTAGTTCAAACTCAATGGGAAATTTTAGGGGATTTTTTAAACAAGAAAAATTTAATACCACTTATTGATATTGCTTATCAAGGGTTTGGTGACGGTATAGAGGAAGATAGTCTAGGGGTTAGATCTTTGGTAGACTTGGTGCCAGAAGCTATTATTGCTTCAAGCTGTTCTAAAAATTTTGGTATATATCGAGAACGAACAGGAATTATAATTGTAACTTCTGACGAGAAGAAGCAAAAAACTACTAATCAAGGTATATTAGCTTACTTAAATCGCAATAGCTTCTCATTTCCTCCTGATCACGGGTCCAAGATTGTTTCGATCATTTTAAGTGACGCACATTTAAGAAAAAACTGGGAGACAGAACTAAATGGTATAAGAACAAGCATGCAAATAAACAGAGAATTACTAGTCCGAGAGCTAAGTAATAGAATAGGATCAGATCGATTTGGGTTTTTGTCTGAACATAGAGGTATGTTTTCTTTATTAGGCGCCTCTCATGAACAAGTACAACAATTACAAGCCCAGCATGGGGTATATATGGTTTCTGATAGCCGTATGAACATAGCCGCTCTGAGTAAAAAAACTATACCTCTATTAGTAGACGGAATTGTCGCAGTCGGTATATAATGTTTTATATTGTAGGTTTTAGTTAAACCTTTTAAAGGCAACCTGTCTAAAAAAAGAGTCAAGTCTCCGCAACCTTGTAAAAACGGAATATTTTATGAAAAAAATCATACCAGGAATTTTAGCTATGACCCTGATTGTCGTAGCTTCTAATATTTTAGTCCAATATGTATTATTTGATGGCTGGCTAACGTGGGGTGCTTTTACCTATCCCTTAGCTTTTTTAACTACAGACATAATGAACCGTGTATATGGTCCATCAGTAGCTAGAAAAATTATTTTAGTTGGGTTCTTTACAGGAATATTATGTTCTCTGGTTGGTACGCAAATAGAAAATGATTACGGACCACTTGTAACTTTAAGAATTGCGATTGCATCGGGTCTTGGGTTTATCTCGGCTCAATTTATAGATTTAGCCATTTTTGAGAAATTTAGAAGAGCTAACTGGTGGAAGGCCCCCCTAATATCATCCATAGTCGGCTCATTCGTGGATACTACTTTGTTCTTTAGTGTCGCATTTTCAAAAAAACTTTCTTGGATTGAGCCTTCAAATGATGTATCTTGGGCGAGCGATTTAAGGGCTATCTTTGATTTTGGGCCGCAATTACCTTATTGGGTAGGGTTAGGTTTGGCCGACTACGGAGTAAAGTTAGCCATCGCGATTATAGCCCTCTTTCCTTTCAGCATAATTGTAAAAAAGTTAATGCAGGACTCAAAAAACACTTTGAGTTAAGTACATAATGTGTCAAGTTAAATTAACCGTAAACAAATGAAAGGAGGTGCCTATGTCTAGAGTTAAATGGAACCAGAAGGTTGTAAAAATCTCGGAGGTAGAATTATAAGGGCAGCCCCTTAAATTCAGTTGAGGTTTTTGGTTTTTCCAAAACACCTTCATCCATAAAATTCGAAGGGTTGCCTCCTAGAAAGGCAGCCCTTTCTTTTTTTGGCGTAGATAATTCTTATGATTAAAGTTTCTAATACTATCACAATAGAGCCATGGGAGGTCATCGAGACTTTTAGTATATCTCAAGGGCCTGGTGGACAAAATGTTAATAAAGTTTCTACGGCAGTAGAGCTAAGGTTTTTCGCATCTACTTCACCTAACTTAACTCCAGTTATAAAATCTAAACTTAAAAAGATCTCTGGAAGCAACTGGACTTCTAATGGGATTTTAATAATAAACGTTCAGCAAACTAGGTCTCAATATAGAAATAGGATAATAGCCAAAAAAAAACTTAAGGAACTTATTTTAGAGGCTAGTCAGGTCAAAAAAAAACGCGTGCCTACGACACCGTCTTATGGGGTAAAAGAAAAGAGGATGATACAAAAGAAAAGCCGTGGTTTAATTAAAACGCTTCGCAAAAGGGTTAATTATGATGAATGAAATTTTATCAAGAAGAAATAAACTTTTAGGAGAAAATTTTCCAACATTTTACGAAAACCCAGTTCACTTAATTAAAGGTGAAGGGGTTTGGCTTTATGGAGCTGACGGAAAAAAATATCTTGATTGCTATAACAATGTCCCACATGTGGGTCACTGTCATCCTAAAGTGGTTGACGCAATAGCAAATCAAGCAGGAATTTTAAATACTCATACCAGATATCTTCATGAAGGAATATTAGATTATGGCGAAAATCTTTGTTCAAAATTTTCAAAAGAACTTGACCAATTAATAATGGTTTGTACCGGTTCAGAAGCAAACGATATCGCTCTGAGAATGGCACAAGCTATGACTGGAAAGTCGGGATTTATAGCAACCGACAACACATATCATGGTAACACTAGTTTGGTTTCGCAAATTTCAGCACGTCGACCACCGATAGGAGGCTATAATGACAACATAAAACTTGTACCAGCTCCAGAAAGTATAAATCCTCTAGGCGGCACCTATAACACTCAAGTAGATCTTTTCACAAAAAATATTGAAGTCGCAATCAGTGAGTTAGAAAAAGATGGGTTTGGTTTTGCTGGTTTCATGTTTTGTCCAATTTTTGCAAATGAAGGTTTTCCAACAGTAAAACCAGGTTTTTTAGATAATACTGTAGAGATTATAAGAGATGCAGGGGGGCTTTTGCTTTGTGATGAAGTTCAACCAGGTTTTGGTAGGATTGGGACACATTGGTGGGGTCACGAATGGTTAGGTTTTCAACCTGATGTAGTAACACTAGGAAAACCAATGGCAAACGGACATCCAGTTGGAGCTGTTGTTACTCGTAAAGATATTATGAGTAGTTTTAGATCTGCGTTTGGTTACTTCAATACATTTGGAGGTAATCCAGTGAGTTGTGCAGCAGCAACGGCAACTTTACAAGTTATTGAAGAAGAAAACTTAGTAGAGAATGCTAGAATTATTGGTAAATATTCCCTTGAGAGATTAAAGAATATCTCCAATCCTTTGATTCAAGATGTAAGAGGTAATGGACTATTCTTTGGAGTGGAGTTCGTCGATTTAGCTGGCCAACCAGCAACAGAATTTACCAGTAGAGTTGTTGAGGAAATGCAACAAAACGGTGTTTTACTTAATAGTATAGGTAGGCATCGTAATACACTTAAAATGCGTCCACCAATGCCATTCTCAAAAGACAACTCCGATCTAGCAATAGATACACTAGAATTTGTTTTAGAAAAGCTCACTTAATGGAGGATACAAAATTAATTAGTTCGGTAATTAATGTTTCTACTGCCTGGGGGGGGGTAAAAGAAAAACCCAAGTTAGTAAAAAATAGAGAAAATATCGTTCTTGACATAACCTTAAATTCTGGACGAAGGGCTGCTTTCAGGTTCCATCGACCAGGCTATCAATCTTCACAAGCTATAATATCAGAACTTATGTGGATGGAGGCTCTAAGAAAACAAAAGTTTCCGTGTCCGAGCCCGATTAGAACACTAAATCAAGATTTAATTATTGAAACAAAAGGCCAAAGGACGGCCTCCATAATTGAATGGGTTGGAGCCTCTGAATTAAAGGAAAGAATTTTCACTTCTAATGAAAAAGAGATCATTTCTATATTTAAAAATCTAGGGAAAATAACAGCAGAACTCCACAACATTACAGACGAGATCAATACTAATTCCTTTATTCGACCCAGATGGGATGAAGATGAATTTTTTGGTGATAACCCCGCTTGGGGGAAATATTGGGAGAATCCGTCCTTAAGTAAGGAAGAATCAGAACTAATTTATAAAGTAAAAAATGAATCAAAACTTTTACTGCGAAAAATTCACAATGGTGACAAGGGTTTGATTCATGCAGATTTACTTGAAGAGAATATTTTAGTGGGAAATCAAAAATTATGGGTAATTGATTTTGATGATTGCGGATTTGGTTTTCGCGAATACGACTTAGCTACATTATTAATACAACATTTAAATAACAGATATTTCAATTCAGCGAAGCTTGCACTAATAGAATCTTACAACAAATTCAGAAAAAACTTTCAAACTCACATAGATGCAATTAACTTTTTTATGATGGTAAGAAGTTTGGTATCATGTGGGTGGGGGAACTCTAGATTCCCTTTAGAATCCTCTGTGCATCGCGAACAAGCAGAACGCGCCTTAGCATGTTTGGAATTATTTAATAGGTGAGAGTCTTAAACAATTAACTCACGCTCTTTTTGGATACCAGTACCAAAAACACGCTGGTACCGCTTGATCTCACTCTCAGGCCCCATGACCTTTAAAGGGTTATCACTTAACTTAACTGTAGGCTTTCCATCCGCATTAATCGCCTTACAAACTAGAGAGAAAGGGACCAGGTTATCAGCACGTGTTAGGCCACGGAAATCATTTGTTAGTAATGTTCCCCATCCAAATGATACTTTTGTTCTACCAGAGAATCTACAATGTAAATCTGATATCTGTTCAACGTCTAGACCGTCTGAAAAAATAATTAATTTATTCAGAGGATCCTCACCACATCTTGTCCACCATTTTATTGCAATCTCTGCTGAAGCGATAGGATCACCAGAGTCAATCCTAATACCAGTCCAACTAGATAACCAATCAGGGGCGTTCTCTAAAAAGTTCTTAGTTCCATAGGTATCAGGAAGGATTATGCGAAGGTTTCCATCATGCTCATCTTGCCAGTCTTCTAACACATCATAAGGAGCTTTTTGTAATTCTCTATCGTTTTTAGCTAATGCTGAATAAATCATCGGCATTTCATGAGCATTGGTACCAATCGCTTCTACTTCCTGTTTCATAGCTATAAGGCAATTAGAAGTACCAACAAAACTTTTCCCTAAACCAGAATACATTGCCTGAACGCACCAATCCTGCCATAAAAAACTATGCCTTCTTCGAGTACCAAAGTCAGCTATTTTAAGACCATCCAATTTTTGTAGAACATTAATTTTTTCCCAGAGTTTTGCCATTGCTCTTGCATAAAGAACTTGTAATTGAAATCTGTCTAATGTCCTCAGAACAGCGCGAGATCTTAGTTCCATTATAACACTTAACACTGGCACTTCCCAAAGCATTACCTCATGCCACCTGCCTTCAAATGTTAGTTTATATTCACCATCTCTTTTTTCTAAATGATACGGGGGCAGCGAAAAACTTTCAAACCATTCCATAAACTCGGGGCTAAACATTTGCCGCTTTCCATAAAATGTATTTCCTCGAAGAAACGTACTCTCCCCCCGAGAAAGCTTAATTGATTTTATGTGATCAAGTTGCTCTCTTAACTCGCCCTCATCGACCAGCTCTGCCAACTTTATCGTTTTTGACCTATTCATTAAT
Source organism: Paracoccaceae bacterium (assembly GCA_045565015.1). Lineage (GTDB taxonomy): Bacteria > Pseudomonadota > Alphaproteobacteria > Rhodobacterales > Rhodobacteraceae. The sequence goes on from JBJLGD010000003.1 coordinate 26,265, forward strand.
GAAAATTTAACCTGAGTATTGGGCTTATTTCGAAAAACAGATTGGCACATCAAGAGCTTATAAAAGTCAGTATCTATCAGAGAACGAACAATTGGATCAATCTTCCATTTATGATTATATACTCTAGTTGCTATATCAACCATGTAGTTTTACTCCAGACTCTTTCATTTCAGATAAGGCGGATTTTAGTGATCCACTTAAATCAATTGACTTACAAAATTCTTTGAGAACAGTTACATTAAACCCCAATCGTGCTGCATCTAGAGCTGAATATCGAACACAAAAATCAAGAGCAAGGCCTACAATAAAAATATTATCTATATTTCTACAAGATAAATACCCTAGTAACCCAGTGGGTGTTATCTTATCATTTTCAAAAAACGCTGAGTAACTATCAATTTCCTTTCTAAAACCTTTTCTTATTATTAAGTGACTATTCTCTACCTTAACAGCGCTATGAAAATCTGCTCCAACCGAACCTTTAATACAGTGATCAGGCCATAGCATCTGCGGACCATAGGGCATCTCAATTTCCATGTAGGGGCATTTCTTGGGATGCTGAGAAGCAAAGGAACTATGATCTGAGCCATGCCAATCCTGAGTTAGAATTACCGTTTGAAATTCCATCATTAATTTATTTATAGGTTCTATAATCGTCGTCCCATCGGGTACTTCTAGAGTTCCTCCGTCACAAAAATCATTCTGCAAATCTATAATTAGTAAAGCGTCAGTTTTTGACCTCATAATTCTTTCCTTTATTATGTTGATCTCACAGCTAAATACTTGTTTTATTCTGGTCAATACTTTCTCTTGTCATAGATGTGTATTTAGATATATTTAAAACCTTAATGTTTACTGTAATCGCCTTCTATCATTTTACTCGTTTCAATGAACCTAGCGAAATGCAGCCTTGTCTTATGAAGGCGTGCAGAAAGTATAATATTCGAGGAACAATCTTATTAGCAAGTGAAGGAATTAACGGTACTATTTCTGGTTCCAAAGATTCGATCGAGAAAATCATCCAGCAAATAAGAGCGCTACCTAATTGCCGTAATATTAATTTCAAAAAAAGTTTTGCATCATCCCAGCCCTTTAATAGATTAAAAGTTCGTTTAAAACGTGAAATAGTTACGATGGGGCAACCTAATGTTAACCCTATGACAGGGACGGGGCGTTATATTAAAGCACACGACTGGGATGATTTCATCAATGATAAAGATGTAGTTTTAATCGATACCCGAAATGAGTACGAGGTAGGAATTGGGACTTTTAAAGGGGCTATAAATCCAAAGACACGAAGTTTTAGAGATTTTCCTAAATGGTGGGAAGAAAATAAAAAATCCTATAGTGGAAAAAAAATAGCTATGTTCTGCACTGGTGGGATACGTTGTGAAAAATCAACTAACTTTCTTTTAAACAACGGTGAAAAAGACGTTTTTCATTTAGATGGTGGTATTTTACGATATCTAGAGGAGATCCCAAAAGAAAAAAGCCAGTGGAATGGAGAGTGTTTTGTTTTTGATGGTCGAGTGTCAGTTGGATTCGGACTCTCAGAAGGAAAGCATAGCCTATGTTTCGCATGTCGTAGGCCCATACAGCCCGAAGATATTAAAAAACCCGGTTATGAACCTGGCGTAAGTTGTCACCAATGTTTAGAAGAGTACTCTGATAAGGATCGATCACGCTTTCGAGAAAGGCAAAACCAAATAGCACTTGCACGGAAACGTGGTGAAATACATATTGGGGCCTCCGATTAGCTGTTGGAAAAAATACTTCTACAAAACCTCAACATTTCCACATACGCTTATTGGCTGACCAGAGATTTTTGAACCCAACGGACTACAAAGAAATATAGCCTGATTAGCAATGTCTTGCGCAGTCACAGTTGTTCGTAGGGATACTTTACTTATCATTTCTGATTTCATCTCCTCAAACGATAAACCTATTTCTTTTGATCTTGCCTCTATCACCCCATCAATTCTTGGTCCCTCAACTATTCCCGGTAGGATAGCGTTGACGCGGATACCATCTGGGCCTAGTTCGACAGCCAAACTTTTCATAAATCCGATAATTGCCCACTTAGTTGCAGAATAAGGTGTTCGAAAAGCATATCCAAATCGACCTGCAACTGACGAAATACAAATCATTGATGCATTATTGGATTGTTTCAACATGGGAACAGCGCGTCTAGCACAGTAAAATTGGCCATTGAGGTTTATCTCTATTGTCCTATCCCACTCTTCTATTTCCATTTCATGTACCGCAGAAGTTGGACCAGCAATACCAGCGTTATTAACAAGTACATCTAAACCTGAAAGCTTTTTCGTTACCTCACCAAAAAGGTAGTCGACTTCATCAGGCTTTGAGACATCGCATTTTGTGATACCCCAGTTAGGATGATCAGCCTCACAGGCCTGCAGCGCCCTATCTGAGATGTCACAAACATGGATATTGGCACCAGCTTTTTCAAAAGTTTCAGCTATGGTCCGTCCTATTCCACTTGCACCAGCGGTAACCAAAACTCTCAAGTCTTTGATCTCATTCATATTGTTGTCCATTCTACTTCCTTATTTTTAAAAAGAAACATCATCTCCACCTTTTAGGCTTAACATCTCCCGAGCTTCCTTTGGAGTTGCTATATCCAAAGATAGTCCTTCTAAGATTTGTCTAATTTTTTTAACTTGCTCCGCATTGTTTTGAGCTAATTTTCCTGGACTAATCCATAAAGAATCCTCAAGTCCAACTCTAACATTTGCTCCTTGCGCAGCGCCTATGGATGCCAGTGACATTTGATTTTTTCCAGCTCCCAGAATTGACCAGTAATAATCTTCACCAAAAAGTCTATCGGCGGTTCGTTTCATATGCATTAGATCCTCCGGATGTCCCCCAATTCCCCCTAATATTCCAAATACTGATTGAATAAACAAAGGAGCCTTTGCTAAACCCCTGTCTACAAAATGCGCTAAACTGTACAAATGCGATATATCATAACATTCAAATTCAAATCGCGTTCCATTTTCATTTCCTATTCTAAGAATTGTTTCGATATCTTTAAATGTATTCTTAAAAATTCCATCTCTAGAGTTTTCAATGTGCTCACGTTCCCATGCATGCTTAAATTCAGTGAATCTATTCAACATTGGATATAATCCAAAATTCATCGAACCCATATTTAAAGAAGCAACTTCGGGTTTAAATAAAGCTACTGGCGCCATTCGTTCCTCTACTGTCATATGCATCGAACCGCCAGTAGTAATATTTACAACCGCATCCGTAGATTGCTTTATTCGAGGTAAAAACTGTTCATATAATTTTGGATCTTGAGACGGCTTTCCTGTTTCGGGATCTCTCGCATGTAGATGTAAAATAGCCGCGCCTGCTTCTGCTGCTGCAATCCCTGACTCAGCAATTTGACTAGGCGTTACAGGTAAGTATTCAGACATACTTGGTGTATGAATAGACCCCGTCACAGCACAAGTAATTATAACTTTAGAACTTTTTCTGGCCATAAACCTTTTCCTCCGATTTAGTTGCAAGTTTTAATATTTGACAAGAAATTTAAAAATTACAATAACATTATTAAAATTTAGAGAATTATTTATAATTCTCTAATACGTAAATCGAAAAGGTTAGTTGTTTTATTCCTTGTAAAATTCAAGTAACTTGTTTTTGTGTAATTGTTCTTCAAAACTCATAAAACATATTCGGGAGATTTTATTTGTCTGTTTCAAAAACTTTAATTGAAGCAAAAAAACTTCATCGAAATAAAAACTTAAATAATGCATTGAAGATCTATAGTTCTATTTTGGAAAAAGTCCCAAATAATATAAAAGCTAAAAGAGGTATACTTCAAATCTATGAGGGTCTTGGGCCATCTAGCTCCTATTCCACATCACCCAACACACAGTTTAAATTATTATCAAAGTTCTTAACTGAAAATAAATTTTCGGATGCTCTGCTATACGCGAGAATAATCGCTGGATTAAACCCTAAGGATCCGAAAATTTACAATGCTCTTGGTGCCATTAACGCTAAACTAGGACTAATGAAAGAAGCTATCCTCTTTTTTAAAAAAGCACTAAAAATATCTCCTCGCTATCATGAGGCACATAATAATATTGCTATAGCATATAAAAATATGAGTCAGCACACTGACGCTATTAGACACTTTGACCGAGCCATTACGTTGATACCAGATTACGCCAGCGCGTATTATAATCTTGGCTCTTTATATGAAAAATTAAATAAAAGGGAAGAATTGGCACACTTAATTACTCTAGCAAATAAGAATCTGCCGATTAACGATCCAATCATACTCCTTTTTCAAGCCTACTTAGAAAGTTCAAAAAATAACACTAAAGCTTGTTTGAAGTTATTATTAGAAATAAGTCCAAAAGAACTCCCAACTTCTTTTCAAATTGATTTTTATTCATTGTCTGGAAAAACTTATGACAAATTAGGAGACTATTCTAAGGCCTTTAAAAGTTTTAGTGACCAGAACTTGGTAACAAAATCCATAAATTCAAGAGAATTAAATAATGCAAAAACATTCTTTGAAGAAACTAAAACACTTAAAAAAGCTTGGGAAATATTAAGATTAAAACCTAAAATTATTTCAAATCAAGTGCACGGAACTAATTTAGTTTTTCTTGTAGGCTTTCCTAGGACAGGTACTACATTATTAGATACAATTCTAATGGGGCATCCAGAAATAACAATACTGGAGGAACAACCTATGGCAACTATAATGGCCAAAAGTTTTAGTGGTCTAGGGACTCCAGAAGAGTATATGAATCTCAGTGAAACAACTACACAAATGCTTAGAGAAACTTATTGGGGTGCACTCAATGAACAGTTAATCAATATATCCAGAGGAAAAGTTATTGTTGATAAGCACCCCCTCAATACACGTTACTTACCATTATTGAAACGGGCCTTTCCAAATGCTAAATTTATAGTTGCACTTCGGCATCCGTGCGACTGTGTCTTGAGCTGTTTCATGCAGAATTTTGAATTTAATCGTGGAACAGGAAACTTTTTAACCTTAGAGAATGCGGCTAGCCTGTATGTCGCGACAATGGGACTATGGGTTGCAATAGAAAAGAAGCTAACACTCGATTATCGAACTGTCCGTTACGAAGATTTTATTGAAGATATTGAAGGTATTTCGAAGTCTTTGATTGATTTCATTAATCTACCATGGGCAGAGAGTGTATTAAATCATACAATAACTGCTAAAAGCAGGACGCATATTTCAACCGCGAGTTACAATCAAGTAACAGAAAAAATATACCAGACGGCAAAAGGAAGATGGATTAACTATGAAGAACAACTTTCTGGAGTAATACCTAAGCTCTCCCCGTTTATTAAAAAGTTTGGTTATTAAAGTTTACAATATAAAAATAGATCAAGCTAACTGTTGAAAAATTATTAATAATAACCATCTAGCAAGGGTAGCAGAATTAAGAAAGGTAAAATAATGTCAGTAAAAAGTCATGAGTTTGAAGCAGATACAGGTAAAATCCTGGATATAGTTATTAACTCTCTATATTCTCAAAAAGAAATATTTATCAGAGAACTAATATCAAACGCTTCTGATGCACTTGATAAACGACGCTATTTGTCAGCTACTGACTCCAAACTAAGTTCAAAAGAACCTGGTAAAATCACCATTAGTGTAAGTAAGAAAGATAAAACATTAACAATTTCAGATAATGGTATCGGGTTGAACGAGTCTGAAATGGTCGAAGCCCTTGGAACAATCGCACGGTCCGGAACAAAAGACTTTATTGAAAGGCTTAATTCTTCAAAAGACAAAGAAGGAAGTAAAGTAGCATTAATTGGACAATTTGGTGTAGGGTTTTACTCTTCATTTATGGTTTCAGAAAACGTTTCAGTAGTATCTAGAAAAGCAGGAACAGACTCCGCTTTCAAATGGACAAGTGATGGTCATTCTGGATATGAAATATCCGAATCTCAAAAAGATGTTGAAGGAACATCGATTACTTTATTACTAAAAAAAGAGGATAAAGAATATCTTGATGAGGTTAGAATAAGCCATCTTGTAAAAAAATATTCGGACCACATATCTTACCCAATAGAGTGGATAGTATCTGACTCAGAGTCCCGTGTTCTTAACAGTGCTACAGCTATTTGGACCAAAAAACCTAAAGAAATAAAAAAAGAAGAATATAAATCATTTTATAATCAAATAGGCGGTTCGTACGATGAACCGTACTTAACATTACACAATAAAACAGAGGGTGCCATAGATTTTACTCAATTGCTATTTATTCCATCATCACCTCCTTTTGATCTTTTCGATCCCGAAAGAAAATCAAAGCTACAGTTATATATAAACAGAGTTTTTATTACAGATGATTGTGAGGACCTTGTCCCTAAGTGGCTCAGATTTATCAAGGGTATCGTTGATACCCCAGATGTTGACTTAAACGTCAGTCGCGAAATGTTACAGCAAAATCCAGCAGTAACAAAAATAAGGAAGTCTATCATTCGCAAAACAATCTCTGAACTTAAAAAGAGAATGGATAAAGATAAAGATGACTATGACAAATTCTGGACGAGTTTTGGAAGAGTAGTTAAAGAAGGTCTTTATGAAGATAATGAAAATAAAACCAAAATTATTGATATATGTCGTTTTCACTCCTCTAGAGAAAATTCATTCATCAATTTATCAGATTATATTGATGGGATGATTAAAGGTCAGGATCAAATATACTATTTATCTGCAGAAACCTTGGGAAAAGCTGAGGTTAGCCCTCACTTGGAAGGTTTTAAGTCAAGAGGTATAGATGTACTTTTACTTACCGACCCAATAGATGAGTTTTGGATTCCTATTATGTCTGAATATGGTGGAAAGAAATTTACCTCTATTACAAGAGGAGCGTCAGATTTAGATAAGTTTGAGTCACAAGATAAAAAACAAAAAAAGGAAACTGATCCAGGTAAATTTGAAAAGCTGATAGAGAAAATAAGTGACTATCTTGGAGAAGAAGTTTCAAAAGTGCGTTTATCTAAAACTCTTACTTCTAGCCCATCTTGCCTCGTAGCAGATGAAGATGGTATGGATGTGCAGATGGAAAAAATGATGATGTCGCACAATCCAGATTTCAAAGGTTCTCCAAGAGTATTGGAAATCAACCCAGGGCATAAACTAGTTAAATCTTTAAATACGATGATTAAGAAAGGAGACAGTAGTATTGCAGAAGACGTATCTAAATTACTCTTTGATCAAGCACAAATTCTAGAAGGAAAAGCGCCCCAAGATGTTACTAGTTTTTCTCAAAGAATGACCAGAGTTATGCAGAGTTGTCTTAGTTCTACTAGTTAACTATTATGGTCAAAGTTAGGCCAATCATTAGTGGGTGTTAGCTGCTTTAACCTGAAATTAAATTCTCAATCGCATCAGCTAAATGCTCTTCATTAATATTGGCGTCTTTTCTCTCAACCTTTATTTTGTAGGCTTCTTTTAAAACATCTACCTCACTAAAATTAGCAGGTGGAGAAAATCTATAACACGCCAATTCAATAAGTAGACCAAGCGGGTCACGAAAATAAATTGAGTGCATAAAACCCCTATCTTTTCGACCTGAGTGCTGGATTTTTCTTAGATCTAATCTGCCCTCTATCTGTTCAAATGTTGCTTGACTGACCGTAAAAGCTAGGTGATGGACTGTTCCAACTCTTGAAGAAACCGGTTTAAGATTAACCTCTTTCCTGCGCGTTTCATCAGTAAAAATTGTAATTAGCCTTCCGTCTCCAGGATCAAAATAAAGATGATCTTCGTCTGGATTATCCAAGTTTGGTTGCTCAAAAATTAGTGGCATACCTAACAATCCAGACCAAAAATTAATTGATGTCTGCCTATCTGCCCCATTTAGTGTCAAATGGTGCACACCCTGCGTTTGTATTTTTTTCAAAACATTAGTCACTCAAAATATAATACGATAAAAATTAATTTTAACAATATCGCTCAGGGCCAATCCATTGATCTAACGAATAACGGTCACCATGAGCCCAACCGATTGGTAAGCATTTTTCAATAGAGATTAGATCATCATTACTTAGTTTAATACTAGCTCCCATGACTAACTCTTCTAATCTAGCTGTGCTTCGCGTTCCTGGAATAGGCAGAATATGCGGACCCCTAGTCAACAGCCAAGCAATCGCAACAGATGCTGCTGGATAACCTAATTTTTTTGAAAAGTCTCTAAATACGTTCGTAGCATTAATATTTTCTTCTAAATTTGGTGACATAAATCTAGGGTTGTTTTTTAAAAAAGCCATTTTCTCCGCTCGAGCCCTATCATGAGGGTTATCGGTTAATAGACTTCTACCAACCGGGCTAAAAGCAACTAAAGTTGTATTTAATTCTAAACATTTTTGAACTAATCCAAGCTCAGGGTATCTAGTAGATAGTGAATACTCTGATTGAACAGCAGCAACTGGGTGAATTTTATTTGCTCTTTCTAATGAGCTAGGGGCAATTTCAGAGAAACCAAATTGCTTAATTTTACCTTTTTTAATTAATTCCGTTAATGATCCTGTTACTTCTTCAATAGGTATTTTCTCATCTCTGCGATGCACATAAAATAAATCAACGCGATCTAAATTTAATCTTTTTAATGATTTATCTAACTCAGACTCTAAATGAGCTAATGAATTATCAAAATATCGTTTTCCATCAGATGTTCTTGTAATGCCTGCTTTTGTTGCAATTTTAAATAATGTATCTCTCTCTGATCCAAATTTATTCAGGAAGCTTCCAATCCGACTTTCTGAAAGCCCTGTGCCATAGGCATTTGAAGTATCCAGATTATCAATCCCAAGCTCTAGAGCTTTTTCTAAAACTTTATGTGATTGTTGTTCATCTACAGGACCGTAAAAATCGACGAATGACATTGCTCCAAAACCTATCGTTGAAACCTTTGTTCCATTCTGACCTAATAATATTGACTTCATTAGAATTTTCCCATCTGCTTTGAAAGCTTGTCGCTACGGCCCCTCACGTCGTCTATAAGACTACCTAAATCATCCGAAGATAGTGAATTTAGACCTATCGTTACGCACAAGGAAGCTATTGGATATCTATTAATATCAAAGATCGGAGACGCTATACCCATCACCCCCGGTGTTATTTCTTGCCTCGCCACACATACCCTATTCCTTTTCACTTCTAGAAAGCTACTAGTTACCTCAGATATATCTTTCCCAATTTCAATTTTTTTGAACTCTTCTATATGTTTTTTAATATGACTATCCAAATGGGGGCGCGGTAGATTTGCTACAATGGTCCTGGCTATTGCTCCTCTTACCAAAACCATGGGTCTTCCTCGAGTGTAACTAGTATATGCATTCGTTGTACTGGATTCCGAGGCCACGCAAAGCATTTTATCTCCATACCAGCGCGCCAAAATAGAAGTAGATGGGTATGTCCGAGCTAACTGATGAATATGTACCTTACCAAAAGTTACAAGTGGGTCTGATTTCCTAATCAGAAAGTCCATCTCCACGACTCGAGGGCCTAACGTTAGTATTGAATTAGAAGTTGAAATTAAAAGCCCAGCATCTTTTAATGAGCGTAAATAACGATACATAGTGGGCCTACTGTAGCCTAGTTCATCCATTAATTGTTCCGCTGTCCACTCAAGATTTCCGTCAGTAAACAGATTAAGTACAGATAGAATTCGATCTGCACTGTTAGTTCCTTTCATCCGAAAACCTCGTCTTTTTTAACTTGAAAACCGGCTAACCAATACAACAATTTTTTTAAGGTTACCACAGTAATACTAATTAATTTTTTTAGTAAATTTCGTAGCTTCTTATTTGTTCGAATATATTTAAAAATTTCTATTCTTATTTACTTTTAAAAAAAGCCGTAATCTCAAGTGTAATACTCCATTGACGATAGGCTTACTTATCAGCAGTCTCAAAGAATGCGATTCTCTGATTTAATATGCAAAGTCCCAATTCCTTTCGATAAAAAGAATGGCCAAGAAGTGATCGAAAAATTTTCTTCACAGCCCCCCAAAGTTCAAGAATTAATTTTTGGTATAAGTAGCTGTAGCCCATATTTGAAAGGCCTTTTGAATATGGAATATGAATGGGTAAACAAAGTACTTAAGAAGCCAGTTCTTGTAATTGAAAACGAATTTCTGAGATTAAAAAAAACAGCACAAACTAGTATTTGGAGTGAGCTCAGACGTTCGAAAAGACGTATAGCTCTTTGGTCAGCACTTTGTGATTTATCCGGCATATGGACCCTTAGTGAAGTTACATCCACCCTTACAAAATTTGCTGACTTGGCATGCGAGCTTGCGTTGGAAGCAGCACTCAGAATTGAAATACAAAGGGGCAGCATTCCAGGCTTTAATAGTTATAAATCAATAGACGAAACTGGTATATTTTTAATAGCAATGGGTAAGATGGGCGCGTATGAGTTAAACTATTCATCTGATATAGATTTGATCTGTTTTTTTAATGAAACTCGTTTTAAGGAAAAAGATCTTTTCGAAGCGCGTAAAGGGTTTATAAAAGTTACCCGATTAATGAATAGATTTCTTAGTGACCACACGGAAGACGGGTATGTCTTCAGAACTGACTTTCGTCTTAGACCTGATCCATCAGTAACCCCAATTTGTATGGCTTCTGGAACAGCTGAGCGTTATTATGAAAGTATTGGAAGAACGTGGGAAAGAGCAGCATATATAAAAAGTAGGGTAATAACCGGTGATCAAACCTCAGGAACTGAATTTCTGAATACATTGAATCCATTTGTTTGGCGAAAATATCTAGATTTTGCTGCGATTGAAGACGCACATGATATGCGGCTACGAATTCGTGAACATAAAAATTTAGGCGGTCCTTTAAAAATAGAAGGTCATGATATAAAATTGGGCCGTGGTGGCATTCGGGAAATTGAGTTCTTTACCCAAACACGCCAGCTCATCGTAGGGGGCCGCGACCTTGGCTTGAGAGTTAGAGGGACGGTGGAAGGACTATCTCAGTTAAAGGAAAAAGGTTGGGTCAGTGAAACGGTATCAAAGCAGTTAACCGATTGCTACGAAGTCTATCGGTCAATAGAACACAGATTACAGATGATAAACGACGCACAAACACACGAGCTACCAAAAACTAGCTGTGAAATGGAACGGATCGCTTGTCTTGATGGAATTACCCGTTTAGCATTAGAGGAGGACTTACTTGAAAAACTCAATACAGTTCACAGAATTATTGAGAGTTTTTTCTCTCCATCAAAACCTGAGCGAGTAATTAAATTATCTGAGATAGAAGAGCAAATAATATTAAAATGGCCCTCCTATCCTGCGCTTAGATCCTCCCGGGCAGAAAATATATTTAACAGACTTAAACCTAAAATAATTTCAAAAATTAGAACAGTAGATAAGACCAATAATGCCTTACTTTCTTTCGACAGATTTTTAATTGGTTTACCTGCGGGGGTACAACTTTTTTCACTATTTGAAGCAAATCCGCAGTTAATAGATTTATTGGTTGATATTGTTGGAACTTCGCCAGCTCTATCAAATCATTTATCAAGAAATTCTCACGTTTTTGACTCCGTAATTGGGAATGAGTTTTGGGGTCCTTTTCCAGTCAAAATTAGTCTAGAAACTCAACTTAAAAAACTAATTAGTGCCGAGTCTGATTATGAACAAAAATTAGAGGCAGCCCGTAAATGGAAGAATGAATGGCATTTCAGAATTGGTGTTCACCTATTAAGAGAAATATCTAATATTGACGAAACAAGAGCTCAATACGCAGTACTCTCAGAAGTTGTAGTTAAGGTTTTGTGGTCAGAAGTGATTTCAAAGTTTTCAGAAACTCACGGCAAGCCACCAGGGAATGGTGTCGCAATATTATCCATGGGTTCTCTCGGGGGGAAACAGTTAAATTCGACGTCTGATCTGGATTTAGTAATTATATACGACTCTGAAAATAATGAGACATCAGTAGGCTTAAAACCTTTAGAATCGAAAGTATACTACCCTCGTCTGACTAAGGCCCTGGTCACAGCCATGAGTGCTGAAATGAAGAACGGAAAACTTTATGAACTAGACATGAGGCTCCGCCCGTCAGGTAGAAAGGGCCCGGTCGCAACGTCTTGGCATGCCTTTCAAGACTATCAAATGAATGAGGCGTGGGTTTGGGAACATTTAGCTTTAACTCGTGGCCGGATCATATGTGGTAATTATCAATTGGCTAAAAGTTTTAAGTTATTTCGAGCTAGGCTATTTAACAAAGTAGATAAAAAAGTGGCTATTCAAGCTCTCAATGATATGAGATTGAAAATCAAAGAAACTACGTCAGAATTAGACGAACTGGAATGTAAGAGAGGGGCCGGCAGGATACAAGATATAGAGCTCCTGTCTCAACTCTGTATTCTGATAAATGGAGAAGAGGTCCACGACGTAATATCTGGCTTAACCAGCGGACTAAATTCTGGTCTTATGGATAATCTACAATTAAAAAAAATAATTAAGACATATAAATTTTTACAAGTTACGAATACTGCTACTCGCTTAATTTGGGATAAAAGCCAACAAATGCAAAACATCACTGATAGCGGTTACTCATTTTTGTTAAAGCTTACGGAATGTACCACAAAAAAAGACTTAGTTGGCAACTTGGCTGATCTAACAAGTGAAGCTGCCAATTTAATCGATCAGGTGTTATTAAAAAAGAGACTTAAAAAATGAAATTTCATACTATAGTTTTTGTAAATCTTTTTAATACCACTTTTGAGAGAACTCGTTTTTAATTCTCCATTTTATACTTGCAATTATCGAGTAATAAATCATGATAAATAAATAAAATCCACCAAACAGGTAGTAATCAATGACCCCAGAAAAACTTCGGAAACTCTACGGTGATATATCTCCAAGAGCTGCTGTTAAAACCATAGATCATCTAGATCATCATTGTGTCAATTTTATAGGAAATTCTACATTTTGTATAATTGGAACTTCAGACGGTACTCATCTTGATGTGTCCCCAAAAGGTGACCCAGGCGGATTCGTGAAAGTTCTAGACAAAAACACAGTTATTATACCTGATCGACCCGGCAATAATCGAATTGACGGATTACTAAATATTTTGCTTCATCCGTTTGTTGGGCTATTATTCCTAATCCCTGCAGTCAACGAAACTCTTAGAATCAATGGAAAAGCCGAAATTATTGATGACATTGAAACCTGTCGAGATTACGCAATAAACGGTCGAATTCCTAAAACTGTTACGAAGGTTACAGCCAAAGAAGTATTTTTACATTGTGGAAAAGCACCATTAAGAGGTGGTTTATGGAAGCCCGAAACATGGTCAAAGAATAGACCTGTTCCTAACTTATATGAAATCATCAAAGATCATGCAAAAGGTCATGAAGTTCCGCAAATGACAGATGAAGAAATTGAAAATAGCGACAAAATGTCATTATATTAAAGAAAAAATAATCACCAGTTTACAAATCGAGAATATATGTTTTTTCGTCGGGTAAATTTTTTAAGAAGATTTTGAAATGGCTGATCTTAACCCAAACAATTGGAAGCAACTAGACCGAGATCTTAACAAAATATCTCAATTTGATTTGGCCTCTAGATATGTATCTAGACCACTTGTTGCACCAGGAATTGCTATCATCTTTATCGCTTTATCAGCGTTAGCGGTAATGTTTTTTTGGGGGCAATCACAATCCTCATATATCATAATAACAGCAGCCGTTTTTGGCGCTTACATGGCGTTAAATATTGGCGCAAACGATGTTGCAAATAATGTTGGGCCTGCTGTAGGATCCAAGGCGCTAACAATGGGTGGTGCTCTGGTGATCGCTGCAATATGCGAAAGTGCTGGAGCTATATTAGCTGGCGGAGATGTTGTATCTACTATATCCAAAGGTATTATAAATCAGGAAGCTGTAGCCAATAAGACTATCTTCATATGGGCGATGATGGCAGCTTTGATCTCATCAGCTCTTTGGGTAAACCTGGCAACTATTTTTGGTGCCCCTGTATCAACTACTCATTCTGTAGTTGGTGGGGTAATGGGAGCCGGAATAGCTGCCGCCGGATTTAGCGCAGTTAATTGGCCAACTATGAGTAAAATTGCTGCCAGTTGGGTTATTTCACCAGTACTTGGGGGGATAATAGCCGCTGCATTCTTAGCTTTTATCAAATTTTCAATAATTTATAAAAAAGATAAAATCACTGCAGCCAAGAAGTGGGTCCCAGTATTAATTGGTTTGATGGCTGGCGTGTTCGCAATGTACTTAGCTATGAAAGGCCTCAAAAAAATAATAAAAGTTGATATTTATACGGCAGTAACTATCGGGGTAATCTTAGGAGCGATAATATATGCGCTTTCGGCGCCATTAATAAAATGGCAATCAAAAGGTTTAGAGAATAGAAACAAGTCTATCAAAAAACTATTCTCGGTTCCATTAGTTATCTCTGCTGGACTTTTGTCATTCGCGCATGGTGCAAATGATGTAGCAAATGCTGTAGGTCCACTTGCTGCAATCGTGCATACAGTAGAATCTGGCGATGTTGCTGGGAAAGTAGATATCCCACTATGGGTAATGGTTATCGGTGCTTTAGGTATATCGTTTGGGCTATTATTGTATGGCCCAAAACTAATAAAAATTGTTGGAGACCAAATTACAAAACTTAATCCAATGAGAGCCTACTGTGTAGCTCTGTCTGCAGCTATAACAGTAATCATAGCCTCGTGGCTTGGTCTCCCAGTTAGTTCTACACACATTGCTGTGGGTGGAGTTTTTGGGGTTGGTTTTTTCAGGGAATGGGACTCCGAAAGGCGTTCCAGAAAGGCATCGTCTATCAACAGCAAGGAGACTAAGCAAGTACCGGTAAAAGAACGGCGTCGGAGAAAGCTTGTTCGAAGATCCCACTTTTTAACAATAATAGCGGCTTGGCTCATTACTGTTCCAGCAGCTGCGACTTTGTCCGGTACAATATTTTTAATCATTAATAGCTTCGTATAATCATCAGATAAAGAGGTAGATAGTTATCTATTGTATAAAATATTTTTTTGTAACAGATTGATAAAGTAATTTTTAGGATAATAAAATGTCATCAGTAATGCAGGGCTTTCCTCCTAATGTAAGAGACCAGGTAACTTTAGAAAACTGGCGGAAAGCGCCCTTCAATCAGTGGGCATTTCATCATGTTAGAGAAATAGTGCCATCAGCAATTATCTCAAATAATCCTAATGATGTATGGCACCTAGAAAAAGGGAAAGGCCTCAACTCATCAATAGATATTGAACATTCAATGAATGAGACTTCTTCTGACGCAATGGTAGTTCTTCAATCGGGTAAGCTGGTAAAAGAAATCTATAGAAATGGTATGGATCAAACATCACCACACATACTTATGTCAGTTTCTAAGTCTATTCTTGGTCTAATAGCAGGTAAACTAGTCGAGTTAAAAAAGATAAAATTAGACGATTTGATTACTTCATTTATTCCAGCCTTAGAGAATACGGCTTATAAGGGTGCCACAATCAGGCATCTTTTAGATATGCGCTCTGGTATTTATTTTGATGAAGATTATCTAAAAACTGATGGGCCAATTATTGATTACAGGTTTGCCTCCAATTGGAATCCTGTCCCAGCAAACTGGAAACCTCAAAATCTTAGATCCTTCATGAGTTCTTTGACAGAGACATTACAAGATCATGGAAATAACTTTCAATATGTCTCACCAAATACCGATTTACTTGGGTGGATCTTTGAGCTTGCAACTGGAACACGATATGCAGATCTAGTCTCTGAGCTTTTATGGAAGCCTCTAGGTGCAGAAACCTCCGGGTACATTACTGTTGATAGGATAGGTAGCGCTCGAGCAGCTGGAGGTAAATGTTTTTCGGCGAGAGATTTAGCAAGAGTCGGTATGATGATGGCCAACAGTGGTAAAAGAGAGAATACACGAGTTATCTCGAAAAGTTGGATCGATGATATCGAGAACAATGGTGATAGCGAGGCTTGGAAAAACGGAAACTTTTTTGAAACGTTTAATAAGCGGGATATGACTTATAGATCAAAATGGTATATTCAACAAGCTGAGAACCCGCTAATTCACGCATGGGGAATACATGGCCAATTCCTTTTTGTTGATAAAACTAGGGAACTATCCATTGCTTTTTTTTCAAGTCAAGCTTTACCAGTTGATCAAATCGCTATGGAAAAAACCTTTGCTCTAGTTGAGAAGATACGAGCCTCTTTATCTTAAACTAGTTGTACAAAAGCCTAAAAGGCTGTAAAAAAGTAACCTTTTAGTTCTTCAGAATTTTACAACGCTTAGAAACCTGTGCCGCCCAAAACGGGTGGTTCATTACTGAGGCTCCGATCGAATTAGTTTCAACAAAATCGTTTGAAAAAATTACTCTATTTTCAAAGATACGATAGCTAACATTATGAACATAGCTGGTATTTCCCATATACTGTCCAGTTATGAGTACACTCTTATAGTTGGTGCCAGGGAACTTTAGATTTTTTATTTTATTAGGGGCATTACTTTTATGGGTGCGCAAAAGATCGCTAACTTTAGAACCAATAAATATATGATTATTATTCGTTTTTTGGTTTAAAAAACCATAAAATTCATTTTTTACCATACATTTTTCATCATTAGGCTTGTTACTCACTGAATTTACACCATCCAGCAAAACACTAGTAGAGGTATCCTTAGATAAACTTTCTAAGGAATTAATATATGTACAATTACTAAAAACTACGAAAATTAAAAAGTATAATTTAAGCCTAATGATGCCCTACCAATCTTATCATGATCATATGGCGATTGTTGCAAGTTAAAATCAATACCACCATATTTTTTTTCTTTGTATGATAAAGGAATGCTCGCACTAATGAACGCTCCAAACGTGGCTTCACTTTCTATATCAAAACTAGCTCTTTGATAAGACACGTTCCCACTGAGGTTTCGACCAGAAGCCATCAAAATACTGGTATCACCTGAATTGTACTGACTCGGTTGATAACCTCCAATAGTAAGCTTAGGTCCTTTTAGATCAATCTGAAAGCCAAAAACTGCTTGTGAGAAACTTGCTTCATTCATACCCCAATAATTTGTACCCGCCTCTGTATTATCTAACTTATTGAGTGAGGATCTAACCATAAATCCTAAGCTATCAGAAAATGTTAGTTTGGCACCAAGGTCGATAGATTTAAATCCTTGACTAACTGCTGTAGACGATTCTGTCGCACCAAGGTTGAAATCCCCCTTACTCGAAGCCAAAGCTCCATAAAATGTTAAATTCTTATTTGGTGTTACTGAAGCACTCATACCATAACCACTCGGATTTATACTATCACTGTTGGTATACTGAGCAAACGGTCTAAGAGTTAAAAACCTCTCATCAATCATAGATACTTCTAATTGATTAGTCAGCCCTGGAGACATAAACGATGGTTTAGGCATAAATCCCGCATTGTCCCCCCATAAACTCAAAGCCGCTAAAGACGTCAGATCATTGGAAGAAATCATATAGAAATCCAATTCATCGAAGCTAATTCGACGCACATCATAAGTTTGCGAATTGAAAATATCGGAATGTAAGCCGTTCTGTTTTCCAGTATAGCCAATAGTTGAAAGTACTGGGTAAGAGGCAGTATCAAAG
Organism: Paracoccaceae bacterium; assembly: GCA_045565015.1. GTDB lineage: Bacteria > Pseudomonadota > Alphaproteobacteria > Rhodobacterales > Rhodobacteraceae. The sequence goes on from JBJLGD010000003.1 coordinate 43,953, forward strand.
ACCTCTTTTGCAGAAACGTTAAAGGTGGCGCCATCAAAAGTATCAAACACTGTGGTTCGTACGTTACCAATACTCCCCCGCGTCTTAGTGCTGAGACCCGGCACCACGTAAAGCTTTTTTGCTGATACATTTAAATTATTGTCTGAGTACACTTTACCATCAATGGAATAGCCTGCACTACTAATCATACTCGTTGAAGCTGCAGACGAGATTAAACCATGCCCAAAAATAGCTTCCATTTGCGCTGTTGTGCATGTCGAGGAAGTGCACCCATTGGCACCATAACCCTTTAAACCAGTATAGACCGCCGTATCTTTAATACGTGTTACAATTTGGGCTGCTGTTAAATTTGGGAATTGCTCCATTGTGGTCGCAACCACTCCTGAAACATGAGGTGCCGCCATAGATGTACCAGAGAGACGTACATACGTTCCATTTGCTTGCGCTGCATAAATACCATCATCACTTTGATCATCACCTCCTCCTGGAGCTGTCACACAAAAGCTCTTAGCATTACCACATCTATGTGTATACTTTGTTTCTTGAAGATTTGAGTCAACGGCCATAACAGCGAGCCACTCATTGGCTAATTCGCTCACACGATATGGTAATCCACTGTGGACATTGGCATCAAGACATCCTTCAGGTGAGGATCCGGATCCACAACCATTATTTCCAGTGGCCCAAACAAATACTGTTCCATTTTGTTGCGCGGAACGAAGAGCAGAAATTGTATTAGACCAGTATGTACGAAAATAAGACTCACTGTAATCGCCAATTACAGATTTAGTACCCCAACTATTATTTGAAACTCTTATATTATCTGTAACATGTTGATTAAAAACTGCAGCTCTGTTTGAGTCTGTGTTAACACCGCTAAGAATACCTGAGTCATTTGCTACCCTATATGAATATAAAGTCGCATCGTAAGCCACACCCCGCATACCAACTGCGTCCTTATTAGCTCCGATGATCGATGCAACGTGGGTTCCATGACCATCATCATCTTTTGTGTATCCATTCGTACTGCCACCAAAATCTTTACCATAAATCGTCTTACCACTAAATTCTGAGTGACTAGAGTCAATACCAGAGTCCACCACTGCTACTTTAATACCGGAACCTGTATAACCCGCGCTATTAATAGTATCAGCGCCGATTAAATTTAAACCATATTGGTTTGACAGTTCAGGAGCATAATTTATCGCTACTGGAGTACCACTACCTCCACAACTCGCTAGAACAAAAAATAATCCTAATATTAGAAATTTATAAAATTCCTCATATTTCCCTCTAGAGGCAAAGATCAACCTAATGAAGAGCATAGTGGCATTCCGACACATAGATATGTTTCTTTTACATTTTAACATTTTTTTCTAATTCTAAATAACTATCAAAATAAAAATCACAACAAATGTCTCCTAATGCTAGCTTATGATAACCTTGTGTAAAAAAGCCAAATCTCATATTTGCAGATAGCGCCGTTTTCATATCGACTTCAGAGTCTCCAATAAAGATCGAAGATTCTGGTTTGGAATCCAACTCTTTAATCGTCTCAAGTAGTGGTCTAGGGTCCGGTTTCTTAACCTTTAGAGTATCACCACAAATAATTGTTTCAAAATATTTTTTTAGATTGAGGTTTTCTACTACTTTGTTTGTTAAAACTGAAGGTTTATTAGTACAAATACCCAGTTTCAATCCTCGTGACTTTAATTGAAACAAAGTAAACTCAACACACTCATAACACTTACTTAAAGTCGTCGGGTTGGCATGATAATACTCCATAAAAACTCTACTTGCATCTTTTGATCCCGATACACCATAAACATTCAGGCATCGCTCTATTAACTTATATATTCCATCTCCTATGAATGAACGAACTTGTTTAGACGGTAAGGGCTCTAAGTTTAAACTCTTTAACATCTCGCTACTCGCTGCATGTATATCAGGAAGAGTATCTACAAGCGTCCCGTCTAAATCAAAAATAATGCTTTTTACGAGTTTTTCCATTTTATAGAGCACCCAATTGTAGGCGTCTGAGCGTGAGGTCCAAACCCAGTTGAAGAAACCTGTGACATTGCTTCAAAAAGCTCTCGTTTTGATTCTGGTTCAGGTTCATCTCTACCACCCGAGTCTAAACGTCCACGATATTGTAAGCCTAAAACATTATTAAACCCAAAAAAATCAGGTGTGCACTTTGCACCATAGCTTTTTGCAATATTTTGGGACTCATCAAAAAGGTACGGAAATTGGAAATTATTTGTATCAGCTAACCTTTTCATATTATCAAATGAATCAAGTGGGTAGGCCTCCACATCGTTCGAAGAAATAGCGGCAATTCCAATACCTTTCTTGGAAAGATCTCTCGATACGTTTACTATTCGAGTCAGAGCACTCAAAACGTACGGACAATGATTACAGATAAACATTATTAATAAGCCTTTTTCACCAAGTAACGCGTCCCTAGTAAATAATTTTCCGTTTGTACTCGGAAGCTCAAAATCAGGAGCTTTCCAGTTAAATTCACAAATAGTTTTATCGTCAATCATCGATAACTTTCCTTTATTTAAAAATAAATAGGCGGTACTTATGCTGGTCTGACAGCGTTAGCTACCTTTCTTAACTCTTTAATGTTATCTCCATAAATATTTGGAGTGTTTACCGAACCACCTTTGAACACTGCGGACCCCGCAACCAAAACATCTGCTCCAGCAGCAGACACTAAAGGAGCAGTCTCAATAGTAACGCCGCCATCAACTTCAATATGAATTGGGCGGTCACCAATTAATTCAGAAATTTTCGCTATTTTTTTAATCTGGGACTTTATAAACTTTTGTCCACCAAAACCAGGATTGACTGTCATAACACATATTAAATCGACCATATCCAATAAAAATTCTATTTCTTCAACGCCAGTTGCAGGGTTTAGTGCTAAACCAACTTTGGCTCCACTCGCTCGAATGGCTTGGAGAGTTCGATGAATATGCGGATCTGCTTCGACATGCGCTGTGATGATATCCGCTCCACTTTTTGCAAAACTTTCTATATACGGACTGACTGGAGAGATCATGAGATGGACGTCCATTATTCCTTTAATATGTGGTCTTAGTGCTAAGCAAGTCTCAGGTCCAAAAGTAATATTAGGTACGAAATGGCCGTCCATTACATCAATATGCACCCAGTCACATCCTTGAGCTTCCACTGCTGCACATTCTTCACCAAAATTTGCAAAATCTGCCGCAAGTATTGATGGTGCAATTTTTATTTCTCTTGAAAAGGTCATTTAGATTATTCGCCTATCTAATTAGTTACGTAGTAAGAAAAGTTCTAAATTTTTATGAATATTTCATATTATTGGCTTATTTTTGGATCAAGGCGCCCACTTAAATATTCTTCTGCCATTGTATCCAGGGAGATTACTTGGATTTTTGATCCATTTCCTGCTGTACCAAATCTTTCAAACCTATTTATGCAAAGTTCTTTCATTTCTTTCATTGCTGGCACCAGAAATTTCCTTGGATCAAATTCAGTTGGCTTTTCCTTTGCTACTTTTCGAAACTGTCCTGTCATTGCCATACGGCAATCAGTATCAATATTAACTTTCCGAACCCCCATTTTAATGCCTTTTTCTATTTCTTCTATTGGGACACCGTAAGTCTGGGGCATATTACCACCAGATTCATTTATAAGATCTTGGAGATATTGCGGAACAGAGGAAGATCCATGCATAACAAGGTGAGTCGATGGCAGTTTTTGATTTATAGATTTAATAGTCGACATAGCCAAAATTTCTCCATCTGGCTCTCGAGTAAACTTATACGCTCCATGAGAAGTACCACAGGCAATTGCTAAAGCGTCACACTTAGTTTTATTAACAAAATCTACCGCTTGGTCTGGATCTGTAAGAAGTTGATCTTCATTAAGCTTGCCTTCAGCTCCAGATCCATCTTCAACTCCAGCCTCGCCCGTTTCTAAAGAGCCTAGAACTCCTAACTCTCCCTCTACAGAGGCACCCACCGAGTGCGCAGATACTGACACTCGAGTTGTTATATCTACGTTGTACTCATAGGAGGCCGGTGTCTTCATATCAGCTTCAAGTGAACCATCCATCATTACGCTGGTAAAACCATGTCGTATTGCACTAAAACAAGTAGCTTCATTATTTCCATGATCTTGATGTAAACAGATTGGAATTGTAGGATTCATTTCAGCCAAAGCTCTTACCATGCTATGAAGCATAATATCCCCAGCATACGCTCTTGCACCTCTGCTTGCTTGTAAAATAACCGGTGAGTCTGTCTCCGATGCGGCTTGCACTATCGCCAGGCCTTGCTCCATATTATTAATGTTAAAAGCTGGAACACCATATGAATATTCTGCTGCGTGATCTAGCAATTGACGCAATGTGATTAATGCCATCTATGATATTTCCCCCTATATCCTCGAGTTTAGAAAAGCATAACAAAAAAAATTGATCAAGGTTGTTTTAAATAATTATTTATCGATTTTGATCTCTTTCATCAGACACAAAATTTCATCATGGGAACCAAAACAAAATGGCGTTCGAGCGTGTAATGATTCTGGTACAAGATTTAAAGTATTTGACACTCCATCAACCGCTAAACCACCAGCTTGTTCGATTAAATAAGCTATTGGTGCACATTCATAAACCATACGCAAACGACCATTTTCGTAACCGTCTCGAGCATCCTCCGTATATAAAAAAATGCCTCCCCTTATTAAAATCCGATGGGTCTCCGCTACTAATGAAGCTATCCAACGCATATTATAATCTTTATTAAACGGCCCGTTTTTCCCTAAATTACAATTTTCCACGAATTTTGAAATTTTAGGCGACCAATGTCTGATATTCGAGGAATTTATCGCGTACTCCGTGGAAACTTTTGTGATAGAAATATCTTTTTTAACTCTAAAAAACTGCTCATTTTTTTGATCTAAAACGAAGTATTCAATTCCTTGGCCAACTGAAAAAACTAGCGAGGTTTGTGGTCCAAATATTACGTAACCTGCAGCCAATAAGTCGCTACCCCTTCTTAAAAAACTGTCATTTCCGTCATCTTCTGCGGGATAAATACCAAAAATGGTTCCGATCGATACGTTAGAGTTTATATTTGATGAACCATCTAGTGGATCTATAGCAATCGCTAAGCTACCGTGAGTATTTAAGCTTACCACTTCCTCCTGCTCTTCAGACGCATACCATCGAACATCTGTTGAAATTAATGCTTGGGAATACGCATCATCCGCAATAACATCCAATGCCTTTTGTCCATCACCATCTGAATTAGTACCAACTTCTCCATCCAAGCCACCATCTATAGGGCTTAAGGAAATAGTATATGCTAAATCCTTGGCTACTAGAGAGATTTTTTCCAGAACAGCTCTTAATTTAACCGACATTTTGGTGTCTTTGAGATTTATGATTTGATTGTTTAACATAATGAGATGTTAATAGCATAAATATCAGATATAGTTGAATAGATAATTTCTGAAACTTTAATCTATACCCAAAAATTGTTATGTGAGATTATACTAATTAAGGGCTTTTCTGGTTGCACCCCAGTCCATTATTCGCCAAATATTATATAGGTTTTATTTTATCTGAAGTGATTCAAAGGATTAGTTATGTTAAACATTAGTACACAAATCATACATCTGCATAAAAGGTTTCCACTAGCTATAAGCAGAGGTGTAATGACCGGTTCAGACAATCTTTTCATTCATGTAGAAGAAAATGGTATTAGTGGTGTCGGCGAGATGGCGCCAGGTTCAACAGAAGGTGCGGATACCCCTAAAAAAGGTGAAAAAATGCTAGCTGATTTTTGCGCAAGCGAAAAAAGCTCTAACTCAATCCAAGAAAACTATGATAACGCTATAGAAGCTGGAGTAGCACCTTGCGTAGTTGCCGCTTTGGACATGGCGCTCTGGGATTTGAGAGCAAAGCAAGCTGGTCTTCCACTTTATAAATTACTTGGCTTATCCAGAAAAGTTGTTCCAACTTCAGTGACTGTAGGCATTAATCCACCAGAGGTTGTTCGTGAAAGGATACCACTATTATTAGATGGAACCGGCGTAAAGGCACTTAAAATCAAGCTAGGTTCACCAGAGGGTTTAGATGCTGATCAGGAAATGTTTTCAGCAGTTTTAGAAATGACAAAAAATCGTTCTACCATCATAAGAGTCGATGCAAACGGTGGATGGTCAGTCCCTGAAGCGAAAAAAATGATGCAATGGCTAGCAGATCGCGGAGTAGAATACATAGAGCAGCCACTAAAAAAAGGTCAAGAAGATGATCTAATCCATTTATTCAAGGATCGCCCACTGCCAATATATGTAGATGAAAGTTGTAGAGTATCCTCAGATATTCCAAATTTTGCTGACCGGGTGGATGGAGTAAATCTGAAGTTAATGAAGTGCGGTGGTATCACTGAAGCACTCAGAATTGTAAGTACAGCTAGAGCCTTTGGTTTGAAAACAATGATCGGTTGCATGGGAGAAAGTTCTGTATCCATAGCGGCAGGTGCTTCAATAGGTTCTCTTTTTGATTACATTGATCTTGATTCTCATTTGAATTTAGATCCTGATCCTTGTAATGGGGCAGAAATGACCGATGGAAGGATTTTACCATCCGATAATCTAGGTCACGGAGGGAGTATTACAAATGCTTAAGTCAAATCAAAAGCTAGCATTATTTTGTGAAGCGACAATGGGTCAACCTAATACTAAAATGGCAGAAGGCATTTTAAGATATGGCCCAAATGAATGCGTTGCTGTCATAGACAGTAAAGCGGCTGGGAAAAGTTTAAAAGATTTTTGGAAATTAGATACTAATCTACCTATTGTCGGAACACTGGACGAGGCTATCAACTTGGGCGCCGATGTTTTGGTTCTAGGGACAGCGCCTTCTGGCGGTCGTCTTCCAGATGAATGGAAAACCGTAATTTCTCATGCTCTTGAGTCAGGCCTCTGTGTAGTTAACGGACTTCATGATAAACTTCAGCCAGTTTTTTCAGATAGACTGAAAGCAGAGCAATGGATCTGGGATCTGAGAACACCGGTTGGAGACTTACCGCAAATTGGTGGTGCGCGAGCTGCTAACTTAGATAATACCAGAGTATTAATGGTTGGAACTGATATGGCTATCGGGAAAATGACTGCTGGTTTAGAAATTTATAAACACTTAAAAGATAACAATCATAACGTAAACTTCTTAGCAAGCGGACAAACTGGTGTCGCAATAATGGGCGCAGGAATTCCACTAGATGCATTTAGCGTTGATCATGCTGGAGGTGCAGTTGAAAGAATGGTGCTTGAATCTGCAAAAAATGATATCGTTATTGTGGAAGGGCAAGGCTCTTTACTTCATCCAGGCAGTACAGCAACATTACCACTAATCCGTGGAACATGTCCTACACACATGATTCTATGTCATAGAGCAAAAATGACTCATCTTGATACAATTAGAAAGAATTCAGAAAATTTGGTAAAAGTTCCACCAATTAAAGACGTAATAAAATTGAACGAAGCTGTGGCTTATGCGGCTGGAGCTCTTTTTGAATGTAAGGTTGTCAGTATTTGTCTAAACACCAGAGAACTAGATGAAGAATCTGCATTGACTGAAATCAAGAAGCTGGAGCAGGAAATTGGATTGCCTGTACAAGATCCAGTTAGGTTTGGAGCAGCTAGAATCGCCGATACAATACTATAATATATAATTTGAGTTTTACTTAGATTTTGAAGATAGCTTATCTCTTAATTTGTAATAATTCATAGCAATGGGTAAAAACCAAGGATTCCCGTTGTAAAAAGGTAAAGTCCAAAATCTATGACCAGAAAAAACTGTTTCAGCGTCCTTACCTAGAATCATTCCTGCTGCCTTCTGACCCAACCAACGAGCCCAAACTGTTCCAGAGCCACAAAACCCTGCTGGGTAAATCACACCATCATTAACAGCTATTTTAGGCAACTGATCAAAGGGAAATGCGACGTTTCCAAACCAGTGGTGTGTTATGGCAGTATCTTTTAGTTGGGGCAAAATCCCTACTAAACCAGTCCTGAGTCGTTCTCGCGCTTTTTCTGGATTCGTCCCCAACCGTCTTCCTCCAAGAAGTATTCTTTTCCCATCCGGCGAAGGGCGATAATAATGACCTAACTCCAAAGCTTCACCAAACATTGACTTTCTTGGCATTAAATGACTAACGAAATTCTCACCTAACTCTTCTGTTGCTATAATTTCTGAGATTACGGGTATCAAACGTCTTCTAAGCCAAGGAAATTCCTTACCTGTATACGCGTTGGTAGCCACAATAACATGCTCAGCAGTCACTGATCCACGATGAGTAGGTATAGTAAAAGTCTGTCCAACTCGTTTAATACTCTGGCTAGCCGTATGAGAAAAAATTTTAACATTATCCCGGAGAGCAATTCTTATCATTTCATGTAATAATTTACTCGGGTGAATACCACCAATATCTGGACGAAAAACCCCTGCCTTGTATTTAGGACTATCAATATAATCTTTTACACCCTTTGAATCGCTTACCAGGGTTTCTATTCCAAAATCTTTATAAAATTGATCCGCTTCTCTCTTGAGCTGATCTACTGAACCATCACTAGGATTACCTAGAAACCGTCCTACCATATCAAAATCACAGTCCAGTTTTTCATGCTCGATAAAGTCGTATAAATCCTGACGAGCAGTAATTGCTTCTTTTTGAAAGTTTTTGGCCTTTTCTATACCGAAACGTCTAATAAGATCAGTATTTGATGGCCTTATGTTACCACTAGTTATTCCTCCATTTCTAGTAGCTGCTCCTTCACCTAAATTATTTTTTTCTAAAATCACAACATTATAACCGGCTCGAGCCAGAGGAATGGCAGCACCGAGCCCAGTAAAGCCACAACCAACAATGACAATATCCGCTTTAGTTTCCCAAGGAATGTCTGGAGAATTTGTTGGTGATTTAGCATCCCACCAATACGGCTTTTCGTTGATTATCATGACAGTTTCCTACTATAACCCCTTGATTCAATCAATAATATTGTGATCGAAGACTATACCCAGAATGCTTTTTCTAAATCCTTGAAATCATCAGCTGGCCCCTCAAATTTATTTCTTCCTAACTCTAATACATAGACATAATCTGATATCTTAAGTGCGTGTCTGATTTCCTGATCAACTATAAGAATAGTTAAATTATCTCTATCTCTAAGGTCTGTCAGCATTGCATAAACTTCTTCAGCCAACATTTTTGATAATCCAGCAGTAGGCTCATCAATTAGCATCATTTTTGGATCAGCCATCAACGTTCTACCTATTTCTACCATCCGTTGCTGACCACCAGATAATTCCCCTGTTATCTGCTTCCTTTTCTCTTTTAAAACCGGAAATCTTTCATAATTTAATTCAATTTTTTCTCTGACCTGTTTTTTATCTCTTTTAAATGTCCACCCACCCAACTCTAAATTTGCTTCAACTGTCATGTCCTTAAACACCCCAGGCTGTTGAGGAATATACGCTAATCCTTTAAGAATTTTCTTATATGTGGGGATATTAATAATACTTTCACCCTCTAATAGAACTTCACCAGCGTTAGGGGCTAGAAATCCAAAAATTGCTTTTAAAGCGGTAGACTTACCTACCCCATTAGCTCCAAGGATAGCCGTTATCTTATTTTTTCGCGCTTTTATATTTAGGTTTTGTAGTATGTTAAGGTCCTTATAATAGCCAACATCAAGAGCCTTGGTTTCAAGCGTTACTGGTATATCTTTATCTTTCATTTTTGTCTGGTTCCTTTTTCAGGATGAACGATCTTCGTCTTCCTCATCCACGCCTAAATATGCTTCAATAACAGTTGGATCATTCCTGACATCTTCTGGAGTCCCATCAGCGATTAAATCACCATAGTTTAAGACAAGTAACCGTTTGCAAAGAGAGAAAATAGAGTCCATTTGATGACTGATTAAAATTATCGCAGTTCCATCATTATTTACGCGTTCAATATATTTATATATAATTTCCATCAACTTTGGATGAACACCTGCAAACGGCTCGTCCAAGATTATCACATCTGGGTTTAGCATCAAAAGCCTGCCCAACTCTAATAGTTTTTGCTGTCCACCAGATAGGGATTGTGCAAACTCATTTCGTAAATGATCTACTGTTAGAAATTCTAACACTTCCATAGCTTTATCATTAATTTCTGGTCTACTTAACCCTTGATCGAGAGCTAATGCCGGAACCAATAGATTTTCTAGAACTGTCATCCTACGAAATGAACGCGTAACTTGAAAAGTTCTCCCTAAACCATGACGGGCTACTTCAAATGGTTGTAATTGGTCAATGCGAGTTCCACCAAGATATACTGTACCACTATTTGGTTTAATTGCACCGTCCAAAACATTTGTTAACGTAGTTTTACCAGCTCCATTTGGACCAATCAGTCCTATTAACTCAGGTCCATTTATTTCGAAAGAAACACCCTTAAGAACATGCAATCCACCAAAATTTTTATTCAAATTGTTTACAACTAGATTGATCATTACCTAGAACCTTCGGTAGAGTTTGATATATTACGTTTTGCCACAGTTTCTTGCGCAACGTGGCCACGTGCAAAATAGGTAATAATCGGCGCTATTATACCATTTCTAGAAAGCCTAAGAGTAATCATTAGTAAGGCTCCAAATACAACTAATCGCCAAATAGTCATATCGACTTCAATACCAATTAACGGAATATCAAAACTACTGCGGAGCATTTCTAAAGTGAACTCAATTATTATAGCTCCAATTGCTGCTGCAAAAATATTTTCGATTCCCGCAATAACAGCCATCGAGACGACCAAGCTCATTTGTAAAATCATTAAATTATTTGGTGATATAATCCCTATGTAGTGAGCAAAAAAAGCACCAGCTGCTGCCGCCATCATGGAAGTTATAACAAATAGCATAATTTTGTATCTTGTTGTATTTACACCAAGCGCTGCTGCAGCATCCTGGTCTTCTCGAAGCGCTCGAATAAAAAGCCCAAACTTAGATTGGGCAAGCCAATATAAAATTCCAAGACATATCAATAGAAGGAAAAACATAACAAAATATGGCGGTATCTTATCTGTCTTATCATAATGTTTACCAAATAAATTTATACCATTCTCAAAAAGCATTGGAAGCTCTAGTCCAGCTTGACCGCGTGTAATATGTAATTCAGAACTAATTACAGCCCTTAGGATTTCAGTAAAACCGAGTGTAAAAAGAGCTAAATATGCCGCGCGAAGTGGCAACACTAATAAGCCAATAAGCAAACCAAACAACCCACCCATAGCTATACCAAGAATTATACCTAGCCAAACAGGCATTGGCGTCACTTTTACACTTCCATCCCAAATCGTAAGTGCTTCTCTTAAACAATCCTGAACCAGAGTAGATGATGTTATCCCAATAGGGTTAACAAAAACTAAATACTGACCTCCGATAGCAAACTCTGTACATATGTTAGTAGCCTCTGGAGACAAGTAGATATAGTGACAGAAAAGTGCTGTAGTATAAGCGCCAATACCAGTAAAACCCATATGACCAAATGAAAATTGTCCTCCATAACCGGAAAGCATCGACCAGCTGGATGTAAGAATTGCATAATAAAACCCTGCGATAATGATATGCATTACATAAGGATAGTTGGAGCCGGTATAAACAAATGGGAAAATAGCAAAAAACAAAATAATCACTATTCCCATAATTAGAGGTGTCTGTTGTTTTGTCATCCGAACTTCCCGTGCGCGCCGCCTGAAAACCGTCGACCAAAGAGACCTGTAGGTCTAAGCAGTAATGTTAAAAGTAAAACAATTCCCCCATAAGCTGGGATATATGAAGCTGCTCTTTGAGGATTCGGAACACAACCAGTACCAGCAGATTCTACTAACCCCACAATGATACCACCCACAAATGCTCCAGGAAGAGATCCTAAACCTCCTAATACCACTATGACAAAGGATCGCATCGCTGGTATCGCTCCGACTTGCGGCAACCAAGAAAATGCTTGAACTAGCAAAGCACCAGCAAGTGCTGCTAGCATTCCACCTAAAGCGAACGCTAACATATTCATTCTATTTGGGTTTATTCCAGCAATTGCTGCGGCGTCTCGATCTAGACTTACTGCCCTAAGCGCTTTGCCAGTCCAGGTCCGGTTAAGAAAGTATATCATCATTAGTAAAACCATCACACACACTACTGCAGCTGTGAAACGTGGGTTTGAAATGGAAATAGTATCAAATAACTCCATATTCCCTCTGCTGGTTTTTAATAACCACGGATCCTCTTTAGAAGGCCACCTAATTCTAGGAAAATCAAAATATCTTTTGGCCTTAACGGGGTTAGATCCGACAGTAGCAGCAATAAAATATTGAAGTGTAAACGCTAATCCAAAAGTCACAAGAATTCCATACTCAACTGGTCTCTCTATTCTCCCGTCGTACATCGGAGTCAAAAATACTCTTTCAAAGATAGCCCCTAAAGCGAAGGTAGATATGCACGCGAAACCGATACCTACTAAGGGGTTAATTCCAGGAAACCACACTACAGTTACGTAGTAAGCTGCCATCCCACCTATCATGTAAAAGTCGCCATGAGCAAAGCTTACAACACCTAGTATGGAGTAAATTAGAGTTAGGCCTAGAGCCATAAATCCGTAAAGGATACCCAGTATTATGCCGTTTGAAATCTGAGAAGCAACAAAAGAGCCATTTGAAACGCAATGATTAGTTGGGTCTGCAAAAGCGAATGAAATGGCTAATAAAATAAATGCGGCTATCGGTGGAGCTATCATCAAGCCTTTACTAGCTTGAGGTGTTTTAATCCAAAAGGCAATTAGGCCGAAAGGTCCTGTAGCCGCCCCAATCATAGCTCCCAGATAACCAGCATTCGAAGTATCAAGATCCTTACGAAGATAAGCTTTTCTGCTCCCTATCGCACCAACAATACCCCAAAAAATCATCCAGAGAACCACACTCCAAAAAATTATTGGAAATTCCACTTCATTACCCCATTAATCATTTTATTTTTTGTATTAGAATAAATGGCGGCAATAAAATTCTTTATTACCGCCACTATATATTTCTTTTTAACCTACTAGTTATTAATCAACGTAGATTGCGTCACCTGTTTTGTAAGCGTCCGGCCAAACAATTGCTGAATTCACAGAATCTTCACCTTCGTTTTGATACTGTACCATTGTCATAGCAGGATCTGGCCATTGGTGCCACCACTCATCTCCTTTACCATCAGCACTTGGATCTTTTCCAGTACCATAAGGAAAATAGATACGACCGAGTGTGCCTTCATGAGAGATACCTTCAAGTGCTGCAACTATCGCATTACCGTCAGTTGACCCAGCTTCATTCATTGCCTGAACAAGAATAGCTATAGAATCATAAGCCTCTAGAGCGTAGCTTTCGATAGCTCCTTTTCCAGTTAGGGCCTTGTATTTCTCATTCAGATCAAGAGCTTTTTGGTTCCAAAGGTTAGTTGGAGTACCAATTCGTTGTACGAACGCATATTGCCCATCGGGAACATTTTCCCACCAAGCCTTACTCTCAAGAGCAACTTGACCGGCCTGAAACGGTACATCCATAGGGCCAATTCCTGCATCAGCTGCTTGTTGAGCAAAATTATACCCTGCTTCACCAGTAGCTAGAACAATTACGTAACCAGGATCGAAAGCCTTAATTCTTTCAACGATACCTGAGTAGTCTTGCGTTCCAATGTCTACACCAAAGGTTGCAGCCTCTATACCGTTCGCTACAAGACCTTTAGTAGTTTCCTCAGCTGCTGGAATACCATAGTCCGTATTCTCTGTGAGTATAGCTACTTTTTTAAGGCCAGGTGTTAATATCGCAAACTTCCAAATTGTTGCTGAAGCCCATGAGCTCAAAGGTGCGATTCTAAAAATAAATTTCTGTTTATCACCCGTGATTGTATCATTCCAGGTTTCTGCGAAAACAACTGGTATGCCAGCATCATTTGCAACGTCTTTAGATGCAACCCCTACTGAACTATGGTAACCTCCCCCAACGGCGACAACACCATCTTGAGTGATTAACCTATTCATCATGGCCGACGCCTTTTCAGGTAATCCTTCTGTATCTGCAATGACTACTTCAATGTCACAACCTAAAGCACCGCCCGCTGCATTTAAATCAGCTTCAGCAATTTTCATTGCATCACGCATAGCTTCACCTCCTCCAACAGCTCCAGGAGCTGAAAGTGGTGCCAAACCGCCGATCTTAATTGGGCAATTTGCTGCAAATGTTACAGACGCTACCAATGATGCCGCAATAGCAGTTGCGACTCCAAAAATTGATAATTTTGTCTTATTCATATCTAAACCTCCATATAGCGAACCGTATGATTCGATACACAAACTTTAACATGAAAAAAATAAATAACTAACATTATGGTATAAAAAAACTTTATTTATTAAATAAAATTACTTTATATATAATATTATTCCAATTAGGCTAAAATAATATCTCATATTATGATACTTATTATATTAATTTTTGTAATCGTAATTCTTTTTCAAACTGTAAAATTGTCAAGCGAAGTAGTTCTACAAGCTCGTCCGCTTCACTTTTAGAGATTGTCAGAGCAGGGGAAATCATTACCCACTCACCAAACTCTCCGTTAGCAGTTTTCCTTGTGTAGAGCAGCAACCCATTATTAATCCCTATTTCAACAAGTCTGTAAACAGCGCGACACTCAATTGGCAACATTCTTTTTGTCTCTTTATCTGCAACTAATTCTGCTGCTAACAACAAGCCCTTGCCCCGAATATCTCCTATAACGTAAGTTTCATTAGCCAATTCTTTCAATCTCACCATAAGGTAATGCCCCATTTCAGAAGCATTTACCATAAGATCATTATCAATCATTTCATCTATTACAGCCTCTCCAATCGCACAAGAAAGTGGGTTTGCAGCATAAGTGTGTCCATGCTGAAAACCACCAGCGTCAACCACAGCACTTACAATCTCATTTGGAGCCATCACAGCTCCAATTGGAGTGTAACCGGCAGCCACACCTTTAGCTAAAGTTACCAAGTCCGGTCGCGCATTTGGCCAATGGTCTGCTGACAAAAATTTTCCAGTTCGACCTGCTCCAGCCATCACATCGTCATAGATTAACAAAATACCATACTGCGTACAGATTTCTCTTATAGTCTCATAATAATGGTCCGGAGCGACTAGCCCACCAGAGGATAAACCCCCTACAGTTTCGATAATAAAAGCAAGGACATTTTCTGCTCCCTCCGCCAAGATAACTTCTTCTAGCTTTTTCGCACACTCTCTAGCATAACTGTTTATGTCATGGTTTTCCGGTAATCGGTAAGAAAATGGGGTAGGAACTTTTGGCATAACCTTCGCTAATGAACCAAACATCTTCTCAGCAACTGGATCCCCTGAAACCAAAAATGCTCCAAGGGTTGAACCATGATAACTGGGGTTTCTACCCAAAACCTTTGTCCTCTTATTTTCACCCTTTGCAATAGCGTATTGTCGAGCAAGTTTTACTGC
This sequence comes from Paracoccaceae bacterium, assembly GCA_045565015.1. GTDB lineage: Bacteria > Pseudomonadota > Alphaproteobacteria > Rhodobacterales > Rhodobacteraceae. The sequence goes on from JBJLGD010000003.1 coordinate 59,540, forward strand.
TGACTCCGTTGCTTCAGAACCACCCGAAACTATAAACGCCTGATCAAAACCTGGTCCCGACAAATTAACTAACTTTTGTGCTAATCGTTTATTAGGAGAATTTTCAAAAACAGCTACACTAGCAAAGCACACCATCTGAGCTTGTTTCGCCATAGCTTCGAGTACATTTTTGTTACCGTGCCCTAGATTAGTTGTTACTGGACCAGAAGACCCATCCAAGTATTTCTTACCATTTGTATCCCACATGTATATGCCTTGAGCTCTATCGATTATTGGTAGCGAATTCGTATCTCCACTGTTAAAAACCTGTATGGGTCCTCCAGGCTTTATCAAACTTCCGCTTTTCATTTTTTTATACCTTTATGATATTATAATTCTTTTAATAACTAGTTAGATTAGCACGCTAATCTTAGTCAAAAGTTCTAGGGTGTAAACTAGGGCTTGATGAACGGGTACAATTATTTTAATAATAGTGGCGATATGCAGGGAGAACCTGGATTACCAGTGCCGAAGGAGCAACCGCCCCGGAAACTCTCAGGCAAATGGACCTGCATGTAAACATAAAATCTGGAGAGAAATGCTTTACAGCATTCACCGAAGGGATAACGATCTCAGGTAAAAGGACAGAGGGGCATCACTATCGAGTAACTTTTCTCGAGAATAAAGATGCTTTTTATGGTTAGGTATGTAGGGGATTTTATGGCCACAATAAAGAGAACTAGTTTGTACGATTATCACATTGAAGCAGGTGCTAAAATGGTACCGTTTGCGGGTTATGAGATGCCGGTACAATACAGTCTTGGGGTAATGAAAGAGCACCTTCACACAAGAGCCGCAGCAGGTATGTTTGATGTTAGCCATATGGGGCAAATTCTCTTATACCCAAAATCTGGAATAATCTCTGATGCTGCTCTAGCAATTGAAACCTTAGTTCCAGTAGATATATTATCTCTTGAAAAAGGTCGTCAGAGATATGCCATGTTTACTAATAATGATGGTGGAATATTGGATGATCTAATGATAGCTAATCGTGGAGACCACCTTTACATTGTGGTTAACGCAGCATGTAAAGAAAGCGACCTTGGGCATCTAAAAAGTAATCTTGGTGACCAGTTTCAAATTGAATTGATTACTGATCGTTCTCTAATTGCGTTACAAGGACCACTTGCAGAAAAAACTCTAGCCGAGCTAAACCCAACAGTACGTAAATTAAAGTTCATGGATAGCACGACGATACAATTGCTAGGTAATGAGTGTTGGGTTTCTAGATCTGGGTATACAGGTGAGGATGGTTTTGAAATTTCAATACCTAACAGTTCAGTCAATAAAATAGTAAAGCTCCTATGCGACGATGATAATGTAGAGATGATAGGTCTTGGTGCTCGAGATTCCCTAAGATTAGAAGCGGGGCTTTGTCTCTATGGGCATGACATAGATACAAATACTAGCCCGGTTGAGGGCAATCTTAATTGGGCAATTCAAAAAGTTAGACGAACCAATGGCGATCGCGCTGGAGGCTTCCCAGGGTCTGAACGTGTCTTAAATGAATTAGAGTTTGGTACTTTGAAAAAAAGAGTGGGAATTCTACCCGATGGAAGAGCACCAATGAGAGAAGGGACCATTCTTTATAGCTCAGATAGCCGGGAGCACCCTATAGGGCAAGTAACCTCTGGCGCTTTTGGTCCATCAATTCAAAAATCAATGTCTATGGGTTATGTTTTGAGAGATTTTAGTAAGTTAGAAACGTTAATTTATGGCGAAGTTCGTGGTAAACTCATGCCTGCCAAAGTAACATCAATGCCTTTTAAAAAACCAAACTACAAAAGATAATAAATTAGGAGAAAAGTAATGAAGTATACAGAAGAGCATGAATGGCTTTTAGTAGAAGATGATTTAGTTGTCGTTGGTATTACTAATCACGCCTCGACCGAATTAGGTGATATAGTTTTTGTAGAATTACCCGAGGTTGGAACATCTGTAACAAAAGATGACGAAATAGTTGTCATAGAAAGTGTTAAGGCCGCATCAGATATTCTAGCACCATTGGATGGTGAAATAATAGAAATAAATGAGGTCCTTAACGATGAGCCAAGCAAGGTGAACGAGGATCCTACCGGTGCTGGTTGGATGTTTAAAATGAAAATAGAAAATTTATCTGACCTAGAGGATTTTATGTCAGAAGCAGAATATAACCAATTTATTAGCTGAGGACAGAATTATGGCTTTTAACCCTACTGAATATTTACCTTATGATTTTGCTAACCTTCGGCATATCGGACCTTCTAAGACTGAAATAGATGAAATGTGTAAAATCATAGGAGTTAAAAACCTAAATGAACTAATAAACCAAACAGTTCCTAAAAATATACGCCAAAAGGAACCTTTAGATTTTGGAAAAGCAAAATCTGAACGTGAACTTCTTCGATATATGAAAGAAGTTGCATCAAAAAATAAAGTTATGACAACAATGATTGGCCAAGGGTATCACGATACGACAACTCCTCCCGCCATTCAAAGAAATATACTCGAAAATCCGGCCTGGTACACTGCTTATACTCCGTACCAACCAGAAATAAGCCAAGGTAGATTAGAAGCTCTTTTAAATTACCAAACTATGGTCTGTGATCTCACCGGGTTAGAAGTCGCTAATGCTTCCTTACTAGATGAAGCCACTGCAGCAGCTGAGGCTATGACGATGGCAGAAAGAGTATCTAAATCTAAGCAAAAAAGTTTTTTTATTGATGAGAATTGCCATCCACAAAACATAGCCGTTATGGAAACAAGGGCAGAACCTCTCGGGATTAAAATAGTTATTGGGGATCCCGACTCCTTAAACGCTGAAGATTATTTTGCTGCAATCTTCCAATATCCTGGAACATTTGGTCACTTAACAGATTATACACAAAAGATCTCGGAGCTGCATGACGCAAAAGCCCTCGCCATAGTAATAGCAGATCCTCTGGCTTTGACTTTACTTAAGGCTCCAGGCGAAATGGGTGCAGATATCGCTGTTGGGTCAACTCAAAGATTTGGAGTCCCTATGGGTTTTGGTGGACCCTCTGCCGCCTACATGTCATGCAAAGACTCCTTTAAAAGGTCGATGCCCGGAAGAATAGTAGGGGTTTCAATAGATTCAAGAGGACACAAAGCATATAGATTATCCTTACAAACGAGAGAGCAGCATATACGACGCGAAAAAGCTACGTCCAACGTTTGTACCGCACAAGCATTATTAGCTGTAATGGCTTCTTTATACGCTGTGTTCCATGGTCCTGATGGTCTAAAGGCTATTGCACAGAGAATTCATAGGAAAACAGACCGCTTAGCTCAGGGTCTTAAGAAAGGTGGGTTTGACGTCCTTTCCGACTCATTCTTCGATACTATAATGATCGATGTTGGAACAAAGCAGGAGTCCATTTTAAAGATAGCATTAAATAAAGGTATAAATTTACGAAAAATAGGCTCTAATAGATTGGGCCTAACAGTGGACGAAACGACCAGATCTGAGACAATAGAAGATGTTTGGACAGCCTTTGGATTAGAGTATAGTTGGTCTGACTTTTCATCCAAATATGACCGACTCCCAGAAAAGTTAATACGAACTTCGAATATTCTCGAACATCCAATTTTTCATATGAACCGTTCTGAGACGGAAATGATGCGTTATATGCGAAAGCTTTCCGATCGCGATCTCGCTTTAGATAGGGCAATGATACCTTTAGGATCTTGTACAATGAAATTAAACTCTGCAGCTGAGATGATGCCAGTCAGTTGGCCGGAGTTCTCTAGAATGCATCCTTTTGCGCCGTCTGATCAAACTGAAGGCTATAAAGAGCTATTAAAAGACCTTTCTGAAAAACTTTGCATGATAACCGGTTACGACGCTATGTCACTGCAGCCTAATTCTGGTGCACAAGGCGAATATGCTGGGCTACTAACTATCGCTGCATACCACAAGGCTAACGGTGACAGCCATAGAAATATTTGTTTAATTCCCGTTAGTGCACATGGAACCAACCCGGCCAGTGCGCAAATGGTTGGTATGTCTGTTGTGGTAGTTAATTCTGCTGAAAATGGTGATATTGATATAGAAGATTTTAAACAAAAAGCAGCACAGGCGGGAGAAAATCTTGCCGCCTGCATGATCACCTACCCATCAACACACGGTGTTTTTGAAGAAACAGTAAAAGAGGTCTGCGATATAACACATAATTTTGGTGGGCAAGTTTACCTAGATGGCGCTAATCTAAACGCTATGGTGGGTATAGCAAAACCAGGAGAAATTGGATCTGATGTCAGTCACTTAAATCTCCATAAAACCTTTTGTATTCCTCATGGAGGTGGCGGTCCTGGAATGGGCCCCATCGGGGTAAAATCGCACCTTGAACCTTTCCTGCCTAGTCACCCTATTGAGGGTGGCCTAACAGGCCCGGTAAGCTCAACCCCATATGGATCAGCCTCTATTTTACCTATTAGCTGGGCTTACTGTCTAATGATGGGTGGGGAAGGTCTTACTCAAGCAACAAAAGTAGCTATACTAAACGCTAACTATATAGCAAAAAGACTAGAGGGCTCGTTCAAAGTACTCTTCAGAGGAAATCAAGGACGAGTTGCTCATGAGTGTATTTTAGATACCCGACCGTTTGCTGAATCTGCGCATGTAACTGTTGATGATATTGCAAAGAGACTTATTGATAATGGCTTCCATGCGCCTACTATGAGTTGGCCAGTCGCTGGGACATTAATGGTGGAACCTACCGAGTCAGAGAATAAAGATGAATTAGATCGTTTTTGTGATGCAATGATAGATATATACAATGAAATAAAGGCAATCGAAAATAATGAGATTGACCCAGACAACAATCCTTTAAAGAATGCACCACACACTATTGAAGACTTGGTTGCTGAATGGGATCGCCCGTATACTAGAGAACAGGCATGCTATCCAGCCGGTGCCAATAGAGTGGACAAGTATTGGCCAGCGGTCGGAAGAATCGATAATGTTTTTGGAGATAGAAACTTAGTCTGTACCTGCCCACCATTAACAGATTATGCTGAGGCCGCTGAGTAACGGGATATCTAAACTTTACAAAAAGAAGTTATTGGAACGATTATGCCAGGATTTAAAGACTATCCGAGAGATCTAATCGGCTATGGCCAGAATCCACCTAAATTTAAATGGCCTCATAATGCTAGAGTAGCTATACAATTTGTCTTAAATGTCGAGGAGGGTGGAGAAAACTGCGTACTTCACGGAGACACAGCCTCCGAAACTTTTTTATCTGAGATTATAGGTGCCGAACCGTTTGAAAACTCTAGGCATATGTCCATGGAATCAATTTATGAGTATGGAAGCAGAGCCGGCTGTTGGAGAATATTAAAGCTTTTTAGAGATCATAATTTACCAATAACATTATTTGCGGTCGCCATGGCTGCTAAAAGAAATCCAGATATTATCGAGCAAGCTCTAAAAGATGGTCATGAGATTGCATGTCACGGACTTAAGTGGATTAACTATCACGGTGTACCCGAGAATGTAGAGAGAGAGCATATGGAGCAAGCAATCGATATGCTGACCTCGATAAGCGGTGAGAGGCCGCTGGGTTGGTATACAGGAAGAACTTCTGAAAATACACGTAAACTGATAGCTGAAAATGGTGGCTTCTTGTATGACTCTGACGATTATTCAGATGATCTCCCATTCTGGAGTAAACTGGAGAATAATCACCTCATAGTCCCATACACGTTGGACGCCAATGATATGCGTTTTGCGACACCACAAGGTTTTAATTCAGCAGATCAGTTTTATAATTATTTAAAGGATACTTTTGACATTTTGTACGATGAGGGAACTGAAAACCCTAAAATGATGTCCATTGGAATGCATGCAAGACTGTTGGGTAGGCCTGGCCGCTTTAAGGCAATAAAGAAATTTGTTGAATACATTATAGAATTTGAAAATATCTGGATTGCGAGGCGAGACTCCATAGCCCATCACTGGATTAAGGTATCAAAATAAAAGATATTATTTTAGGTGCTTACTAAGAACATTCTTTAATTTTTTAAAATCTTGTTCGTTGTTCCACAAGTGTGGTGTAATCCTAAGAGAACCACCTCTCTCCGATAGATAGACATTCTCACCTGCCAAACGATTAATTAAGTCTTTTGGAGCTGACACAGGTAACTTAATACCAAGAAAATGGGGGCCCCTTAGATGTTCTGGCATAGATGACAGTCCAATCTCTGCAAGCTCCAAGGCAAGTTTATTATTGTTTTCAGCCAAGGTGCTATGAATATTATCAATTCCCCACTCTAAAATCTGCCTCAAGGCGCTTACTACTCCAGGCATCAGAGCAAAGTTCGCTCTTTCCCCAACATCATATCTATTAGCACCCGATTCGTAATTTTTGGTGTAATTAACTAGACCTGAAAAATCTCTGCTATCCGCACGAGTAATCCAACCTTCCTCGATTGGTTCTCCATTACGCCATTTAGGATCAACATACAAAAAACCAGTGGAATACGGGCACAGTAGCCACTTATAGCCGGCCACTACAGCAAAATCTGGTTTAATTATATTAAAGTCAGTTTTTATTGCCCCAAGAGATTGCGTTAGATCCAAAACCAAAGCGGCGCCAACTTGGTCACATCGTTTCCTTATTGAAACTAAATCAATCAACCTACCATTGGTCCACAAAACATTTGGTAAAGCAACAATTGCGCACTCTGTGTTGATTTTTTTAAGAACAGCCTCGGTAGCAGACTCTTCATCCAGAAGCTCTACCTTAACGACTTTTCCACCTTTTTTTTCAACTAGCCTGTGCCAAGGATAAACATTTGATGGAAACTGGTTTTCTAAGAGTACAACTGTTCGGTCTAATCCAACATTTAGATTTTTAACTGCTGTCTCTATGCCGTATGAAGCCGACGGCACTATTGCAACACCCTCTTTGTCAACATTAACAAGATCTGCGAAAAGTCTTCGAGCATCATCCACTGTATCATAAAAATCAGAAATCATGAGCTCCCATGGTCGAGCTTTCATCCTAACACCCTCATCGCATGCAGATACTACAGAGTTTAAGAGTGGTGACATATATGCTGTATTTAAATACGCTACATCTTCAGGAATATTAAAAAGTTCACGTTGGGGCAAAATCATCTTTTTGGACCGTTTTTTTTAGAGTAAGATAAACACTATGAAAAGAAATATAAAGGTAGCCTAGTGAAAGTAAAGTTACTAACAGTCTCAACATTTTTTGTTATTTTTATATGTGCATTTCTTGGAGTGTTATACTTTTTTAAAAACATAGAGCTTGCAGAGACAAAAACTTTAAAAAGTGACACCCTACATCCAACAAGCCTAGAGAGGGGACAGAATCTAGTAGCTATTGGAAATTGTATGGGATGTCATACTGCCAGCAGCAATGAACCTTATGCAGGCGGATATGCATTTAAAACTCAATTCGGTACAATTTACTCAACGAATATTACCCCAGATAGAGAAACTGGTATAGGTGGTTGGTCTTATACCGCTTTTAAAAGGGCTATGACAAAGGGTATAAATCGGAAAGGAGAACACTTATACCCAATTTTCCCCTATGAACATTTTTCTAAATTAAAAGAAGCTGATATTAGAGATATTTATAATTATATAATGGCTTTAGAACCTATAAAAAAAGAAAAAACAGAAAATAACCTCTCTTTTCCATTTAACATAAGAAAGCTTCTCATTGCATGGAAATTTATATTCTTAGATGATAAACCAATCAAAGATGATGCTAATATCACCACTAAGCAAAACCGGGGTGCATATTTAGTTAAAGGTTTAGCTCATTGTTCTGCATGCCATAACCCAAGAAACTCGTTTGGCGCTATAAATAATAACGCCTTTTTACAGGGTGCAGTAATTGACGGTTGGTATGCACCACCAATAGGGCCTACAGCTGTTAGTCCTCTACCCTGGACAAAAGATCATTATTTTAATTATCTTTATGATGGTTGGAGCGAGTTCCATGGAATCACAAAAGGTCTGATGACTTCAGTTGTTGATCAGTTATTCGATGCGAATGAAGAGGATATAGACTCAATAGCAGATTTTTTGACAACGCTTGGAACAATTAGCTCTAGCTCGGAGCCAATAGAAATCTCTCTTTCAACCCAAATCAAAGTTTTAGAAAAAAATATTAAGTCTACCAAAATTTCAAACGTTAATGATTTTTCATATTTAGCCGGGCAAACTATTTTTTTGGACAACTGTAAGAAATGTCATCACAAAAAGACATCAGATAATACATCATTTTCTTTGGCCTTCAGTACTACACTTAATTCACCTAACCCAATAAATTTTATAAATGTTATTAAAGGTGGCATCCATCCCCCAATCGCTCAACCAATGCGTAGAATGCCTAGCTTCAATAAAAAAATTACTGACGAAGATATTATATATTTAGCAGATTATGTAAGAACAAACTTTACCAAAAATACCAATTGGAAAAATATGAAAGAGTACCTCAATTTACCAAAACAATAAGATTTATCTTAAAAATATAAGTCTCTAAACTAATTAAACTCTAAAAAGGTCACTGCTTAAGTCAGGGTATGGACTGTTATAGAAAACTTTTTCTAAAATTTTATCATGCTCTAAACCTAGTACAGTCTTAAGGGCTCCAGCGAAAATTGTATTTTGATCAATAGTTACGTTCAAGTCTTTACCCTCAAACAATTGATCTTCCTTTAACCCAGGCCAATCAGAATAAACTTGAGATTTAGAGACCAGTCCACCTGCTAACAGAATCGCACTACCGAAACCGTGATCTGTACCATTTGAACCATTCTGGAAAACATTTCTTCCAAATTCAGTTGCAGCAACAACTAAAGTATTTTGCCACTTTTCTTGCAAGCGATCTTTCAACGTACTTAATATAATATCCAGTTTTTTCAACTGTCTTGCATGTTCACCGTTGGTAGCTCCCTGTCTGGCGTGGGTATCAAACCCATGATAATCAAATACTGCAATCTTTACTTCATCTTTTGTATAAAGTTCTCTGCCTGCCATATCAGCTAAGTCCCTTACATTTATACCCTCGCTCCACTGGTCACCTCCTCCAGCCATTTCGACCTCACGATTGCGGGCTTCCGTATCTAATCTTCTTTTGACCAGTCTTGAGTAGATTTTACTAATAGCAGGGTCTTCCATATTCAGAAGTTGTAGTTCGAATAACAAATTTGGATCAGGAGGGGGGAAGTAACTAGGCGATTTACTTTCAAGATTTCCGGCACCACGTAGCACCAAAGGCAATGGCAAATCCATTGCGGTGCCTTGAAAAGTTGCATCTGTTAAGGCCAGCGCTCGGCCTAACCAACCAGTATGTTCAGCATACGGTATGTTATGACCTGTTTGTAAAATATTTTGGCCATCAAAATGGGAACGCCCAGAGTAACCCGAAGCTCCAACAGCGTGGACTATGGATGCCTCGCCTTTTGACCACATTTTTGAAAAAGCCTTAAGCTTAGGATGAATTCCAAAACCCTCATTTGTTTCAAAATAACCATTTGCCCATATATCAGGACGATGTTTTACCAAATTTTTATCACCTAATAATGGAAATGCCGCTAAGCCATCCATTCCTCCACGAAGAGTTATAAAAATTAGCTTTCGATCCTCAAAACTCTTACCGAAAGCCTTATAAGATGGGACGATAGGTGCTAGGAGCGATATGCCTGAAAGAGCTAATAATTTTCTTCGGTTTATAATCATCTCAAATCCTTATAAAATCTCTGTGGCACATTAATTTAACTAAGGTATTTTTATCCATCTTTGCTTCAGCAATTTCTCGTAGCCCTTTGGATTCTGGAAAAGAAAAGGTAATATTTTTCAAAAAGTCTCTTCTCTTCACAATCTTTTGAGCAAACATAGAAATAATTACCCGCCGGTCTATCAACTCAGAAGACAACCAATCAGCGGACAAATCAGAATATCCATTTGGTTGCCCATGCTCTAACGGATTATTTCCTAACCGCTGTAAAATAATATCATACTTTTGATAGCCTATTGGCTTTCCAGTTGATCCCACAAAATTAAAGTCGTCTTCTATGTATTTAAAGGGCGGTAGTGGGTATAAACGAAAATCTAATATTTTCATCGCTTGAATGAGCCAAACCTCAGGCCAGGTAACTTTTTCATATGGTTCGCCGTATTTAAGAACCGCCTCAAGAGTGGCTCCATGAATAGCTGTTAACTTCCCTTTGGACTTTTTAAAAGAAGCTTTTATATGCTCAATTGCAGGTCGAGGTGGATTATCCGCTATAAAATGTGTTGCTAGTTTTGTAGCTATAAATGTCGCACATTCATCTGTTTTACAAAGATTATCGATTAGATCAAATAACTCTTTTTTTCCACCCTTATAGGTTTTTCCTAGGACTTTCTTTGAACCTTTTGCGTGGGAGTCTTTTCTGAATACAATAGGAAAATATTGATCACCTAGTCCGCGATAACCTTTCTTTTTTTCCCATTTTCTATCGCCTCCCCACCCAGACAATATTTTAGTAGCATTCTCAACATCTTCTTGAGTATACATCGCTGACGGTGAAACCGTATAAAGTTCCAGAAGCTCTCGACCTAAGTTCTCATTAAATCCTAACTTATCAGTTGACCCTTGTCTTTTCATTTTCTTTGCATACGAAGAATCTGGTGCAATATTATCAATGTTATCAAGATATCGCATCATCGCTTCAGACGTGATCACTTTCTTAACAAGGTTAGCAAAAGACCCTTTTAGGTTTTCTCTAATAGTAATGCGATGGTATGCTTCAGTGGTAGATGAAACTTTCTTTCCATGTACTGGAAAATGGTTACCCCAAAACATATGGAACCTGTCTAGGACAGGTGACGGTCCATGAATTGCATTGTGCGCACGAAAAGGTAAGAGGACCCGCTGAATATCATGGTCAATTTCATTCTCTTTAAGATGTTTCATAAGAGCATCTGTTCCTAGACCCTCCTTTTGAAATTTATTCTCAAGCACCTTCAAATCTACAAGAAATTTTATACCATCAATTACTTTTGGCATGGGGTGATCCCAATCCACTGTTTTTGTATTTTTTAGCTGATCAAAAGCATTTTGTGGATCTGTATAATTATCGGATTCATTTAATCCAAACCCGACTCTTCTGTAGAATTGCTGTGGCGATAACATATTATTCCGATCATATAATAACTAAGCTTTACATAAAATATTAGAAACTGCAAAAAAAATATTAATTGTCAGTTATCTTTAAAATTTATCTTTGCGTGGCTTCCATCACAAAAAGGTTTATTCTTTGAGGCACCACACCGGCATAATGTCATTCGGTTACGTGTTTCAAGCGGTTGGCCATCTGAGCGCCTAATCGGAATATTGCCAGTAACCCAAAGAGGTCCGGCTGCACTCGTATCATTATCAGCTGGAATAACAGCAACTTGTTTTGGTAGATCCACTTCAATCTCTTCGTATTTCCCATCAACTTCTAACTCATAAACAAACGTTCCAGAAGGGCATCTCTCAACCATCGCTGACAAGTTGACTTTAGCATTATCGTCGGCCTTTTCAGTAACCAACTTCCTAATACTAGCGTTTTGATTAAAACAAAACTTAGCATGCATACAATAAGAGTTATCTACTTTGACTCTAATACCATCTCCTTGGAGTATTTCTTCCCGTTCTTTAAATAATTGGGTTGTTGCCGTTTCAGTTCCGTCAAAATCAATTCTATCATGGGTTCCATCACAAAAAGGTTTTGTCTCTGACTGACCACATCGGCACAACTCATATATCGCGTCAGTTTCATGGGTTTTTATTTTTTTCCAAGCGAGAGAAACACCTTTATCTCCTGAGACCCTTTTCTTATTTACGACGGGAACGCCTCCGTGGACCACGTAAGGACCATTTTCACGAACTTCGATAAATTCTAAATCTAAAGTTTTTCCCGGTACATACTCAAAGCTTACACCAACCGTATTTTCCCCATTTGGGGTTTTTAAGGCCATTAGGTCGGTTGCTAGTGCTTTAAGCTCAAACATTACACCAACGGCCTGCCCAAGACGTTTTGGTTCACCATTAAAGCTTTTCTCAAGTGCTCTTAACATATCACTATACTCATAATTAAAAGTGGACAGCTTATTATAAATATCCGGGTAATCTTTAAAATCTATTGAACGAGGATTAGCAGTCATTGGGTGCACCTTATCCCAATCTACAATAAACTCATCTCCAGTTGGCCCAGACTTAGCATTATCACCAGGCTGAAAACTTCTTCCATTTTTGATTTCTAAAAACCTAAAGTAATGACCGACCTCTTCCCGTTCAGGATGAAACATATTTTTATCACCATCAAAAACGCTGTCATGGTCGAGTCCCTCTCCCTGCTCAACCACCTCATCTAAAGCCTCCAAAGCACTCGCCAAATCAGTAACTGAGATTAGATGACCCGCACCTCCGTAATACGTACTTTCAGCCGTTACCTGATGTTCTGGATTACCAACAAATAAATTAGACTCTCCAATTTTATTAGATAAGTAAATTAGTCCCTCCTCTAGAGCCTTATAAAATTGTCCAATAGATTTAAATCCTTCATCTTGTGATGGTGCGTCGGCATCCGCAGGCCTCTCAATTTTTAGAAAACATTCGATGCTTTCAGGAGAAAATTTTGTTAAGTTAACTTCAAAAGAATTATCACTATGGGGTAATGGGGTTGGGTATTTTTTTATAAACTCTGGGTAATCGAGCTTAGGCTTACCACCGGTGGCATTCAATATATTTGCAACCAAAGCCATATGAAGCATTTCTTCAATAAAAACACTTTTAATGACTTCCATACTTTCGACATTCGTACCCTCTTTAATTGAATAAAGAGCGCATAAGTAAGGTGGGATCGTGGCATG
>JBJLGD010000004.1:0-18677 GCA_045565015.1 Paracoccaceae bacterium
AATCGGCAGAATAGTTGAAAGTGAGGCCGAAATACTCACGTTAGCTGTTTCACCATCAGAGCGTAGGAAAGGGTTGGCATCATTCCTAATGGAAAGTTTTATTAAGAAAGCAAAACTAGCCCGTGTCGATAGAATTATCTTGGAAGTTGCCGAAGATAATATACCCGCATTAGACTTATATACGAAATTTTCATTTATGAGAGTTGGAGAAAGGAAAGCCTATTACAATCCAAAAACTCAGGTTTCCGTGAGTAACGCACTAGTACTAGAGCACAACATTTCCTATGAATTATAAAAATCTAGATAAGCTTCTCTAGAAGATTAAGTCTATAACCCTAAAAAAATAAAATATGGTTGACGAAGACCACTATAAAGTACCTTACTAGGAAATCTATTTATATAGAAATTATTGAATTAACTAAATTAATTAGTTAATGTCGAAGTCTGAAAATTTAACTTGGGGGTAAACCATGAATATAAGAAAAATAATATATAGCGTTGCTGCTATCGTATCTTTAAGTACAATAAACGCTTTTGCTGATCCAGCAATAATTTACGACTTGGGTGGAAAGTTTGATAAGTCATTCAATGAAATGGCTTATACTGGAGCAGAGAGATGGAAAGCAGATACTGGTGGCAATTATCGTGAAATAGAATTATCTTCTGAAGCGCAACGTGAACAAGCGCTACGTAGATTTGCCGAAGCTGGGAATAATCCGATAGTAATGGCTGGCTTTGCGTTTTCAACAGTTTTAGGTGAAGTAGCAAAAGACTATCCTGATACCCGATTTGCGGTAATCGATGGCTATGTTCCAGACCAGAGCAACGTTCTGAATATTGGGTTTACTGAGCATACGGGTTCATATTTAGTTGGTATGATGGCCGCTATGAAGAGTGAAACAGGTATCGTTGGTTTTGTTGGGGGAATGGATATACCAATAATCAGTCGATTTGGATGTGGATATGTTCAAGGAGTAAAAGCAGTAAATCCTGACGCTACAATAATATACAACATGACAGGTACAACACCATCTGCCTGGAATGATCCGGTTAAAGGCGGTGAGCTTACTAAAGCTCAGGTGAGTCAAGGAGCTGACGTAGTATACCATGCAGCAGGTGGTACTGGAGTGGGTGTGCTCCAAGCAGCAGCTGATGCTGGAATTTTAGGAATTGGCGTAGACTCCAATCAAAACTACATGCATCCTGGTAAAGTCCTGACTTCAATGGTTAAGAGAGTGGATACTGGGGTATATGATTCCTTCAAGGCTGGAGCTAATTTAGCTGGGGGTTTCGCCACCCTATCTCTTGGAAATGGTGGAATTAGTTACGCTATGGACGAGCATAATGCTCATCTTGTTTCTGCGGACATGGTGGCAGCAGTAGAGGCTGCAAAAACAAAAATCGTTTCCGGTGAATTAGCGGTCCATGACTATATGTCAGATTCTAGTTGCCCCGTTAAATAAATAGGCATCACGGTGGAAAAACAATCTACAAAGAGGCGGCATAGTGATGCCGCCTCTTCTATTGAACTGATAGATATTTCAAAATCCTTTGGTTCTGTTGCAGCTAACAAAAATATTTCAATGAAAATATCCCAAGGGACTATCCATGGAATAATTGGAGAAAACGGTGCGGGAAAATCTACACTGATGTCAATCCTTTATGGTTTCTATAAAGCAGACAACGGTAAAATATTAATAGACGGTAAACCTGTAAATATAACAGACTCAAATGCGGCTATAGCCTCAGGGATTGGAATGGTCTTTCAACATTTTAAATTAGTTGAAAACTTTTCAGTTTTAGAAAATGTTGTTTTAGGTGTTGAAGACGGTCCATTTTTAAGTTCTTCAACACAAAAAGCTAGGATAAACTTGAAAGCATTGGCTATAGAATATGAATTAAATGTAGACCCTGACGCAACAATTGACTCTCTAGGGGTAGGAATACGTCAACGGGTAGAGATTTTAAAAGCATTATATAGAAAAGCTAAAATACTTATATTAGATGAGCCTACCGGTGTTCTTACCCCAGCCGAAGCCGATCACCTTTTTCGAATATTAAAAAATTTAAAAGAAGAAGGAAAAACTATAATTTTTATAACTCATAAACTTAGAGAAATAATGGAAATTACAGATACTGTGAGTGTTATGAGACAGGGCGCAATGACAGCTACAGTAAAAACGAAAGATACCAGTCCTAGCGAACTCGCCGAGTTAATGGTAGGTAGAAAAGTTCTTTTAAGAGTCGATAAAAAACCTTCCAGTCCTGGGAAGGAAGTCTTGAATATTCACGGTCTTAATGTAGTTGACCATGATGGTATCCAACGCCTAACCAATATAAATCTTTCTGTAAATGCAGGTGAAATCTTAGGAATTGCCGGGGTTGCGGGAAATGGTCAATCCGAACTCTTAGAGGTTTTGGGCGGGATAACAGAAGCAAACGGGTCCGTAACAGTTAATGGTCAAGAAATCCCATTAGATGGAAAACACGCTAATGGCCAATCTAGACGACAGAATAATATTGCTCATGTTCCAGAAGATAGACAGCAACTTGGACTAATTATGGACTTCAAGGCTTGGGAGAATATAGCTTTAGGCTACCACAATAATAAGAATTATCAGTACAATAACTTTTTGATGGATAATGAGAAAATAAAACAGGATGCTTCCTCCAAGATGAATCAATTCGATGTCAGACCTAATAATACAAACCTTGTTACAAAAGGTTTCTCCGGCGGCAATCAGCAAAAGCTGGTTCTATCTCGTGAAATTGAAAGAAACCCAGACTTATTGTTAGTCGGACAACCGACAAGGGGCGTTGATATAGGGGCTATTGAATTTATCCATCAACAGCTAATCAGATTAAGGGACTCTGGGAAAGCTATTTTACTTGTTAGCGTTGAGTTGGATGAGATATTATCATTATCAGATAGGGTAGTGGTTATGTTCGACGGTAAAATAATGGGTGAGCGTGATCCACTGGTAACCAATGAAAAAGAGTTAGGTTTGCTAATGGCCGGTATCAGTGAGGCTAGTGATTAATGGAAACCCTGCCTAAATGGATTGATATGATTGTTATTCCATTATTAGGGGTTTTAATATCCTTGATATTTTCAGCTATCATAATTCTGTTGATTGGAGAAAACCCAATTGATGCCCTAAATTTAATGATAACAGGTGCTCTCGGTTCAACTTATGGTTGGGGCTATACCCTATACTATGCGACAAATTTTATATTTACCGGGTTAGCAGTTTCCGTGGCTTTTCATGCACGAATGTTTAATATTGGTGGAGAAGGACAAGCAGCAATTGGTGGTCTGGGAGTTGCCGTTGTCTGTTTATCATTTGGTTGGAATCATTGGGTTCCAGCTCTTTTGGCGGCGTCATTGGGTGCAGCGGTTTTTGGTGCTTTGTGGGCAGCAATACCAGCATATTTACAAGCTAAACATGGCAGTCATATAGTTATAACTACAATTATGTTTAATTTTATCGGTGCATCACTGCTAAATTATTTATTAGTTAACGTGATGCGACCTGAGGGCTCCATGGATCCCGCAACCGCAAAATTTGCAGAGTCTACGCACTTACCCACTCTTCATGATATGCTTGATTTAGTTGGAATCTCGTTTTCTAAAGCTGGTCCAGCAAATGTGAGTTTTGTTATTGCTTTACTCGCATGTGTAGTTGTCTGGCTTCTAATCTGGCATACCAGATTGGGGTATCAATTAAGAGCCTACGGACATTCAGAGTCAGCCGCAGTCTATGCTGGAATAAAACCTTTTAAAATTATTATGGTTTCAATGTTAATTTCTGGAGCATTAGCTGGAATGATGGCTACTAATAATGTCATGGGAGAAGCCGAAAGGCTTGTCATGAATTCAACTGAAGGAGCCGGATTTATTGGTATTGCTGTTGCTCTCATGGGACGAAGTCATCCTTTAGGCGTACTTCTCGCTGCACTTCTTTTTGGCTTTCTTTATCAGGGCGGTGCAGAATTAGCGATGTGGACCTCTATCCCCCGTGAATTGATAGTAGTAATTCAAGCTCTTGTAATACTCTTTACCGGGGCTCTAGAAAATATGGTGCGTATGCCACTAAATTGGCTGTGGCTAAAAGCTCAATCGGGTAAGAACTAATGGAATTTCTGATAATAATCCAGGTCTTAGACTCAACTATAAGGCTAGCAGTACCGCTACTGTTATGCAGTCTTGCGGGACTTTTTAGTGAAAGGGCTGGGATATTTGACATAGGACTAGAAGGTAAAATGCTAGCAGCTGCATTTTTTGCTGCCGCAACCGCTGCCGTTACAGGATCAGTATGGTTTGGTTTGTTATTTGGTATTGCCGCCTCGATGTTATTTTCTTTATTGCATGGTCTGGCATCAATTACATTTCGCGGCAATCAGCTTATATCAGGGGTAGCTATAAACTTTCTTGCTGCTGGTATGACCGTACTAATCGGACAAAGTTGGTTCAAACTTGGAGGGCGAACGCCTTCTTTAAGTGGTAATGCTCGCTTTAAAGAATTAACATTACCATTTGCAGATAAAGTTTCCGACGTACCTATCATTGGTCCGATTTACTCTGAGTTGTTATCCGGTCATACCGCGTTAGCTTACTTATCAATCCTCTTAGTTCCCTTAAGTTGGTATGTATTATATCGAACACGTTTTGGTCTAAGGCTTAGGGCAGTAGGTGAAAATCCTGCAGCAGTGGATACAGCTGGAATTTCAGTAATAAAACTTAGGTATTCTGCAATCATTATCTGTGGGCTTTTATGTGGTTTAGCTGGAGCTTATTTATCAACTGGTTTAGCTGCAGGTTTTGTAAAAGATATGAGTGCCGGAAGAGGTTTTATTGCTCTCGCTGCCTTAATTTTTGCAAAATGGCGGCCGTGGCATATTTTAACAGCAACACTTCTATTTGGTCTCCTTGAGGCTATTTCAAATAGATTTCAAAATATAGATCTATTTGGATTGATTTTGCCTATTCAGTTAATGCAGGCATTGCCCTACGTACTAACAGTAGTAATACTTGCAGGTTTTGTTGGAAAAGCTATTCCACCACTAGCAGGAGGGGTTCCCTATACAAAAGAATAATCATTGCTCCGATTTGTCGCACGGTGTTGATATACCCTAACAAATTCGTTGTTGCAGATCTATATTGAAGGAGTCTAATTAACATCCATGCAAATTTACCTTCCCATTGCAGAAGTATCTATTAATGCCTTCATATTATTAGGCCTTGGAGGTGTTGTTGGTATTTTATCTGGTATGTTTGGTGTGGGGGGTGGATTCTTAATGACACCTCTCCTTTTTTTTATTGGCATCCCACCAGCAGTTGCTGTCGCAACTGAAGCTAATCAAATAGTAGCCTCATCTTTCTCTGGTTTTTTGGCGCATTTCAAACGTAAAAATGTAGATATAAAGATGGGTGGTGTTTTACTATTCGGTGGACTTATTGGTGCAGCCATAGGGGTTCAAGTATTCGCTATGTTAAGAGAAGTCGGTCAAGTAGATCTACTTGTAAAACTATGTTACGTACTGTTCCTTGGCATAATAGGTATTCTAATGTTCTTAGAGAGTCTCAGAGCTATAACGAGATCAAGAGGTACAAGACCTAGCCAGACAGTGAAGAAGAGGCATAATTGGGTTCATGCCTTACCATTTAAAACAAAATTTAGAACATCAGGATTATACATTTCAACAATTCCACCAATAACTATTGGGTTCCTGGTAGGACTACTATCTGCAATAATGGGCGTGGGCGGTGGATTTATTATGGTACCGGCTATGATCTATATATTGGGCATGCCCACTAAGGTTGTAGTTGGTACTTCGTTATTTCAGATTATTTTTGTTACAGCTTTTGCTACTATCATGCACGCTACTACTAACTATACAGTTGATATGGCTTTGGCAGTTCTACTTTTAGTAGGAGGTGTTTTTGGTGCTCAAATTGGAACCAGAATCGGACTTAGATTAAAGGCAGAACAATTAAGGATTTTGCTTTCACTTATAGTTATATTAGTCTGCCTTAAAATCGCAGGTGAATTAGTTTTGGAGCCTAATGATTTATTTTCAATAGAATATGGTTTAGGCCATTGATTTTAAAATTATTCATCTCTCTAATTTCATATCTCCTAGCGAATAATGTCTTTGCAGAAGAGTTAGTTGCACAATTATCAAAAGACGAAGTGGCAATTACAGCAAATTTTGATGGTTCAGAAATATTTATATATGGGGCAGTAAAACGAGATGGGCCTACTAAATCGAATAGCCCCTTGGAAGTACTAATAACAGTTGCTGGACCGGAGAAACCCATTAATGTTCGAAGAAAATCTAAAAGGGCATTAATCTGGGTTAACACAGAGTCTATAGAAATAGATTCTGCGCCGAGCTTCTATGCCATAGCTTCGACTGGAAATCTTGAGGAAGTAATCAATAATACGGAGGATTTAAGGCACAAGGTATCCATTAATCGAACTATAAGATCTGTCGGAAATTATGACAAAATAAAAGATGCAGAAGATTTTACAGAAGCATTAATTCGTATTCGACAAAAAAATAATCTTTATCAAGAATTGGATAATAGTATTTCATTGATAGACAATACTTTATTTGCAACTAACATAGCTCTCCCCGCCAATCTTATAGAGGGGGACTATAAAATCCGCTTTTTCTTGATACGTGATGGAAAAATCTTGGATCACCTATCAACAAATATTCCAGTTAATAAGGTTGGATTAGAACGTTGGATTTTTGATTTATCCAGAAAGTCACCATTTATATACGCACTGCTATCTTTATTTATTGCAATATCTTTTGGATGGATAGCGTCTACAATTTTCCGATATATTAGAGTATAAGTTTAAACTTTATCCTCTAGATCTTCTACACCCAGAGGTTTACTGGGTCTCTCCAATCTATTTCTATCTATCCAAATAAGGGTGTCTTGTGCGCGGGTTACAGCAACATAGGCCAATCTCTTCCATAAAGGTATACCTGCTTCAATTCGTCCAGAGCTCGCAGCCGCAAATATGTCTGGAGCAAACACCTGAACTGTTTTCCATTGGGATCCCTGAGACTTGTGGACAGTAATTGCCGCTCCATGTAGAAAAGAAGCTCCCATACGCGCAGCAAAAGGAATAAATGGCTGCTCTTCGTCGTTAGTTTCAATTTTTATTATGGAAGCTGCACTAACTTCTGGATCCTCCGCGCCTAGAACATGAAGTCTGGAGAAACCCGTTTTCCTCCCTGGTCCAAGATATATGACTTGAGCACCCTTTACTAAACCTCTAGCCTCTAAATCAACTCTCTTTTTTCGATGTTTTACGGGTAGTTCAATTCCATCACAGATTAACGGTTCACCTGGAATTAATTCATTTAACGAAGTACCAAACGCTAATCGATAAGCATTAATTAGTCGAATTCTAGTCTTATTACGCCACACTAGTACTGGAGACCTAGACATTAAATCAGCATTTACGCGAGAGGCTTGAATAATACGGCTATCAGTTTTTGATACTTCTGCAATCAAACCCTCAAAGTCAGAAAACGTTAGTTGTGGATTTCCTAGGGCATGCGCTAAATCTAAAATTGGATTATCTGAGCTTTGCCGGTGAACTCTTGATAAATAGATTTTCCTATCGTCATTTAAATTTTCAAATATCATTTTGTCAGATTTCGATATTGATGGAAGTTGAGCAGGATCCCCAAATAATATTAGTGTGTTAAATAGCTCTGATAAATCTTTTAGTTGGTCACTATCTAGCATCGAAGCCTCGTCAACAAACCCTATATCCAAGGGTTCTTCTCGTCTCTTCCAACCCTTTATAAAATCTGATCCTTTTATTCCTATGCTAGCAAGAGCTCCTGGTATCGAGTTATTCATTTTATAAAATTGAAGAGCTCGATCTAGAGAGGGTCCATCAAAGCGCTCCACTTCTGGCTTTTTCCCAGAACCTGAAAGCCAGTTGGCAATCTTTTCATAATCAGGATGATAAAGCGGCGTGTATAGAGCTCTATGAATTGTAGTTGCTGGCACTTTCCTATTTCTTAGTATACTGGCTGCTTTATTTGTTGGGGCAAGAATTGATAGTGTTCTAGATTCCTCACTTATTGCTCTAAAATATTCGGCCGAGTTAACTATCGCACCACTCTTTTTTACTGCTTCAACTAAATCCGCGAGTAACATAGTCTTTCCAGAACCCGCTTTACCAATGATGGCTATAATTTTATTATCGTGAGGCTTTTTTTTAATCGCTGTATTGAGGCTAATATCAACTCCACTTTCCAATAAGCTATTTTTAATAGTATCATAAGCTTGAATTTGATCAGAAGAGTAATCTATGTATTTAGAAACACCAGCCATTTGAAAGGGTGTATAAGTATTATAATCAAAACTCTAGTATTTTTAAATTAATATACTATCAAAGAAGCGGTAGACAATTTGAGGTTTTCTACTAAAACGGGCTTGGGATATTAACTGATGGGAAAGTTATGACTATTCATATTGATGCTTCAAGTGAAGATATTGCCGAAACAGTATTATTGCCAGGAGACCCATACAGGGCAAAATGGGCTGCACATACCTTTCTAGATGATGTAAAACTAGTGAATGAAACCCGGGGTATGCTGGGTTTCACAGGGTATTGGAAAGGTAGTAAGGTTACTGTCCAAGGCTCAGGTATGGGAATGCCATCTCTCTCAATATACGTTAATGAACTAATCAGAGAATATAATGCTAAAACACTAATTAGAATTGGATCTACTGGCGCTATGCAAGAAAATATAGCGCTCAGGGATATCATATTGGCTGTCACAGCTTCAACTATTTCAAATCCATCAACCAGTATTTTTAAAGACTTGAATTTTTCACCTGTGGCGAGTTGGGAACTTCTTAATAAAGCAGCCAAAATTGCTGAAGCAAAAAAACTTAAAACTCATATAGGTGGGATTTACTCTTCTGATACTTTTTATGACGAGCGACCCGATCTAACCAAAGAAATGACTCGGCACGGGGTGTTAGCGGTAGAAATGGAAACTGCTGAGCTCTATACGCTTGCCGCTCGGTACAATTGCAGAGCCTTAGCAATATTAACGGCATCTGATCATCTCATAACAAAAGAAGAATTGCCTCCGTCGGAAAGAGAAAAGAGTTTCTCATCAATGGTCGAACTTGCTTTGGAAACGGCTTTAGGGGAATAGTTACGGTTTTAGTCTGTAACCTGTTCGAAATATAAAAGCGATCAAGGCTATGCATGCGAGAGTAAATACAGCAATCGCAAGTAAGCTTATTCCAACATTTACATCAGCTGTTCCAAAAAAGGACCATCGAAAGCCAGAAATCAAATAAACTATCGGATTAAACATAGAAATAAATTGCCATATTGGAGGTAGCATTGAAATCGAATAAAAACTTCCTCCTAAAAATACCAACGGTGTAAGAACCAAAAGCGGTATCATTTGAACTTGATCAAAGTTCTTGGCCCAAATTCCAATAATAAATCCAAAGAGACTAAAGCTTAAACAAGTTAGTAATAAGAAAAGTAACATTAAAATGGGGTACTGTATTCTTAGATCCACGAATAAATGCGCTGTGACTAATACCACAGAACCAATCATAAAAGATTTTGTTGCAGCAGCTCCAACATAACCTATGATAATTTCAAAAGAATTTATTGGCGCTGACAAAACTTCAAAAATTGTCCCAACAAATTTTGGTAAATATATTCCAAAACTAGCAAAAGAAGTACTCTGAGTCATTATATTTAACATTATAAGACCAGGAACAATATACGCCCCATAACTCACATTATCTATGGCCCCTACTCTACTACCAATAGCAGTTCCAAAAACAACAAAATATAGCGAGGTCGAAATTATTGGAGATATGAAGCTCTGTAAAAAGGTACGAAAAAATCTAGTCATCTCATAAATATAAATAGCTCTGATAGCTGCAAGATTCATTTATTTTACTCCAACCAAATCTGTAAAAATCTCTTCAAGAGTCGATTGGCGTGTAGAGACATCCCTAAGGACCATTCCAACCTTCGAAATATCATTCAATAATTTGGTTATACCAGTTCTTTGAGAGTTTACATCGTAGGAATAAATCAAAATATTCTTTTCCCGACCTAGTTCTAGGTTATATTTGGCTAAAGAGGCTGGGATTTTGTCAATTGGTTTCTGTAATTCTATTTTCAACTCTTTTTTTCCTAACTTTTCCATTAGAGCTTTTTTCTCGCTAAGTAACACCATTTTTCCATGATTCATCACTCCTATTCTATCGGCTATAGCCTCAGCTTCCTCTATATAATGGGTAGTAAGAATGATTGTGACTCCAGACTCTCTAAGTGAGTTAACGATAGCCCACATATCTTTCCTGAGTTCAACATCTACTCCTGCAGTGGGTTCATCCAAAAAAAGTATCCTCGGCTCGTGACTCAAAGCTTTAGCAATCAAAACTCTGCGTTTCATACCACCCGATAACTGCATTATCGGGGTATCACATTTATCTTCTAGGGATAATTTTTTAAGAACTTCTCTTAAATAAGAGTCGTTTTTCTTGTGCCCAAATAAACCTCTAGAAAACCTTAAAGTATTCATAACAGTTTCAAATGAGTCTAAAAATAGTTCTTGAGGTACCAAGCCGATTAAGCTTCGCGTCGCTCGGTAGTCGCTGATAGCGTCAAAACCTCCCACCATTATCGTACCTGATGAAGGTTTAACCAGCCCACACACTAAAGAAATTAATGTTGTTTTACCGGCCCCGTTAGGTCCCAATAAAGCTAAGATTTCTCCTTGTAAGATATCTAAAGAAATATTCTCTAGAGCGTTAATTTTTGAACTTTTAGAATTATATATCTTGGAGAGGTTATTTAGACTAATTATAGATTGCAAAATATAAATTTCTCCGACTTCAGTTTCTTTTACCGTACTGACATAATATGGTGTTTATGACTACAGTGTACAACCCCCTCTAGCATCATATATACTTATGAAAAATAGCCGCTCAAATTATTTTTAATTAAAGAAAATTAATAGAAAAAATGAAACCTGGTAGAAAAAATCTTATAACCGATATTCCTGGAATTTTAGTTGGAAACGCACAAGATAAAGAACTGTTGTCTGGCTGTACCGTATTAAGGTCTACAACACTTCTCACTGGCGGTATTTCTATAGTTGGGGGAGCGCCTGGAACACGAGACACAGAGCTGTTAGGTCCCGACAAAACAGTTTCTCATATAGATGGATTAGTATTATCTGGAGGTTCTGCATTTGGATTAGATTCAGCATCTGGAGTTACGAAATACTTCAAGGAACAAAAAAAGGGCTTTAAAGTAGGCAATCATATAATTCCAATAGTACCGGCCGCAGTATTATTTGATCTAAGTGCAGGCGGTAATCATAATTGGAGAACCAATCCTTATATCGCTCTCGGTTATGAAGCTGCAATGAGTGCTTCAACAACTTTCTCTATTGGCTCTTTTGGAGCAGGGACAGGTGCAACTACTGTAAACTTGAAAGGTGGATTAGGCTCGGCTTCTCTTGAATTAAGTGACGGGACTATTATCGGCGCTGTTGTGGCAGTAAACCCTATAGGTTCAGTTGTTGTTGGCGATAGTCCTCATTTCTGGGCTGCTCCATTTGAGATGATGGAAGAGTTTGGAGGGAAAGGGATAGCGTCGAATTTTGACGTTAGTAAAAAGCAAGAGACTAAGCTTGACATGAAATCTGCTACTACAATTGGTATTATAGCGACAAATGCCACTTTAACTAAGGCAGAGGTTAGCCGACTTGCAGCGGCAGCACAGGATGGGGTAGCAAGATCTATATACCCTAGTCACACTGCAATGGACGGTGATCTAATTTTTGGAGTATCAACTAATGATATCTCTCCGAGAATATCAATTACAGATACTATTGAACTAGAAAATACGGCATCTATATGCATGGCTCGCGCTATAGCTCGAGCAGTCTTTTCAGCAAAATCTTCATCAAGGGATAAATTACCCGTTTGGAGCAATAAATACGAAATTTAAACTTCTATTGTTCGAGCCTGGATCACAAAGAAAATCTGCGAGACTAATGAACTTTTTTTGCAACTTCCTCTATCGACTTTTCGAGGTAATTGTCGCGATCACTTTCTTTGGTATGCTCCCGTATAGCCTCAGCGGCAGCTTCAATAGCTATGGATATAGCTTTCTCTTTAATCTGGGATATAGCTGCTGCTTCCGATGAGGCCAGCTGTTCTTCTGCAGCTAAAATCTTTCGATCTATAGATTTTTGCAAATCCTCTTTAGCTTGTATCGCAGTAGCCTCCGCCTGCTCTTTTGCGCTCACTATAATTCTTTCTGCTTGCTCCCCAATCTCTTGTTGCTTTCTCTCATAACTAGCGAGAATTGTCTGAGCCTCGTCTCTAAGTTTTCTAGCTTCCTCAAGATCTGCTTTGATACCTTCGGCTCTTCTGTCTAACAAACCTCCTATAAGGCTTGGTATTTTTAGATAGAGTAATATTCCAATAAAGAGTATGAAAGCTAAGGATACTATAAAGTTAGTATTCCTCAGAGAGAAAAATACATCTCCCGCCGCATTTGCTATCATAGGATGTAGTAGCAAGAAGGTGAACAAACTGAAATATTTCATCAAATTAATCCTTCATTTTCCTAGTTACACTTTGAGAAATGAGCTTTTCTTCAACTGGACCAGGGGCAACTTTTTTAACTATAGAAAGTGCTATTTCTCCAGCTACTTCTAAGATACTGCTTTGAGCTTTTTCTCTGATCTCTTTTAACTTTACTTCACTTTCTTTCGCTCTTTTTGAGATCTCGATATCAGCTTCTGCAATCTTTGCATTAAGTTCAGCCTTAATCTCTGCCTTTGTATCGTTTATAATATTATTAGCTTCTATTCTCGCATCAGCCAGAGCTTTGTTATAGGCTTCCTCGGCCTGCTCTGCTTTCTGCTTCAATTCTTCGGCTCTCGCTATATCGTGCTCAATTGTATCCTGTCTATCAGACAAAACTTCACCAATTCTGGGTAGTGCTATTTTCGATAGAACAAAATATATAGCAACAATCGTGACAACCAACCAAAATATTTGGTTGGGAAAGGTCGAGAAATCGAGTTGGGGCATACCTGGTTCCACGGGTAAATCTGTCGTTGACGTCGCCATATACTTTTCCTCCAGATTTATTTCTAGGTCAGGTCTAAAATTATTTAAGCTTAAAAGCCTAGCTTATATTAATTAATGACCTAAACAGCAAACATCAGTAAAAGCGCTACCAGGAATGAGAATATTCCTAAAGCTTCTGCAAACGCTATACCAATGAACATTGTAGCGGTTTGACCTGCTGCAGCCGAAGGGTTTCTTAAGGCTCCCGATAGGAAGTTTCCTACCACGTGTCCTACACCGACAGCAGCTCCACCCATACCGGTACAGGCAAGCCCTGCTCCAATATACGCTCCCATTTGTACTATATCGCCTTCCATTTAAAATCTCCTTTTGTTGGAATTTATAATTAAATTAATTTAATGATGAGGATGAAGAGCATCCTTTAAGTAAACACATGTCAAAATTGCGAAGACATAAGCTTGGATAAAAGCAACCAGAACTTCTAGAGCATAAATTGCAGTTATAGCAACTATTGAAAAGGGTGAAATGATTGTAATAGCTGCAAAAGCCGCAAATACTTTTATAACAGCATGCCCCGCCATCATGTTGCCCGCTAACCTAATTGAATGGCTTAACGGTCTTACGAAATATGAAATTATTTCGATAATCGCTAGGATTGGCCTTAAGATTAACGGAGCAGAACCAATCCAAAACACATTAAGAAAACCGAACCCATGCTTAATAAACCCTAGGACTGTAACAAACAAGAAAACACCCATTGCCAGAACCGCTGTGACCGCAATGTGCGAAGTTGTAGTGAATGCCATTGGAAGTAACCCTAGAAAATTTGAAAAGACAATGAACATAAATAAGGTCATGACCAATGGAAAATATTTTACTCCATCTTTGCCGCTTACATCTTCTACCATTTTAAAAATAAAACCGTAAGCTAACTCACCAATTGATTGAATTCTGTTTGGTATCAGAGCTCTACGAGAGGTACCAAGAACCAATAAAAGAACTATACAAAGTAAGGTCAGGCCCATCCACATGGTCACATTTGTAATAGTAAACATCCCTACTGGACCATCTCCAAAGAGGGGAGTTACTCTGAACTGATCCATGGGATGAAAGACTAGTGTACTTTCTCCTGCCGCTTCTGAGCTACTTGCCAAAATTATTACCCTTTTTCTCTAAGCTTTCTCCGGATAAAGCTTTATCTTTTCCAATTTCTTTCGCTGTTTTCAACATCACGTTTATTCCCGCAGCAAGTCCAAGCAAAATAAACATTATCATAAATAAGGGCTGAGTATTAAGTAAATAATCTAAGCCCCAACCTATTCCAAAACCTATAGCCAACCCTGCCACTAACTCTATCACCATTCTCCACGCTAAATGTGCTTGAGAATAATGATCGTCTACCAGATGTTCTTGTTCCTTATCTTTCTTTAACGCACTCAATCTTTCAGAAAGATCATTCATCTTAGATTTTTGGTCAATTCTAGCCATGATTCAGATTACTTTCCTACTAACCTAGTTAATCTTGAAAGCTTTGAGAGTCAAATAATAATACGTTGAAAGTAAGCTATTTAAATTATTGTTTTAACTATATTTTTTTCAGTTCTGATGTGGTGAGGCAGCAAGTCGCATTCCATTCTTTTTAATTTTAATTCAACCGTTTGGTTGAATGTTATTATGAGAAACTAATGGCCCAATCTTTTAATGAACTAGATCTGGTTTTCGCTGCCTTGTCGGACACTACGAGGAGAAAGATCCTAAATTTACTTCTCGAGGATGATATGACTGTGACTGATATAGCCCAGCCATTTCAAATATCCCTCGCTGCTATCTCAAAACATCTAATCGTTTTGGAAAAGGCTGGTTTAATCATTAGAGAACGTCGAGGACGTATTAGTTGGTGTAAATTAGAACCCATAGCCATGAAAGAAGCAATTGTATGGATAGAAAGCTTTGGACAATTTAAAGCAATTAACCTCGATGATTTTGAAGGTTTTATTGAAAAACAGCTTACAGACCACTCTATTTTATCGGATAACTAAACTAGCTAACACACTATTCCCTCAGTAACATCAGTAATGAGACTATTATCAATAAGAGACCCATTAAAACTATGAGAGATGGAGGAGAATTTCCAAGAACTAGTTCCCACAAAATAACCCAGCTTGGGATAAGGTAGGTGTAAGCCATGACTTTTGAAGAAGGTAACCTCATCGTAGCGTGGTGAATCAACCAAACAGTAATAGCAGAGGCAAAAATTGCTAAGTAGAGTAGGCATATCCAAAATACGAGAGATAAATCAGACCAAGAGGTAGAAAAAATATCCCTCCAAAAAAATAAAAATAAAATCAAGGCGCCAGCCAACAAAGTCCCTGAGGTGAAGACTAATGGTGTTTCTCCCCTATTAAGCTTCCTTACCAGTGGGGTGTAAACTGCGTGAAAAATACAGGCTACAAAAAATATTATCTCACCGGAGCCAACATTAAAATTAATCAGAGCATTAAAATCTGCTCGGAATATCATCCACAATGCGCCTATGGCCCCTACAGATAAAGCTATAGAAATTCGAATATTTATCAGCTGCTTTAATAAAAAGTAACCCGCTACAGCGGAGAGTATTGGTGTTAATGTAAAAACAGCTGAAGTACTAATTGGCGGAGCCGTTTTTAATGCCTGGAACATCAAAACAAAATAAGTAATAAATACACCTCCTAGCAAAAAATATCTCCATGATGCCTTAAAATCTGTTTGGTGAAATCCATCTTTTTTATATGCGACGAGCCCTATAACAAAAAAAGCTATTAGGAATCTTAGGGCGGTTAACGCACCCGGTGAGACGTCATTAGCAATTATCGAGCCAAGAGAAAATGACCCAGCAACAATTACAGAAAACAAAAGCATGGCGAAGTGACCAACAAGGTTTTTACTGATGCCTACGTTTAGGATCTACTTTACTCCAAACAATCTACAACTCTTTAATCGCAGCCGATCAACTACTATATGATTATAACCGTTGTCAAAGCCAAAGAATTTTCTAGATTTTTTTATACTATAATTTTGTATACTAAGATATACTATCCTCAATGCTTGACACGTTAAGGCTATAAGTTTATCACCGATCCATTAATCCGGAAGAGGTATACTTCCGGTCTTTGTAAGGAACAAAGATCGCCCCCCACCAGCGTGTCACGCCCGTGGGGGCAATTTGCGTTTACAGAATACGTTGATAAAGCGTAACTATTAGGGAAGGAAACATGATGTTTGAAAATCTATCAGAACGCCTCTCTGGAGTTTTTGGAAAACTTACAAAACAGGGAACTCTGTCAGAAAATGATGTAAAAACAGCTTTAAGAGAAGTAAGAATTGCACTGCTAGAAGCTGATGTATCTCTGCCAGTAGCAAGAGATTTCGTAGCAGCTGTTCAAGAAAAAGCTCAAGGTCAAAATGTGACAAAGTCAATCACACCAGGCCAACAAGTTATTAAAATAGTTCATGACGAGTTAAAATATTTTTTAGCTGGAGATCAAGAAAAAGTTTCAAGTGATCTTAAAATAGATAATCCTCCAGCTCCAATATTAATGGTTGGACTACAAGGGTCAGGTAAAACAACTACATCCGCAAAACTTGCAAAGAGGATATCAGAGAAAAATAAAAAACGTGTTTTAATGGCCTCATTAGATGTTAACCGTCCAGCTGCGATGGAACAATTGGCTATTCTTGGTATCCAAATCGGGATAGATACTTTACCGATAGTTCCCGGTGAAAAGCCGATAGACATAGCCAAACGCGCAAAACAGCAAGCAACTCTGGGTGGTTATGACGTATTTATTCTAGATACGGCAGGTAGACTTCATATTGATGATACACTCATGCATGAAGTTGAAGCAGTTAGGGACGTCGCTAAACCAAGAGAAACACTTCTAGTTGTGGATGGCCTTACCGGCCAAGATGCTGTTAACGTTGCAAAAGAATTTGACGAAAAAATTGGTATTTCTGGCGTTGTTTTGACACGTATGGATGGCGACGGGCGTGGCGGCGCCGCTCTATCAATGCGGGCTATCACTGGAAAGCCTATTAAATTTGTAGGTTTAGGAGAGAAACTAGATGCATTAGAAACCTTCGAACCCGACCGGGTAGCCGGTCGAATTCTAGGAATGGGCGATATAGTTTCACTTGTAGAAAAAGCTCAAGACGTCATAGAAGCTGAGCAAGCAGAAAAAATGATGAAACGTTTTAAAAAAGGTCGTTTCAACATGAATGATCTAAAAAAACAATTGGAACAAATGATGCAAATGGGCGGAATGGAAGGCGTCATGGGTATGTTGCCTGGCATGAAAAAAATGGCTTCTCAAGCAAAAAATGCTGGACTAGATGACAAAATTTTAAAACAGCAAGTAGCCCTTATTCAATCAATGACGAAACGTGAACGAGCAAATCCCCAAATTCTTCAGGCCTCTCGTAAAAAACGTATCGCGTTTGGTTCGGGGTTAGATGTCTCTGACGTAAACAAATTATTAAAAATGCATCGGCAAATGTCAGATATGATGAAAAAAATGGGCAAAGGCGGTATGTTAAAGCAGGCTATGAAAAGTATGTTTGGAAAAGGTAGTATACCATCCGAACTCCAGGGCCTAGATCAAGGTGCTTTAGACAAAGCGTCAAAAACATTTGAAAGCTCTAATGCTCTGCCAGGATTAGGTGGGGGGTTTAGCCTACCTCCAGGTTTATCCGGATTTGGAAAGAAAAATAAATAATCAGTCGAAATAGAGAGATAGTAATGGATAAAAGTTCACAAATTTCAAAGACCTTACTTAAAGAGCATCGTGAAAGTATAGATAGATTAGACGCTATTCTAATTTATACTTTAGGAGAGAGATTCAAGCACACTCAAGCAGTTGGAAAACTCAAAGCAGAGCATAACCTACCACCTGCAGACCCAAATAGAGAGAAAGACCAGATTACTCGCCTAAATAGTTTAGCAAGATCTGCTGATCTAGATCCAGAGTTCGCCGAGAAGTTTCTAAAATTCATAATTAAAGAAGTAATTCAAAATCATATTAAACATAAAACTTAGCATTAAATATAAAAAATAATCAAAGGAGAAGTATACAATGGCAATGAAAATTAGACTATCACGCGGCGGTTCAAAAAAGCGACCTTTTTACAGAATTGTGGCAGCGGATAGTAGAATGCCTCGTGATGGCAGATATATCGAGAGACTGGGTACATACAATCCACTTCTTCCAAAAGATAGCGACGAGCGGGTAAAAATGAATTTAGAAAGAATTCAATATTGGCTTGGAGAAGGTGCACAGCCAACAGATAGAATTAGCAGAATGCTTGAGGCTTCTGGAGTAATGGAAAAGAAAGTACGAGCCAATTTAAAAAAAGGTGAACCAGGTCAAAAAGCTAAAGACCGTATTGAACAGAAAGCAGCTAAGCTAGCTGAGACAGAAGCAGCACCCGCTGAGGCAGAAGCAGCACCCGCTGAGGCAGAAGCAGCACCCGCTGAGGCAGAAGCAGCACCCGCTGAGGCAGAAGC
>JBJLGD010000005.1:0-18369 GCA_045565015.1 Paracoccaceae bacterium
AACGGGCTTTATGCCTTTGTTTGGGGGAAAGTCTGTGACTGGTATGTCGAGTTTTCAAAACCACTGTTAAATAGTGAGAATTCAGATTTAGCTGCTGAAACCCGCGATACTATGGCATGGGTTTTGGATCAATGCCTCATTCTTCTTCATCCGATAATGCCGTTTATTACGGAAGAGCTATGGTCTTCAATTTGTCGTCGTCAGACACTTCTAATACATACAGCTTGGCCAAGTTATGGGACTGATTTAATTAATAACACCGCAGATAAGGAAATAAATTGGACTATAAATTTTATTGAAACAATTAGGTCTATTAGAGGTGAAATGAATGTACCAGCTGGTCTTAAAATACCACTGGTAATGCTTAATATGGATAAGACAAAAGAAAGCTCGTTCAATTCTAACCTTGATCTTATCAAGAAGCTTGCCAGATTAGATACTATTATTAAAAGTGATATAGCTCCAACAGGATGTGTAAGTATTTCAATAGTAGGTGGTGAATTTGCACTCCCGTTATCAGATATTATTAACATAGATAATGAAAAACTGCGGTTAGAAAAAAATCTACATAAAATAAATGGAGACGTAAAATCCTTAAAAGGTCGAATAGAAAATAAAAAGTTTTTACAGAGTGCTCCCGAGAATGTTATTTTGCAGACTAAAATAGACTATAAAGAAAAAATTGAAGAAATCGAAAAAATAAATAAATCTTTAAAAAGGTTAAGTAATATAAAATGAGTGTAAAGTTGGAAGGCCAATATGTTTAAATTTTCATCTTTAGTTGATAGCCTTCCGAGTTCAGTACCTTTTGTTGGCCCGGAAACCCAAGAGCGCCAACTCTCAGCTATCTTTAAAGCACGGATTGGAGCTAATGAAAATGTATTTGGGCCATCACCTCTAGCAATAGAAGCGATGGAAAAAGCGTCAAAGAATCTTTGGATGTATGGTGATCCCGAAAACTACGACTTAAAGCATGCCCTAGCTGAACATCACCAAATAAATAGTGATGAAATCATTGTTGGAGAAGGAATTGACGGACTTTTAGGGTATATTTCACGGATGTTTATCGAACCTGGCGACGCAGTAGTAACTTCAGATGGTGCGTATCCTACTTTCAATTTTCATGTATCAGGCTACGGGGGTAAGCTTCATAAAGTTCCGTACAAGAATGATATGGAAGACCCAGATGCACTTATAAAGAAGGCAATAGAGGTTAAAGCAAAGCTAATATATATTGCTAATCCAGACAACCCAATGGGAACAGTTCATTCAGGATCGATAATATCAAGAATGATAAAATTAGTGCCTGATAACTGTGTTCTAATATTAGATGAAGCGTATATCGAATTTGCAGATGAACAAGAAGCACCAAAATTAGATCCAAGTTCGTCTAAGGTAATAAGAATGAGAACATTTTCAAAAGGTTACGGCCTAGCTGGTGCCAGGGTTGGCTATGGTATAGGCCATCCAAATCTTATCAAAGCTTTTGATAAAGTTAGAAATCATTTTGGGATGAATAGAGTTTCCCAAATTGGAGCATTAAAGGCATTACAAGATAGAGAGCATTTAGAAAGAACTCAATATTTAGTTAAATCATCAAGAGATGAAATCACTAGAATAGCTATTAATAATGGATTAAAACCCATACCATCTGCAGCTAATTTTGTTTGTGTAGATTGTAATTTAGATGGAGAATTTTCTGGCAAAATACTTAAAGAGTTGATTATAAATGGCATATTTGTTCGAATGCCATTCGTTGCTCCTCAAGATAGGGCAATAAGAATTAGCTGTGGTACAAACAAAGATTTAAAACTGCTGGAAAAAGCTTTACCAAAAATTTTATCAGCCGTTGGCACAAATTAAACTTGCAGCTTCTTGGGCGCCCTTACCATGAGGTATCCCAACAGCTTTAAGACCTGCATCAATAGCTCCAAGTGTGCCTAGAACCATATGGGCGTTGACGTGCCCCATGTGACCAATTCTAAAAAAACCATGCCATGCAGGATCATCCCGATCAGTCATTATACCAATACCCAGTGTTACACCAGTATTTTCAGTTAACCAATCCCGAAGTTTTGTCCCAAATGGTGGACTAACTCGTATCGACGTAACTGCGTGGCTTCTATTACTACTTTCTTTAATGTTCAACTCTAATGGCCCTTCCGAACCCCATTTGTCACATGCAGCCCATATTGCTCTGGCGAGAACTTCGTGACGTTTCCAAACCACTTCTAAACCCTCTTCATTAATAATCATGTTTAATGCTTCTCGGAGACCAAATAGATGGTGCGTTGGTGCAGTGCCACAAAAATATTCATAAAAATTGTTGGGATTACTCCTGGGCTCCCAGTCCCAATAACTAGAAACGATTTTTAATTTTTTTCGATACTCTTGGGCCTTATCATTAAAAAATACAAAACTCATTCCTGGCGGCACCATTAAACCCTTTTGGCAACCAGCCACCATTACATCAACTCCCCACGCATCCATCTCCATTGGATCACAACCTAGGCAAGCGATACTATCAATCATTAAAAGTGCCGGATGATTACAATTATTTAAACTATTTCGAATACTCAGAATATCAGTTTTTGCGCTAGTAGCTGTATCAACTTGTACTACAAGTAAAGCTTTGATTAGTTTGTTTTTATCATCGTTTAGTAGGTTTTCTAAAGCTTTATTATCTACAACGTTTCTATTCCCAAAATCTATTACTTCAACGTCAAGACCACGACGCCGTGCTAATTCAGCCCAGCTTAACCCGAAGCGACCTGTTGCCGCCACGAGAACACGGTCTCCCTGAGCCAGAGTATTAGCTAGAGAGGCTTCCCACGCTGCATGTCCATTACCAATATACATAGCGACATAACCATCTGTTCTGGCAACCTTCTTTAAATCAGGAACAAGTCCGTCTACAGTATCTAATAATGAACCGACGTAAATATTAGGAGCTGGTTGATGCATCGCATTTAATACTCTTTCAGGTATAACTGACGGACCCGGTATTGCGAGTATACTTCTTCCATTTGCCAATGACATGTTTATAGTACTTTCTTATAAGAATACTGATTTTAAGCTCAGCGATAACTTGGCAGTTTTTTTTTTTTTATTCAAGCTTTAATGCTATTTATTTTCTCTAATTCATTTTACTAAGTTATTTTATTTGATAAACAATTATTTCATATCGCTTTAATAATATTTTTTACATCCTGAATATACCTATTACTAGCAATTCACTAATAAAGCCGATGAGCAAGGGAACTGGTCACAAATGAACTCCAAAAATAATAGAGAGGTTTTAGAAGTCTTTGGAGAAGATAGCAAAAAATTTCTACAAGGTATTATAACCAATGATATAAATCGTCTTGATCAGGGACCAATTTATACAGCAATTCTGACTCCTCAAGGAAAATATTTTATTGATTTCTTTATTATCCCTCTCCAGGGACGTATACTCATCGATACGACAGTGGATGGTAGCGAAGATCTCATAAATAAATTATTACAGTATCGTTTAAGAGCCAAAGTGGACATAAAAAAAACAGACTTAAAGGTTTCTATGGGTGTAGATAATGCACCGGCTAATTCCTTTAAGGACCCACGGCACCCAGCGTTAGGCTGGAGATCGTATGAACTTAAAGAAAATAATCCAGAAGTTGACTGGAAACAGCTCAGAGTATTGTATTGTATACCTGAGACTAACATCGAGTTGGTTAGAGATAAAACATATATATTAGAGGCTGGTTTTGAGAGGTTAAATGGTGTTGATTTTAAGAAAGGCTGTTACGTAGGTCAAGAAATAACAGCCAGAATGCAACATAAAACTAAGTTAAAAAAAGGACTAAAGACCGTTATAATTGAGGGCGTGGCAAAAGTAGGTACAGAAATATTAGCTGACGGCCAAAATGCAGGCACTATCTATTCTCAATCAAAAGGCAAAGGAATAGCATTTCTCAGACTGGATAGGGCTTTACCAAAGATGAACGCAGGTAATGCGGTTATTTTTACTGAAATAAATAAAGAAAGCTAACTTTTTCCTCTTATAATTTTTGAAAATTGTTCAAAAATTTCTCCATTTCCGGCTATGATATCATCATCCTGCAAAAGCTTATTATTTTCGTCAATTGTTTCCACCAATCCGCCACTTTCTCTAACTATCAAAAGCCCTGCAGCAATATCCCACGGTTTTAACCCCCTTTCCCAGAATCCATCAAAACGTCCTGCAGCTACATAAGCTAAATCTAATGCCGCAGCTCCGAACCTTCGCACTCCAGCACATTGTGGTAACAGTCTCGACAGATCATCCGTTGTCTTAATTAGATTCGTATCCTTAGCGAAAGGTAGTCCAGTGGAGTAAATCGTTTCTATCATCTTTTTTCTACCTGAAACACGCAGTCGAGTATCATTAAGGTAAGCTCCCTTACCTTTCTCAGAAAAGAACATTTCATCTCTACAAGGATCGTATATGATAGCAGATATAATCTCATTTTTGTGCTCTAGCGCTATTGAAATAGCCCAGTGAGGCAAACCATGTAAAAAGTTTGTAGTCCCATCCAGAGGGTCAACTATCCATCTACGAGTAGGATCTTCTCCTAAAACTTGTTCGCTCTCCTCACCTAACCAACCGTACGTCTTTCTTGCTCCTAAAAGCTCTTCTTTGATTATTTCTTCCGCAGCTAGATCAGCTCTAGTAACAAAGTCCCCTGCTCCTTTAATGGAGACTTGAAGGTGCTCTACTTCTCGAAAATCTTTTGTCAAACTGCGGCCAGCTTTTCGAGCGGCTTTCATCATTAGATTTAGGTTTGCACTACCTTGCAATTTACCACTCCCATCATTGATTGAAGGGCGTATAACTTGAAGAGAGTTACATTAAAAGAACAATCGTTAAAAATAATATCATAAAGCATCCACTTACAATTTCACTAACAGGGCTATAGTTGTCGTAAAGGTTGGTATTTTACATTTAAAAATTTTCCTGGTTATAAATCCGTATTACTTAAACTTGGGGATATTAATGGAAAATCAATATTTTGCAGAAAATGAAGCTGAAATTATACAATCAGATATTACTTTAAAAATGTCTGGGCTAGAGTTTATGATGAAGATTTATCACGGCGAACTGCCTCTAGCGAATATAGCGAATGTTCTAAATTTTAAGCTTTCATCAGTTAAAGCGGGGTCTGTATGTTTTGAGGGCTCACCCACCAAAGATCATTACAATATTTCCGGAGGCATTCATGGCAGCTGGTACGGTGGGTTACTTGATAGTGCAATGGCATGCTCTATCTTAACCACACTTTCTGAAGGATTTACGACAACAACTTTGGAGTACAAGATAAATATAATTCGTCCCTTAAAAATAGGAATGCTAATCGAAGCGAGAGGAAAAACTAAACATAATGGAAGATCAACTGGTATTGCGACAGGGTCAATTTATGGCAAAAATGATGGAAAACTTTATGCTACGGGTTCAACAACCTGTTTGATATTAGAGTTATAAACTTAGAATTTATTTAAGCACCATCGCATAATAGACTTTTGAACATGCAGTCTATTTTCTGCTTCATCAAATACAACAGATCTTTTACCATCTAAAACTTCAGAAGTGACCTCTTCACCTCGATGTGCGGGCAAACAGTGCATAAACAATGTATCTGGCTTTGAGTATTTTATTAATTCCTTATTAACCTGATATTGCTGTAAAGTATTATGTAACGATTTTCTCTGTAGTGCTGAATGATGCATGGACACCCAACTATCTGTGATAATCAAATCGACATCTTTTATTGCTTCCTTCACATCCCTTTGAATTTTAAAATTTGTTCCGTGTTTTAAAACTTTCTTTACTAAAATTGGATCAGGATCAAGCTCATCTGGTCCAGAAAAAATGACAGAAAAATTAAATTTTACGGACGCCTGTATAAGTGACGTACAAACATTATTTCCATCTCCTATCCAAAGTACTTTTTTACCTTTTATCGAACCGCGTTTTTCTTCATAAGTTAGAATATCAGCCATAATTTGACAAGGATGTGATGCATCGGTTAACCCATTAATAACTGGAATACTTGCGTGTTTTGCCATCTCATACAGGGTTTCTTCAGAAAAAGTTCTTAGCATCATAAGATCAACATAACGCGATAATACCAGCGCCGTATCCCCGATAGTTTCTCCATGTCCTAATTGCATATCATCCCCGCTAAGTAGTAGGCTTTTGCCTCCTAATTGGTGGACACCCATATCAAAAGACACCCTTGTTCTTGTAGATGGTTTTTGAAAAATTAATGCTACGGAATTTCCCTCTAAAGATGCATTTTTATCTAACTGCCCTTTTGTAAAACCCGATCTTTGAGCTTTCAGATTTAATGCGTCATTTATGATCGATCTAAGATCAGTACAGTCAATTTGATCAATATCTAGAAAATGTCTCATAATGTTTTCTTTATCGCTGCAGCTGCTTTTTCTAAACGTACAAGAGCTTCCTGTAACTCTGACTCTATAATGTTTAAAGAGGGAAGAAGTCTGACCGTATTATCTGCGGCTGGCACCAATAGAAGGTTTTCTTGGTAGGCAAATTCCACAACTTCCATATTTGAGACTTTACATTTTAGCCCCAGCATTAAACCTTGACCTCTAACATGATTAAATATCTCAGGATATTGACCTATTAGGCTTTCTAATTTCTGCCTAAAACTTCCAGCTTTTTGACTAACATCAGATAAGAACTTCTTATTTGAAATAATATCCAATACTTTAGATCCTACCGCACAGGCAAGAGGGTTACCCCCATAGGTTGAGCCGTGTGTGCCAGCCGTCATACCAAAGGCCGCCTCCTCAGTTGCCAAACAAGCGCCTAACGGAAAGCCGTTTCCTATACCTTTTGCAATAGCCATAATATCTGGTTTCACACCAGCCCATTCATGCGCAAACAACTTACCTGTTCTACCAACACCGCATTGTATTTCGTCACAAATTAATAATACACCAGTTTCGTCACACAGATCTCGGATTGATTTCAAGAAATGATCTGATAAAGGAATTATTCCGCCTTCACCTTGTATTGGTTCAACTATAATAGCAGCAATATCTGGACTTTGGAACGCCGAACTATAGGTTGATAGGTCATCTTCAATAGAGAACTGCAAAAATCCCGGCAATAATGGGCCAAATCCCTTAGTTAGCTTTTCGGACCCTACTGCAGAGATTGTACCCATTGTTCTGCCATGAAATGCATTTTCTAGTGTTATAATTGTAGATCTATCTGGTTGTCCTTTTTCAAACCAATACTTTCGAGCCATCTTAATTGCACACTCCATAGCCTCCGCGCCCGAATTAGTAAAAAAAACAGTATCAGCAAAAGTTTCCTCGACCAACCTTTCTGCCAAGTACTCTTGGTTTGGTATCTCGTATAAATTTGATACGTGCCACAATTTGGATGCCTGTTTATTTAGTACAGCAGTAAGAGCTGGATTTGAGTGCCCCAAAGAAGTCACGGCAATACCGGAACCTAAATCTAGGTACGGATTATTATTTTCATCAAATAACCAGCACCCTTCTCCTCTAACAAACCGCAGAGGAGCTCGTGAATAACTTGGCAGTACTGGTTTAATCATAAAACTTGATCCTTAACACTACAGATTCCCATATATTTTATATATTCTCCTTTTAGTCAATGGAGGTTAATCAGACCGAGAAAACAATAATGGTTCATCTTGGACAAGTTTAAGGCTATATTGGTTTTACATATAATAAAAATACAGTTAGTAAACATCTTAAACTCCAGTACCTTGGAGAATTTAAATTAACAAATAGGGTTTTATAATGGCTTGGACAGATGAGCGAGTGGACGTACTAAAAAAATTGTGGGTAGAGGGTAAATCAGCTTCTTTCATAGCAAAAAAGTTAGGTGGAGTCACTAGAAATGCTGTTATTGGAAAAGTCCATAGGCTGGGTTTGTCTAACAGGACTAGTACTTCTTTAGACAAATCAAAGGCCAAGGAGAAATTACCCAAAAAAGAAAAACAAGCAATTAAACAAGAGAAAAATAGTGTAGAAAAAAAAGTAGATCTAGCAAAAACACTTACAAAACCTATTCCCAGACCAAAACTAATTATTACTGCCGGGCAACCTCTGCCTCCCCAACCATCCGCAAATGAAATAAGTCCCGAAGCACTTGCAACTGTAAAAGAAGTTGAAAAAACAGCTAAAAAATTAACTGTTATGGAGCTGACAGAAAGGACTTGTAAGTGGCCTGTTGGTGATCCCGCAACCGAGGATTTTTGGTTCTGTGGATTACCTACTCAGGCAGGGAAACCCTATTGTGAAGCTCATGTGGGCGTTGCATTTCAACCAATGAGTACTCGAAGGGAGAGGCGTCGCTAAATTTTTTACCGACTAATCTTTAAATCATAATATGGTCTTAAACGACAAATCCAATCGACCTGATATAGCTCCAAAAACCTCTATGTTGACAAGTCGGCAAGATAATCAGCCACAAATTGGTATCGTCTCTCTCGGTTGTCCTAAAGCTTTGGTCGATAGCGAACGTATTCTTACGCGTTTACGGGCAGAAGGATATTCAATAAGCCCAGACTATGCTGGAGCTGAGGCGGTAATAGTTAACACTTGTGGGTTTCTAGACTCTGCAAAGATTGAAAGTCTTGAAGCCATTGGTGAGGCATTAGAGGAAAATGGCAAGGTAATTGTTACCGGATGCTTAGGTACAGAAAAAAACTTAATTAAAAAAAACCACCCAAACGTTTTAGCTATAACTGGTCCTCAGCAGTATGAGGAAGTATTAGACGCAATTCACGTCGCTGTTCCAGCTAAACCTGATCCGTTTTTTGACCTTTTACCGACACCACAAGTTTCGCTAACACCCAGACACTATAGCTATTTAAAAATATCTGAGGGCTGCAATCATAAATGCAAATTCTGTATTATTCCCTCAATGAGAGGAAAGTTAAATTCAAGACCATCCAACGCTATCCTTCGAGAAGCGGAACGACTAGTGCACTCGGGCGTAAAAGAGCTTTTGATAATTTCGCAAGATACGTCAGCTTATGGGGTAGATATAAAATATGGCAAAAAACTTTGGAATAATAAAGAAGTCAGAAGTCACATTGTTGACTTAACAAGAGAGCTTGGCACCCTAGACGCTTGGATTAGGCTTCACTATGTTTATCCTTATCCGCACGTCAGAGATTTAATTCCATTAATGGCAGATAAGAATAATAACGTTTTACCATATTTAGATATGCCCCTCCAACATGCGCATCCAGATGTACTAAAACGTATGAGTAGACCTGCCGCTTCCACAAAAACATTGACAGAAATACAAAACTGGCGGAAAGAGTGCTCGGATCTTACAATTAGATCGACCTTTATTGTAGGTTTTCCTGGAGAAACTGAAGAAGAATTCCAAACTCTATTAGATTGGCTAGATGAGGCACAACTAGATCGAGTTGGCTGTTTCGAATACGAGGATGTAAAGGGCGCAAGATCTAATTTATTACCTAATCAGATACCCAATGACGAGAAACATGATCGTTGGCATCGATTCATGTCAAAAGCTCAAAAAATATCACAAGAAAAACTACAAAAAAAAGTAGGAACTACCTGCCAGGTTATTATCGATGAAATCAATGATGAAGTAGCAACTTGCCGCACTAAAAGTGATGCTCCTGAAATTGATGGAAACTTTTTCATAAATAAAGATATCCATAATCTTAGAGTAGGTGATAGAGTACTTGCGAAGGTAACTAGGGCGTCAGAGTACGATTTGTTTGGTGAAGTGTTCAATGAAACCTAGAGTGCGCGTTTTATACAATGCTAGTTGCCCAATTTGTAATTTTGAAATTAAGCACTATCAAAAAT
This sequence comes from Paracoccaceae bacterium, assembly GCA_045565015.1. Classification (GTDB taxonomy): domain Bacteria; phylum Pseudomonadota; class Alphaproteobacteria; order Rhodobacterales; family Rhodobacteraceae. Next base: position 9,877 of record JBJLGD010000005.1, read on the forward strand.
ATGTGGATAAAGCTAATTTAGCAATAGATTTTGATGACTTAAATGGGGCAAATATTGCGAACTGGTCTATTTCTCCCGATAAAGCCGCTAGGAGGCTTTATGTCAGCAGGGGTGATCAGACAGTAAGTGGCATAGACGCATTCATTATCCTGTGGAGCGAAATGCCTCGCTACCGCTGGCTATTTCACTTTATTAGACAACCAGTTATAAAGCAGTTTTCCGGTCTCATTTATGACAACCTATTGGCTCCTTTCATCTACTACTTGCATCTAAAAAGGCAAAAAATTAAAAAGAAGGAGTAGTAACTTTAAGTTTTTTAGGAGAAATAAATGAAAACGAGTTTTCTTTGGGACGAGCGGTGCTTTTGGCATGGAGGTGGCGATTTCGCCTTTACTCTGCCATTAGGGGGTTTGGTACAACCGATGGCTTCTGGAGGCTTACCTGAAAATCCTGAAACTAAAAGGCGCTTAAAGAATTTACTTGATGTTACCGGTTTACTTAGTGAACTAGATAGCAAATCAAGCGCTCAGGTTTCTCACGAAGACTTACTAAGAGTACACCCCAAAACATTGCTGGATAACTTTAAGGCACTTTCTGATGCCGATGGTGGACAAATAGGTCTTAACATACCCTTTACCAAAGGCGGTTTCGAAATGGCGGCTCTATCCGCTGGTTTAGCAAAAGAGGCAATTTTTTCTGTTTTAAAAAACAAAAATACAAATGCTTATGCACTGTCGCGTCCTCCTGGACATCATTGCCTACCAGATCTTCCAAACGGATTCTGTTTGCTTTCAAATATTGGGATTGCTGTTGAAGCAGCTATCGCCGAAAAGCTTACTGATCGAGTAGCAATTATAGATTGGGACGTTCATCATGGGAATGGAACTGAAGCTGTTTTCTATAATAGAGCAGACGTACTCACAATATCCATCCATCAAGAGAGATGCTACCCTATTGATAGTGGAGATATTAGGGATATTGGGGTAGATGATGGAGAGGGCTACAATATGAATATACCCTTACCTCCGGGAGGGGGGCATAAGTTATATTTAGAAGTTATGGAACGTTTAGTTCTTCCTCGTTTAAGAAAATTTAAACCAGATATGATAGTTATAGCTTGTGGTTTTGACGCATCAGCTATTGACCCTCTAGCCCGAATGCTAGCAACATCCGACACATTTGGTGAGCTTACAAGATTTGCTATGCTTGCAGCTCAGGAGTTATGCAATGATCGTTTAGCCCTGGTACACGAAGGTGGTTACTCTGAAGTATATGTACCATTTTGTGGCCACAGAGTAATTGCAGAACTATCTGGAAGCTCAATCATCGCAGCAGACCCTTACAAAAAAATCTTTGATGCCAGACAACCTAACGAACAACTGGATAAATTCTACTCAGGCTTGATTAAGGAATTTCATAATTTCTTGTTATAAGTGGTTAATAATAATTGACTCCAACAATTCTAAACGCATAACTGAAAAGAAAAAATTAGGAATAGATAGATGAAAAAAGTTTTTAATAATGCTGATGATGCACTAACGGATATTTTGCAAGACGATATCTTCATAGCAGCTGGTGGATTTGGTTTATGTGGTATCCCCGAATTACTTTTAAACGCTATTAAAAGATCTGGCGTTAGTAACTTAACCTTTGCATCAAACAATGCCGGTGTAGACGACTTTGGTATAGGCATTCTACTGAAAACCAAGCAGGTAAAAAAAATGATTAGCTCTTACGTTGGAGAGAATGCTGAGTTTATGAGGCAATATCTATCTGGTGAATTAGAATTAGAATTTAATCCGCAAGGTACTCTAGCAGAGAGAATGCGTGCTGGAGGAAGTGGTATCCCTGCTTTTTATACCAAAACTGGGGTTGGCACAATCATCGCAGAAGGTAAAGAACATAAGGACTTTGATGGTGAAACGTATATAATGGAACGTGGTCTTGTCGCTGACTTATCAATTGTTAAAGCATGGAAAGCTGATGAAACAGGGAATCTAGTATTTAGAAAAACGGCTAGAAACTTTAATCCCCCAGCTGCAATGTGCGGCAAAGTATGCGTGGCTGAAGTAGAGGAAATTGTTCCAACAGGTTCTCTCGATCCAGATCTCATACATTTACCAGGGATTTACGTTCATCGATTAATAAAAGGTGAGCATGAGAAACGAATAGAACAACGTACTGTAAGAGAGGATTAGAGTTATGGCTTGGGATAGAAATCAAATGGCTGCAAAAGCGGGCCAGGAATTACAGGACGGTTGGTATGTAAATTTAGGTATTGGTATCCCAACTCTTGTTTCAAACTATATACCGAAAGGTATAGAAGTAACGTTACAGTCAGAGAATGGCATGCTTGGAATGGGTCCATTCCCAACCGAAAAAGAACTTGATTCAGATCTCATAAACGCAGGAAAACAAACAATAACTGAGCTTCCACAAACATCTTACTTCGACTCTTCTCTAAGCTTTGGGATGATTAGGGGTGGAAAAATTGCTATGGCCATTCTTGGTGCTATGGAGGTTAGCGAAAAAGGCGATCTAGCAAACTGGATGATTCCTGGAAAGCTTGTAAAGGGAATGGGAGGTGCTATGGACTTAGTCGCTGGCGTTGGAAGAGTAGTAGTCGTAATGGATCACACCAACAAACACGGTGATAGTAAAGTGTTAAAAACTTGTACCCTACCCCTGACTGGAAAATCTGTTGTTGATCGCATTATCACAAACCTGGGTGTATTAGATGTGGTTGATGGTGGGCTTAAAATTATTGAAACCGCTGATGGAGTTACAGAGCAAGATATAATAAAATCTACCGAAGCAAAAATTGTAAACTAAAAACCTTTATCAATATCCCTGATATATATTTTAAAATCACAATTAGTTAACTGATATTGTGAGAATAATAACGTTATATTTTGGGATCTGGATTTTCTGTATGCCCGTCCACAGAAATTACTTGCCCAGATACAAATTTCGCGTCTTCACTCGCTAAAAAGACCATCATGTTCGCAATATCATCTTCTTGAATGAAGGACTCCATAGAATTTGAGGAGGCATATGCTTTATAAACCTGATCCCTTGTTATACCTTTTAACTTAGCCTCTCGTGCCATAACAAGCTCCATCCTCGGACCTTCAACAGAACCCGGACAAACCGCGTTTGATCTGATCCCAAATGGACCAAGTTCCATAGCTAACGTTTTCATAAATCCTACCACAGCCCATTTAGCTGCTGAATATGGAGAACGGTTAGGGTAGCCGTAGATACCAGCGGTAGAGGACGTAAAGAGTATCGAGCCCTTAGATACCTTTTTCATTAAAGGTACAGCATATTTACTCGTCAGAAATGAACCCTCTAAATTCACTGAAAGACATTTCTGCCAATCTATTAAGCTGACTCCCTCTATTGGACCAGTTGGACCGGCAATGCCGGCATTACAACAAACAGTATCGATACTTCCCCATTCGCCGGCAATCATATCAAACAGCGCCTTAACTTGAGCTTCATCGCTGACATCGACCAAAGATGTCCGCCAACTTTGTGGAACCTTTTCAAGTGCCGTTTCATCAATATCACAAACCCAAATATTGTAACCTTTATCAAAAAATTTTCCGGCTATTCTCTTCCCAATCCCAGAAGCCCCAGCTGTTATTAATACATTTTTCATCTTTTGCTACCGATGGATGCACCCACACCATCGGGCCGAGGTAACTTAGAATGAGATTTAGCAATTAAACTCAATGTGTTCTGAATCTTTTCACTTGGCATGGAAGAACTTCTAGTCTCCAAACTCACATGAATTAATATATGCTCTCCACTTGCTAGATAGCGTTCTCCCTGCTTCATTATATGAAATAAATGTAGTTTTTTTCCTTTGCCAATCAAGCAATATGTAAAGATTTTTATCAATGCCCCTGCCTGTACTTCGTCTATATGTCTAATATGCGTTTCTGCTGTAAAGTAACTGCTTCCTGAAGAGATATATTTTTCATCACAACCTATGATTTCCATAAATTTATCAGTAGCATCTCCAAATGCTTGTAAATAACGAGCTTCATTCATATGGTTATTGTAATCGACCCAATCTAACGGAACTACCCGTGAAACAGTCTCTATTGGTTTCTCAAAATTATAGTCTTTCTTCTCTAAGACTTTATCAAGTTTTTTTAGATGTGCGCCGGCTCCCCAATTTTGTAGCTTTAATGACCTCATTATCCCTACCAAGTTATTGTCACGAATTACTTCTAACTCTCTAATATTATAGTCTCCTGATTGAGTATCCGATTGACTTGAAATTTTTTTAATTAACGATGGCGTCAATTCTGGAACATTCATTAGTTTTGTCCATGGCCAAGCCAATGCTGGTCCAAATTGCTCTATAAAATGCTTCATGCCTGCTTCACCACCTGCTAACCGATAAGTCTCAAATAAACCCATTTGAGACCATCTCAAACCAAACCCAAATCTTATCGCATCGTCGATATCTTCTGTGGAGGCTATATCATCCTTAATTAACCAAAGCGCTTCTCGCCAGACAGCTTCCAAAAATCGATCAGCAATATGCGCTTCTATTTCTTTATTAATAAGTAAAGGAAACATACCAATTTCTAACAAAATTTCTTTTGCTTTATTTTTAATTTTATTATTGATGCCCGCGGCAGGAACTAATTCGACCAAGGGTAGAAGGTAGACCGGGTTAAAGGGATGGGCTACCATTATACGATTAGGTGACTTTAAAGTCTTATTCAATTCAGAGGGTTTAAAACCAGACGTAGAGGAGCATATAATAGCATCCTCATCAGAAAATTTTAAAATCTCTTTATACACATCATGCTTGAGTTCTAATCGTTCTGGAATACTCTCCTGTATCCAAATAGCTCCCTTAACGGCAAGTTCTAGAGAGTTGTAGAAAGTTAATTCGCCTTCTGGTGGCAACTCTACTTCATACAACCCAGGTAAAGAACGTCGAGCATTCGCCAAGATTTCGTCAACTTTACGCTCTACATCAGGGTCTCTATCAAAAATATTTACATTCCAACCCATTAGTAGAAACCTAGAAGCCCACCCGGCACCAATTACACCACCACCAACGATCGAAGCTATTTTTTTCATAAAATCTCCGGTTTTAAAATAGGTTTTAACAAGGTGCTCTTTTAGACAAATTTAATTTTTCTCTAACCTTTTCTGGCCCAATGACGTTAGCACCCATTCTTCCTATAATGTTAACAGCTTTTTCTACCAAGCTTTCGTTAGTCGCTAAGACACCTTTTTCTAATAATAGATTGTCCTCTAAACCAACCCGAACATTCCCCCCAGCCAAGATACTTGCTGCGACATATGGCATTTGATTTCTACCCAAAGAAAAAGCAGAAAATGTCCAATCTTTTGGTACATTATTAACCATAGCCATGAATGTATTCAGATCATCGGGTGCTCCCCATGGGACCCCCATACATAGCTGCACTAGACCTGGAGATTTCAAAATTCCATCCTTCATTAGCTGTTTCGCATACCATAAATGGCCTGTGTCAAACGCTTCAATCTCAGGACATACTCCAAAATCTGTCATCATTTTCCCCATTTCTGTTAACATCCCAGGTGTATTTGTCATAACATAATTAGCTTCCGCGAAATTCATTGTTCCACAGTCCAAGGTACAAATTTCAGGTAAGCATTCCGCTATATGTGCTACTCTCTCCTTGGCTCCGGCCATGTCTGTGCTATTTGAAAGAGCTAATGGATCATCAAGTGATCCAAAAACCATATCCCCACCCATACCGGCGGTTAGATTTAAAACAACATCAGTTTCAGAGTCTCTTATTCGATCTGTAACTTCTCTATAGTATCTTAAATCCCGTGAAGGTACTCCTGTATCTGGATCTCTAACGTGGCAATGAACTATAGCCGCTCCAGCTTTCCCGGCAGCTATGGCGCTATCAGCAATTTCTTTAGGTGACCTAGGAACATTTGGACTGCGATCTTGAGTACTACCTGATCCAGTCACCGCGCAAGTGATAAAAACTTCTCGGTTCATTTGTAGTGGCATGGGTTGAATCCTCTATAATAGCTATGTTTGTTACCTCTAGTACGGCATTGGATGGGCTTTGTGAGCATCACTAATGGCTTGTAATATCTCTGCGTTCAAATTAACGCTAGCGCTATCAACAATACATTTTAGTTGTTCTAAATTTGTCGCTCCAATTATCGGGATAGCTTTAAAAGGTCGATATTTGTACCACGCTAAAGACATATGAATAGGATCTAAGTGATATTTTTTTGCTATGTCAAGATATGCTTGCGTCGAAGATAGGACTCTAGGTGACGCCCGACCCCCCATCTGATTATTTTTAAACATCCTAGAGCCCTTTGGTATACTCCCATTTTGATATTTTCCGGTTAGATAGCCTGCAGCTAAAGGAGAAAAGCCCAGTAATGTGACATCCTCATTAACACATAATTCTGCTAAATCCGTATCAAACAACCTACACAATAACGAGTATTCATTTTGTATAGTCAAAACTCTAGGTAAATCTAACTCTTCAGCAATTTTTAGCCACATCGATGTTCCCCAAGCCGACTCATTAGATAAACCAAAATATCGTATATTTCCAAGATCAACCTGTCGTTTCAATTCACCTAGGGTATCTTCCATGTGGGAAACAGTATCAGCCTTCTTTTGAGCTGATGGATCAAATAACCAATTTTTTCGAAACATATAGCTTCCTCGATTTGGCCAATGAAATTGATAAAGGTCTATGTAATCAGTTTTTAAACGACGCAGTGAAGCCTCTATGGTCCTTTTAATACTGTCGGAAGTAATGGGCTCTCCATTTCTGATTTCTTTATTACCCTCACCAGCTATCTTAGTTGCAATAACTAACTTATCTCTTTTATTATTTTTTTGCAGCCAATCACCAATAATCTCCTCTGAGACACCAACAGTATTTTTAGAAATTGGATTCACAGGATACATTTCAGCTGTATCTAAAAAATTTATACCGCTATCTAAAGAGAAATCTATCTGATTATGTGAATCAACTTTATTAAAATTATTAAATAACATTGTTCCAAGGCAAAGCTCCGAAACCTCTAATTCACTAGTCCCTAAAAAAACTTTCTTCATTTTCTTCCAATCCAAATTAAATTTCCTGCAGTAAGCTTTTAGATTACTAAAAAGTAAACAGCTAGTGAAAATATATATTGAGAACAAAAGAGGAACATGATAATTCAATTTAATGCAAAACTATTCTTCTAATCATGATTTATATTTAGATAGGGAACTACTAAAAATAGATAAAGAGATCACACTATCTTTTGAAAGAACTCATGAAGTTTTTGGTAATTCTCGACGTAATTTTGCCTTATGGGTGGGTACAAAAATTAGTGGTCCAATAATTTGGATTCGACCTAATTGGTTAAGCGATCAACTCTTTCCAGACGGGATTATAAGTTGGATTAATCCAGGACGAGTAATAACAATTAGCACTGGTCACTCTAATGAAAGTTTATGGGCAGCTGAAGAAGCATTAAGATCTGGTGTTACAAAATTAGTAGTTCTTGAGGTTAATACACACCCAACATTAAAATCTGTACAACGTTTAAATTTAGCCGCGGAAACGGGTAAAAAAGAAAAAAACAATCTAGCAATTTGTCTAATGCTAACCCCAGAAAATGGTGGGGTTCAAGGTGTTGAAAGTCGTTGGTCTATGACTATGTGGCATAGCTCTGGAAATTCAAAGTGGAAACTAACAAGTTGTAAGTCACGATACATTCCACCCTCAAGTTGGAAATTAGAAAGCTTTACAAAAAAACAATTATTAATAACGAAACTTAAAACATAGATTAAAACATATTGTAAAATTAATTTAATTAGATCATTAATGCGTTGACAATTAGATTCTCGGATCGGTGATATAAATGCGTATAATTATTTCACTAATTGCGTTATTCTTATCAGTAATACTATTGCAACTCAGCTCCTCTGGAATCGGGCCTTTGGACGCCTTATCTGGACTTCGATTAAATTTTTCGAAATTTGAAATTGGCCTTCTTGGCTCGTCACATTTCCTAGGCTTTTTTATTGGCTGCTGGTGGGCACCACGTTTAATGGGATCTGTAGGTCATAGCCGGGCATTCGCTGCCTTTACATCTTTGGGGGCTATAGGCATTCTAACTCATATGATCATAGTTGATCCTTATGCCTGGGCTATAATGAGGATCGCGTCTGGCCTATGTGTGGCGGGTTGCTACACTATCATCGAGGCGTGGTTAAATGATAAAACCGATAATAAAACCAGAGGTAGAGTGATGGGAACTTATCGTGTCGCCGATATGGGAGCCTCTATGTTCGCTCAATTGTTTATCGGATTATTGGAGCCTGCTCACTATGTCTCATACAATCTTTTAGCAATCATGTGTTGCGCAGCAATACTTCCATTAGCATTAACTAAGACGAGTCAACCTATAACTCCAAAAGCTCCACGATTACGGCCTAAA
>JBJLGD010000006.1:0-69263 GCA_045565015.1 Paracoccaceae bacterium
TTTACAGGACCATTAGTACCTTTAGTTGTGCCGCTGGACATGAAATTCATACCATAAGTTTTATTTGGAAAATGATCGATGACACGTTTTTCCTGGCCGTCTCCCCTTAAATCATCAGAATGAATTCTTAGTTTAATTAGGTCTGATAGAACAAGGTTGTCTTTCAGTGTTCCTTTTTCATCAGTAGTTAAACCTCGCGATGAAAATAATTTTTTGTAATAATCTTTTTTATCATTCCTTAGAAAGAAATTTAGGTAAGGGTATAATAACTCTTGTTGAAGATTTTTGGTCTCCTCACGAGTATATGTATTCATGATATTATCTTGTGATAAAATATTTCTTATCTTTAATAAATAAGGATCATTTTTTATCGTAGAGTCCTCAGTTTTTAAATCTTGAGGAATACCAAAACCATTAAACGCGCCATCCATGATTATATCCTTGAGTTATAGTGTGAAAATCAAATGTTTGAGAAAACAGAAAATTTATAAAAATAATTTATCAGATAAAGAAATTAATAATATTGAATATACTGCTAACTTAAATATCGAAGCATACATAGCCTCAGGTGAAACTTTATATTTGTCGCGACCTAGAGTTAACGCTATATTGAAATATGCTAGGGTATTATAAACTGTACTCGCAGCAAAAACAAAAAAACCAAATGTAAAAAAGCACCAGGTACCTTGTGTTCCGACAAACAATATTAAAGTAGCTGTTATCGCCTCTGCGGTTGGCCAACATGCAGCGAATCTAGCGATTAAAGTTGCGGACTCATCTATTCCATATCTTTGTAAGACTTTTTTAGACTCCCAAAGTTGTGCAGCCGCATAAAAGCCTGGTGTGAAAATGCATGCAAAAATAAATAATGCTAGTAAATAAATATTATTAAAATTTTCAATCATAATAGAATCCCCTATTTTTTAAAATTGGTATCTATATTTTTGATTTATAAAAGTAAAATATAAAAAGTAATTATGTCTCTAACTCCATTATTTAGGATACGGATAGGGGCATTTACCTTGATCTGCTACTTGAATCCAGTTTTTAACAGCATCATTTAATGTAGGAATGCTGCATAACATGATTAGATAAGTCAAACTTTCAGCTATTTCTTCTTTTTTAGCACCTAAATCAAAAGCTCGAATTAGATGAAACTGCATTCCAGAAACACTCCTTCTTGCAGCATGACAAACTGTTCCCATGATCTCTATAAGTTTTGGTGAAAGTATTTTAGAGTAGGTTTCGATATTATTAACATACGCATTCAGGACGTGATCGATAGGAATCTCTTTGGACCAATTTTTAGATGTGAATTCATAAAACTGGAAAGAGGCAAAAACCCCTGCTAAGTTAATTGATGCAATTACCTGCTTTTCACTAATTCCTACTTCCAGTGCTCTTTTAATATGTATCCGTCCATTCGCTTCTTGAGAGTTTGTGAGCAAACTCAAAAGAATCAACTCTTTTGAGTTAACATCAAATACCCTATCTTCAATTATTAAATATTTGTAAAATTCATTCCATTTTTCTACTAGTAATCCATCGTTTGCTTTCATCATTTTACGATAGACTAATTCTTCACTTTGTTTGGCCCAGGAAGCCAAAACTGAAGGAAATTGTTTCTTTTGCATATTTAGATAATCCTTTTCTTTTGAATAAATTAAAATATATTATTTTATAAGTTTTATCTCGGACTTAGGGGCAACTTTAACTATGTTAGGGTATTGTAGTTAAACACTATAAATAGAGAGGGCTAGAAATGGTCAAGGTAAATGAGAAAAGGTTCATTGAATCCCTTAATAAGCTACGTGAATTTGGGGCAGCCGGAATTGGAAAAGGTGTTATAAGGCCAGCCTTTAGCTCAAGCGACATAGAGGCTAGAAATTGGATAGCTAAGCTTATGCGGGAGGCAGATCTTTCAGCAGACTTTGACCCAGTAGGAAATCTTTTTGGTTTAAGTAGCTCTAAAAGCATCTTGTTAGGGTCTCACTCTGACAGTCAACCTCAGGGGGGATGGTTAGATGGTTCTCTGGGTGTCATGGCGGCACTTGAAATTGCACTTTCGGTAAAAGAAAGTGGAGGGCCTCCTGTCTCGGTTGTAAATTTTCAAGATGAAGAAGGTAGATTTGGTGTAACAACTGGAAGTGCAATCTGGGGTCAAAACGTATCACTCAAGGATGCTGATAAGTATACAGATATTGCTGGCATTACGTTGGCAGAAGCCAGAAAAGCTATGGGACAGAAATTTTCAGACTTCATTTCACCCGATTTATTTACTGGGTTTATTGAAATGCACATCGAGCAGGGTCCTCGTTTGTTTCAAAGTAGAAAAAAAATCGGAGTAGTAAACTCTATCGTTGGTATCAGAAATTTAAAGATTACATTTGAAGGTGAACAGAACCATGCTGGTACAACACCAATGCAAGTGAGGAAAGACGCATTCCAGTCTTTGTCCTTATTCAACGAAACTTTAAATAGTAGACTGAGGAATATTGTGACTCCGCAAACTGTTTGGACCATTGGGGAAGTGTTGCTGCAGCCCAATGCTTCTTCAATAGTACCAGGAGTTGTAAATTTTTCACTTCAGTGGCGCGATCCTGAATTAACTCGCTTATCCAAAATGGAAACTACTATTAAAGATACTATCTCAGAGATAGCAGAAAAGACAGGAATTAAGCCTTGCATTGGCCAAGTGTTGGGGCTTGACCCGGTGGAGATGGATAAGAAGTTAATCAAAGCGTTGCAGGATGGCGCAGAAGAAGTTGTCCCTGGAGAGTGGATAAATATGAACTCAGGTGCTTTGCATGACGCTACAAACGTCTCCAACCTTGTTCCGACTGCTATGTTGTTTGTCCCCTCTATCAACGGTATCAGTCACGCTTTTGGTGAAGATACCTCCGACGAAGATTTAATTTTTGGATTAAGAGTTTTGGCCAGGGCACTTGTTAATCACACATAGTGATGTAATATTTTTTATATATTGCATAATTAAAAGACAGTAAAAAGTAATTTATAACCTACGAGAAGCTAATGCGTGACGTAAATAAAGAGAACATATCAGATGTTTTCATGAGCTATTTGGGAGCAGACGTAAATCCAAGGCTTAGAGAAGTGATGCAATCTCTGGTAAATCACCTTCATGCCTTTGCGAAAGATATAAATTTAACACATGAAGAGTGGAATAAAGGGATTGAAATCTTAGAACGATCAGGGGAGATATCCGATGAGAAAAGGCATGAATTTATATTGCTCTCAGATGTTTTAGGATTATCTTCGCTAGTTGATATGATTAATTCAAAAGATGGAGGAACATCTTCTAGTGTTTTAGGGCCCTTTCATATTTCTGGTGCACCAGATCTCAAAATTGGAGGTGATTTGAAAGGTGATTTTGGGGGACAATTATTACTTGCCCAAGGGATTATAAAAAATAGTAAAGGTATCCCAATAAAAGACGCAAAAGTTGATATTTGGCAAACTGCCCCAAATGGTCTTTACTCTAGTCAGGATCCAAATCAAGATACTTATTCCTTTCATGGGCTACAAACAACTGGAGCAGACGGTCGATATGCCTTCACTACCGCTAAGCCAATAGAATACACGGTTCCAAGTGATGGCCCAGTAGGGAAGATATTGAACGCATGTGGAAGACATCCGTGGCGACCCTCTCATCTACATTTTATAATAAAGGCAGAAGGTTATCAAACTTTAGTGACGGAAATTTTCTCTGAAGATGATCCGTATCTAGATCAAGATACGGTCTTTGGTGTAAGAGAAGATTTAGTAATGAAATATAAAGAGATGGCGCCAGATAGTTTTCCGCCAGGTTTTGAATTATCCGGTAGCATTAATGAAAATTATCTTAGAGTTGATTTTGATTTAACTCTGGTGAGTATCTAATGTTCTGTAGTTTTTCGCTTATATAGATCCACTAGCGCAGGTAACAACGTGCCAGAACAGTCTCCAAATCCTACTTTTTGACCATTCAGAGTGCTGAATCCTTGAAAGGTAACGGTATCAAAATCTTCTAAAAAAGATCGTTTCTCTCCATTAGATAACGAGAAGGGCTCCCTGCCGCCCCAACTTAATTCGAGCATACTCCCTCTTTGATGTTTAAGTGGCCCAGAAACCGTCCCAGATCCTAAAAGATCGCCGACCCTCATTGGACATCCAGCACTCGTATGATGAGAAATCTGTTGTGCACTAGAAAAGTACATCTCCCTGTAGTTCGTTTCTGTCAAAATATTGGCCACTCCATCTTTGGGAGTTAGTGAAACTATTAATTCAATATCGTATAAGCCTATACCATCGTCCTTTAAGTAATTAAGAAGTTCAACTTCTCTTTCTGGTGGTGGACATCTGAATGGTTTAAGAGCCTCTTTTGTTACTATCCATGGGCTGATAGTTGTCGAGGTTGCTTTTGCCTGAAAAGGTCCAAGTGGCTGACCTTCCCACGCTTGTATGTCTCGAGCAGACCAATCATTTAACAATACGTATCCAAAGATTAAATCATCGGCCTCTTGTACTGTTAGAGGACCGACGCTGCTTACTCCGATAATAGCACCTAACTCTAATTCAAAATCAAACTTTTTACTTGGTGCATAATAAGGGTTAAGTTTACTGGCTTCTCTTAATTGTCCCCAAGGTCTATTGATCTTACTACCACTAACTGAAATTGATGAGGCTCGCCCATTATACCCAATTGGCATATGTTGCCAGTTTGGTGGTAACGCGTTTTCGGGACCTCTTAAAATAGTACCAGCATTAACAGCGTGTTGTTTGCAAGACCAAAAATCAGTAAATTCTGTTACAGAGAATGGTAAATGCAGTTCAGACTGTTCTTGGGATACCATGATACTTTCTAATATGGTTTTGTTGATAAAATTTTTACTTAATAATTTTGTTATATCAGTTCGAAATTTCTCCCATACTACGGGTCCTAAGCTCATAAAATTATTCCAACTTTGTGTTTGGAATGTGGGGCTTTTAGCAACTTTTATAAAACCTTTTTCCTCGGCGGCTCTACAGTCAAAAATCATGTCTCCAATTGCTACACCACAACGTTTTCCTAAATCACATGTTGAAAAAACGCCGTAAGGGAGGTTGTTTAGTGGAAAGTTTGTCAACGGATCATTCGCTGAGGTAACCCAACTTTCTTTCAATGGCATATTTTTCTTTCTAATCTTAAAATTAAATTACAACACAAACACAAATTTTATAAAACCTTTTATTTGTATATAGACACATACACGCTATGACTTAATACTTATTTTTTTCCCGACGTCCCATCAAATTTTTTTTCTATATCTGACCAACAGTCGATATAATCATCTTGCAAGGGAGCCTCATCTGCAGCAAATCTTGTTAAGTGTTGAGGAAATCTCGTTTCAAACATAAAAGACATTGTATTGTTTAATTTTTCTGGCAGAAGTTCTGTATTTGAAGCTTTTTCGAATGCATCTTTATCAGGACCATGAGGCAACATCATATTATGGAGGCTCATTCCACCTGGAACAAAACCGCTTGGTTTTGCGTCGTATTGCCCAAAAATATTTCCCATAAGTTCGGACATTATATTTTTATGATACCAAGGTGGTCTAAATGTATTCTCTGTCACGAGCCACCTATCTCTAAATAAAACAAAATCAATATTAGCAGTACCCTCAACTCCAGAAGGTGCTGTTAATACGGAATATAAAGATGGATCTGGATGATCAAATAATACGGCGCCAATTGGACAGTAATTTCTTAAATCGTATTTACATGGTGCATAATTTCCATGCCAGGCTACTACATCTAATGGTGAGTGATTGATTTCCGTTTCATGGAATTCTCCACACCATTTAATTATTACCTTGGTATGCCTATCATTATCTTCAAACGCTGCTGTGGGGGTTTTGAAATCTCTTCTGTTGGCAAGGCAATTTGCACCGATAGGACCTCTATTTGGTAAATCAAACTTTTGCCCATAATTTTCACAGACAAAACCACGTGCTGGCCCCTCAATTATCTCAACTCTGTATAGTAAACCACGAGGAATTATTGCAATTTCTTGAGGTTCAATATCCATTATGCCGAGTTCGGTATTAAATCTAAGGATTCCTTCTTGAGGTACGATGATTAATTCGCTATCGGCGGAATAGAAACAAGTATCAACCATAGATTTGTTTGCAAGGTAGATATGACTTGCCATTCCTACTTGAGTATTTACATCCCCTGCAGTGGTCATGGTACGCATTCCAGTCAACCAATCTAGAGCCTTGTCAGAATGAGGTAGAGGATCCCATCGATATTGCCCTAGTGATGTTACTTCTGGGATTACAGAAGGTGCTGTTTTCCAATATGGTAAGTTAATTTTCGTATACCGTTTCGAATGTTTTACGGATGGTCGAATTCTGTAACACCAAGTTCTTTCATTTTGATTACTTGGGGCGGTAAATGCAGTACCTGACAATTGCTCTCCATATAAGCCATAATTACACTTTTGCGGGCTATTTTGCCCTTGAGGTAGAGCATCTGGAAGAGCCTCTGTTTCAAAATCGTTTCCAAAACCGGACATATATTCTAATATTTTATCATTTTTTATGGTAGGCTTAGGTGGGCTGGTTGTAGTAGTTGAACTGGTCAAGGTATTACCTCTAATTTAAGATCTTTTTAAGATAAAAGTTATGTAAGAACCTTACAGTGATAAAAGAAAAAGACAATAACTTAGGTAGTTACAGATAAAAACGTGATTTATAAATCAATTTTCTTGTTTGGGTAGCTTACTAATTATTAACGCCAATACAGCAGTTAGTATTATCATTATAATGTAAAGTTCTGTGAAACCACCTCTCAAATGAAGAATAGCGATCGCCGGAATCGCTAAAGCGGAAGCGGTAAATGAAATAAAGTATATCAAAGCAAAAACTCTAGATCTAACGTGAGATGGGATATTCCGGGCTAGCAATGTATCTGAGATAGGTAATGTGGAATAAACCAAAGCCATCATAATAGATGCTGAAATAATTAAGAAAAAATTAGTTGTAAAAATAACAAAAATAAGTGAAATAATTAAGAAAACTGAAATTGAAATAAAAATTGGTTTGACCTGAAAACGATCGATCAGGTGACCTACGGTTAATTGTGCGCAAGCTGCGATTATGTAAATCGTGAATGCAAAAAAACTAACTGAGTTTGCACTTTCGCCGATCGTATTAAGTCGCTCATCAAGAAGTTTTGGTAATGACACTATTACTGCATTAAATATAAAACCTATTATTATAGAAAAAAGAGCAACTAATTTAAATAATGCCAACCAGGCTGTGCCTTTATCAAAAAAAATATCAAATTGCCTACGATCTGTGATCTGAATATTATTTTTTTGAGGAACCCAAATAATCCAAATTAATCCGATAATTATTGAAAATACGCCTGGAATATAAAACGCTGATTGCCAACCTAATAACTGAGCAAGACTAACAGCAACAATAGTAGAAAAAGCTACGCCAAGGTTTCCCCACACACCATTGAATGCGAGACGGCGCCCCATAGTTTTTTGTCCGCCTCCGGCTAATATAGCAATACCCACAGGATGATAAATTGCAGAAAAAATTCCCAAACATAGTAAGCTCATGGTAAGTTGTGTATAGCTCTGAGAAAGGGCTACTAATAAACATGATAAACCCGACCCAACGAAAAACACACTCATTAACAAGTTTCTGCCCCATCGATCGGCTAACCAGCCTGCTGGTAAAGAGCCTAAGCTAAACGCTACCCAGCTGCCCGTTGTTAACATTATTAACGTACCGTAATTTTCCTCAAATGACGTTGCAGCTAATGCTGCCACGACTGGAAATAGTAGCATTAACAGGTGTACTAGTGCATGTCCTATATTAATCAAAATAATCTGAATTAAAGGCAATTTTTTATCCTTAAGGATATTTCAGTCAAAATTTTGAATTCCACTGTTATTTTAGTACTCGATAGTCGCTCCTCGTGGTTCAAGCCCACTTATGTTGCCAATTTTAGAAGGACACGCCGAGCATACTATAATAAGACTCTGCTGAGCTTCAAGTTCTATGTAATCACCTTCTTTAGCGGTTGAGGGTTTGTCAATTATAGAGTTGTCATTTTTTATATAAGCATGTTCAAAGAGATTCCATGGGCAAAGGATAAATGGTGGATCGATCGAATAGTTGCTTAAAGCATTTTGTAAGTTGTCTTGGCAGTTTGTGAGAGGGAGTGGTTCGTTATAAAATTTATAGCTTCCAGGACTGCACGCAGCGTGAAGTGTATCGTGCATTCCTTCAGACGTGTCTTTAACTATCTTCAAGATTGGTTTAAAAAGATTACTTACTAGAATATCCTGAGGCTCAAACCATAACTTGTATAAAGCAGACCTAGAGTGATGCATCGATAGTGACTCTGACATGTTGTCAATGTTGAAAGCCCAAAAATCTACAACCTGTTGGCCATAAGTATTTATAATCTTAAAACGTTTTCCTTTTGGAATTTTTTTATGAATAAAACTACCAGGCTCAAAAAAATTCTTACCCATGGAACCTCCGTTTTTAAAAAATTTATGATATAACTTTGAATATACTCATTTACTAAAAAAGTTTGATTTTAATGTTATTGAACCTTTGACTACACAAAGATTTCTAGAAGTAAGGTCAATTAGGTGAGCTAAAACGTTTCTTTTCGCAGCATCTAGAAGTTTTGGATCTAAATCCTTGTATACCTTATTCGTTATATTGGTTACTGATCTTAAGCCTAACTTCAGTGCAGATAATATTTCGGCTTCTCTTTTCTTACGATGAGCGTAGAGATCCTTTAACCGTTCTGACGGGTTGTATACTGCGTTTCCATGACCAGGAAAATATATCAAATTATTTTTTCTAACCATTAACTTTTTCAGGGAACTCATGAAATCAGTTAAATCTCCGTCTGGTGGTGAGACCATCGATGAAGCCCATCCCATCACTAAATCACCGGAAAAAAGAAAATGTTTCTCAATCCAATCAAAACAAAGGTGGTTACCCAAATGACCTGGGGTATGAATGGCTTCTATTGTCCAATCCTTACCATGAGTCGTCTGACCATCTTTGAGAATAATATCTGGTATAAAATTATCATCTAGTCCCTCACCACCTCCGAGTTCAGATAACCTGTTCATTACCAGACTTTTACCTGCTAACGAATTACCAAAGGCTAGAATTGGAGCAGCCGTAAGATTTGCCAGTCGAGCTGCTAATGGGCTGTGATCAATATGGCTATGAGTGACAAAAATGTGAGAGATTTTTTGATCATGTTTAATACTTTTAAGTATCGCCTTGAGATGAGCTTCGCAGTTTGGTCCCGGATCTATGATCGCTAATTCTTTTTTTCCTAAAATGTAAGTATTTGTCCCCTGGAAAGTCATTGGCGATGGATTTGGCGCAAGTATTCGAATTAAGTCTGGATGTAGTTCTTCAGGAAGGCCTACCGATGGATTAATTAAGCTATTCATACTCAATTTGCTTTTCCTTTGCTATTATGTCGCTTATTCTAGCAGTATTATGAAACAGTTTTCAATAAAGAGATATCTTCCTAATAGTCTTTATGGCCGTGCAGCTTTAATTTTACTTGTACCAATTATTACTATTCAATTGGTTGTATCGTTTTCATTCATACAGCGTCTTTATGAAGACGTAACTAAGCAGATGACTATGAATTTAGTGCCAGAAATTGAAATAATATTGGATATGGTTGAGAGTTTTGATCCAAATATTAGTAAAGAGTCTGATATATTTTTATTAGCGCAAGATTTTAACATGCAAGCATCGTGGTCAGATTCGTATGTTAAAAATCAACGGTACTTCTATGATTTGTCCGGAAGAATATTGATGAACACACTTTATGAGAATTTTAAAGAGTTGGAGTCGATAGATTTGATTTCTAACGATAAAACTGTAATATTAAACTATTTTATATCAGATAAGATATTCGAATTGAGATTTTCAAGATATCGAGTTTCTGCATCCAACCCACATCAACTGTTAGTTTTAATGATATTAACGGGAATTTTGATGACTACAATTGCGTTTCTTTTTATGCGGAACCAACTGCGCCCTATACGCCGTCTTTCCGCTGCTGCTGAAGCTTTTGGCATGGGAAGAGAGGTCGCTTATGCACCTAGCGGTGCAACAGAAGTTAGGGCAGCAGGAAAAGCTTTTATCGATATGAAGTCGAGAATTGCGAGACAAATAGAACAAAGGAATTTGATATTTTCTGGTGTCAGCCATGATCTACGAACACCATTAACGCGTCTAAAATTAGGGTTATCGATGCAGAATAATTCATCTGATAATAAAGAATTAATCCAAGATGTTAATGAAATGGAAAATTTGATAAATGAATTTCTGGATTTCTCAAAGTATGGTTCTGTTGATGAAACAGATCAGGTGAACGTTTTGGATCTAATCAAAGAAATTTCCAGTAATTCCAGCCGCATTAGTGGAAAATTGACTATTGGTGTTTTGCCTGACGAACTCGAAGATGTACTGTTAAAACCACTATCGATAAAAAGATCGATAGAAAATATAATTAATAATGCAGAGAAATGGGCTGAAAATGTAATATTATCTTTAATTGTAAGAAATAGAATATTGATTTTTCGAATAGACGATGATGGACCGGGAATCCCTCTAAACAAACGAGATGAGGCAATCAAACCATTTACGAAATTGGACGTAGCGAGAAATCAAAATTACGGTGGTGGAGTTGGCCTTGGGTTGGCAATATCAGCTGATATTGCCCGCTCGCACGGTGGCGAACTTAATTTGGAAGAAAGTACAGAGCTGGGTGGGTTGAGAGTAGAGCTTCAAATTCCCTTTTGATATTTCTACATGATACCTCTTGAGTTGATAGGTAATACTCTTTACTCCAGAGGTAAGCTTGGTAATTAACTAATTGTAACTTTGGTTTTAAAATAAGTTAACTTGGTAGGCCCGGCAGGACTCGAACCTGCGACCAAAGCGTTATGAGCGCTCTGCTCTAACCAACTGAGCTACAGGCCCCCAAGTTAGACATTCTCCATAACAGAGTTTTCGGTTGCGTCAAGCATGCTGATTAGTTGCCCCGTATCAAGTGTTCCGCTATCTAAGGAAATATAACTTGAGGATTCTTTATGAATAAAAAATTAACATATTCTGATGCAGGCGTTAATATTGAGGCAGGAAATGCGTTGGTTGAAAAAATTAAACCGCTTGCGAAATCTACTATTAGACCGGGGGTTGTAGAGTCAATCGGTGGTTTTGGAGCACTTTTTGATCTTAAAAAAACTGGTCTAACGGATCCGGTATTAGTCGCTGCAACTGATGGTGTTGGTACTAAATTAAAATTGGCAATAGAAACCGGTAATTGTTCCACGATTGGTATTGATCTAGTTGCGATGTGTGTCAATGATTTGATCTGCCAAGGGGCAGAGCCATTATTTTTTTTAGATTACTTTGCTACTGGTAATTTAGATATAAAAGTAGCGCTCGAGGTCATAAAAGGTATCGCAAGAGGATGTAAGGATTCAGGTTGTGCCTTGATAGGTGGAGAAACAGCTGAGATGCCTGGGATCTATAAACCTGGGGATTTTGATTTAGCGGGATTCGCGTTGGGTGCTGTAGAGAGAAACTCCATTTTGCCATCTAATGTTTGTGAGGGTGATGTCCTTCTTGGTCTTTCTTCTAATGGAATTCACTCAAATGGTTTCTCTCTAGTTCGTAAAATAATAGAATTATCCAAATTAGATCTTAACTTACCTTGTTCATTTAGTGATCTCAGCTTGGGGTTGGAGCTACTTAAACCTACAAGGCTTTATGTTGATTGCACTCGATTAATTTTGAAAAAAGTAAATAGCATAGTTCATGTAACGGGTGGCGGTATCCTAGAAAATGTACCAAGAGGTTTGCCGGAAGGTATGACCGCTTTGATAGACTTAGATGCTTGGGAGTTACCTAAAGTTTTTAAATGGTTATATGAAGCCGGACAGCTTTCAGAAATTGAGATGTTGAAAACATTCAATTGTGGGGTTGGATTAGTTTTAGTGGTCAATAAAAATGATGAAGAGGAGGTTGTTGGACTCCTAAAAGATAAAGGTGAAACTGCAATACCTTTAGGTAAAATAGTAACAGGCGATAAAGTTAACTTTATTGGAAAACTTATTTAATGACGCGTGTAGCTATTTTGATCTCAGGTACAGGTTCAAATATGTTACATCTGTGTCAAAGTATGATTAAAGAAAAGTATGCAAAACCTGTTTTAGTTTTGTCTGATCAAAAACGTGCAAAGGGATTAAGGTTGGCAGAGGATTTAGGAATTAACGTAAAACATATTGACCCCTCTCAATATAATAAAGATTCCTTCGATAAAAAAATAGTTAAGGAGCTTAAAGATGTTCAAGCTGATTTAATATGTTTGGCAGGCTTTATGCGAGTACTGGGTCCGTATTTTATAACTCAGTTTCCTAATAATATAATAAATATTCACCCATCATTACTACCTAAATATAAGGGTTTAAATACTCATTCTAGAGCTCTCGAGTCACAAGATAAAGAGGCAGGATGTACCGTCCATAGAGTAACAAAAAAAATAGATGATGGGCTTATTTTAGGACAAGCAAGTGTTCCCATTTCGACAAGTGAAAATCCAGCGAGCTTAGCTGAGAAGGTATTGAGATTGGAACACGTTTTATACCCCATCGTTCTGAAACGATTGATAAACAAAAAGGTAATTGACGATGATTACAATAACCAAAACTAAAGACCTTGAAAAGTTTTGTGACCATGCCCGTAACTTTAGTTACATAACTATAGATACTGAGTTTCTTCGTGAAAAAACATATTTTGCAAAACTCTGTTTGGTCCAATTAGCCCTACCGGGTAATGCTAAGGGTAATGTAGCGCTTGTTGACCCGTTAACAACGGATGAATTATCTTTTGAACCACTTTTAAAACTGTTTATAGATAAAGAAATCATTAAAGTTTTTCATGCAGGCAGACAAGATTTGGAAATTTTTTATAACATAGGAAATATCATACCTGAACCATTGTTTGATACGCAAATTGCAGCAATGGTGTGTGGTTATGGCGAACAAGTGAGTTACGAAATTTTAGCCAAAAAGATTTTGAAAATAAACATAGATAAAACTTCAAGATTTTCAGATTGGTCCAAAAGGCCACTAACGGAAGCCCAAGAAAATTATGCTATTGCGGACGTTACACATCTCAGAGGTGTTTACGAATATTTAGCTCAAAAGCTAAAATCTAATGATCGTATTTCCTGGATAAAGCAAGAAATGGATATACTCAGGTCCCCTAAGACTTATGAGGTCAATCCAAGGGTTGCTTGGAAAAAAGTAAAAGTAAGAAATAAATCTCCAAAATTTCTTTCTATAGTACGAGAGCTGGCAGCCTTAAGAGATAATTATGCAAGAGAAAAAAATATACCGAGAAATAGAGTTTTCAAGGACGACTCTTTGTTAGAGATTGCCAGTTCAAAACCTAAATCCCTTAAAGAGCTACGTGGTTTAAGATTATTGAATCGAGAAGCACTAGCTGAACCGATTCGTAGTGAAATTCTAGAAGCAATCGATATGGGAATTAACTGTGAATTTGAAACCATGCCAAAGATACATCTTAATGAAAATAAAGTTCAAAAAAATGATGCCTTAATTGATCTGTTGAGAGTTCTCCTAAAAAATGTTTCTGATAAAAATGGGGTTTCGCAAAGATTGATAGCATCGAGCTCAGAGTTGGAGGATATATCGCGGGGAGTTGAAGGTTTGCCGAGTATGGGTGGTTGGCGTTACGAAATTTTTGGAAAAATAGCTTGTGAGCTTTGTGACGGGAAGATTTCTCTCGGTGTGGACGGCAATAACATCAAAATACTTACCATATCTAATTAGGATGTTTTGATCAGGTATTTTAAAATTTCTCTAGTACTATTCTTATTTTTATTTTATTCGCGTCTAAATAAAAGAAATTTTAGGGAATTATGAAGTTGGCACAATTAGCATTTGAAGAAATAGTAGAAACTTTCCAGTATCTTGATGATTGGGAAGAGAGGTACAGGCATATTATTGAATTAGGAAAAGAAATGCCGAGGCTAGAACTTGGCTTTAAAACCGAAAAAAATAAAGTTAATGGATGCGCTTCTCAGGTTTGGCTTAATAGTTCAATTGAATGGTCGGATAATCAGTCTCTTTACTATTTTGACGGTGAGAGTGATGCATTGATTGTGAGTGGTTTAATTTCAATTCTGCGTTGTTTATATAATGGGTTACCAGTTTCCGAAGTAATATCAGTGAATTTTGAAAATGAAATGGATCGTCTTGGCCTTAGGGAGCATTTGTCATCCCAACGATCTAATGGGCTAAGGTCTATGGTTAATCGTATCCGAACTACAGCAAAGAGCTCTCTAACTACTTTACGTTAAATTAGAGGGAGGACTAACCTCTAATTTCTCAAAAGTATATTAACTGTTTCCCAATTGATTATGTTTCCGTGCCATAAAATCTTTTGCAGTCTCTACTGCTACTGCAGCATCACGACAATATGCGTCTGCTCCAATTGCTTTGCCAAACTCTTCGTTGAGCGGTGCGCCGCCTACTAAAATAGTGTAGTCGTCTCTAATTCCTTTCTCTATCATCGTGTCTATCACGACTTTCATATAAGGCATGGTAGTAGTCAAAAGCGCCGACATTCCTAATATATCGGGTTTTTCGGTCTCTAATGCTTCCAAATATTTTTCTACTGCATTATTGATACCCAAGTCTATAATTTCAAACCCTGCACCCTCCATCATCATGCCTACTAAGTTTTTCCCTATATCATGGATATCACCCTTAACAGTTCCTATTACCATCTTCCCAACGCGAGGAGCACCAGTTTCAATTAATAGAGGCTTCAATATTGCCATTCCGCCCTTCATAGCATTTGCAGCTAGTAAAACTTCGGGAACGAATAATATACCGTCTCGGAAATCATTTCCAACTATCGTCATACCCCCAA
The DNA here is from genome assembly GCA_045565015.1 of Paracoccaceae bacterium. Taxonomy (GTDB): domain Bacteria; phylum Pseudomonadota; class Alphaproteobacteria; order Rhodobacterales; family Rhodobacteraceae. Next base: position 15,024 of record JBJLGD010000006.1, read on the forward strand.
CTAAAGCTTCAGTTAAGATGCGGTATGGTTCCCATTTTCTTTCTAAGAGAATATTTACCGCTTCCTCTATCTCTTCCTTAAGACCATCGTAAAGGTCATCAAACATTTGCTCTACGAGTTCTTCATCATTTAGTTCCGACAGTATAATATCATCTTCATCAGACATGACCTGCGTACTCCTATAGGGTTCCGGACCTTCTGTAATCAGATTTGATATTTTGCAACAATTTATTCGCGACGATTTACGACAAAAAGTGGTAAGCTAACGACTAAATATTCAGTTTCTACATATAATCTGCTAGTCATATCCATATGCGGAGATTAATAATCCTGATCTTACTATAAATCTTGTAAGTTTAAATTTAATTGAACCTTCATGAGCCCATTTTTCTCTAATATTTTACTACGAATTCTTTCTATCGCAAAACAATTAACATTTTTAAAACGAGCCTTCTTGTAGGAAGTATTTTTGTATTATAAGTAAACTATAAATTAGTGTTAGAGTACTCTCCATAATTTTGAATGGATGAAAAGGGGATTGAATGGCTCGTAGTAAAAAAATTTACGAAGGTAAGGCTAAAACTTTATTTGAAGGTCCTGAGCCTGGTACTTTAGTACAATACTTTAAGGATGATGCTACAGCCTTTAACGCCGTCAAACACGAAGTTATAGAAGGAAAAGGAGTGCTTAATAACCTTATTAGTGAGCATTTTATGTTAGGACTGAATCAAATAGGTATCCCAACGCACTTTCTAAAACGTCTAAATATGAGAGAACAGCTTATTAAAGAGGTAGAGATTATTCCGCTTGAGATTATCGTAAGAAACTTTGCGGCAGGTTCTTTTACAAAACGATTGGCAATTTCTGAAGGGACTGCTTTACCCAGACCTATAGTAGAATTTTCTTTAAAAAATGATTCGCTTAATGACCCCTTAGTACCAGAGGAATACATAACGGCTTTTAATTGGGCGTCTCATCAAGAAATTGATGATATCGTTTCTTTAGCCTTAAGAGTAAATGACTTTATTTCTGGCGTACTTTATGGAGTAAAAATAAAGCTTATTGATTTTAAAATAGAAGTTGGCCGTATTTTTCATGATGATTTACAACGGTTAGTATTAGCAGATGAGATAAGTCCAGATAGTTGCCGTTTGTGGGACCTTACAACAGATAGGAAGCTCGATAAGGATGTTTTTAGGCAAGATTTAGGTGACTTGAGAGACGCTTATACTGAAGTTGCTAATAGATTAGGAGTAATACCGAAAATTAACGTTGGAAGTAAAAAACCTACCTTGGTTAAGTAAAACAATTTAGTTAAAGTAAATTATATTCTATGGAGTTTTTATGAAAATTCGCGTCTTCATTGTACCAAAGCCAGACCTTTTGGATCCTCAGGGCGAAGCAATAGGTGCATCTCTTTTGAATTTAGGTTTTTCTGAGGTTAAAAGTGTCCGGCAAGGTAAGATAATCGATTTAGAATTGTCAGAAGTAGATTTTAAAGTCGCTTTTGCACGCGTAGAAGAAATGTGCGAAAAATTATTAGCTAATTCCATAATTGAGAATTATTATATGGAAAAGTTATGACGCGTGTGGGCGTAATTGTTTTTCCAGGGTCAAATTGTGATCGGGACTTATTTTCTAGTTTTAAATTGTTTGGCTTTTCAGTTACGTATATCTGGCACAAAGATAATAAACTACCTGATGGGTTAGATATCCTGGGGATTCCTGGAGGGTTTTCTTTTGGAGATTATTTAAGATGTGGTGCTATTGCTGCAAATTCGCCCATCACGTCTGCGATAATTGATTTTGCAAATACTGGTGGGTATATAATCGGAATATGTAATGGATTTCAAATTCTTTGCGAAACTGGTCTCTTGCCTGGAGCTTTAGTTAGAAATACTGGAATGAAATTTATTTGTCGAAATGAAGAAATTACTGTAGAAAACTGTGATAGCGCTTTCACAAAAAATTATGATTTAGACCAAAAACTAATTTTGCCTATAGCTCATCATGATGGTAACTATATTGCAAATATAGAAACATTAAAGGAGCTTGAAGAGACCAGAAGGATAGCATTTAAATATGTAAAAAATCCCAATGGATCATTAAATAATATAGCAGGAATTTTTTCAAAAAACCACCGAGTACTTGGGATGATGCCTCACCCAGAAAGAGCTTTTTCAGATTATCATAGTAGTATCGACGGCAGTACTATATTTAAGTCTCTATTCAACTCTTTAAACTAATTATAGTTTATTTGGTTGAGTGATAGCCTACTTATGAATAAGTTCTTAGTTGATGGTAGAGTTTATAAAAAATAGATTTACCTGGTTCTTCTATTGGGCAGGTCAACATAAACAAAAGTTAATAATTTTTGTTTTAGTAGTACTTTTTTTTCTTACGCTGATAATGTCTAAATTCTGGTTTTCCGACCGGTTCTCTGAAACAATAAAAACACAAAGTGATCTCAGGGTTTCTAGACATTCCAGTGCTATAAGTAATGAGCTGAAGAAAAATCAGATTATTCCTTCCCTGTTATCACAAGATCCGTCAATTATAAACAGTCTGAAGATCAATGAATTTAGTGAGGTATCTGATAGGTTAACTCATTTTGGTGATGAAATCGGACTTGGTGGTTTACAACTTCTAGATCGATATGGAGATCTAGTCGCGTCATCTACTCTTTTGGGAGTAAATGTAGATTCTTTAAAAAGTATTTTTAAAGAATTTTCGTTAAGTGATAACTCAACTATTTTTAAAGTAGTTGAGTTAGAAAATTACGAATACCAATTTACTTATTTTCGGTTAATTTTAGATAAGAATGATATTATTGGAATGATTGCCGTTGATGTTGATTTAAATCAATTCGAAGAAAGATGGAGATCCCCCGCCGAGGCAATAATGATAGTCGACTCTTCTGGAAAGGTGGTTATCTCGACTGAAAAACGTTGGAAGGGAAAAGATGTTCAGGAAGCTCTTTTGCTTGAAGGCCCAAAGACTGTATTAAATAGAGCTTTTCATTTAGCCGGAGGGTACTTAGAGTTAAACAATTCAAATGACTTTATTAAAGGGAAGACAGTTCTAAAAACAGAAGTTAATATACCGTATAACGGTTGGAAACTAATTTCTTTTTCAAGTTATAGTGGCGTAAGGGAGCGTGTTAATGCTGTTTTAGCTATTGAAATTATGATTTTTGCTATAATAGCAGCGTTTATATTTTATAAATTAAACCGCAGATCTCAATCGCAAGCGTTACTGGCAAAAAAAGAGTCTGAAGAGTTAAGGGCTCTAAATTTGCTTTTAAATCAAGAGGTTTCCATAAGAGAAAAAGTTCAAGAGACCTTGGAAGTGGCAGAGCAAAGTTTAGTACAGTCACAGAAATTAGCAGTTCTTGGAGAAATGTCCGCAGCAGTCAGCCATGAGCTTAATCAACCGCTTGCCGCGATGAAGACTTATCTAGCAGCGGCAAAACTACTTTTTGATAGAAGACGTACTGATGAAGCACAAGCGTCTCTACAGAGGATCGATGACTTAATTGAGAGAATGGGGGTAATAACTAAACAATTAAAGTTACATGCAAGAAAAGTTAATGTTTCCTTAGAAAAGATAGACCTGAGAGATGTCGTAGCGAACTCTCTGGCTATTATGGAGCCAAACTTAAAACAAAATTCTGTTGAAATAGATCTATTTCTTGGTGACAATCAAGTTGTGGTATTGGGAGATCCAACTAGATTAGAGCAAGTAGTGATTAATCTTATGAGGAATGCATTAGATGCCACTAGTTCATGCAGTGATTCAAAAATATCAATTTCGATAATTCCAGGAAATACAGCGGTCCTTAAGATATCCGATAATGGCACTGGTATTGAAGATTTAGATAATATTTTTGAACCGTTCTATACAACTAAAGAACCGGGAGATGGTTTAGGTTTGGGTTTATCTATTAGCTCAAGTATAATTAAAGATTATGGCGGTAGGTTGATTGCTAAAAATAATGAACTCTACGGGGCTGTTTTTGAGTTTGAGTTGCCGCTAGCGAAAGATGATGAAATGAATGATTAAGATTATTAAATATTTTTAAAAAGGAAATATGTTAGTTGTTTTCAGGCTTTAAAGTAGCAATTATAGATGATGAAAAAGATATACGGGACTCGATTTCTCAGTGGCTTTCTTTGTCAGGGTATGAGACTGAGGTGTTTTCAGATGCAGAGAGTGCTCTAACATCGATTACCTCTGGGTATCCGGGTATCGTTATTACAGATATTAAGATGCCTGGTATGAGTGGAATGGGTTTATTGAAACGTCTTATGTGGCTGGATTCAACATTACCGATTGTGTTAATTACTGGCCATGGGGATGTGGCAATGGCGGTTGAAGCGATGCATTTAGGCGCATATGATTTTTTAGAAAAGCCGTTTGAGCCTGATATAATTAGCCAGATTACATTCAGGGCAATAAAATCTCGTCAGTTGGTGCTAGAGAGTAGAGCCTTAAGAGATGAGTTTTCTGGTTCGACAAATGATATTAGTAAATTAGTAGGGTCGAGTGACTCCTGGGAAAAGCTCAAAGAAAAAATTATCGATGTGGGTCAATCAAATAGCCATGTTTTAATACAGGGAGAGACTGGAGCAGGTAAAACACTAATAGCCCACGCTTTACATTCAGTAGGATCTAAAATTAATAAGGATCTTTTGGTGTTGAGCTGTAATATGTTTTCAAGTCCTGGAGTGGTTGACGAGGGCTCATTTAAATCTTTGCTTTCAGATAAAATTGCAGCTATCGAGTCCATAAAAACTGGTGATTTAATACTTGAGGATATTGAAAGATTACCAAAAAAATACCAAGGTTGGCTTTTAAAGATAATCGATGATCGGAGTCCAAACTCTGAATTTCGAATCATATCAATTGATAATTCCTCTACTAAGAATTCTACATCCAATGAAAACTTACGAAAAGATTTATATTTTAGATTGGCAGGGTTGGAAATATTAGTCCCACCATTAAGGCAACGAGTGGAGGATATTTTAACTCTGCTAAATCATTATTTGGATTTTTTTTCGTTAGAATATGGTTTAGACGAAATTGTACTAAGTTCAGATGATATTTTTAAATTATCAAAATTTCCCTGGCCGGGAAATGTGAGACAGCTTAAGAGTATTGCAGAGAGAATAGTTTTAAACAGAAGGCGGGGTATAATGTCCATATCATCGATATTAATTGATGATAATGAAGGTTTGTTCTCGCATCAAACAGAAGAAGGTAGACCATTAAAGGAATATGTCGAGGCATTTGAAAAAACTCTGATAACAAGTGCTATGAAAAGGTATAATGGTTCAATTTCTGATGTAATGAAGGAACTTCAAATGCCAAGAAGGACGTTAAATGAAAAAATGGCAAGGTATAATCTTCAGAGATTGGACTATTTGTAAACATTTAATTAAATAGAAAAAAACCTTTATTTAGTACTACCAGGATTTAACAAAATATTTTTGTGTTGTAATTAGGTAGCAAACAGATCTATGTTGAGTTTAGGAAACAAATGGAAAGAAAAATGTTTTCTAAAGAATTTTTCGAGGTTTCGCTTTTGAATAGTGTGTAAACCTCTATTTTTGTAGGAAAAATTCCTACGTAATTATTGGGTTAGAAATAGAAATTTTAACTCTAAAAGGTAACGCGATGAGATGTATTTTGTTGAATATCCAAAAGCAGGTTGAAAGTAATGTTTAACGTGAGTTCCCAATGGGTCCCATCATATTTCGCACAGACAAGACGTTCCTTATGCGGCTTACTATTTCTAGATAGTATTTTGTATAAATTTGAGCGCAAATGGATAAAATGGGTAAAAAAATGCTTATTGATGCAACGCATCCCGAAGAAACTAGGGTTGTCGTTGCTGATGGAAATAAAATTGATGAATTCGATTTTGAGTCCAAAAATAGAAGACAAATTGCTGGAAATATATATCTAGCCAAAGTTAGTCGGATAGAGCCTTCACTACAGGCAGCTTTTATTGAGTATGGAGGAAATCGTCACGGTTTTCTTGCTTACTCTGAGATTCATCCAGATTACTATCAAATACCTGTTGCAGACAGGGAGGCATTAATTGCAGAGGAGCTAGAGTTTTCTAAGAAATCTGATGAGCAGTATGAAGCTCAGCAAACTATTATTAATAGCAAAACGAAAAGTGAAGAAACTACCTCTGAAACATTTGCAAGCACGAAGGTTAAAGAAGAGCATAATGAATTACTTTCAAATTCTGACTCATCAGAATTGGAGGACTCATCAAAGGTTTTAGAATCTACGAATAGTCAAGCAATTGACTCAATCGGTGAGCAGGATGAGGTATTAGATTTAATGCCAAAGAGAAGGGTTAAATCTAAACGATATAAAATCCAGGAAGTTATAAAAGTCAGACAAATACTACTTATTCAGGTTGTTAAGGAAGAACGGGGTAATAAGGGAGCTGCGCTGACCACATACCTAAGTCTTGCAGGCCGGTATTGTGTATTAATGCCTAATACAGCTAAGGGTGGAGGTATTTCCAGAAAAATTACAAATATTAATGATCGAAAGAAGTTAAAAGATATTTCCAGTGATATCGACGTCCCTAAAGGTGCGGGGTTAATAGTACGCACTGCGGGAGCAAAAAGAACAAAATCAGAAATTAAACGGGATTATGAGTATCTCCTTAGACAATGGGAACAAATTAGAGACCTGACATTAAAATCTATTGCTCCTGCTCCAATTTATGAAGAAGGAGATCTGATAAAAAGATCGATAAGAGATCTATATAATAGAGATATTGATGAACTTTTAATTGAGGGTCTGGCAGGTTTTAATGCGGCCAAAGACTTTATGAAAATGATAATGCCAACGCATGCAAAAAATGTTAAATTATATTCTGACCAGATGCCACTTTTCGCACGATATCAAGTTGAAAGCCCCTTATCCGGCATGTTTAGTCCAACTGTCCAGCTAAAGTCTGGAGGTTATATTGTAATAGGAATCACAGAAGCCTTAGTTGCTATTGACGTGAATTCGGGGAGAGCAACTAAAGAAGGCTCCATCGAACAGACTGCCCTTAATACAAATCTAGAAGCTGCGGAGGAAATTTCTCGTCAGATGCGTTTGCGTGATCTTGCCGGTCTAATTGTGATTGATTTTATAGATATGGATGAGCGAAGAAACAATACTGCTGTTGAGAGGTTAATGAAAGAGAAGTTGTCGAAAGATCGTGCAAGAATTCAGGTTGGGAGAATTTCTGGCTTTGGACTTCTGGAAATGTCACGTCAAAGACTGCGACCCGGCATGTTGGAGGCAACCACGCAAGCTTGCGCTTCTTGTCATGGTACGGGTTTAATACGATCTGATGATAATTTAGCGTTAACAATTCTTAGACAATTAGAGGAGGAGGGTACAAGACGAACATCTAAGGAAGTTCTTTTAACTGCTCCAGTTGGTATTATCAATTATTTAATGAACGAGAAACGCGAACATATTAGCAATATAGAGTCCCGTTATGGCTTGGCAATTAGACTGCAGGCAGATACGCATCTCATAAGCCCAGAGTTTTTAATTGAAAAATTTAAAGTAGCTACCCGTAGTATTCCAACGGTAGCTAAAAACGTAGTTTCAATGGGATCAATCGATCTATCAGATCTGGATGAAGAATTAGGGGTAAAGGAAAGTACCTCGTCCGAGGTTGAAGATTTATCAGAAACTGTGAAGAAACGACGACGTAGAAAAAGAAGACCAAGTAAGCACAGAGAGGCTTTAATCCAGCCAGATGTAAAATCTAGAGATGTTGAAGAACCTGATGACCAAGAAGACAACTCTAATTTAAGCTCAGAAAATCAACCGAATAATAAGAACGCAGCTGTAAATAGAGCAACAAATGAGGGAATGGATGAGACTGTTAAAAAAAATCAAACGAAAAAGTCTGCTATTAAAAAGATAATCAAATCAAAGCTAGATGGGACAGAGAAAATATCTGAAGAAGATAGCCCAAAAACGACTAAAAGAAAAAAGGCATCACAAACAACAAAGCAAAAAAAGCCAGGAGTAATTCCTAGCTCTAGCAAAAAAGTAAAATCAAAGCCCTTATCTAAGGTTAAAAAGGATGAGAATAAGATAAAAGGAAAAAAAATAGTTGGAGAGAAAGATGATGGTTTAATTGCTAAAACGGCCGACATTTCAAAGCCAAAAAAAGTTAGAAAAAGAGTAAGTAAGATCGTAGAGGAGAAATCTTTAGACAATAAAAAAAATGAGAGTAAAGAACCAAAGCGAACTGGATGGTGGTCTACGAATAATAAGTAATGTCATTTGTATTGTTGAGGGAAACGATAATGAAAATTTCTAAAAGATCCCAAGTAAATCCCTTTATTGTTATGGATGTAATGGATCAGGCAAGAAATTTAGAACTCTTGGGAAAAAACATTATTCATATGGAAGTTGGTCAACCAAGCAAGGGTGCATCTGAAAAATCACTTTTAGCTGTGTCAGAAGCTATGAGGCTAAGCCCGTTGGGTTACACGGTTTCAATGGGACTTTCAAAGCTCCGAAATGAAATAAGTGTTTTATACAAGAACTGGTACAATCTCACAGTTGATCCAAATCGAGTTATAGTAACATCTGGCTCTTCTTCAGCGTTCATTCTGGCTTTCACATCTTTATTTGACGCAGGTAATCATGTTGGAGTAACAGAACCGGGATATCCTTCTTACCGGCAAATTTTGAAATCACTAAGTTTAGAACCTGTAGGACTGCCGACTTATAAGAGTTCAGGGCATATTCCAGATCTATCTAAGCAAGAATTAGACGGTTTGATTTTAGCGTCACCAGCAAACCCTACTGGATCTGTTCTGTCGAAGAAAACTTTAACTAAATTAATACGTGAGTGCTCCGAACGAAAGATTAATTTTATTTCTGATGAAATTTATCACGGTCTCAGTTATGGTAAGAGATGTACATCTGCGTTAGAAATTACAGATGACGTGTATGTAGTAAACTCATTTTCGAAGTATTTTTCTTTGACAGGTTGGAGAGTAGGTTGGATGATTGTTCCTGAGGTTCATACACGTATTATAGAAAAGTTAGCACAAAACATGTTTATATGTGCTCCACACGTTTCTCAAGTTGCAGCACTAGGTGCCCTAACTTCAATTGCATCCGCTGAAAAACTAAAACTTCTTTATAAAACGAATAGGGATATACTATTGAAGGCTTTACCTGAACTAGGGTTCGAACTTGAAGCTGAACCTCATGGTGGTTTTTACATTTATGTAAATGTATTTTCAAAAACAAATGATTCAGTGGAGTTAGCTAAAGCAATATTGAATGAGGTAGGTGTCGCTTTAACCCCGGGAATAGATTTTGATCCAAGCCGAGGAAGGCATACACTTAGAATTTCCTATGCTTGTGATACAAAAGATATTGAGGAAGGGATAAAACGCTTAAGTCACTACTTTTCAGACTGTATATAATCTGTTATCGTGCATCTTAATGTTAGTAAAAACTTATTTTAAGTATTTATAGTCAAAAAAATATCAGGTTTCAAAAATTGGTTTTTCGTTTATTTCTGTCTTTCTTTGGAGCTATTTTCAGTTGGATTAGTGCTGCTCTTCTCATTGGTTTTATTTTGATCAGTGCAATTTTTTGGATTTATTCTGAAGATCTACCAGATCATGCTCAATTGGCTGCTTACTCTCCACCAACAATAAGTAGAATATATTCTGGCGAAGGTAGATTAATTGATGAGTTTGCTAGAGAACGCAGGTTATTTGCTTCTACAGACGAAATTCCAAAGTTAATCAAGGAAGCCTTTATTTCGGCAGAGGATAAGAATTTTTATAAACATCGTGGATATGATCCATTGGGGATTTTAAAGGCAATTTATGATGCAGCCCGCGGTGGTAGACTAAGAGGAGCATCAACTATAACGCAACAGGTTATGAAAAACTTTTTATTATCTAGAGATCGCTCAGCCGAAAGAAAAATAAAAGAGCTAATTTTAGCGTCTAGGATCGAAAAAACTCTATCTAAGGATAAAATTTTGGAACTATACCTTAATGAGATCTTTTTAGGGCAAAATAGTTATGGTGTTGCTTCAGCTGCTCAGACCTATTTTAATAAGATGCTTGATGAATTGTCTCTTGCAGAAGCCGCTTATTTAGCAGCTTTGCCTAAGGCTCCATCTCGTTACCATCCAGTAAGACAAAGAGAAAGAGCTTTAGCTCGTCGGAATTTTGTTCTCAAAGAAATGTTTGAAAATGGTTACATTGACACCTATCAATTGATGCAAGCTAAAAAAGAACTTCTTGTGACAGTGCAAGCAGAACAAATTGATAGTTTTAAGGCCTCTCTTCCATTCCGAACATATTTTACTGATGAAATTAGAAGACAATTATCTAGAAATTTTGGAAAAGAACAGTTTTTTACCGGAGGTTTAACCATTAGAGCGACTGTCGATAAATCACTGCAAGATAAAGCAGCAATGGCGTTACAGAAAGCGTTGAGTTCCTACGATTCAAAACAGGGAATATTTCATCCAGTAAAACAGAAAATTGATAAAAATATATTATCGTTAAAAAATTGGAGGACTCTGTTGGAGAGTACTCCGTTTCCAAGAGATATAAATAATTGGGAAGTAGCTGTGATACTTTCGATAGATGGTAAGGACTCATTGATTGGTATCGAAGGTTATGAAAAGCCAAAAATTTTATATGGAGAAGATATAGGTTGGGCTCGATCTAAAAAGAAAAATGGTGAACTATCTGACCCTGTAAAAGCTGTTTCGGACTTATTGGAGGTTGGGGATATTATTCATGTTGAACGGGTTTGGGACGGTTGGTTGCTTAGGCAAGTACCCGAAGTTCAGGGCGGATTTTTAGCGATGGATGCCTCTTCTGGTCGAGTTATAGCAATGCAAGGGGGTTTTTCTTATCAATCATCTGTATTCAACCGTGCGACTCAGGCCGCCCGTCAACCAGGATCAGGTTTTAAACCATTTGTTTATGCAGCAGCCCTAGACTCTGGATACTCCCCTAACACAGTTGTAGTGGATGCACCAATTGATGTTGATACACCTCAGGGAATATGGCAGCCGAGAAATTTTTCAGATAGATATTACGGTAATGTTCCACTAAGAATCGGAATAGAAAGATCACGAAATTTAATGACGATCAGGTTGGCCAAAGAGATCGGAATGGAAACCGTTTCTGAGTATGCGGAGAGGTTTGGCGTGTATAAAAAAATGTGGCCTTTTTTAGCAAATTCTTTAGGTTCTCAGGAAACGACACTTTTTCGCATGGTATCAGCGTATGCTATGTTTGCGAATGGAGGGGAAAGAGTATTACCTACGTTAGTCGACCGAGTTCAAGATAGATGGGGAAATACAGTATATAGACATGATACACGCAAGTGCAGTGATTGCAAATTACAGAAGTTAGAAGTAGGATTTTCTCCACTCATATCTTCAGAACGCGAGAAAATTATCGATCCTATTACGGCATATCAATTGACGTCTATGATGAAAGGCGTAGTTGATAGAGGTAGTGCTTCGGCATCAGTTAATTTGCGAGTTCCTACTGCTGGGAAAACAGGAACGACTAACGACGCAAAAGATGTTTGGTTTATCGGGTTTACTTCAAATATTGTGGCTGGCTGTTATATTGGCTTTGATACTCCACGTTCTCTAGGAAAAAAGGCTACTGGTGGTGGCCTTTGTGGTCCTGTTTTTAACGACTTTATGTCAAGTGTAGTTGCTAAATATGGGGGAACAGAATTTAAAGTTCCTTCTGGTGGATATTTTTTAAATACTGATAGGGCTACAGGTATGGTTCTTCCTGATGAAGCGAAAGGTGAAGATGTTATAGCTGAATATTTCAGATATTCGGATCATGGGCTTCATGGGAGTGAACGAATACTAGATGGCGGTTTTGCGATGGGGTCAAACCTGAATCTTATATCCAAAGAAGAGGAGTTCAGTGCAGCTAATTCAAATAATGAAGTAGTAACGTCTTCTGGTAAAAGAGTTATAGTTCCTAAAAAAGCTACTTCTGGCACATTAAATTCGGGTGGCTTATATTAACACTTGACATTTAGGCTATCTATACATGTTTTTACATAATCCCTAATGAGGAAATACTATGAGATCTGATATAAATAACATTGTTTGTAGTATTCAAAGTTCAATGAATTTAATACGAAAAAGAATTAGTTGGGAAGAGTCAAAAAAGAGATTAGAGGAGTTAAATGCTCTCGCAGAAAGTGCTAATCTTTGGGATACGCCAATTACTGCACAGAAGTTAATGCGTGAGAGACAACAAATTAGTAGTTCGATAGATGAATATAATATAATGGAAAGTGATCTAGCTGAAACCATAGAGCTTTTAGATCTGGCGGTAAGTGAAGATGATCAAGATATTATTTCTGATCTTTTAATATCGCTCAACGAATTGCAAAAAAGGGTTCAAAATAAAGAACTAGAGTCATTGTTAAATGGAGAAGCGGATGCGAATGATACTTTCTTAGAAATAAACTCTGGAGCAGGTGGTACTGAAAGTTGTGACTGGGCATCTATGGTTTTAAGAATGTATTTGCGGTGGCTGAGAAGAGGGGCTTTAATGTGGAGCTTCAGTCAGAGACCCCAGGTGATGAAGTAGGTATAAAGTCTGTCGCGTATAAAATTTCTGGACAAAATGCTTATGGTTGGTTGAAATCAGAAAGTGGGGTCCATCGTTTGGTAAGGATTTCTCCTTTTGACTCTGCTGCAAAACGCCATACCTCCTTTTGTTCAGTATGGGTTTATCCAGTTGTTGATGAAGATATAGATATTAAAATAGATAATAGCGACCTTCGCATTGATACATATCGATCCTCAGGTGCTGGAGGGCAGCATGTAAATACAACCGACTCTGCTGTTCGTATTACACATTTACCTACTGGTATTGTAGTAACGTCATCTGAAAAATCTCAACACCAAAACAGAGATATAGCTATGAAGGCACTAAAGTCACGTCTTTATCAAATAGAAATAGAGAGAAGAAACTTAGAGATAAATGAAGCACATGAAAATAAAGGCGATGCAGGTTGGGGTAACCAAATACGTTCTTATGTGCTTCATCCATATCAAATGGTGAAAGATCTACGAACTAATTTTGAAACCTCAGATACAAAAGCAGTTCTTGATGGCGATATTAACCAATTTATGTCTTCTACTTTAGCACTCAACGTTCATGGTAAAAGTAGAGCTGAAGCGAATATAATTGATTAAGTGAGTTCCTGTTTAAAACAATTACGGTTTCGTGCCTTTAAGATCTTCTATAGATGAAATAGCCTTATTATTATCTTTATTGGGATTCAAAGGATCTTCTTGCCTTTGTACTGAGCCTTCGAAATGCGCGCCGGACTCGATTGCAATTGTTTTGTGTATTATATCACCTTCTACCCTTGCAGAAGCCGTTAATCTAACCTTTAAACCTCTGATTCGACCTACTATCCTCCCGTTTACGACTATGTCGTCAGCTATTACCTCGCCCTTTATAAGAGCTGTTTCTCCAACTGTTAATAAATGAGCTCTTATATCGCCTTCTACTTTGCCTTCGACTTGTATGTCTCCAGTCGTTTTCAAGTTCCCTGTAATTGTTAAGTCGCTTGAAAGTGTGGATGGTGGAGATTTGGGTTTTAATTCTGAAGAAGCTTTATGTTCTAATTTGCCGGTACTTGATCCCTGAGGTATTGATTTATCTCTTTCAGATGATTTTTTTTGCGTTGGTTCAATTATTTTACTTTTAGAAAACATTTCGTCCTACCTTAATGTAAGTCATTGGGTTTAATGGTTTGTTATTCCTTCTTACTTCGTAATGAAGATGAGTGCCAGTACTTCTGCCTGTAGAACCCATATCACTTATTTGATCACCGCGCGAGACCCTTTGCCCAATTTTTACACGAATTTGTGAATTATGAGCATATCTCGTTTCAAAGCCAAAATTATGCTTAATTACTACCAGGAGTCCATAACCACCTCGCCACCCTGCATGGGTAATGATGCCATCGGCTGCTGCATATATTGGGGTTCCCTTCGGAGCCGCAAAGTCTGCTCCATGATGGGTAGCTCTTTTGCCTGTTATTGGATCATTTCGAAGTCCAAAGCCACTAGTAAATCTATTAGCGGATTGTAAGGGGTTAAAGAATGGTAATTTTTCGAAAGCTATTCTATAAAAATTCAATTCCTCTAATGTCTGAAGCAATTCATTACCTAAAAATAGGCTGTCTTCAATTTGGCTAACTTTGCCACTACTTTGAAGATTGGCTGGAGTAAATGGACCACCTGACCCTGAATAGGTGTCTTTTATATGTTGGATGATATTTTCTGTTGGCAAACTGAGTGAATGGAACATTTTTTTGAGTGGACCTGTCGATCTTGTTATCGCTTCCTCAAGTTGAATGAACAGTTGCTCATTTTGATCGTCAATTAGTTCTGCATCTCTTATTAATTGCTTATTCTTCTTCTCTAAAAAGCTAATTTTAATAAGGTTTTGTTCGTTAATTGCAGCAGTTTTATTCACCAAATCAAATAATACTTCAATACTCCAATCACTATCCGTACCGGCTGAATTTTTTGAAACTGCTTTTAAAGTAACTTGATCATCCAGGACCTTATTCGACATATACGAGGTATCAATTAATTTTCTTTTAACATTCTTAAGTTCGGCCTCTAATTCGAATATTCTTTTTTTATAACGTATATTATTACCAGAATCATTATCGATTTTGTTTAAAACCTCCAATATTGTTGAGTAATCAAACACAGCGTTGAGATTTTTAATATTTTTTGTTGGGTGAGGATTAAGCCCGTGCTGGATATTTTTAGCTGTAAGTTTATGTCCACCAGTCAACGAGAGTTTCGAAGCACTTTTAAAGTAATATACTGAAAATGTTATAAGACATACCAAAGCAAGCAAAGATAAAAGGGGAACAACCGCCTGACCTTTACTTGCTTTTACAATTAAAACTAGAGCTGGTAGCTTAGTTCTTTGAAACCAAGAAGAGCTGAAAGTTTCTTTTTTTAGTTTACTTTTATCCAAGACTACCTCGTTAAAAACTAATAAAACTTTAAGAAGAAGTTTATAAATAGGAGTTAGGTATGAAATTCTTTTATAAATGATAATATTTCTTTTGCGTGACCTTTTGGTTTAACTTTTGTCCAAATATTTATAATTTTTCTCTGCTTGTCGATAAGGAGCGTAGTCCTACTGATACCAAAATACTTCTTCCCATACATGTTTTTTTCTATCCATACACCGTATGCCTCACATATATCACTATCATTATCGGAACCTAAAAGTACAGTAAGGTTGTGTTTTTGTTGAAACTTTGTTTGCATAGCGACATTATCTTTTGATATTCCAACTATGTAAGTATTAAGTTTTTCAAAGTCTTTATGTGATTCTGAAAACTCAGTTGCCTCTATCGTACATCCTGGCGTGTCAGATTTTGGATAAAAAAACAGCACGATCAATTCACTATTCAAAGATGATAGTCTTGTCATTTTATCATCCTTTGATTTTATAATAAAGTCTGGGGCTAAGTCACCTATTTGAAGCATTCGAGAAATCCTTTAAAAAGAATGTTTCTATTCCGGAACGAGATATGACATATGATTAAATAATGCAACTCAGCTTTAATATACTGGCGATAAAAACCAAATGACCAAACGCAATTATAAAGATAATCAGCACCAAGGTATAACTTCTTTTAGTCAGTTAAGGCTTTCTAGGACTGTCAGGTTTTTATTAAAATTTTCAAGTGTTCTTCTTGGACTAATTATAATTATGTGTTGCGTCGGTTACATTGGTTTTGTCGGTCGAGATATAAGTTTACCAAACCAGATAAATGTTTTTTTAAAGTCTCAAGCTAATTTAAATAGTAAATTTGAAAAATTTGAGTTCGAAAATACCTCAATAAAGGTACAGCCAAAAAATCTTAAACCTATCCTTACTTTAACCAAAGTTAGGCTGGAATCTTCAGATTATGGAAAAATTCAGTTTCCAGAAATGAAAATTGAGTTATCTTTAATTGATTTAATGAAAGGTAATATATACCCGCTGACTGTTGAATTGTTAGAACCTGAAATAAAAATTTCTCGAGATGAGTCGGGAACTCTAGGATTCGGTTTTTTCAATAATTTATCTAACCAACCTTCCAGTGGAATAAAGGATAAAATATTGAATTTTTCATTAAACACATTTTTTAATGAATCTACCTTTCAAAGGTTAGACAAAATTAACACCAAAAATCTTAAACTAATATATGAAAATAAAAGAAATGGTAAACGAATTTCTTTTATTGATGGTCAGGCAAAGTTATTAAAACGGAAAGAATACACGGAGATTAGTCTTTTTGCATCTCTTGAACAGGAGAAAAAAAGTTTAGCTAAATTCTCATTATCTTTAAAAGATAAAAATGACGAACGAGGGTCTCAAATATCTATGAAGTTTGATGGATTAGACTCCTCCAATTTATCTAATCAAGTTTACTCTCTTGGTTGGTTTAAACACTTTGATGGGAGCGTATCAGGTGCAATATCAGGTTCCTTAAAGCCTAATGGAGAAATATCTGAGTTTGCAGGAGCTATTACACTGGAAAATGGTTTTGTCAGAAACTTATCTGGAAGTGATTCTTATTTTTTAGATACTTTAAATACTCACATACGCTACAAGGCTGACGATAATAGGATGTATTTTGACAATATATTAATCTCTGCTCCCGAATTAAAATTAGATGGAGAAGGACATGCCGACATCTCAAATTTTGTATCGCGTGTGCCAGAAACATTTGTAGGGCAGCTAAGTTTTAGTAAGATTGAGTTGGATCCTAATGGACTTTTCGTCGAACCAGTGACCTTTAATAGTGGAATTTTGGATTTTAGATATAATCTAAGAAATGCCAAAGTAGAAATAGGGCAGTTGCAACTTAAAACTGATGTTTCGGAGGTAAGTACATCGGGATCAGTTTCCTCTCATGAGGATGGATGGAAAATTAGTTTAGATACAAAGCTTAGTGATGTAGAGTATATAAATTTATTAGACCTCTGGCCGATAAACTTTAAACCAAAATCCCGACTATGGTTTAATGGAAAGGTAAGAGCAGGGAAAATTAAAAATGCAATTTCAAGCATTCGTATAGTTCCAAATCAAGATACTGAGGTGATGACTACTTTTGATTTTTTGGATGCTGAAATTGAAGTGTTAAAAGGTCACCCCAATTTAAGGAACGCTTTAGGTTATGGCTCGATCCACAATAGAACGTTTTTTGTCAAACTTAATAAAGGTGTTGTAAACGGTTTGGATGGGAGAGAGATTAATCTAGAAACACACTCACTGAGTTTTTTGTTGCAGATACAAAGAAAAAACCTGCAATTGGAGAATTTCAGGTTTTCGCAGTTGGAGAAACTAAAGATATCCTAACAGACTTGAATAAAAAACCTGTTCAACTACTCGCTAACTCTAAACTACGTCCCAGTGATTTGAATGGAATTAGTAACTTAAAAGTTGATCTTGTAATGCCTCTAAAAAAAGATCTTAAAATTCCTGAAATTAGTTTCAAGGCTATAAATAATATTGAGAATTTTAAATCAGATGCTGTGGTAAAGGGACGTCTCTTATCAGCTAAAAATTTACTTTTAATTTCAGATAATGAAAAATTTAATATAACTGGAAATGCTTATATAGATTCTTTTCCTGTTCATTTTTCATGGAATAAAAAACTTGATCCAAAGCTCAAGGGTTATACTAGTATCGATGGTAAGTTAACGTTATCAAATGACTCTTTTAAACAACTAAATATTGAAATACCCAATGATATGATGAGTGGGGAAGCAGATGGAAATTTCAATATTGAATGGCAAGATGGTGAAAAAGCAAAGGTTACTGTTAGTTCGGACCTTAAAGGAATTGAATTAAACCTCAAACCTTTAGAGTGGGTTAAAAATAAAGATGTTTTAGGAAAATTTAACTTAACTTTATCTATTGACGAGAAGCCCAAAGATATAAAATTTAACCTAAATGCTGCTAAATTAAATGCAAACGCTGAAATTTCTTTTTTTAAGAATGAGAAATTCAAAAATATCAATTTTTTATCACTAGAGGTGGGTGATAAATTTAAAGGTAATATAAAAGTTTATCGTGATACACCCAATACTGAATCTAATATTTTTGTTAAGAGTAAAGAGTTGGATATTCGAAAGTATCAATTTTTGTCTGATAACAAAACTGATAAAATACCGCTAAAAATTAACATTGATAAGTTGATTATTAATGATCTGATTTCATTGTCTAATTTAAAAGGTCAGTTAAATAATGTTGACAAAGACGATTTTTTCTCAGGAAACGTCAATAATGGTCCAGAGATAAAGGGCTTAATTTTGAGAAAGGACGATAAGTTTTCAGTTACTCTAAGCTCTGAAAAGGGAGGAGAGATTTTACAGTCTGTCGGAATGATTAAGGGGGCACGTGGTGGTGATCTGGTCGTTGATATTAATCCTATTGATTATGAAGGAAACTATAGTGGATCCTTAAATTTAAAAAACGTCAGACTTAAAAAAGCACCAATTTTAGCTGATTTATTATCGGCTACAAGTGTGTTTGGGTTAATTGAGCAGCTGTCTGGAGATGGAATCCTTTTTACTGAGTCAGAAGCAAAGTTTATTTTAAAGCCGAGGGGTATTTTACTAAAACAAGCGTCTGCTGTGGGCGCCTCTCTCGGTGTTTCTATGGACGGAATATATGATATAAAAGGTAAAGAAGTGGATATGCAGGGTGTTATCTCACCAATGTATACTGTTAATGGGATGATATTAGGAAAATTATTTGCACCAAGAGATGGAGAAGGATTAATTGGGTTTAATTATTCTATCTCGGGACCGTTGGAGAATCCAAATGTATCCATTAACCCGCTATCTATTTTTACGCCTGGAATTTTTAGAGAAATTTTTAGACGCCCAGTCCCTAAGCTAAAAAAATGAACTTAAATGATTTTGATTTTTTGTTACCAGACAAGTTGATAGCTGATAGACCAGTATCACCGAGAAGCTCTTCAAAATTATTAGTATCAAAAAAATTAGAACAATTTATTGACGAAAAGTTTTATAACTTACCAAAGCTTTTAAGCTCTAATGATTTATTGATATTCAATGACACTAAAGTTATTCCAACACGACTTAAAGGGAAAAGAATAAGAGGTAATAGTTCTTCTCTTATTAATGCGACGCTTATCTCTCATGATAAGGATGAGTCCTGGTTAACTTTAATAAAGCCCTTACGGAAAATAAATATTGGTGAGTGTCTAAATTTCAATGATGGTGTGAAGGCCGAGTTAATTGACAAAATTGATGGATTCGGAGTTTTGAAATTTAATATCAATAAGAATGAATTTTCTGCTTTTTTATCCAGACAAGGTTCTATGCCTCTCCCGCCTTATATTGAGAAGAGACGAGCATCAGATTCTCGAGATATTAAAGACTACCAGAGTATTTTTGCCAAATATGACGGCGCAGTAGCGGCTCCGACCGCATCATTACATTTTGATCACGAGGTGCTAAAGGATTTAGAACATTTAGGAGTAAAAAGCTCATTTGTAACCCTTCATGTAGGGGCAGGTACATTTTTACCGGTAAAAGAAATCAATATAAAAAATCACAAAATGCACGCAGAATGGGGATGTATCAAACAAAGCACTGTAGATAAAATTATTGAAGCAAAATCTCGAGGTGGGCGAGTTATCCCTGTTGGGACAACAGCCATGCGTGTTTTGGAGACAGCCGCGTTAGATACAGGGCAGATAAATAGTTGGGCTGGAAAGACAGATATTTTTATTTACCCCGGCTTTAAATTTTTAGTTTGTGATGGGTTAATTACAAATTTTCACCTACCAAAATCTACATTAATGATGTTGGTTTCAGCATTTGTTGGTGTACAGAGGACGAAAGATTTATATCATCACGCCATAAATAATAAATATAGATTTTTCTCCTATGGAGACGCTTCTTTGCTGCTGCGTTAATTTTCGACAATTTTTTGTAAAAATGGTCGTTTTTGGATTATTAATTTATATTTTGCAAGATAGACGGTTTCACGTGATGCTAATAAATGGATTGTATTATGGTGAGGTTGATGTTTGGAATTTGGCCCCTATTATTTGGGGTTTTCCTTCTCATGGTTGGCAATGGTGTGCAAGGAACCCTGATAGGAGTTCGAGCATCTATCGAAGGTTTTTCTACTTTTCAACTTTCTGCTGTAACCTCCGCCTATTTTTTAGGTTTTTTAGGTGGATCGATGACTGCTCCAGGCATAATTAAACGCGTTGGTCACGTTAGAGTTTTTGCAGCTTTAGGCTCTTTTATTTCCGCTACCTTGATTTTATACCCAGTGATTCCATTTTTCTGGGCCTGGATTTTATTGAGAGTATTGATAGGGTTCTGTTTTTCAGGTGTTTACGTAACTGCTGAAAGTTGGTTAAATAATTCGGCGTCCAACGAGACAAGAGGTAAAATTCTATCTCTCTACATAATTGTACAAATGGCTGGTGTTATATCTGGACAGGCATTACTAAATATTGGATCACCAGAGGGGTATTTATTATTTATTATTCCTTCAGTTTTGGTGTCAATTTCATTTGCACCTATTTTATTGAGTGTTTCCGCTGGACCAATATTTGAGCAAACAAAGAAAATGAGCTTCAAAAAATTATACCAGGCGTCACCACTGGGGTTTGTGGGAATGTTTATTTTGGGAACAGTAATCTCTGCTCAGTTTGGTATGTCAGCAGTTTATGGAGCTCAGATTGGTTTAAACGTAAAAGAAATTTCTTTATTTGTCTCCTCAATTTTTACTGGAGGCTTATGTTTGCAATACCCAATTGGATGGGTTTCAGATCGTATTGATAGAAGATTGTTGATTATTTATGTTTGTATTCTAGGATTACTGGCATTTTCCCTGGCTCTATTTTTTCCTCAGTATTTTATTGTATTGATAGTTTCCGGTTTTCTCCTTGGTGGAGTTTCTATTCCACTTTACTCTCTTTTAATTGCTTACACTAATGACTATCTGGACCCTGGAGATATGACCGCCGCTTCTGGTGGTTTGATTTTTATAAATGGTTTAGGCGCGGTGCTGGGACCTTTTTTCTTGGGTTGGCTAATGACTAACTTTGGGCCTAGTGGCTTTTGGATTGCTCTAGCCCTTCTAATGAGTTGTATAGCACTTTATGCGGGTTTTAGAATTACTCAACGTCAGAGCCAGTTTTCTATCGAGGAGGACGATTACGATCCTGTCTCCTATGCTAATATAGGTTTCTCTTCTACACAGGTTGTTGGAGAGGTGGCACAAGAATTTTATGTAGATAACATAGAAAATGTTGATGAAAATGAAGCTAGTAATTAAAGACTAGAACTCTTTTGAATTTTTCTGTATGTTATTAATAGTTTAATATTAAACTATTAATATGGGATGAGTTAATGAAAGAAAATAATTTTGATATGATTGTCATAGGAGCCGGACCTGGTGGGTATGTTACAGCAATTCGAGGGGCGCAGTTAGGACTGAATGTGGCAATCGTAGAGCGAGAGCATATGGGTGGTATTTGTCTTAATTGGGGCTGTATACCAACTAAGGCAATGTTGAGGTCAGCTGAGGTTTTTCATTTGTTAAAAAATTCTAAAGGTTTTGGAATAGAGGCGGAGAATATAAAATATGACTTAGAGGCTATTGTCTCTCGCTCTAAAGGAATCGGATCTAAGTTATCTAAGGGAATAACCCATTTACTAAAAAAAATAAAATTACGTCAATTTCAGGTGAGGCTCGCCTAACTGCGGTCGGGCAAGTTAAAGTGAAAACGAATGATAACGAAGTTGAACTATTCTCGCAAAACATCGTTTTGGCTACAGGGGCCAGAGCTCGGGAGTTAAAGGGTTTTGAGGCAGATGGAAAAGATATTTGGACATACAAAAATGCATTAAGACCAAAAAAAATGCCAAAAAAATTACTTGTTATGGGATCGGGAGCTATTGGGGTGGAATTTGCCAGTTTCTATAATACTTTAGGGGTAGATACGACGATTCTAGAAGTTGCTGATACGATACTACCCGTTGAAGATCGTGAGATATCAAATTTCGCAAAAAAGCAATTTGAAAAACAGGGTATTAAAATTTTAGAGAACTCCAAAGTTCTAGCTTTCGAGAGAAAAAAAGATGGTTTTTCTGTTAAAATAGATACGCTTGGTGAAATTAGTGAACTTGATTGTGATACCATCATTTCTGCTGTTGGAATTGTTGGCAATAGTGAAGGCCTTGGCCTTGAAGATCTCAAAATTGAAATAGAAGATAGTCATGTTCTAGTAGATGGTTTTTGTAAAACAAATGTAGACGGAATTTTTGCAATAGGAGATCTGGCCGGTGCTCCTTGGCTTGCTCACAAGGCCTCTCATGAGGGCGTTATGGTTGCTGAGTTGATTGCAGGGAAGAGCCCACATCCTATCGATTATAACAATATTGCGGGCTGTACTTACTGTTCTCCTCAAGTTGCGAGTGTTGGAATGACTGAGGAACAGGCTAAAGAAAATGGTTTAGAAACTAAAATTGGGCGTTTTCCTTTTTCTGCTAATGGGAAAGCTCTTGCGTTAGGTGAGCAGGAGGGCTTTATAAAGACAATTTTTGATGTTAAATCTGGCGAACTTCTTGGCGCTCATATGGTCGGTCCAGAAGTAACTGAATTAATACAGGGTTATGTTATAGGTCGTAAGTTGGAGACGACTGAGGAAGATCTCATAAATACAGTTTTTCCTCACCCAACCTTGGGTGAGTCAATGCATGAAAGTGTTTTAAACGCTTTTGACCGAGCAATTCACATTTAAACTATTTTTAAATTGGGATAGTAGGTTTAAGTATATAATTTTGGAAAATTAAAAAGTATCGTGGCTACTATACTTTTGAAAAGGATTTTGATGACCGACCTTAAAAAGATTTCAGTACGTGGAGCTAGAGAGCATAATTTAAAAAATATCGATGTTGATATACCCAGAGATAAGTTAGTTATTATTACGGGTGTATCTGGATCTGGTAAGTCTAGTTTAGCTTTTGATACTATTTATGCTGAGGGCCAACGGAGATACGTAGAGTCTCTTTCAGCATATGCGCGTCAATTCCTTGATATGATGGAAAAACCAGATGTTGATCATATATCTGGATTAAGTCCTGCTATTTCGATTGAGCAGAAGACTACGAGTAAAAATCCGCGTTCTACTGTTGGTACAGTTACTGAAATTTATGACTATCTTAGATTATTATTTGCAAGAGTAGGGACTCCATTTAGCCCAACGACTGGGCTTCCTATTGAGGCCCAGCAAGTTCAGGATATGGTTGATCGAGTAATGAACTTAAAAGAAAATACTCGCGCCTACATACTCGCTCCGATAGTACGTGATAGAAAGGGTGAATATCGAAAAGAATTTCAAGAATTAGCAAAATTGGGATTTCAAAGAGTTAGGGTCAATGGTGAACTATTTAATCTTGATGACCCTCCAGAGTTAGATAAGAAGTTTCGTCACAACATAGAAGTTGTTGTTGATAGAATAGTTATAAAACAGGGTTTAGAAACTAGATTGGCAGATAGTCTAAGAACTGCCTTAGATTTAGCGGATGGAATTACTTTAATAGAAACTCTCGCTGATAAAACTGCCGATATAGAAAAGATTACATTTTCTGAGAAATTTGCGTGTCCTGTTTCGGGATTTACTATTCCAGAAATAGAGCCACGTTTGTTTTCGTTCAATGCGCCCTATGGTGCGTGCCCCCAATGTGATGGATTAGGGGTTGAACTATTCTTTGACGAACGTCTTGTTGTTCCTGACCATTCTTTATCTATTGCTAATGGTGCTCTTGCACCATGGAGAAAAGGTAAATCTCCGTACTATTTGCAAACAATTGAGTCCTTATCGAAACATTATAAATTTGATAAAGACTTGCCATGGAGTGATCTAAATAAAAAAATTAAAGAAGTTTTCCTGTGGGGTTCGGATAAAGAAGAAATTGATTTTCGTTACGATGAGAATGGTCGGGTATACAATATTTCAAGGTCTTTTGAGGGTATTATTCCCAATATGGAAAGACGGTACAAGGCTACAGACTCCAATTGGATTAGAGAGGAATTTGAAAGGTATCAGAATAACAGGCCTTGCGGTAGTTGTAACGGTTTCAGATTGAAACCAGAGGCATTAGCAGTAAAAATTGGTAAATTGCATGTCGGCCAAGTAGTTCTAATGTCCATTAAAGAAGCTTTAGATTTAGTTAAAAAAATTCCAAAAACCTTATCAGATCAAAATAATGAAATAGCGCGTGTAATTTTAAAAGAAATTGAAGAGCGGTTAGGTTTTTTAAATAATGTCGGGCTTGGTTATTTAACGCTTTCACGAAACTCTGGTACCTTGTCCGGTGGTGAAAGTCAGAGAATAAGGCTAGCTAGTCAAATTGGTTCGGGACTGACAGGCGTCCTTTATGTCCTGGATGAGCCGTCCATAGGTTTACATCAGAGAGATAATAATAGACTCTTAACAACATTAAAAAATTTACGGGATCAAGGTAATACAGTCATCGTGGTAGAGCATGATGAAGAGGCAATCCGTGAGGCTGATTATGTGTTTGATATTGGCGTTGGTGCAGGCGTGCATGGTGGACATGTGGTTGCTGAGGGCACCCCAAAAGAAATTATTGGAAATGTGAAAAGTATTACAGGACAATATTTGTCTGGTATTAAAAAAATTAATATTCCGGCTGCGAGGCGAAAGGGAAATGGAAAGAATATTACCATAGAAAATGCTACTGGAAATAATTTACAGAGTGTCAGTGTTGACTTTCCACTGGGTAATTTTATTTGTGTTACAGGGGTTTCGGGTAGTGGTAAGTCAACTTTAACGATCGAAACTTTATTTAAAAATGCTTCTATGACACTAAATGGCGCAAAGCAAACACCTGCTCATTGTGATAGTATTAAAGGGTTGGAGTTTCTGGATAAGGTAATTGATATTGATCAGAGGCCGATAGGGCGAACGCCGCGCTCAAATCCAGCGACATATACAGGCGCATTTACTCCTATTAGAGAATGGTTTGCTGGTCTACCAGAGGCTAAGACAAGAGGTTACAAACCTGGCCGGTTTAGCTTTAACGTTAAAGGTGGTAGATGTGAGGCTTGTCAGGGTGACGGTCTAATTAAGATTGAGATGCATTTTCTTCCTGACGTCTATGTTACCTGTGAGACATGTAAAGGAAAGAGATACAATAGAGAAACGCTTGAAGTGAAATTTAAAAATAAGAGTATTGCTGATATATTAGATATGACGGTCGAAGAAGCAGAAATATTCTTTTCAGCTGTCCCCTCAATTAGGGAGAAAATGGTCGCATTAAACCGTGTTGGGTTGGGTTATATAAAGGTTGGACAACAAGCCACAACCCTGTCTGGAGGGGAAGCTCAACGGGTGAAACTATCCAAAGAGCTTTCGAAAAGATCAACCGGTAGGACACTATATATCTTAGATGAACCAACAACAGGATTGCATTTTGAAGATGTTAATAAATTACTTGAGGTTCTTCATGAATTGGTAAACCAAGGTAATACTGTAATCGTCATTGAACATAATCTTGATGTTGTAAAAACAGCAGATCACATTATTGACGTTGGCCCAGAAGGAGGAGACGGTGGTGGAAAAATTATCGCTACAGGTACTCCAGAGGCGATAATTAATAATAAAAGCTCTTTTACAGCTCACTACCTTAAAACTATGCTATCGTCGAGGCGAGTTGCCGCGTAAATTATTCTTTCTATTAAGTTACTTAATTTCCCATTAATCGAGCATCAAAGGGATACTTGGTTAAGTTTTCGTATCCTGTCTCGGTTATAATTACCTGATCTTCTAATTTGATAGAGAAATTTCCGTTCTTGGGACTTACTAAAGCTTCAACGCACAGAGCCATCCCCGGTTCTAACTCATAATCGAAGGCGCCTCTAACATGCTTGTCTGGGTAGGCGACTAAAGGCCACTCATCGCAAAGTCCAACACCGTGCATTAAACAGCCATATTTTTGATCCTGAAAATCCTTATCTAGAACATGACAGTTGGCTACCAGCTCATTAATGGACACGCCTGGTTTTAGCATTTCCATATTTGTTTGAATGTGTTCAACGCCATGCTGCATTGCATAAATCATGTCACTTGGTGGAGCGAAGTCGCCTATCCACCAGCTTCGAGAAATATCACAACAAATCCCGTACGCACCGATCAAGTCTGTATCAAAGCTTATAATCTCATTTTCTTTAATTATTCGAGGGCCACATTCTTGAAACCAAGGGTTGGTTCGGGGACCAGATGCTAGCAATCTTGTTTCTATCCATTCACCACCCCTTTTAATATTTTCGGCATGTAGTACTGCCCAAACGTCATCCTCGCTTACATTACCAATTGGTATGTTTTCTCTGGCAAAGGATTCCATTTGAAAAACGGCCTGCTCACAGGAATAACAGGCTGCTTTCATCGCTAAAATTTCATCTGTTCCTTTAATTGATCTAGCCTTTTCGGTAACCTCTTCTCCAGGAACCACTTCAAACCCTACTGCCTCCAGGGCTCTCAAGCCATGCATCATGGGTTTATCGACGGCTAATTTCAGATTGGAGCATCCGTGTTCATTTACCAGATCTTTAATTTGGTTTGAAAGAGCATCAGCCGCATCGTCAATTTTATCCCCTCTATCAAAGTAGAAAAGATCAGCGCCTGATCTTTGTTCTTTAACAAGTGGATTAAACTTAGATAAAAAAGGAGCGTTTTTATAATCCCAGATTACCATATACCCGTCTGGACATAAGAGAACTGCTCGAAATGGGTTGTGAGTATTCCACAGCTGCATATTGGTACTATCGGTAGCATATCTTATATTTAATGGATCGAACATCAGTAAGCCGCCAAGGTCACGTTCAACTATTTTTTCTGTAAGCCGTTTCCATCTAA
The DNA here is from genome assembly GCA_045565015.1 of Paracoccaceae bacterium. GTDB lineage: Bacteria > Pseudomonadota > Alphaproteobacteria > Rhodobacterales > Rhodobacteraceae. Next base: position 42,072 of record JBJLGD010000006.1, read on the forward strand.
ATTCGCGCATTTTATCTAAATTTGGAAGCTCTAGACTGGCGTGTTCCCATTCTTTATATGCCAGAAGAGTAGGGCCAATTTCAATTCGGTCATTATCGTTTTTATTACCATCGCGTAAGAAGGCGCCTTTAGTTGGGTCTATTTTTCGAGTATTGCTAAAATGTTTATTCACATTGGCGCTCCGGCTGAGATTATAGAATAATTTTAGCAAGATTGAGTTTGGCTTATCATTTAAAAACGTCTTGAAAGTAGAAATTTTGTCGGTTTAAGTAAATTATGAGTATTATTTTACAAAAAACATTGCCTTTTGCACCTTGGATGCAGGCCCACACTCTGAGGCTCCCCGGTATTCAGCCAATAAACCTCAAAGATTGGTTACAAATTGATGATGTTTATACTGAGCAACTACTGGAAAAACAAAAAATATTAGAAAACCACTTTGATCAAGTTCATGTCATGGCGAATGAATGTGTATTTGCAGGGGAGGAATTATTGAGTTTAGTGTTAACCTTGCTAAACGACCTTGGTTTTGTTCAATCTGGTTTGCGAGTAAAAAGACCTGATGGTTTAGATGTCATTATAGATGCAAACAAGCCACTATTAACATTAGCAAAATTACTACAAGAAGATTTCTTGATTATGATTGAAAAATCTGGTGAGCATGTTTTGATGGGTGGTTGTTTATGCTTTCCGGCTAGCTGGGATTTATTAGAGAAATTTATGAAACCACTAACCTTTATCCATGGCCCAGTACCTATTTACGATGAAATTCTAGCAAAACGTGTAGAGCGTCTTCTATCGTCGGTGAGGCCAGAAATTCCCTTAATGCGTGGAAATACGTTGCGGTATACTGATCCAACATTATTTTTACCAAAACGTAATTCAGATCCTGATCGTAAGAATATAAGAGGTGAATTTATTAGATCTGAAAGACAGACCCTAGTCAGGCTCCCCAAATCTAAGGCGGTTGTCTTTTCAATTCACACTTATGTAATCAAAGAAGAAGACCTCACTGTTCCACAAAAAATAGGATTACAAGAATTAGGAGCACTTTTACCTTATGAAAATTCCTGATTATTGTTTCCTTAGGCATGGAGAGACCGCTTTTAACAAAGCTGGTATATTACATGGACAATTAGACTCAGATCTAACTGAGTTAGGTAAAAGTCAAGCCATCCAGCAAGCAAAGAGTTTAAAGAAACTAAATTTTTCGCAAGACACTTTAATTTACTCAAGTCCATTAGGGAGAGCAGTTTCTACTGCTGAAATTATAAAAAATTATTGTTCTTTGAATGTCCAAACAGATCAAAATCTGGCTGAAGTTATGATGGGTGAGTGGCAGGGTAAAACTTGGAACGAAATAAGGGTGGAGGCCCCTCAATTTTTTTCTAATAATAAAACTATATTTGAAATTTCGATGTTAGCACCAAGGGGTGAGAGATATCTTGATTTATGCAGGCGAGCTGAGAGATTTATCTCAAGCGTCTCAACGCCTGCAATAATCATATCTCATGGGGTCATTCTAAACATCGTTAGAGGATTAATTTATAATCTATCGTTTGAACAAATGACTAAGTTATCTCAGCGACAAGGGGAAGTTTTTATTTTTGCGAACCAAGGAACATGCAAAAACATATAGATAATATTTTGTATATTTTTGTTCATTTTAAATAAAAAGCCTTGCGTGTAATATGGCTTTTGGTTTACCACGTACTAACGTTGAGGGGTGATTAGCTCAGTTGGTAGAGCGCTTCGTTTACACCGAAGATGTCAGGAGTTCGAGTCTCTTATCACCCACCATCTTCCCTCTACAAAAACCCCTTATTATTATGGAAAACCCTGTGTACATTGACTGTATGTGATTTCACTGGCAGTCTAACTGTAAGTCCGTATGGAAGTCTTTACAGAGAAATGTTTTTGTTATCAGCCCACGTGTAGTAAACTAGAATCTGTTTTATTAGCAAAAAATATTCTTTTCTACTCAAAGTTAGCAACTAAAGGTTCCAACATTTCTTTCCAATGTTTATCTTTAAAAGTCGCTTCTGCTATTAGGATCGACAAATTCTCAGCGAGTAACGCAAGGAGTTTTGATGTAGCTATGGGGAGTTTGTCAAACATACAAGTATTTTCATCATAGTGTTTAATTTGGATATTGATTTCCGCAATTTGACCATTATCTTCCCAAAATGCTGTTTTTTTACAAATGCGAATCTTTTCGATTTCCTCTTTCTCTCCTAAGTCTTTTGCACTGACTGCAATTTTAAAGTTTTGTAAACTCTCTATGCTATGCGATCCATTTTTCTTAAAATCAAACATCAGTCCAAAATTCAACCTTTGATTACCAAAGTATTGGCCATCTTTATCATCGATATGACCCTTAAATTTGATAAAATCTTCATTCTCAACAACTTTGTAAAAGTGAGTTGAGATGTCTTGTGTGTTAATGGTTTCCTCTTGCTTTTGTAATTCATCTTTTGAGACTGGGTCAGTAATATCACAGAAGAAAAACTCTACTTCAATTGATAAACCTTCATTAGGATCTTCTGAAATGCCCAAATTTTTCCCTTCTAGAGGAATTTTTAAGTACTGGTTAGAAAATTGAGATCCTAACGTGAAAGCATCCTTACGAGGAGTGCCTATCATTGTATAAGCTTGTAATGTTCCATGAAGTTTCCCAGCTCTTGAAACTTTGAGAAGTGCGTTCTCATTCAGGAAGACTTTGCTAACATTCCCATTGTTTGATAGCCATTTGTCATTTGAAAAAAGTGGTTCACCGTCTATAATTACAACGTCGCCCGAGGCTAAAGGTAATATAGAATTATTATTTTCTTTTCTACCAATCTTAAAACTACATTTATAACTACCTTCATGTGAATCTAATTCATTTAGTACTGTTTCTATCGCCTTTCTTTTTCTAGCAGCCTCCAGCTCTTTTTGCGCTAATTCTTTGGCAGCCTCCAGCTCTTTTTGTGCTAATTCTTTGGCAGCCTCCAGCTCTTTTTGTGCTAATTCTTTGGCAGCCTCCAGCTCTTTCCTCTTTTTAATTTCAGCCAACTCTTTGTCATAATCTTTTGCTCTGAATAAAGCATCTATATCAATGACAACATCACCCATAAATAAATGATAATAATCTGGATCTTTATATGCAGAAATAATTTTTTCGCCTAAGACTGATCGATCATGATATCTTTCATAACCAAATTTCTTTTTTAAGTCAGGTCGATATTTTTCAATAAATGGGAGGCTGTTTCGAATAATTTTTTGCGGCTTTGACGGAAGGTATTGAGGAAGTCTTTCTGACATAGGTAGCTTTAAGTCTTGCCAATTTTTATTCTCTGGAACACCTAAATTAATTTTTGCATACTCTAGGATTGGACCCAAATCATCATTCCAGATCGTATCAAATGTCATATCCGCTGCCTCATAAACTTTAGAACCGTTTGGCATAAGATGTTCAAAAAAATCATAACCTAAAGTTTCTAACGCCATATGATAACTGCTCAACCAAACTGGGATTTGATTATGATAAGTTGCGGCTCTAATACCTCGCATGGCCCAGCAGGTATATATATTTTGAGTATCAAATAACGATAAAATATATTGTAAACTGTCAATGCCTTCTTCAAAAATTTCCTGACTTTCTAACGCAAGCCCTCCTAAGATAAAAGCTTGAGTATACATAAACCGAGGAGTACTACAATCATTGCCATAAATTAGATCACTTTTAACTATTCCACGAATGTTAAAAGTATTGTTGTCGATATCAAAATTCTTTAGCTCAGTATCCAGAAAACTCCTCTCTAGCCAGAGCTTAAAAGTCTCAGAGAAGGTTACGCTGTCTTTATATAAAGCATACAACGTCGCAGCATAATTTAAAGATCTGAACCAGTCGTAATCCATACTACTATCTTTTGGTTTTTTAGGTTGACTGAAATTATTTCTAGCCCAACTCTCTAAAACCTCAGTCAACCATTCTGTATTACCTTCATAAGCGCTGGTCCTTAAATCAAGAAGACAGGCATTGAAGTTTGCCTCGTACTCTGCGTCACCACTTAAATTAAAGTTACCCATAGATTTATAAGTTTCTTTAATGAGTAGTTTCCTGCAATGCTCTTTTGGAGGGTTTGCTACAGGTCCGAGAAGACGGGTCTCAAGATTTAGTTTTCCTATACCATAATAAGATCTGTAATCTGTTAAGGACCAGTTCTTAATAACCTTTAAATCATTCAGCGGACTTTCGATATTAGTCCACTTTTTTGGAATAATATAACTGTTGATACTTCTTTTGAAAGGATCTTGAGCTTCAATCTTTTTATATTTGTAAGGTGTTTTTTTAGTTTTCGTTGATTGCGCATTACCTTCAATGGAGAACGTTAATAGTAAAATTAGAAAACTCACAAAAAAACTATGAATAATATGATTTATTTGAAAATATCTTAACAAAATGACTAACCTGAATGAAATATTATTTTAGTAAAAGGTATAAAACTGCTCTGTTAAGTGCAACCTAATTTTTAATATGTTCTCAGGAAGTTTATGGATTTTAAAATCAAAACGTTCAGTTGTGACAAGCATCCTTATAAAAACTGTAAGTCGAAGTGTAAGTCCGTTTGTAAGTTTGTGTAATTTAAAAGTATTATAAAACAATGGGTTATTAGGTATATAGATTAGCGTGATAGGAGTTCGAGTCTCTTATCACCCACCAAATTCCATCCACAAATAACCCTCATTATTATATTAACTTAGGATACGTTTACGAGAGGGGATTGCTAAAGCAAAAGCTAAAGGCATCTACTGCAAAAAGAATAAAGGAGTAGATCATAGTACGGTAGCAAGACTGCACCAACAGGAAATACCAAATGCTCAGATAGCAAAACGTATGGGGATCAGTCGTATGTCAGTTTATAGGAGCTTGGCAACCTGAGGAGTATATTAAGCTTGATTACCTTGGGAGCTATAGCTTTTTTCTTTGGCATAATTAGTTATATCTAACTCTTCCTGAGCTACTTGTTCTGCATCTGGAGTCATCAGAGCCACGGATCATACCAGTGCTACTTTTCTATATGTAACTGGTGGCTCGTATGCAGAGAGGTACTGGATGAGGACCCTACTTTGTATTGCTTTGAAGCAACTCGCTTGTTAGAAGATGATGAAGTTTAGACTGCACTTCCACCAAGGATACTAGAAAGAATAGCTTCAGATGCCCAAAGATAAATATTCATACTTTGTAAATATAATGTTGTTTTTATTTGTGCTATTTGTAAATATTAATAACACCGTGGCAGATCTAGCTCTATTAAGCCTTTCGATAGCTGGTGTATATATATTAAAAAAGAACAATATTAATCCATTTAAAGATAATAATTTAAGAACGGTGCTATTAATTACTACAGGCTATTATTTTATTAATTTAGTTGTATTTTTTGTAAATGGAACATATTTTGCTAAATATCTACAAACTGATATATATTTTTTATTAGCTGTATTTATTGCTGCTGGAATCTTTTACGCAAGAATTAATATGAACCTATTTTTTACAGGAATTAGGTTGGCTTTATTGTTTTTAGGAGTCTGTCAATATTTTTCATTGGAGTTCTGGCAAGAGGGTTATTCTAACTTCAGTAACATTTACCTAAGTATTTTTGCACCAGTTACAGTTCTAATGATGTTTTTATCAATTATAAGCTATGATAAAGATAATTTAATGAACAAGTTACTTGGGCTGATAGCCTTTATATCTGGGGTAACACTTACCGCTGGGTCTTTAGTAAGACTTTCTTGGGTGATTTTTATAATTCTCACAATAGTCGTGACTTTTATAATTTTAAAAAAAGTAGTGATAAGTAAGCTTTCATTTTTGACATCTTTTGTATTATTGGGCGTATTTATTTATTTTATTAGTGTGGATAATGAAAAATATTATGTTCGTATCACTGATACATTCAATCAAATATCTAGCTGGAATGATGATCGGAACTTAGATACTCCTGTTGGCGTAAGATTGGAAATGTACTCCGCTGGGTTGGAGGCATTCAAAGAAAAACCATTCTTCGGGCATGGCTACCTAAATGGGCCAAAGGAGGCTTCAAAATATGCAGATCCAAGGCTTAGAGATCGTATTAATAATTTTGTTCAGCTTCACAGTGAATATATTACCACAATGGTAGAAAAAGGGTTTTTTGGTTTATTATCTTTAGGTATATTATTGTTTTCGCCTACTCTGACTATTGTAAGAAATTATTCTAAAGATAATATTTATATTAGAATAGGAGTTATCTCGAGCATCTCGTTCGTATTATTTGGACTGCTGAATGTTAGTTTTGGGGATACTACTATTAAAGCATTTTATGTAATACTAATCTGCTTATTTTTACCAAAATTATATGAAAGAGAAGTTTTACAGAGCTATGTTAAGAAGAAATTGTAAAGTGCGTTGCTGAAGTTTCATCGAGTTCTAAATTACTTATTCCTAAATGTGTCTTAGCAAATTCATGTGGCAGTCTAACTGTAAGTCCGTCTGTAAGTTTGTATAATTTAAAAGGTTTATAAAACAATGGGTTATTAGGTATATAGATTAGCGTGATAGGAGTTCAAGTCTCTTATCACCTACCATTTCCTTTCGTAGACGGCCCTTTTATCTGAGAAAAATTTATCTTCATTGACTACAAAAATTTCTTATGGCACTCACTCATAATTATATTTATGAACGGCTGGTTGATTTGGTGCCTAAATCGTTAGCTTCAGTCGATAGATAAGGGTGGACTATGTATTTTGAAATAGATACGCCGTCGGTCTTAATTGATGTCGTAAAAGTCGAGAATAATCTGAAGAGATACCAGGCTTACTGTAATGAAAAGGGTTTGAATCTTAGGCCACATATAAAAACACATAAACTTCCGTGTCTTGCAGAGTTACAGATAAACACTGGAGCAATAGGTATCACCTGTCAGAAGGTTAGTGAAGCTGAAGCGATGTTAGATGGTGATAAAAATCATTCTATAAAAAATATACTACTTTCTTATAATATTCTGGGAGAGAGAAAGCTTCAACGTCTAAAGCAGTTATCAGAGCGGGTAGAATTATCAGTAGTTGCTGATAACATGGAATGTATCGAGGGTTTATCAAGCACTTTTTCTAACTCTTGTAAGGAGTTACCAGTTCTAATTGAGGTTGATACAGGCGCGCTTCGTTGTGGAGTAGTAACTCCCCAGGAGGCTCATGACTTGGCGTTAGAAGTGAGTAGGCTTCCTGGATTGACCTTTGAAGGGCTTATGACATACCCCCCTAAGTTCAATGCTTCTAAGACCATGAATTTATTCTTTGGTGAGGTTAAGACTTTATTGGAGCAACGCGGATTAGAGATACATACTATTTCTATTGGTGGATCTCCTCAAATGTGGAATGCGCATGAAGTTACTATGGCAACCGAATATAGAATTGGGACTTATATTTATAACGATAAGTCATTAATATCTGCCGGAGCCTGTGAGGAAGAGAATTGCGCTCTTACTATCCTTGCAACCGTTATATCAACCCCAGCAGAGAATCGAGCAGTTATAGATGCAGGATCTAAAATCCTTACGTCTGATTTGATAGGATTAGAAGGGCATGGTTTAATTATTGGATTCCCTAATCTAAAAATTTCCAGTCTATCAGAAGAACATGGATGTATAAACTCAACGGGCCCTACAAACTTGAGTGTTGGTCAAAGAATTAGAATTGTACCAAATCATGCCTGTGTTGTAAGTAATATGGTAGATCAAGTATTTTTTATTAAAAATAATAAAATTCTCTCAAAACAAAAAGTTTTGGCAAGAGGAAAAGTATGGTAGCACCTATTAATCATTTTACTACCAATAAGCCGGTGTATTATTTTATTTCTAAGGTGATTTAATTGTTGTAGGCCTTGTCACATTTCGCGGCCATAATTAAATCATTAATATGCAGATTTTTTATTTTATGGCTCCACCATCTTACAGTAACCTGACCATACTCTAAGAGAATATCAGGGTGATGCCCCTCCTTCTCAGATAATTCTGCCACAGCATGTACAAAATTTAATCCCGAAAGATATCGTGAAAATTTGTAAACACGGACTATTTGGGGGAACTCTCTATCATCCGCCCATTTCCATTCTGTATGATTTTTTAAAAATTCAGACACGGAACTATCACTGGCTACTGGTGCATCAATTGAGCATGCTTCACATATTTTTTCAGAGTAATCGTCCATTATTCTATTCTCCAACTTAACAAAAATATAAATAATATTATTTGTGAAGTTATGTTTAATTATAATATCGGTCAAATTACTAGCTTTTATTTCAAACTTTAAAATAATAATGAAAAAAACGAGAAAAATGAGCTGTGATGTCTATGATGGGTTGACGTAACTCGCACACAGACCTAATACCGTCAGGCTAGTATTTTTTTATTAGTGTAGTGGGCGGTTGTAGCTCAGTTGGTTAGAGTACCGGCCTGTCACGCCGGGGGTCGCGGGTTCGAGTCCCGTCAACCGCGCCATCACTACTAAGTAAGTCGTTTCTTATTAGCGCCGGGTCCTTTCAGAAAAGCGTGGAAGCATAGCACTGAAATCCTTTCCGTTTCCACCTTCGTATTCAACAAATGACTCATACAGACTTTTTGCATGCTCGCCTAGGGGTGTATCTGCGTTTACATCCTCAGCTGCCTGCTGACTAAGTCTTAGGTCTTTTAACATGAGGTCAGCTGAAAAACCTGGTTGATAGTTATTATCTGACGGGCTCTCAGGACCAACTCCTGGGGCAGGGCAATAGGCATTCATTGACCAACTATAACCAGATGACGTGCTTACTACGTCAAACATTTTATTTCTATCTAGACCTAATTTGTCCGCTAAAGAAAAGGCTTCACATGTGACAATCATTGTTGCACCTAAAATCATATTATTACAAATTTTCGCAGCTTGACCATTCCCAGAACTTCCGCAGTGGACTGCTTTCTGGCCCATTATTGAAAAAAGAGGTTCAAGTTTTAAAAAAGTAAGTTCAGACCCTCCAACCATAAAGGTTAAAGTTCCTGCTACTGCGCCACCCACACCGCCAGATACAGGCGCATCAGCTGGAGAAATACCATTTGTTTCTGCGATTGAAGCAACATCTCGAGCTGATGCTACATCAATCGTAGAGCAATCTAAAAATATCGTTCCAGAAGACATTTCTGGAATTACTTGACTTGCTACTTTCTTAACAATTGCGCCATCTGGAAGCATAGTTAATACAACGTCAACTGAATTAGCTAATTCGGTTGGTGATGAAACTTCTCTAATACCCGATGGACAGGAAGCAACTGTATCAAAACCGTATACCTCATATCCAGCGTTAGCCAAATTTTGTCCCATAGGGCACCCCATATTACCTAATCCAATGATACCAATTTTCAAAATATATTCCTCCAAAGTTAATTTAGATTTAATGGTTTTAACATTTTTTTTACTTTTTCAAGAGGAACATCTTTTATATTATTATGCTGCCAATTGGGGTTGCGATCTTTATCAATAACCTGTGCTCTAATACCCTCAACAAAATCACTATATTCAACTGCCCTATAGGTGAATCTGTATTCATAATCCAAGCTATCTTTTATGGTCAGGTTCTCTATTCGTTTAAGTATTTTTATTATTTCGAAAGTGCACGATACCGACAATGGAGAGTTTTTTTCGATTAGCTTTAATGTCTTAATTGAAAACTTTGAATTTCTTTTTTTTAAGTTATCTATAATAAACTGAAGACTAGTATTTGAAAATATAGAGGATATTTCTTTAAAATTAGTTCTCAGTTCTCCGATAGGAGGTTCTTGTATAAATTTATCTAATACTGAAAGGGACCCACTCTGAATTAAGTTAGCTTTTACTTCTTTCCAATTTACCTGTGGAACAAAGTAATCTGAAAACCCAGAAAATATAGAATCATCTGAGTTCATTCGGTACCCCGTGGTTGCTAAATATTCTCCAATTCCGGCTGGTGCATTTGCTAAAATAAATGAGCCTCCAACGTCTGGTATAAGCCCAATACCACATTCTGGCATTGCTATCTTACTACTCTCACAAACTATCCGATGGCTAACATGACAACCCAATCCTACACCACCTCCCATAGTAAATCCTTGTAAAAAACTAATTATTGGCTTGGGATAGTTAGCAATTTTTTCGTTTAAACGATATTCATCTAACCAAAAAAGCTGACTGTATGTGTAGTTTCTTTTAAGTCCACTCTCATAAAGGTCGGCTATGTCTCCACCCGCACAAAACGCTCGGTCTCCTGCAGCTTCAAGAATAATAAAGTCGATACTTTCAGTAATCCAATCATCTAACGTTTGTTCAATTTTCTGGATCATTTCATAGGTTAATGCGTTAAGTGAATCGGGACGGTTTAACTTAATTAAGCCAACTTTATTAATAATCTCGATTTTTAATGTATCCATTTTCTATGTCTTTGTAAGGTTACGACTTATAATTAATCGCATTATCTCATTAGTGCCCTCTAATATTTCATGGACTCTCAGATCCCTAACCAATTTTTCAATACCATATTCTGTTAAATACCCATACCCACCATGTAATTGTAAACATTGGTTGGCTATTCTTGACCCGGCTTCAGTTACGAATTTTTTTGCAATAGCACAAAAATGAGTGGCGTCTGACTTTTTCTGATCTAGTTTCCAGGCTGCTTGTCTCAGTAGAATTCGAGAGGCTTGAAGTTCAATTTCGATATCAGCAATACTGAATTGTAAGGCCTGAAATTTATTTATTTTTTTTCCAAAGGCTTTGCGTTCTTCCATGTAAGTTAATGTCTTATTTAAAGCATGTTGTGCAGCGCCCAATGAACATGCCGCGATATTAAGCCGTCCACCATCTAAACCGGCCATCGCATAATTAAACCCGTGGCCTTCTTCCCCAACGAGGTTACTTAACGGAACTTTACAAGCATCCATATGAACTTGTCGTGTAGGTTGAGATCTCCAACCCATTTTTTGTTCCAAGGATCCAAAGCTTAAACCTTCAGTACCGTCTTCAATATAAATAGTTGAAATTCCTCTCGGTCCTAAATCCCCAGTTCTACACATAACAAGGTATGAGTCTGAATATCCTCCACCTGAAATAAAAGATTTTGTACCATTTATATTATAATGTTCGTTTGTTTTTTTTGCACTTGTCTTTAAAGCTGATGCGTCTGATCCGGATGCTGGTTCTGTGAGGCAGTAAGAGATTACGTTTTTCATACTCAAAGCATCGGGGAGAACTCTTTCGATAAGATTTTTTGAACCGTATCTATCTATCATCGACGCGCACATATTATGTATAGATAGAAATGCGGCCACTGAGGGGCACGCCATACTTAAAGCTTCAAAAACTAGCGTCGCATCAAGCCTGGTGAGCCCAGAACCACCATTCTCCTCGGAAACATAAAGTCCACCGAAACCCAAAGAGGCGATATCTTGCCACAAAGATTTAGGAATATTCTGGTTGTCTTCCCATTCAAGTGCGTAAGGTGCTATATTTTCTTCACCAAAACTTTTGGCTAAATCGAAGATCGCAACTTGCTCCTCTGAAACAGTAAAATCCACTGAGGCTCCTAAGTTTATTCATCATCAAATGATTACGTTTAAGTTTATCCTAAATTTACTATTCCATAATAGGTATTGAGAACTCCCCGCCTTCTTTTATGCCTGACGGCCATCGAGAAGTAATAGTTTTTGTTCTTGTAAAAAATTTAAATGCATCTGATCCATGTTGGTTTAGATCTCCAAACATAGACTTTTTCCAACCACCAAAAGTATGATACGCTAAAGGCACAGGTATGGGTACATTTACGCCGACCATCCCTATATTTATCCTATTAGCAAAATCTCTCGCGGTATCACCGTCACGAGTAAAAATTGATGTGCCGTTACCATATTCATGGTTTATCGCCATATTAATAGCTTCCTCATAATTTTGAGCTCTAACGGTAGAAAGAACTGGACCGAAAATTTCTTTTTTATAAATATCCATATCAGTAGTTACATTATCAAATAAATGTGCTCCTACAAAAAATCCATTCTCGTATCCTTGAAGTTTGAAATTTCGTCCATCAACGACTAATTTGGCTCCCTGATCAAGACCTGATTGAACAAGGTTTTCTATATTGTTTTTTGACGCTGCAGTTATTACAGGACCAAAGTCTACGTCATCTCCAGATGTATAGGGCCCCACTTTTAGTGCTTCGATTCTTGGAACTAACTTTTCGACAAGTTTATCAGCTGTTTCATCACCTACAGGTACGGCAACAGAAATTGCCATACAACGCTCCCCTGCTGCTCCATAACCAGCACCAACAAGTGCGTCTGCTGCCTGATCCATATCAGCATCTGGCATGATAATCATATGATTCTTTGCTCCACCAAAACATTGAACACGTTTTCCATTAGCGCAACCGGTCGCATAGATATATTCAGCGATGGGCGTTGACCCAACAAAGCTTACAGATTGAACTACATCATTATGCAATATCGCATCAACGGCTTCTTTGTCGCCATTTACGACTTGCAAGATACCTTTTGGTAAGCCTGCTTCTTCCAGAAGCTCAGCCAACATTAGTGGAACTGATGGATTTCTTTCAGATGGTTTTAATATAAAGGCATTGCCACAAACTATTGCCGGTGCAAACATCCACATTGGTATCATGGCTGGGAAATTAAATGGTGTAATTCCAGCAGCAACTCCAAGCGGTTGCTTCATCGAGTACATATCAATTCCTGGCCCCGCACTATCAGTATATTCCCCTTTTAAGTGGTGAGGGGCCCCTATACAGAATTCTACAACTTCTAAGCCTCTTTGAACGTCTCCGGCTGCATCTGGAAGTGTCTTACCATGCTCTCGACTTAAAGCTTCTGCCAATTTTTGCATATCGCGATTGAGTAGTTCTACGAATTTCATCATAATTCTTGAGCGACGTTGAGGGTTAACTGCTGCCCATGCAGGTTGAGCTTTAGCTGCAATTCTAATTGCTTCGTCTACTTCAGATTTTGTGGCCAGGCTACATTGTCCTTGAACTTCGCCAGTTGCTGGGTTTAGTACGTCCCCGGTTCTTCCGGAAGCTCCTTTTGAATGACTTCCATTAATATAGTGTGCTAGCTGATACATCACAGTCTCCTAAATTTTATGTAGCTATATCCTGCTAATAGGATATTTAAAAGAGGTTCTTTCTCAAATCATGTTAAAAGAATTAATTTAGAGGAATTTTTTGTACTGTTGTTTTAATAATGTAAATGTTAAAGAATTAGCTATTATTTTATTCTAACTTTAGTTGGAGAATTTTAAATGCGAATTGGACTATATCCAGGGACATTTGACCCCATTACTGTAGGACATATAGATATTATTCGACGGGCCAGTGCGCTTGTAGACAAACTTGTAATCGGTGTTGCAATTAATGCGGACAAGTCTCCAATGTTTTCGTTAGATGAGAGAGTCAGAATGATTTCTGAAGAATGTAAAATAATAAAAAGTAAATTTGACATAATAGTCGATGTGCATCCCTTCCAAAATTTATTAATTCAGTGCGCTAGGGAAGTAAACGCAACTATTATTATTCGAGGTCTGAGGGCAGTATCAGATTTTGAATACGAATATCAAATGGTAGGTATGAATCGGGCGATGGATGATGGAGTAGAAACGGTGTTCTTGATGGCTGAAGCTCAACACCAAGCGGTTGCTTCCAGACTGGTTAAGGAAATTGCTAGGCTTGATGGTAATGTATCAAAATTCGTGACACCCGCCGTAAAAGCTGCCTTACAAAAAAAACTTAAATAAAAAGCTTTACAATATGAGATTGGCGACTAGTTTGGCGTCGAGTTAATTTATTAGGAGTACGGCAATGAATAACGATGGTGATCTTGAAAATGTTATTTTAATTGAGCTAAAGGATGGAACGGTGAAAATTGAATTGCTTCCAGATGTTGCTCCACAGCATTGCGATAGGATGAAAGATTTAGCGAGATCAGGTGCTTATAACAACGTCGTCTTTCATCGTGTCATTGAGGGTTTTATGGCTCAGACTGGAGATGTGGCGAATGGGAATGCTGAAAAAGATTTTAATTTGAGTATGGCGGGTACTGGAGGATCAAATCTTCCGAATTTGCCCGCTGAGTTTTCTAAGTTGCCTCACGAAAGAGGAACTATTGGAGCTGCCAGATCGCAAAGTCCCGATAGTGCAAATAGTCAGTTTTTTATTAACTTTAGTGATAATAATTTTTTGAATGGTCAGTATACCGTATATGGGAGAGTTGTCGAGGGTATGGAATTTGTAGACGCTATATCGCGCGGTGAACCACCAGCAAATCCTGATAGAATGATTAGTATGAAAGTTGCATCTGATGCTTAAAGTTTTAATAAGCTTGATATTATTAGTCTCCACTCCAGCTTTTGGTTCTGGTATCGTGATTGATGTTCGAGGAGAGGCAAATGGTACTCTAACTATAGACTTGTTCGAAGATATTGCTCCCAATCATACTAATCGTATTCTAAAACTTGCGGAGGAGGGCTTCTATGATGGTGTGGTTTTCCATAGGGTCATAGAGGGCTTCATGGCACAAACAGGGGATGGTCAGTTTGGTAAAGTGTCTGGAGATCTACGACGCGCTGGTATGGGTGGGTCTAATTATCCTGACTTAAAGGCTGAGTTTTCAAATATAAGTTATGAGCGTGGTGTAGTTGGAATGGCTCGCTCTCAGAATCCAGACTCGGGAAATAGTCAATTTTTTATTATGTTTGCAGAAGGAAGTTTTCTTAATGGCCAATACACGGTTATTGGGAAAGTTACTAATGGTTTGGATGTTCTTGATAAAATCAAAAAGGGTCTCGGTCAAAATGGGTTAGTTCTTGGAGAGCCAGATTTTATGAACACTGTTTCAGAATTTTATTAGTAGTTTTTATTTTTTTAATTTAACTAAGGCGTGTCGTTTCTTGCCGGCACTTAATTTGACGTGGTTAATTAAATCGGCTTGACTAATTAAAATTGTATGATTGTCCAAAAGAGAGTCATTTAATCTTGCACCATTCTCTGAGATTAGGCGTTTTGCTTCTTTCCCGGAATGAACTAAACCTGTGCGGACGAACAATTGAACTATTGACAGCCCGTTACCAAGCTCATCAAGACTAATTTCTAATGTTGGTAATTCATCCCCATGACTACCCTTTATAAATACGTCGGTAGCCGTTTTCTCAGCGGCTTGTGACGCATCATCTCCATGCAAAAGAGAGGTGACATGGTTGGCAAGAATAATTTTTGCTTCATTTAGCTCAGCGCCTTTCATGTTTTCTAATCTCATGCATTCGTCTATTGGAATTTCAGTATATAATTTAAGAAATTTTCCAACATCAGCATCTGCAGTATTTCGCCAGAATTGCCAAAATTGATAGCTTGATAGTAATTTTTTATCTAACCAAATAGCTCCATCTTGCGATTTTCCCATCTTCTTACCTTCGGATGTTTCCAATAAGGCCGATGTCAAGCCAAAGAGCTCAACTTCTGTTGACCTTCTTGTTAAGTCGATGCCATTAACTATATTTCCCCATTGGTCTGAGCCTCCCATTTGAAGCAGGCAACCATAACGTTTATTCAGCTCCATAAAGTCGTACGCCTGAAGGATCATATAATTAAATTCCAGGAAACTTAGTGATTGTTCTCGATCTAACCGTGATTTGACAGATTCGAAACTTAGCATACGATTGATAGAAAAATGGCGACCAATATCTCGTAAGAAAGTTAAATAGTTCAAGTCATCTAACCATTCAGCATTATTGACCATAATGGCAGTATTAGAAGCATCATTAAAACTAACATAATTTGTGAAAACATTTTTAATACTTGAAATATTTGTATCTATGCTTTCAGGGGTTAGAAGTGGCCTTTCATCAGCTCTAAAACTGGGATCACCAACTTTTGTTGTTCCTCCACCCATTAGAACTATTGGTTGATGACCTGTCTTTTGTAACCACCTTAACATCATAATCTGAATCAGAGACCCAACATGGAGCGAGGGAGCTGTTGCGTCAAAACCAATATAACCTGGTACAATACTCTTTAAGAGAGCTCTATCTAAATGCTCGTAGTTTGTACAATCGGAAAGAAATCCTCTTTCAATCATAATTTTTAAGAAATCAGATTTGATTTGATAATCCATGTTTTAGTTTCCATTAAAAAATAGGATATTAGTAATATCCAATACTTTATCTAAATAACGAGCCGAATGAAACCTAAAGAATTTAAATCATTTTTGTTTAAGTATTGAGGTACCAGCATAGACTCCTGAGTCACCTAGATGCTCTTCAATTCTAATAAGTTGATTATATTTTGCTAATCGATCACTTCTAGCCAGCGACCCTGTTTTTATTTGACCGCAATTGGTAGCAACGGCTAAATCAGCGATTGTTGTATCTTCTGTTTCGCCGGATCGATGACTCATTACATTTGTATAACCAGCGCCTTTTGCTATTTTCATGGCATGTAATGTTTCCGTAAGCGTTCCAATTTGATTTACCTTCACTAGCATCGAGTTCCCACAACCCTTATCGATTCCGGTTTTAAGCCTTAAAGCGTTAGTAACGAATAAATCGTCTCCAACAAGTTGCACTTTATGCCCCAGTTCTGTGGTCAATTTAGACCAACCCTCCCAATCGTCTTCGGCACATCCGTCTTCAATGCTTATTATTGGATAGTCTTTAGTAAGAGAAACAAGATACTCGACATTCTGATCTATTGTAAGAGAACTTCCTTCACCTGTTAGAGTATATTTATTTTCATTAAAATACTCAGTGGCGGCGCAATCAATAGCTAAAAATACATCCTTTCCGGGGATAAATCCGCTACTTTCAATAGCTATCATAATTAGCTCTATTGCTTGCCGCGTCGAATTAACATCAGGAGCAAAACCTCCCTCATCACCTACTGCAGTAGATAAGCCCAAAGCTTTTAACTTGGATTGAAGTGTATGAAATATTTCAGAACCAATTCGTATTGCATCAGTAATAGATTTTGCTGAAACAGGCATAATCATAAATTCTTGGATATCAATTTTATTATCAGCATGTTCACCGCCATTAATGATATTCATCATTGGTACAGGTAATGTTATGGCATTTGTTCCTCCAAGATATTTAAATAATGGTAAGCTTTTAAAATTAGATCCAGCATGCGCTACTGCAAGTGATACGCCTAAAGTTGAATTTGCGCCTAGATTATTTTTATTTTTTGTACCATCTAGAGCTATTAGTTTTTTCGTCTATTTCTGCCTGATTAAGGGAGTCTTCGCCTACTAGACAGTTAGCAATTTCTGTATTGATTTTATTAACGGCTTTTAAGACACCTTTACCATGAAATCTTTTAGGATCATTATCTCGCAATTCGACAGCTTCATGAGCACCTGTGGACGCCCCAGAGGGGACTGCTGCTCGTCCAAGTACATTGTCATTTAAGATTACGTCAACTTCGATAGTTGGGTTTCCGCGGCTATCAATAATCTCTCTGGCTTTAATACTTGTAATAATGCTCACTTATCTCTCCCAACAGTTATTTCAGTCTATAGAAGCAATATTAATTAGTCGCAATTGAGAATCCTGCGAAATGCACTGTTTATATATAAGTTATATTCTTTTCCATTACAGCATCGATGATCAAAAGTGAATTACTAATCATTCTTGACTTAAGAGCGTTTAACCCTCACTGGGATACAATCTTTATTGTTTTTGGATATATTTAGTAAAATTTAATTTGATAGGCTTTTTAAAAAAAATGCTAAACTAAATATACATAAAGTATAATAAGAAATAAGTTACGGTGATTTCTGAGTAGGATGTATTTTGGATAAATTTAGAAAGTTGGGTGTCACCGAAAAAATAGTGGACAATTTGAGGGCCCAAGGGATCTGTGAACCAACCCTAATACAGTTAGAGGCTTTACCGGTTATATTTGAAGGTCGAGATGTTCTTGGACTTGCTCAAACGGGTACGGGGAAAACAGTCGCATTTGGAGTGCCTATGCTTCAAAAATTAATGAGCATTGGGTTTTCTCCAAAATCTAAAGAAGTTAGAGCATTAGTCCTTGTGCCTACCAGAGAGTTAGCGAAGCAAATAGTAGTAGCTCTTAAAAGTTTTCAGGGTAATGGGCACTTAAAAATTAATATGGTTGTTGGCGGCCTATCAATTAATCCGCAAAAAGAGCGGTTATCTAAGGGCTCAGATGTTGTTGTGGCTACCCCTGGAAGGCTCCTAGATTTACTTTCACAAAGTGCCTTATGTCTCAGAAAAACAGAATACTTAGTGCTAGATGAAGCTGATCAGATGTTGGATATGGGATTTATAAAACCTCTTGAAGAAATTGTTAAATTATTAATATCTGAGCGGCAAACCTTACTGTTTTCAGCTACTATGCCCAAACTTATGGAAAAATTAGCTGCGGCGTTTTTAAAAAACCCACGAAAAGTACAAGTTTCTAGTTCAGGTAAGGCGGTAGATAAAATTGATCAAAAGATCTGTTATATTGCAAAGAGTGAAAAAAATAATCTGTTAACTGAATATATTTCTGCCAATAAAGACGATTTGATACTAGTTTTTATGCGAACAAAGAGTAGTGCGGAAAGGCTACTAAAGTCTCTTGAAAAGAAGGGATTTTCAGCGGCTTCTATTCATGGAAATAAAAGCCAAAACCAAAGAGATAACGCTTTAAAATTATTTAAGCAGGGTAAAGTAAAGGTTTTGGTTGCTACGGACGTTGCAGCTAGGGGCATTGATATACCGGACGTATCGTTTGTTTTTAATTTTGATTTACCAAATGTAGCTGAAAACTATATTCATCGGATTGGTCGAACTGCAAGAGCTGGTAAAACAGGCGTTTCTATAACTTTCTGTGCTCCGGACGAAATGAATATGTTAAAATCTATTGAAAAACTGACTAAACAAGTAATTAAAGTTGAAAGTGGTGTCCGTTGGATTGAAAGCCAAAAAGAAAAATCTGTTAAAGAAGAAAATCTAAATAAAAAAGAACCAGCCAAAAATAAATTTAGACGCTTTAGGTCAAAATCTAAAAGTAATGGCCAAAATAAGAAACGTAATCGAGTAAAAAGAAACGGGTAAAATCCTAATTCTATGTGCCACAGAATGTTTGTTTGACTAAATTTGTGTCGCTTGGAACTTGATATAGATCTGAGTAAATTTTTTGATATTGGAATGGTGTTTCGCTAGCATCTAAGAGACGATGAAAGAGATCATAATTATCATTTAATGCATTTTCTATAGCTTGTTCAACTAAATGATTCCTTGGAATGAATATTGGATTTGTCTGTGACATAGTCTGATATGGCTTAATCTCATTTTTAATCCTACTTTCCCACTTTTTTTTCCATTCATTTAGGCGTATCGATGTTTCAGAAAAATTATACTTCTTTGTCAACGGATTTAGTTGCAAAAATGTTTGCGTAAAATCAGCATGATCAGTGGCCATTATATCTAAAAGTTCTTTAAATAATTCTTCGTCATCTGGTTTGGGGTTTGAGATACCTATCTTTTTCAAAGATAAAGCATTCCAGCTTTTATAAAAAATTTTATCAAATATACTAAGTATAGTTTCGGCTTTTTTTATAGCATTATCTTGTAATGGATCAATGAGGGGTAATAGTGAGATAGCTAACCTTACTAAATTCCATACTATAATTTTGGGTTGTTCAGTATATGAGTAGCGACCGTTGATATCAATGGATGAAAAAACTTTAGACGGTGAGTACGCGTCCATAAATGCGCAGGGCCCGTAGTCAATCGTTAAGCCACCGATATGAGTATTATCAGTATTCATTACACCATGGATAAATCCAACACCCATCCATTGGGATACTAGTTTAGCTTGACTGTTTACTACAGACTCTAAAAACCCGCTGGCATCTGATGGCTCAAGTTCGGGATAATGGATTTTTATGGCGTACTCCATAAGCTCTGAAAGAGCTTGAACATCTTTTTGTGAAGAGAAATACTCAAAGGTGCCTATCCTTATCATGGAGGGTGCTGTTCTCGTTAAAATGGCCCCTGGTAAAGCCTTTTCTCTGTAAACGCTCTCTCCTGTTAAAATTGAAGCTAAAGCACGTGTAGTGGGTACGCCAAGCTTAAACATAGACTCACTGATTAGGTGCTCACGCAAAACTGGACCCAACCAAGCTCTGCCATCTCCCATTCGTGAATAAGGAGTTATTCCTGAACCTTTTAACTGAATGTCCCAGCACTTATTTTTATCTGATTGGATTTGGCCTATTAAATGTGCTCGACCATCACCAAGTCTTGGAGCCCAACCCCCAAACTGATGGCCTGCATATACCTGAGCAATTGAATCACATCCTTGTGGAAGTGCATTACCTGATAACATATCTATTCCGCTTGAAGATTTTAACCAATCAAGATCTATACCAATTTCTTTAGCTAATTGATTATTTACTGTTATTAACTGGGGCTTTCTTACAGGAGTGGGCTCTGATTTAGAATAAAAACGGGGTGGTAAGTTTACATAGGTATTATGAAAATGTGGTGACTTCATAGGGTTGAAAGGCGTTCTGTCAATAATCTAAAAAAACGATCAGAATCAAGATCGCCGATAAATAATGCATTGGGCTCTCTGTCGGTTACTTGCCACCAATCTGCTACGGTCATTCCTCGTGTGAGGTCAGATACAGTTTCAATTTCGACATTAATATAGCGACCAGTGAATATACTGGGGTCAAGTAAATATGCAACTACACATGGATCATGCAAAGGTGCTCCGATAGAGCCATACTTCTCTTTATCAAAACGTTCAAAAAAATTTGTCCAACCCGCAACTGCTTTAGCAACTGGCGTACCTATTTTCTCAAAAGCGTCCACTCTATCCTGAGAAATAAGCGCTTTGTGTGTTACATCGAGTGGTAGAATTGTAAGTTTTATGCCTGAGTTAAAAACGATCTTTGCTGCTTCAGGGTCCACATAGATATTAAATTCTGCTGTAGGAGTTATATTTCCTACTTCAAAGTAAGCCCCACCCATAAGTATTATCTGTTTTATTTTATTAGCTATGTCTGGTGCGTTTTTTAAGGCCAATGCTATATTTGTAAGAGGTCCCAGAGCGCATATTGTGATAGAATTTATAGGGTTTTTTCTGATAGTTTCTATTATAAAATCTACAGCGTGAGTTTCTTTGACAGGCATGGTTGGTTCTGGCAAAATTATACCATCTAACCCTGTTTTACCGTGTACGTGTTCGGCTGTAACTAGATTTCGTATCAGTGGTTTTTTCGCAACCCCTAAAAATGGAAATACCTTCCATTTTAGCGAGCTCACAGACAATTCTAGCGTTTTTGACTGTTAGGTTCAAAGGAACGTTTCCAGCTACCGTAGTCAAACCTAAAAGATTAATTTCCTTGGGTGATGCTAAAGCCAATAAAATTGCAACTGCATCGTCTTGGCCTGGATCAGTATCTATGATTACATTTTCATACATTATAGTTTGCTAATTTTGAGAGTGGTGATCCGATTCAAGTCTTTTTGAATAACTTCGAAACGATATCCATGGAACGAAAATACTTGTCCTTTTGCAGGAATAGCTTGCGCTTCATATATCAACAAACCTGCAATAGTATTGGCTTCTTCATCAGATAAATTCCATTCTGCTATTCTATTCAAGTCTCTAATGGTCATAGAACCATCTAGGGTATAACTTCCGTCACTATTTTGTTTTAAAGATTGGCCCTCATCAATATCAAATTCATCAGAAATTTCTCCGACTATCTCTTCTAAGATATCTTCTAAAGTAATTAAACCCTGCAGAGCTCCATATTCATCGACCACTAGTGCAAAGTGAGCTCTTTTTTTTAAAAACTGTCTCATTTGATCGTCAAGCGTTGTAGTTTCGGGTACAAAGTAAGGTTTTCTAATAACCTTAGTAATTGAAAAGTTTTGAAGGGAGTTATCCTCTTGCTGATTTCCAATAAGACGTGTTTCTAGTGTTCTTAGTAAGTCTTTTGTGTGAAGAACACCAATTATGTTCTCAGGTTCTCCCTTAAAAACTGGAATCCTAGAATGCGAACTCTCTAAACATTGAGCTATAATTTTTTTGGCTGGTTCACTCGCATTTATCATTTCTATTTCGGAACGGTGAAGCATAACCTCCTCTACGTTTCTTTCGTTGAGGTCTAAGGCTCCTAATAACCGGTCACGATGCTCTTTTTCTACAATTCCTTCTTGCCGGCCGAGCTCAAGTGCACCTACTATTTCCTCATGTACTGACAGAATGTGAGTATTTGGATCAGTCTTGACACCAAATAACCGTAGAAGCTGACGTACCAGACCTCGCAAGGCCATTACGATTGGTGAAAATATTAATACAAAGAAACTGATGGGAGTGGCTACACGAGATGCCGCTCTCTCAGCGTTTGTAATTGCGTATGTCTTCGGCAATACTTCTGAAAAAACTAAGACTAAAACTGTCATAACTATCGTCGCAATTAGCACGCCTGACTCTTTATAAATATTTGTAAACATGGCAGTTGCCAATGAAGCCGCTAGTATGTTTACTAAATTATTCCCTAATAAAACTGAACCGATTAAGCGTTCGTTATCTTCAGTAATCTTTAATGCCTTTTTGGCTCCAGGCTCACCTTTATCTGCCCTAGTTCTCAGTTTTGCTCTGGATGCAGCGGTAAGTGCAGTCTCAGAACCTGAAAAAAATGCTGATAATAGTAATAGAAAAACTATGCTTAATACCATGAATATAACGTTTGATGTCATCGAAGATGTTAATTCGTTCATTTTGATATTTTGTCCATAAAGTTATTGAGCCTTATCTTAGGTGATAATTAATTTGAAGATAAGTAGTTATTTTATTATTAAAAAAAACGCTAGACTTTTGATAATTAAATAAAATTTTTTCTATATTAATGGTATTTATACAAATTTTATTTAATAGGTTTATTTTTTTTTGATAATGGATGATTTTCAAATACTAGTGATTTAAGCCTCTCGTCCAATACATGAGTATAAATTTCAGTGGTGGAAATATCCGAGTGCCCAAGGATCGTTTGTATTGTTCTTAAATCTGCCCCATTATTTAGTAGGTGTGTCGCAAAGGCATGCCTTAAAATATGAGGACTAACTTTATTAGTCGGGATCTGTGCCTTAAGTGCAATTTCTTTAATTAAGACGTAGAAGCGGTGTCTGGTTATATGCCCGTTCTTACTATTAGAAAGAAATAAAAATTTTGAATAAAATCCGTTTTTTATATGATATAATTTATTTATTTTATCTCGGACGGGCAACCAATCAGTAATTAATTTTTGTGAAAGAGTATTTAATGGAACCATCCTCTCTTTTCTGCCTTTTCCTTTCACTAAGATCATGTTTGGGTTGCCTAGGACTGCAGAGACCGGTAGGCTAACTAGCTCAGTTACCCTCATTCCTGTTGCATACAGAATTTGCATCATACAGTTATTCCTTAATCGTTCGTTATGCGTTTGGCCCGTGTCCCCAGCAAATTTCAATAATTTATTGACTTCTAAGGTAGTTAAAGTTTTGGGCAGTAGTTTTTGACGACTAGGGGTTTTTATTTTCAGCGTTGGATTGGAGGTTATCCAGTTCTCATCATAGGAAAAAGAGTAGAATTTCTTTATTGCTGATAGTTTTCTGGCCCGTGTTGAAACGGCAAGTCCAGCTTTGGTACATGCAATAATATAATCCTCGATAGTCTCTCTTTTTACTTCTAAAACCGAGTTTTTATTCTTGTATAGCCAGTCAATGTATCCGATTAAATCTCGTCTATATGCAGAGATAGTATTTTCTGCCGCATCAAATTCTACGATCTGCGCGTCTAAGAATAAATTCAATATCTTATTTGTTTTGGTATTTATTTCCATTCGATTATATCATTCGCAAAAGTATAGAGTGCAACTTCACGGGCAATATCATAAAACCTGACGGAGTTGAAATATTTTATACTCATTTCCACATTTTCGATCTCAACTATATTTCTATTATTTAGCATTTTTATTGCTATTAGCATAGCTTCCGCTTGGTTATTTTTATCTATAATCGATTGAGGTTTATTAGGAGGAGTATTAGCTCTAATAGCATTGAGAATTATATTTACTGGAATACTCTGATAGGTTTTTTTTAATGGGATATCGAATATAATGTTTTGATAAATGGGGTGAAGTCTGGAAATATTTTTTATTTTTTTCAAAGAGCTCATATCACAGGAACTAATTAATAATTTTAAAGCTTTTCTGGATTGTGGGTAGTCATTTACCAGATTTAATAGGTCCAACGAGTAATATTTACGAGCAAGGTTATCGATATTTATTTCCTTTAGGGCTTCAAACAATTCCTTAAAATTATTTGATAAATTCTTTGAGTATTTATTTTTTTTATAATACTCTAATTTTTGAGTTAGAGCCGCTCGTTTATAACTTTCGCTACCCTGACCTTGTTCAGAGTCTAAGTTGATACTGGAATATAATGCATGTAGCTGGTCGTATGACATTGCACCTGATTTAACGAGATCTTCCACATATTCTATTTTCTGTAAGTTATTAGTATTATTACTTATTTCTGGAAAATAATAAGGGAGCGAAAGATCCTGTTTTAAAAAGCTATTACCAATATCTTTATGTATTCTATAATTTATCGGATCAACTGGTGCTAGACCACTACTTATTTGATATCTTTTATCACCAAGTGAATAGAGGAATTTATGTAGGTGGATTTCATCTATCAATGGTAACAAATTTAAACTTTCAACTGCTTTAAGTGTCAGAATCGCAGCTTTTTTGTTTCCAGACTGTTCGAGGCAATATATTCTAGTTTTGTAATCAAAGATAGATAGATTTTTGCCTAAAATTTTAGTACAGGCTCCAGTGTCTGAATAAGATAAGATTTGGGTGTCTAACCATATTTTAAAAAGAAATTTATTATTTAAATCAATATTATCTAATAAAGTCAGAATCTGAGGAATTGCACCAAACTCAAATAACTTTTGTAGGCGTAAAAAAAGAACCTGGTCATACTGGTCGTTTTTTAAATATTTTGTCGATCGGACAATTAAGGTCTTGTAAAATAATTCCAAAATTGAGGGTGGTAAATCGAAAGAGACCTCTTTGTATAAATCTCTAAAACTGTCTACATTGATATTTCCATCATATATCTGGTCGAGGTTTATCGGGGGTCTATTTTCTTTATGTTTTGCTAAAGCAACTTTTGGAGCACTAATACTAAACTCTTTGGGATAATCTTGTTTCTTTTGCGGTTTATCTCTTGGAGACGTGTGAATTTCTGTTAGCCAATCGATAGCAGAAATTGGATCCTTATTTTTTAAAACTTCACAGGATGCAGTTTCTACGGAAATTAATAATCCGAGATAACAGATCAAAAGGGAAAATTTAATTTTCATCCAATTTTATCGACTCAATAATTTCTACCTGGTTTGGTGGAAGTGGGCTTAGGTATGCATATATCGAGATAGCAGTTAGACAGACAAATAATATTAATATTAGCAATTTAAATATTTTTAACATCATTTTCTTATTTGCCTTTATGTGATGTTTTTGTTTGTTTATTTATTTTATCTTATTTAATACTGTAGCATATTAATTTTTTTATTTATACTCCATTTTAACTAAAAATAGCAGGGAATACAAAAATGGCCTTGAGAATGCCCGTGGTTCTTGTAGGTATGATGGGAGCTGGTAAGTCTGCGATTGGACATGCGTTAGCTCGCCGCCTTAGGGTTGCTCACATAGACTCGGATGATGAGATCGTTAAGGCTGCAAATATGTCGATATCAGAAATTTTTGATAGAGATGGTGAGGTATTTTTTCGAAAAAGAGAAGAAGAGGTGTTGAGTAGAATATTAGATGACTCTCCCAAAGTTGTGTCGACGGGGGGAGGGGCGTTCGTATCAAGTTCTAACCGGCAATTAATATCTTCTAAAGGTTTTTCAGTTTGGCTTAAGGCAGATGTGACTTTGCTTTGGAATCGATTAAGGCTTAATGAAACCAGACCACTCTTAAAAAAACCAAACCCATTAGAGTTTTTGACTCAGCTCAATCAAGATCGAGAAAAGTTTTATGGTATGGCAGATCTTTGTTTTCGTATTACTGAGAAATATAAGATAACTGACACTGCTGAGCTGTTGCATAAAGAACTAAGAAAAAACTTCAATTTTGAAGGAATTTAGAATGTTATCAAAAGTTAAGGTTGATTTAAACGATTACTCCTACGATATTATAATCTCAAATTCATTTATTCATAGTTCATTTGACTTTATCCGACCATTTTTAAAGCGTAATAAAGTTGCCTTAATTACTGATGAGAATGTTGAACGTTTTCATTTAGATCACTTCAGAAATTCTTTAAAGGCTAATGGCATAGACGTTTTTTCTTTGTCTGTTTCGCCTGGTGAGATATCAAAAGATTGGAACACTTTAAAAAGAGTTGTTGATTGGATGTTAGAAGTTAAATTGGAAAGAGATGATCTGATATTAGCTTTTGGCGGTGGAGTAATAGGTGATTTAGTTGGTTTTGCTAGTTCAATAGTTCGACGTGGTATTGATTATATTCAAATTCCAACCTCTTTATTGGCGCAGGTTGATAGTTCTGTTGGTGGTAAAACAGGAATAAATTCTAAATATGGTAAGAATTTAGTTGGAAATTTTTTTCATCCAAAATTAGTTTTAATAGATGTCAATTTTTTGAATACACTCAGCCACAGGCATTTTTTGTCAGGATTGGGTGAAGTTGTTAAATATGGATTGTTAAAACGTTATAGTTTTTTTGAATGGTTAGAAAAAAATGGCCAAGAAATATTAAAGGGTGATATTCAAAAGATAATTTATCTGGTTACTATTTCGTGTGAAATAAAGGCGGAAATAGTATCTCGTGATGAAAAAGAGAAGGGTGAACGAGCGTTGTTGAATCTCGGGCATACATTTGGCCATAGTCTGGAGGCTGGTACTGGTTATTCTGATCAACTATTACATGGAGAAGGTGTTTCTATAGGATGCTGTTTGGCATTTGATTTGTCCTATAAACTTGGGCTCTGTTCCCAAGAAGAACCTAGTCGAGTAAGAGCATTTATGAAATCTATGAACATGAAAACAGACATATCACAGATCT
>JBJLGD010000007.1:0-18280 GCA_045565015.1 Paracoccaceae bacterium
ATTATCATTTAATTCGTGACCTAAGATATATGGGTGAAACCAACACATTAACTGAACGAAACAAAAGCTTTACCAAGGCTAAGTTATTTATAGAGGCAAACGAAATTTATAAAAAAAAATATAAATCTCGGGAAAATGGTATTGTTGCAACTTTTGAGATTATATTCTTGGCTGGCTGGGCTCCAGATGCTAGTCAGCCTAAACCGCTTGTTCCAGGTACCGCAACTATACCACTTTCAGAAGTTTTGAGCAGTTTTGAACTTGATACAAAAAATGAAGAAGAGAAAAAATAATGATTACTAAAAAGCATAATAAAAACTCTAATTTACCAGAAAAACATCCAACTGTTTTGAAGGAAAAAATAGGGGTATTACTTACAAATTTGGGTACCCCAGATCATTATTCTTATTGGCCTATGCGGCGATATTTGAGTGAATTCTTGTCTGATAAAAGAGTAGTGGATTATTCCCCCTGGTTTTGGCAACCACTTTTGCAGCTAATTATACTGACCAAAAGACCCTTTTCTAGTGGTGCTGCGTATAAAAGCATTTGGAATCATGAAAAAAATGAAAGCCCTCTGTTAACAATAACAAAATCCCAAACAGAAAAAATAAGGGAAATATTGAAAAATAACTATGCAGAAAAAGTCGAGGTAAGCTTTTGTATGCGTTATGGAAACCCCTCGACGACTTCTACTGTTCGGTCATTAATCAAGTCGGGCTGTACAAAGATATTATTCTTTCCACTTTATCCACAATATGCTGGGCCAACCTCAGCGACAGCCTGTGATCAATTTTTTAGATCTCTTCTGACTGAGAAATGGCAACCAGCTGTACGAACTGTCCCGGCATATTTTTCTGATGTAAACTATATAGATGCGTTAGCAAAATCGGTGGAGGAAGCCTATTCAAAGATCAAAGAAAGACCAAATATTTTAGTCTGTTCGTATCATGGTGTACCTAAAAGGTACCTTATGGAGGGAGATCCATATCACTGTCAGTGTCAGAAGACCACAAGATTGCTAAAGGAAAGATTAGGTTGGAAAGATACAGAAATTGTTACAACCTTTCAATCTCGGTTTGGTCCAGAAGAATGGTTAAAGCCATATACCGTAAATGAGGTTGCTAAATTAGCGAAAGATGGAAAAAAGAGAATAGCAGTTATTGCGCCAGCCTTTTCAGCTGACTGCATAGAAACTTTAGAAGAAATTAACGAAGAGATTCAGGAAAGTTTTAAAGATGCGGGTGGAGAGGCGTTTATGTATATACCATGTTTGAACGACCATGAGGATCATATCGAAGCTCTTTCTAAAATCATAGATCAGAATCTATTAGGTTGGGTTTGATTATTAATATAAAGTTCCTTATGAGCCGACTAAATCCCGGAGGTGAGCTATCAGAGGTATATCAGCTGGCAACATTTTCATGTTCATTAGCTGGTTTGGGTAACACCATTTTAACTCTTGGTTCTCTCTGGGTTTAATAATTCCTTGCCATTTCCTACATACATAAAGGGGCATAAGAAGGTGAAATTCTTTATAATTATGGCTAGCAAAAGTAAGTGGTGCAAGGCAACTGTCCCATGTATTTATCCCTAATTCCTCTTCAAGTTCGCGGATTAATGCATTTTCGGGTGTTTCATGGGGTTCTACTTTTCCGCCAGGGAACTCCCAAAAACCGGCCATAACCTTTCCTTTAGGTCGTAAATTAACTAAAATACGACCATCTTTGTCAATTAATGCAACACAAACTACTAACTTAATTTCCATTCATGAAAGTCCTTTAGGATCGATAGTCAGCATTTATTGAAATGTAGGAATGTGTAAGATCACAGGTCCAGACAGTTGATTTAAAAACCCCTACACCTAGTTTGATGCGAATTAACAACTCTTGGTTCTTCATGTATTGGGCTGCTTTACTTTCCTTATAATTTGGAGATAACCAGCCATTTTTTGCAACTAATAGGTCACCAAAATAAATACTTATTTTATCTCTTTCAACTTGAGCCCCTGACTTCCCAATAGCCATTATAATTCTACCCCAGTTAGGGTCTTCACCCGCGATAGCTGTTTTTACTAGTGGAGAGTTCGCTACAGACATTGCAACACTATGAGAATCTTTTTGTAGCTTTGCTTCTTCAACTAAGACTTCTATAAACTTTGTTGCACCCCTCCCCATCTTTTACAACTTGATGGCAGAGGTTTAACATTACTTTTTCGAGTCCTGCCTTAAAGGTTTTGTAAGAGTCAGAATTAATAGAATTTATACAACTAATCCCAGATTTACCGGTTGCCGCGACCAATAATGTATCTGAGGTAGACGTATCACTATCAACCGTAATACAGTTAAAGGTTTTTTCTACTATTTCGGATACAACTTTTTGTAGTAGTTTTTTTGAGATGCTTGCATCAGTAAAAATATAAACCAGCATTGTAGCCATGTCTGGAGCAATCATGCCAGAGCCCTTTGCAATTCCACAGATGTTTACGGATTTCCCCTCAACACTAATGGTTTCACCAGCACCTTTTGAAAATGTGTCTGTTGTCATTATTGCAGAAGCAGCAGCAGCGAAGTTGTCCTCACGTAAAGAGTTTTTTAAAACAGGGATAGCATTTATCAGCTTATCTACTGGAAGTGGTTCACCAATTACGCCTGTGGATGATGTAAGAATGTTACTCTCAGGTAAACCAAGTGAGTCTGATAAAGCTGTCACTAGTTTTCTAACAGATAGATCACCAACTTTGCCTGTAAAAGCATTAGCATTTCCAGAATTTACTAAAAATGCAAAGCCACTATTTGATTGACATTGTTTTTGAAGCTTTTCTTGACAATCTAAAACAGCACGCGATCGAGTTGAAGACTTGGTAAAAACACCGGCAATTGAAGATAACGGCGATATTAACGCCAGCATTGTATCTACCCGATTTTTGTTTTTTATTCCAGATGCATGTGCTGAAAATGTAACTCCTTTTACTGAAGGAAGACTTGGAAAACCATTTTTGGGGGCTAAAGGAGAAATTTTTGTTTCTGCTGACATGTTGGCTGCACCTTAAAGATTACTTTGAAATTAATTCAGTATTTCTAATTATGGAGGGATCTATGGAAATTTCTGACCTTATAACCTTTGTTTTTGAAGTTAGGTTCTGAATTTCTATTTTAACATCTTCTTGCCTTAAAGCCTGTTCAATTTCTGAGCGAACTTCATCCAAAGTTGGTATAGCCTTTTCTCGCACATCAACCAGTTTAATAATATGCCAACCATACTGGGTTTGTATTGGATCAGAAATTTCACCAACTTTTAAAACTAAAACAGCTTTTTCAAACGATGGCACCATCATACCCTTGCTGAACCAACCTAAATTACCACCGTTAGGCCCACTTGGGCCAGTCGATCTAGTCTTAGCTAGTTCAGAAAACTCTTTGCTTTCCCTTAGCATATTCTGGACCTCTAAAGCTTCGGATTCGGTTTCTAACAATATATGTGATGCATTAAACTCTTTACCAGACCTTGATGCCTTATACTGCGACTCATAAAATTCTTTAATCCTAGTCTCTGACAATTTCCTCAAAGTTATTTTTTCTATATGTAAATTGGCCAAATAGGTGCGAACTTGATTCTCATATTCATATTTAATTGCAGAAAGATTTCTTTTTTTAACGTTTTCTGCAACTACAGCCTGTTGAATAAGTTGATCTAGTATGCCGTTGAATAAAGTACTGTCATCTAGATTCTTATACTGAGTAGTTAATCGACTCTGTAGCGCTATAACGTGACCTAAAGTAATCTTTGTTTCACCCACTGTTGCTAATATTGTATTAGCGTCTTGAGAGATAACATTGCTTGGTAAAAAAAAAATAATAAAGCTGAGATAAGTGGACATAAGTAGTTTCTTCATTACAGGTCTCCAAAAAGTTAAAAAGCACTTGGCGTTGACACGAAACAAGTCGCACCTTACATCGCCATACATTAATGTTTATATAGTATGTGTAGCGATATAATTTAAAGACGTATATATATCAAAGTTACAATAGATAAATAAATTAAAAGAATTAGGGCAGTTTATAATGTTGGGTTTTGGAGTTATTTCAAAAAAGCTTTTTGGATCAGCTAATGATAAAAAAATAAAACAATCTAAACCATTGGTAGAAAAAATTAATAATTTAGAAGAGAAATTTAAAGCTTTTTCAGATAATGAAATAAAACAAAAGACAGATGAACTAAGAAGTAGAGTTACTTCGGGAGAGGCATTAGATAATCTCTTACCAGAAGCATTTGCAAATGTTAGGGAGGCGGCAAGAAGATCTATAGGGCTCCGCGCTTTTGATACACAGCTAATTGGTGCTATATTTTTACATCAAGGAAATATCTCTGAGATGAAAACAGGTGAGGGTAAGACATTAGTTGCAACCTTCCCAGCGTACTTGAATGCTCTATCGGGTAAAGGAGTTCATATAGTTACCGTAAACGACTATTTGGCAAAACGAGATGCAGAGTGGATGGGTAAAGTATACAACGCTCTTGGAATGAAAACAGGTGTTGTGTTTCCTCAGCAGCCAGAAAACCAGAAGGCAGAAGCATATGCTGCTGATATAACATATGCGACTAATAATGAGTTAGGGTTTGATTATTTAAGAGATAATATGCGTCCTGACCTTTCTGAGATGGTTCAGCGTGAACATAATTATGCAATCGTTGATGAGGTTGATTCAATTTTAATTGATGAGGCTAGAACACCTCTGATTATTTCTGGTCCATCGGACGACCGTTCTGAACTTTATGTCAAAATAGATCAACTTATCCCATCTTTTATGGACAACCATTTTTCTTTGGATGAAAAAACAAGGGTAGTTACCATAACTGATGAAGGCAATGAGTTCATTGAGAGTAAGCTTCATGAAATTGGATTACTTCCAGAAGATCAAACATTATATGATCCAGAAAGTACGTCCCTAGTACACCATGTAACGGAAGCACTTAAAGCGCACAAGGCATTTAAAAAAGATAAAGACTATATGGTTAGGAATAATGAAGTATTATTGATCGATGAATTTACAGGTCGGATGATGGTAGGACGTAGATTATCTGGCGGCCTGCATCAGGCAATTGAAGCTAAAGAAGGTTGTGAAATTCAACCAGAGAATATTACGTTAGCAAGTGTTACCTTCCAAAATTATTTTAGGTTATACAGTAAGCTTTCTGGGATGACTGGAACAGCAACGACGGAGGCGGAGGAGTTTTTAGAAATATATGGTCTTGGTGTTATGGATATTCCAACTAATGAACCTGTGGCAAGATTAGATGAGCACGATGCTGTTTATAGAACGTCTACTGAAAAATATAATGCTATTGTTGCAGAGATTAAGGCCTCAGTTAAGAAGGGTCAGCCAGTTTTAGTGGGTACAACATCTATTGAAAAATCAGAGTTCTTAGCAAAACTTTTGCAGGAAAGTAAAGTTGTACACAATGTATTAAATGCAAGGCAACATGAGAAAGAAGCAGAGATTATTGCAAACGCTGGCAAGCTTGGAGCTGTTACAATCGCTACTAATATGGCTGGTAGAGGAACAGATATACAGCTAGGCGGTAATGTTGAAATGAGAGCTTTTCAGGCAATTTCTGAGCAACCGAATGAAGACCCTGAAAAAATTAGAGAAAAAATAGAAAAAGAGACTCTTGAAGAGAAGGAGAAAGTTAAATCAGCGGGTGGTTTATATGTTCTGGCAACAGAGCGGCATGAGAGTCGAAGAATTGATAATCAACTTAGAGGTCGTTCGGGACGTCAAGGAGACCCAGGAAAGTCTGCGTTTTTTTTAAGCCTTGAGGACGATTTGATGAGAATTTTTGGTTCTGAACGGCTTGATAAAATGTTATCAACGCTGGGTATGAAAGAAGGGGAGGCAATTGTCCACCCTTGGGTCAACAAATCATTAGAAAAAGCGCAAGCAAAGGTTGAGGGAAGGAACTTCGAAATTCGCAAACAGTTGCTCAAATTTGATGATGTTATGAATGATCAACGGAAAGTTATATTTGCCCAAAGGTTAGAAGTCATGCGTTCTGAAGATGTTAGTGAAATCATTCAAGATATGCGATATCAACTGATTGATGATTTAATTGGTAATCATGTGCCACCTAAAACATACCCTGACCAATGGGATATGGATGGCTTGCATACATCACTTCAAGAAAAAATGGATATCGATGCCGATGTTATTAGTTGGGCTAGCGAAGAGGGTTTTGATGACTCAGAAATAGCTGATAGGTTATATAAGCTATCTGATGAAAAAATGGCGAAAAAGTCTGCAGATTTTGGGTTAGAGACGATCCGCAACATAGAAAAGCAAATTTTATTGCAAACAATAGATGGTAATTGGAGGGATCACTTACTTAAACTGGAACATCTGCGTTCAGTCGTCGGCTTTAGGGGATATGCTCAGCGAGACCCTCTAAATGAGTACAAAACGGAAAGCTTTCAGCTCTTTGAGGGCATGCTGGAAAGCTTGAGAGAGGATGTCTGTAAGAAACTGGGCCAAGTGAGACCTATTTCAAAAGAAGAACAAGAACAAATATTAGCTCAACTGGCTGAACAGCAAAGAGAATTATCAAATCAGAATGGTGTGGTAGCCGGAAATAGTGGAGACCGCAATGAATTAGAGTCAACTTTTGATGAGAACAACCCTGCATCCTGGGGAAACCCGGGAAGGAATGAAAAATGTCCTTGCGGCTCAGGAAAAAAATTTAAACACTGTCATGGAAGATTCTAGAGGTTTAATTTTTAGAAAGCATACTGAGCTTTTATGGGTAGTTGGGATAGAAGAGATTTTTTGGGGACAATGTAAATATCTCAAAACCCCCAGAAGTAACGCCAACTGAGTGCTCAAATTGTGCTGAAAGTGATTTGTCTCGTGTAACAGCGGTCCAGCCATCAGACAAAACTTTTGTTTCAGGTTTCCCTAAGTTAACCATTGGTTCTATGGTAAAAAACATACCTTCTTCTAAAATAGAACCTGAGCTTCGAGTGCCGTAATGTAAAACATTTGGAGGTGCGTGGAAAACAGTACCGATCCCGTGCCCACAAAAATCCTTAACTACCGACATTCGATTCTCTTCTACATACTCCTGGATTGCATTGCCAATATCGCCAAACGTATTTCCAGGTTTAACTTTTTCAATACCTTTAAAAAGTGCATCATGAGTAACTTTAATTAAGCGTTCAGATTTTATACTTGGTTTTCCAACAGGATACATTCTGCTTGTGTCGCCGTACCAACCGTCAACTATTACTGTGACATCGATGTTAACAATATCACCATTTTTTAATACTTTGCTAGATGGGATTCCGTGACAGACAACATGATTGATACTAATACATGAGGCATGTTTATAACCTCGGTATCCTATGGTTGCTGACTGAGCTCCAGCTTTTTCTATTTGTGTAAAAATATAACTATCAATCTTTTCAGTTGTTATCCCTGGGTGAATTATGGCTGTTACAGAATCCAAGATTTCAGCAGCTAAATTACCCGCTTTCCTAATGCTCTTAAAAGAGTCGGTCGAGTGTATTCGGATACCATCTTTATTAAAATGAATATCTAAACTTTCGTTCTGCATGATTTACAGCTCCAATCTATTTCTTTTCTATAAAGCAGTAGATATTTGGTTTCTAGGCAAATAAGTAATTAATTAGGCGATCTTTTAAATTTTAAGAGAACGTTTGGACTTTAGTATCTTTACTACGTTAAAAGTTTATGTACCTAGTTTAAAAAAAACTTTTTTAGATTGGACATAGAATGATAAATCCATCGGCTAGCATGTTAGTTATTGGGGATGAAATTCTTTCTGGTAGAACCAGAGATTCTAACATGTACCATTTGGCTAAAGAGCTAACGAGAGTAGGAATAGACTTGGTGGAGGTAAGATTTGTATCTGACGAGGAGTCAGAAATAATTTTAGCAGTGCAGCAGTTAAGTAAAAAATTCAACTATGTGTTTACCTCCGGTGGTATTGGTCCAACACATGATGATATTACGGCGGATGCAATAGGGAAAGCTTTTGATTTAAGAGTAGATATTAATATTGAAGCAAAGCGGTTATTAGAAAAACATTATGGAAAAACAGGTGTTGTACTTAACGAGTCTAGAATGAGAATGGCACGAACTCCGAGAGGCGCAAAGCTAATACCTAATAGTATATCTGCTGCACCTGGATTTAATATAGAAAACGTTTTTGTAATGGCCGGTGTACCAGCTATTTTCCAAGATATGATTGGTTCTGTTCTTAAAGATTTAAAAGGTGGAAATCCTATTTTGTCACGCAGTTTGAATGTTATGAGTGGTGAAGGAAATATAGCAAAAAAACTGAAAGAATTTGCAGAAAACAATCAGAGTCTATCAATTGGGTCTTATCCGTTTCAGTTAAATGGAAGTTATGGGACAAATGTTGTTATCAGGGGTAAGGAAGAAAATATTCTAGATGAGGCATTAATTTCTCTATCTAAACTTTTTAAGGTGAGTTCTGATGACTCCTAGCTCTTTTTGGACTGCGTCTGAGGTTTGCTGGCCGCCATTAAATAAAAAATCCATTGGTCCTTGGATAATAAGAGAGGGTGAAGGAGGTGGGCACAGAGTATCTTCTACGACAGCCAACGATTGCTTTACTAAGAAAGATATTTTCTTAGCGGAAAACCATATGAGTCTGTTGAATCAGGAAAATATTTTTCATATTCGACAAAAGGATTCAGAGTTAGATTATATTTTGGAAGGGTTAGGTTATTCGCTTGTCGATAAAACTTTGGTATATGGGTCCAAGATAGCGAAAATGTCGCCTCCATGCGTGCCACCAATGACAGTTTTTAATATTTGGCCGCCGTTAAGAATAATGAAAGATATTTGGAAAATAGGTGGGACAACAGATAGTAGAATGGCTGTAATGGCGCGTTGTAAGGTAAGGAAAACAGCTATTTTAGGTAGAATAGAAAATAAAGTGGCAGGATGCGCTTTTATTTCAGAATATAAAGGCATCGCTATTCTGCAGGCATTGTTTGTGCTTCCAAATTATCGGAGAAAAGGTCTGGCGGGTTTTATTATATCAGAATCAGTTAAATGGGCTTCTTATAAAGAGAGTTCTTACCTTGCTCTTATGACTGATAAATATAATAAGGAGGCCAGAGGACTGTATGATAGTTTAGGAATGACAGTTATAGATAACTATCACTACAGAGTAAAATAATAGAGGATAATGTTTTGCAAGAAATTAAAAAAGTCACTGCTTTGGATCTTCAGGCCCCGAACCCGCTATCAGAATCAGTAGAAAAGTATTTTAATATTTGTTTGGAAAAATTAGGAGTTATTCCAAATGTACTGCATGCGTATTCTTTTGACGAAGATAAGCTAAATGCTTTTTCTGGTCTTTATAATAACATTATGCTTGGAAAGAGCGGTTTGTCAAAACTTGATAGAGAAATGATTGCAGTAGTAGTTTCGTCGGTTAATAAGTGTTTCTACTGTTTGGTGGCGCATGGGGCCTCGGTTAGAGAGTTATCAAAAAATCCTATACTTGGAGAAGCGTTAGTAATGAATTACCGCTCCGCTGACCTTGAAAATCGTGAACGTAAAATGTTAGATTTTGCTGTTAAGATTACTGAAAACAGTAGCAGAATTACAGAAAATGATAGAGAAGAACTTAGGCAGATAGGTTTTTCTGATAAAGATATTTGGGATATATCAGCAGTTTCTAGTTTCTTTAACATGAGTAACCGAATGGCATCGGCTGTAGATATGCGTCCCAACGATGAGTATCACAAGGCGAATAGATGAGGTTTTTTTGTTACGTATTTTTAATATCAATTTTTTTTATTACTAATGTTAATGCTGAATTGCAGATCACCTTTTCCGGAGTAGCTAAACAAACTTTTAAAGAAGAGATGACTTCTGAAACATATGAACTCCCTGTAGGGCCATTCTATAAGGGGTCAGTTAAAACGTTACTGGTAACAGGAAAAGTTCTAAAAAAAGCTTGGCATATTAAAAGCCCCAATGAAACAGTTACATCCCTTAGAGATAGTATGAAAGCTCAACTAGAGGAGGAGGGGTTTAAGTTACTTTATGAATGTGAAACCCAAATTTGTGGGGGATTTGATTTTAGGTTCCACACGGAAATCCTTCCCGATCCCAAAATGCATATTGATCTTGGCAACTATAAATTTTTTTCAGCACGAAGACAAACTGGGGAGAATACAGAATTTCTCAGTTGTATTGTAAGTAGAGGCGGAAATTCACTTTTTTTACAATTATTTTTAATTAATAATAAAGTTTCTCCCGACCTTGAGCTAATGTCATCAAATCTAGTTGGTGAAGCAGCGATAGATTCACTAAAGTACTCAAAAAAAACAATTCATGAATTATTAGATGAATTTGGATCTGCAGTTCTTTCTGATGTAGAGTTTAAGGCTGGTTCAAGTAAACTAGATGATAAAGAATATTTATCGCTTATAGATTTAGCTAAATACTTAAATTCCAACAAAAAATTTAAAGTAGTTTTAGTTGGTCATACCGATGCAGAAGGAGACTTAGATAAAAACGTTAAGCTCTCTAAAGAAAGGGCTGAGTCAGTTGCTGGAAGGTTAATTTCTCAATTTGACATAAAACAAGACAGGGTCTCCTTTGAGGGGATAGGATTTTTATCCCCTCGAGCAAGCAACTTGAATGCTGAAGGAAGGAATAATAACCGCAGGGTAGAGGTAATTATACTAAAATAACTTTAGGTGGATAAATTAGATCTTCAGACATCATATATGACTTTTAGAACACCGCAATTTCATAGGTTTATTAAACCGGTAAAAGGAAGTCTTCAGCTGTGGCGTTTGATGGCATCATTGATAATTTGCATTGCAATTTGGGTAATTTTTGCAAAAACAATAAAAATTCTTTTTTTCTCACACCTTGAAAACTCAGCACTGGCCACAGGAAATTCATCGGCTGGAATGATATATATATTAAGCAGCTTTTTAGGGTTAATGTTTGCTCTGCTTTTGGTTGCTAGACTTCATAATAGATCTTTCAAAAGCTTTTTTGGTTCAAGCTGTGGTTTTATAAACTATTTTGCCTACTCGTTTTTATATTGTGTAATATATTGTTCAATTTTTACTGTAACAATAATTATGATAACTGGAAACATTGTTACTCAAAATTTGAGTGTTTCAAATTGGTCAATGTATTTAATTATCGCACTACCCTTATTATTTATACAAGTTACCGCTGAAGAACTTTTTTTTAGGGGTTATCTGGTTCAACAGTTAGCAACACGGTATAATAGTACTTTAATTTGGATGGTGTTGCCTTCAATTGGTTTTGGTTTGGCGCATTATGATCCTCAAAATTATGGTAAGGCATCACTACTAATTGTTGGAATTTTGACAGTGTATGGAATGGTTGCAATTGATTTGACGCGCCGAACCGGTAATATTGCAGCAGCAATAGGGATTCATCTATCCAATAACATTTTCACCATCTTAATACTTGGTAATACTAGTAAATTTTCGGGTTTAAGTCTTTTTATTGTACCAACATTTCTAGAAAACGAAGAGAATTTAAAAGTTATATTAATATCGGAATTTCTATTTATAATTTTAGTCTGGTATACCTTGGTTCGATCCTTTCGTGGATTGTAATTTATATAAAGCAGTATTAATTAGGTTAAAAAATAGGTGAGGGGAAAATTATGAACTGGATAACAAATTATGTTCGGCCGACAATAAATTCCCTGTTTTCAAGACGAGAAGTTCCGGAAAACCTATGGTCAAAATGTGCTGAGTGTGGAACAATGCTCTTTCACCGGGAACTTTCAGACAATCTAAACGTTTGTAGCAACTGTGGCCACCACATGCCTTTTCAGCCATTAGATAGATTTAAGGCGCTCTTTGATAACGGTTTGTTTAAAGAAATCGATGTATCAAAACCTATTGTTGACCCACTAAATTTTAAAGATCAAAAAAAATATACTGATCGCTTAAAAACCGCTACTAAGGGCGGTGATCATAAAGAAGCAATGCTAGTGGTAGAGGGTGAAATATCACGTACTCCAGTTGTGGCTGCTTGTCAGGACTTCTCATTTATGGGCGGCTCTATGGGTATGTACGTTGGCAACGCTATAATAGCGGCTGCTAAGAGTGCAATTAAGCTAAAAAGGCCACTAATTCTGTTCTCTGCTGCAGGTGGAGCTAGAATGCAAGAAGGTATCTTAAGCCTGATGCAGATGCCAAGAACTACTGTTGCTGTTGCAATGCTTAAAGAAGCTAAACTTCCTTACATCGTAGTTTTAACTCATCCAACAACAGGTGGTGTGACAGCGTCATATGCAATGCTGGGTGATATTCATATAGCAGAACCTAATGCTTTAATTTGTTTTGCTGGTCCCAGAGTTATCGAGCAAACAATACGAGAAAAGCTTCCTGAAGGCTTTCAACGCGCTGAATATCTTTTGGACCATGGTATGCTCGACCGTGTGATACATAGAAAAAATATGAAGGAAGAATTAGTTAACATTATTAGGATATTAACAAAACAACCACGGGCTATAAAGGCAAAGCTGGCCCCACCAAGCACAACGGTCTTTGAAGATAAAACATTAAATGATTAACTTTGTAGGCAATTAAATGTCTAAAGAATCAACCGATTTAATTTTCCATAGGATTATGAAGCTACATCCAAAAATAATTGATTTAAAGCTGGATAGAGTTCAAAACTTACTTAAAAAACTAGGTAATCCAGAAAAAAAACTTCCGCCAATCATACACATAGCCGGGACAAATGGAAAAGGCTCTACCCAAGCAATTATAAAGTCAGGTTTAGAGGCTGATGGAAAAATAGTTCATGCATATACCTCTCCACACTTGCTTCGATTTAACGATCGCATTAATCTTGCAGGGGAAGCGATATCAGAGCACCATCTCAACGAAATCCTAGAGGAGTGTTGCCAGTTAAATGACGGGCTTCCAATAACATATTTTGAAATTACTACTGTTGCAGCTATTCTTGCCTTCAGTAAAGTAAAAGCAGATTATTGTATCTTAGAAGTTGGTTTAGGGGGTAGGTACGATGCAACAAATATAATTGATCGGCCTGAGCTTTGTATAATAACACCTATTTCCCTAGACCACCAGAAACTCTTGGGTGAAACAATTGAAGAAATAGCTTTTGAGAAAGCAGGCATTTTAAAAAATAAATCTGTGTGTTTTGTTGGTAAGCAAGAGCCAAAGGCACTTAAAGTTATCAAAAATGTAGCTAATAAAACAAATTCAATGCTACGGGTTTATAATGAGGATTGGGTTGTAAAAGAAAATATTAAAAAATTTGATTTCAAGGATAATGAAGGATCCTTTAGCTTGCCTTTACCTGCATTGGTAGGATCCCATCAAGTTTATAATGCTGGTATAGCTATAGCAGCTCTAAGGTACTTAGGGGTTTCCTCTAGTTCTGTACTAAAAAACTCTATGAGAAATGTAGTTTGGCCTGGCAGGATGCAGCGTATAGTTTCGGGCCCTTTAACCAAGATTACAAATAATATAGAGATATGGCTGGATGGTGGCCATAATGCAGCTGCTGGTCAGGCTTTAGCAGAGGTTTTAAAGTTGCTACCACCAATGAGGACAATTTTAATTTGTGGTATGTTAAACACTAAAGACGCCTTTGGTTATATGATCAATTTTAAAGGTGTAGTGGCTGAAGTTATTGCCATACCGGTTCCCAATGAAGTGGCAACTTTGACCGCTGAGGAAACGTCAAATTATGCCATTAAAGCAGGTTTAAAGTCCTCACACGCACAAAATATAGAAGATGCTTTAAACACGGCTGCTAGTGACCAGACGCCATCAAGAGTTGTAATTTGTGGATCGCTATACCTGGCGGGATTTATACTTCGTAAATTCACCTAACTGACTATCATTAGAAATATCACTTATGCCAGATACTAGATTGCATTTCAATCAGTCTTGAGGAGGTCCGACTAAACTCAAATGAACCAGATCCTTTTTGGTAGAGCTTTTCGGGGGCATCCTCTGCAGAACATATAAGCTTAACTTTAGCTTCGTATAGAGTATCTATAAGTGTTATGAATCTTTTGGCCTCATTAGCATTGGCTGGAGATAAGATAGGAATATTTTCTATTATAATTAGCCTTAATTTATTTGTAATTGCTAAGTAGTCCGCTGGACCTAATGGGACTCCGCATAGTTCGTGAAAGTCGATCCGTGCCATGCCGTTAGTATATTTTTTTATTAGAAAGTTTCTATCATTTATACAAATATTTAATTTTTCTATTTTATTATCAGAAATTTTGGACCAAAGAGTGTTTATACTATTTTTTGTTTTTTTGTTTATGGGGTGAAAATAAAGTTTTTCCGAAGATAGCTTTTTTTGTCGATAGTCAATCTCTGACTTTATTTCATGAACTTTTAATGAATCTTTGAGTAACTTAATAAATGGTAAAAAAAGTTGCCGATTTAAGCCGTCTTTGTAGAGGTCTTCGGGACTTCGGTTAGATGTCGCAACTATTTTTACTTCAGAGTTTAGCAATCCCTCAAACAATCTACCCACCAACATAGCGTCAGTAATATCAGTAATTTGCAACTCATCAAAACAGAGTAAATCTGTTTTCGTAGAGATCATTTTTATTATTTTTTTAATTGGATCATGTTCTTCTTTTTTTCTCAAATCGAAAAGTGATTTATGAATATCTTGCATAAAGGTGTGAAAGTGTACCCGTGTTTTATTTTTAACTGTACAAGATTTAAAGAATTTATCCATTAACATTGTTTTTCCAGTGCCCACCCCGCCCCAAATATAAATACCACTTTTATTATTAAGAGGTCTTTTTAATTTTAGAAACGAAAAGGCGTTTTTCTTTTTAGATAGAGTTTGTAGTAGGTTTTCTAGAAGGCTTATAACTTCAACTTGCCCATCATCATGTAATAGATCTCCAGAGGCAGCTTCGTCTATGTAAGTCTTTAATATGGTCATAAGCTAAGTTTTAAATGTTTTTACATTGATGTCTATTAACAAACAATTCAACTAGATAAACCTTAATAAAACTAAGATAACCGTACCTTTATTTTAATATTAAATAAAAAATAATTTAATTAGTATTGAGAGATTTTATCGATTTTTTCCATTTTTTTAAAATATATTTGCCAGTCATTAAGTCTAAATGTGCTCCACCACCATTTTTAGCAATTGTTATGTCGGAAAGAGAGGATCTTTTAAACCGGTCTAAGGAATAAAAATCTGCTAAAATATCTGAACTTTTTATAACCCCAGATTTGAGAGGGAGTTTAATTTCTCCTATATGCTCTACCGTTGTTTCATATGAGTCTACAAATATTTTGCCCTTTTTTATAGCATTATCATCAAGTTCTCGCATATCTGGTCGATATGCTCCAATCAAATCAATATGTTGTCCAGGTTGCAACCAATCACCCTTAATTAAGGGCTCTGCTGACATAGTTGCCGTACAGATAATATCTGCAGACCTAACAGCATCTCTTAAGTTTTTTACTAGGTTTATTGAATTCTTTTGCGCAAAATTAGCAGCATTTTTTGGAGTACGACTCCAAACAAAAAACGAAGCTTTAGGAAAAATGGATCTATAGGCCTCGAGCATTGCTGAGGACATATTTCCAGATCCAACAAGTAATATATTATTAGAATTTTTTCGAGCTAGGTGTTGTGCCGCCAATAAAGAGTCTGCTGCAGTCTTCCATTTTGTTAAGAGATGAAAATCAATAAAAGCCTCTAGTTCGCCAGTCTGATCTGAGAATAACGATACAGACCCATTAATTACTGAACTTTTTTTATTATTTTTAGGGAATATAGTAGCGGTTTTTACTAGTTGCCCTAGACCATCGATCCAAGCTACCCTAGATAAAAGAGTATCATCTCTTCTAGTAATCAGCGTATCGTTTATTTGAGCTTTAGGAAGTTTGTGTCCTTCTACTAGCTGGGTCAACAGCTCTAACCAATTTAAAGATGCTTCAACTTCTAAATGACTAATGGTTTTTGTTTTCATAATATTTTCTAGGATATACTTGTTTTAGTTATTTTGCATTATTTTGAATACCTATCTAATAAACCCCACTCTAAGATGGACTTAGTCTTTTTCGTAAAAGAGCAAGTGGATGTGCCCGCAATGATAATTGCATAGATGCATAGTCTTCCGCAAGATTTTCCCCTAGATGCATTTTTTTTGGAATATATTCTGGAACCTCTTTTATCCCTTCACCCCCCAAGTTTTTTTCAAATAATGGGAGTCGTGGGCTGACATGAAGGGCTTTAATGTCCCACAAGGCCTTTCGGCGAGTTATACCCAAATCATAGAAAGCATCAGCGTTGGCTAGTATAGTTAATATGTATGGTGAGGCGCCAGTACGCCGCGAAATATCTTCTATAGTTAAGTAGCCGTTACCACGAGCTCCTATAATAAAATTAGCATCTTCTTCAGGCATAGACTTTATTTGACGAAGGCCTAGTCTTAAGGCAAAACCACCATTCCCGTCTGTTTCTAAAGTATTATTCCAGTAGCTATATTTAATAGAAAGAGGTTTAATTATTACCTTGTGTTCTATGGCGTCTCTAACAATCTGTGCTGGCGCATAAAAACCCATAGGTTGAGAGTTTAACAACGCACATGCAAATATTTCTGGGTAATGGTGTTTTAACCAAGCAGATGCATACACTAAAAGTGCAAAACTGGCAGCGTGGCTTTCTGGAAAACCATAGCTTCCAAAACCCTCAATTTGTGAAAAGCACCGGTTAGAAAAATCTTCGGTGTACCCGTTAAGTATCATACCTTTTATAAATCTAGTACGAAAGCTACTGACATCCCCATTTTTCTTAAAGGCGGCA
The DNA here is from genome assembly GCA_045565015.1 of Paracoccaceae bacterium. Lineage (GTDB taxonomy): Bacteria > Pseudomonadota > Alphaproteobacteria > Rhodobacterales > Rhodobacteraceae. Next base: position 16,893 of record JBJLGD010000007.1, read on the forward strand.
AGAGAACGACGTAAATCATCTGCTTCGGCAGGAGTAAAGCCTGCACCAATAATTGCAATTTGCATGGCTTGTTCTTGGAATAACGGTACTCCAAGAGTTTTTTGTAACACTTTTCCAAGAGCATCGGATGGAAAAGTTACTTTTTCCAAACCGTTTCGACGCTTTAAAAAGGGGTGGACCATATCTCCCTGAATTGGCCCAGGACGAACAATGGCAACCTGAATAACAAGATCATAAAAACACTTTGGTTTCATTCTTGGAAGAAAATTCATTTGAGCACGACTTTCTACTTGAAATACACCCAGGCTATCTCCCTTGCTAAGCATTTTATAAGTGGATTGACTGTTGGGAGGTAAAGTAGAAAGGTTATATTCTAAACCATAATAGTTTTTGAGTAGGCCAAATGCATTTTGTAAGCAGGTTAACATCCCTAGAGATAGGATATCTACTTTAAGGATTCCAAGTGTGTCTATATCATCTTTATCCCAACATATAATAGTTCTGTTATCCATAGTTGCATTCTCTATCGGAACCAACTCATCTAAACGACTGTCAGTGATAATAAAACCGCCAACATGTTGAGACATATGTCTAGGAAATCCTTCAATTTCTTTTATTAATTTTAATGTAAGAGATAGCCGGCTATCGTAAGGGTCAAACCCAAGCTCTATAAGTTTGGCTTTATCAATACCTTTTGAAGATCCAAAACCCCATATTTGAGAGCTTAGTGAGGTTATGGTATTTTCAGAAAGTCCCATCGCTTTCCCCACTTCTCTTATTGCCCCTTTCCCTCTATAGTGAATTACTGTAGCGCATAGCCCTGCTCTATGTCGGCCATATTTTCCATATATATACTGTATAACCTCTTCTCGCCGATCATGCTCAAAGTCGACGTCGATATCTGGTGGTTCATTGCGTGCCTCAGACACAAACCGTTCAAATACCATAGTACCTATTTCTGGACTAACAGACGTTATACCAAGACAATAGCATACAACAGAGTTTGCGGCTGAACCACGACCTTGGCATAATATATTTTTAGATCTAGCAAAGGCGACAATATCATTTACTGTTAAAAAATAAGATTCATATTTAAGCTTACTTATAAGTGTAAGCTCATACTCTAACATTTTCTTAACTTTTGAAGTCGGGCCTCCTGGATATCTCCATTTCAGACCATTTTTAGCAAGATTTCTTAGTCTTTTTTTTGGTGTTGTCCCCTCATTAACTTCAGAAGGATAGTCTTGAGATAGGTCTTTTAAAGAAAAATGACATAAATTAGAGATTTCGCCTGTTCTGTATACAGAATCCTCAAAATCTTTAAAAATTTGTAATATTTCATACTGATTTCGCATTCTTTTTTCTGAGTTTATTTGTGCAAGGTGGCC
>JBJLGD010000008.1:0-62693 GCA_045565015.1 Paracoccaceae bacterium
TTGTCCTCTCAGAATTTGACGCAATAAATACTTGACGCGACACGATAGGGTCACTGATCTGGGGGCATATGACATCGCCGTTTAGAGAAAGAGGGAATGCCGAGAATCGAGATACAAGCGTGGCCCTTAGGCCAAGTTAAAGCCTAGCATACAGCTAGTGTCGCGAAAGACACTCTCCGACACGTAGTAGACACGTGGGGCGGTCTCGGGCAACCTAGCAATCAAGGGCTCAATCAGTACTGGTGCAACGGTCAATGTAGCACCTACCCTGATCAACCCACCAGGCTCTTTAGGGTCCCCGGACATCGTTTATCGCTGCATCCACGGCGGCAAGGATGGCTTGTTCTACTTTGGCGTAACTATAACGCTAACTGATGTTTGTTTGATTCCTCAACTTTATAACGCCTATCATTGGGGTGCTGATTTGACAGGGCTGGATCATCTGCTAGACATTAAAAAAACTGCCTGAGTCTCGAGCCGTTTCAAAAAGTGTTTTCTGAGGCTTAGTCTGATTGAAATTAAGGATTTAGATATGTCGGACCGTTTGGACTCTTGGGTAAGCAACGCAAACAGCGCGGAAATTGGATTCCCCCTAAACAACTTACCTTATTGTGTCTTTACCAGTGGTGACCGAAAGTTCCACTGTGGGGTTGGCATCGGTAATCAAATTCTTGATGTTACTGCCGCAGCACAAGTATTTAAGATACCTTCACGTGTGTTCACAACAGGCGCTTGGAATGCGTTTATGGAGCTTGGTCAGGAAAAATGGGCTGGGTTTCGCACGGCTCTGCTTGATGCGCTGATGGTAGGTTCCAACGCCCAACAAAACCTGAGTCCCTATCTTTTGAGGCAAGTAGATGCACAATTGCATATGCCCTTTACAGTAACCGAATTCACTGATTTTTATGCTGGTCGACACCACGCTACAAATGTTGGAACTATGTTTCGAGGCCCTGAAAACGCACTACCACCCAATTGGCTACACATTCCAATTGGATACAATGGCAGGGCATCGTCTGTCGTTATAAGTGGTACAGATATTCTTCGTCCCCATGGGCAGCTCAAAGCTCCAAATGATAATTTACCGCATTTTGGTCCGTCGGCGCGTTTTGACTTTGAGCTAGAGCTTGGAGCAATTGTAGGCAGATCCTCAAAAGGCCGTATTTCAGTAGATCAGGCAGATAAAAATATCTTTGGTTATGTTCTGCTTAACGATTGGTCTGCACGCGACATTCAAGCATGGGAATATCAGCCTCTAGGGCCTTTCCAAGCCAAGGCAACTGCGACTACAATAAGCCCTTGGATAGTAACTGCAGAGGCACTTACTCCATTTCGTACGAGTACACCGCAGCGCGAATTTGAGCTTTTAGATCACATCAAAGATACTGGCCCAATGCTATTTGATATCGAACTTGAGGTCGAATTGGCCACGTCTACTGGTGAAAAGGCAACTATAACCAAGACAAATTATAAGGAAATGTACTACTCATCTGCGCAGCAACTCGCACATCACACGGCATGCGGTTGTCCGATGCGGATAGGTGATCTGCTAGGCTCAGGTACCATTTCTGGTGAAAGCAAAGAGAGCCTTGGTTCGATGCTTGAGTTAAGCTGGGGAAGCAAAGAACCCTTTACTTTAAGTGGTGATATTACCCGCAGCTTCTTAGAAGATGGCGATACAGTCATTATGCGGGGTGATGCTAAAGGTAACAACTATCGAATTGGGTTTGGATCATGCGTTGGTCAAGTAATTGGAGTATAGAAGTACATTTTTTAAAACAATTAGATACTGTCTTTTGAACTAAATTTATTAGTAAAAATTATCTCAATCCTTAATTTAAGAAAATCAAAAGTACCTTAAGTGTACAATTACTTCGTTACAAAAGCACACTAACTTTGAGACGTAAAATAGAACAAGCCTTCACACATTTTAGGACACGCTGGTAATACCTAACACTCCTTTAGCGTGTGTGCCCCAAAACTTTAACTTCGATTTCCGTGTCTACAGCTGATCTTTACGAGCTATTCCCGCAAGCACTATTTTTAAATTATTTCACCTTTGGTTTCGACTATTAATCGATAATTTTCTGGTTCCCTGTGTTGGGCAAAATCAAATATTCCCTTTTTTATCTCTTCACATCTGTCCAGATCACACTGGTACACAATTAGCTCGTCGTCTAGCGTTTTGCACTCAGCAACTATTTCACCAGTCGGGGCAATAATACACGTCCCACCAATTAAGTCGCAATCTTCTTCATTACCGGCTTTTGCGACACCTACAACCCATGTACCATTTTGATAGGCTCCTGCTTGCATTACTAAGTGATTATGAAATTCATTTAAATGATCATGTCCGGGAACAGGAGGGTAATGGGCAGGTGTATTATATCCTAACATTACGAGTTCAACCCCCTGAAGGCCTAACATTCTAAATGTTTCTGGCCAGCGACGATCATTGCATAAGCACATCCCTAATTTACCTCCAAAGACATCGAAGGTTGGAAAACCAAGGTTTCCTGTTTCAAAGTAACGTTTTTCGAGATGTTGGAATGCCCTGTACGGTTCATTCTGGAAGTGACCTGGAAGGTGAATTTTACGATATTTACCGATCTGTGTTCCCTTATTATCTACTAATATGGAAGTATTAAAATGTCTAACTTTTCCATTTTCTTCGGTTAACTCTGCAAAACCGAGATAAAAGCCCATATTAAGCGCTTTAGCTCTATCAAATAATTTTGAAGTTTCTGGACCAGGGATTTCAGTTTCAAAAAAAGAGTCAAGTTCTTCTTGATCTTCAATATACCAACGAGGGAAAAAAGTAGTAAGTGCCAATTCAGGGAAAACAATTAATTGAACTCCCTTAAGTTTTGCTTCCTCCATTAATTTTATCATTCTATTAACTGCAGACACCCTTGTCTCAGAACGGGATATAGGGCCCAGTTGTGCTGCACCAATAATAAGATTTCTGGCCATATTAGTTATTTAACCTCCTTTTAGCTGTTGTAAAAGAAATACCTCGCTATTTTCATAAACGGGTTCAGTTAACCCACTAGCAATAATTCTACCATCAACCGAAACAGATACACCGGCTTCAATTATTTCTCTAAGTTCAGGATACTTATTCTCTAGTGCATTAAGGATTTCGCCTACATTCCGAGCTTTTATTTCAACTGTATCTTTACCATCTGTAAATCTACGTAATCCTGCCCAGAGGTTTACCTGAACCACTTTTATTTGCCATTCAAGGCAGCTACAATCCGAGGAGGAGACATGGGTAGCTCTCTTAGCCTTATACCTGCAGCCGCAGAAACTGCATTTGCTATTGCTGCCAGTGGTGGACAAATAGAGGTTTCTCCGACACCTCGAACACCGTAAGGATGACCTGGATTTGGGACCTCTACAATGACGGTATCTATCATAGGTAAGTCTGAGGCTAGTGGAATTCTGTAATCTAAAAAGCCTGCATTCTGCAATCTACCATCAGAGCCATATATATACTCTTCATTCAGCGCCCAGCCAATCCCTTGAGCAGCTCCTCCTTGATATTGACCTTCAACATATGAGGGGTGAATTGCTTTGCCGGCATCCTGAATAACTGTATACCTTAAAATTTTTGTTTTACCTGTATCTGGATCCACTTCAGCATCTACAATATGAGTAGCAAAGCTGACACCAGCCCCTTCGGGTGTAGCCTCAAAATGACCAACGATTGGTCCTCCAGTTTTACCCATATTTTTTGTTAGGTCTTTCAAGGATAAAGGTTCAAAATCACCAGCATTTGGTCCAGATGGTACTGCACATCCATCTTCCCATTTAACTGCTTCTTTTGGAATTCCCCATTTATCTGCAGCCCGTTTAGATAATTTGTTAATCGCGTCTTTTGCGGCTTTTATAGTTGCCAAGCCCGAAGCATATGTAACCCGAGAACCATGACTGATTTCGTTATAACCAAGAGTTGCCGTATCAGCAATTGTGCATCTTATATGATCATAGGGAATTCCCAGCTCTTCGGCGGCCATTAAAGCCATTGAAGATCTACTTCCTCCAATATCTGGGGTTCCAACTGAAATCTGAGCAGTTCCATCTTCTGATAAAGCCAAAGATACCGCTGTCTCCCCCCCATGATTAAACCAGAAGCCACATGAAATTCCACGACCTTGGCCAGCTTTTAAGGGAGCTGAATAGTGAGGGTGGTCTTTGGCGGCCTCTAAGGTTTCTACTAACCCAATATCATCAAATTTAGGCCCAAAACTTGCTTTTGTACCTTTGCGAGAAGCATTTTTAAGCCGGACTTCGATTGGGTCTAAATTTAATTTTTTACATAGTTCATCAACTACTGACTCAACAGCAAAAGCTGCCATTGGTGATCCCGGCGCTCTGTAAGCTGCCTGCTTGGGCCTGTTTGTTAGAACGTCATAACCAATTTGAGAAACATTTTTGAGAGAATATGGAGCAAATGCGCACATGGCAGTAAGATCTCCGGGAGCTCCCGGGAAGGCACCACCTTGGAGCCTAAACGTTCCTTGACCTGCTGTAATTGTACCATCCTTTTTCATTCCAATTTTAATATCCATTGAAGTGGATGATGTAGGGCCAGTAGCCCTAAACACTTCTGAACGGCTCATTACAAGTTTCACGGGACGATTTGCTTTTCGTGATAAAGCCAATGCTACAGGCTCAACAAATACAGTTGTTTTACCTCCAAACCCGCCACCAATTTCAGATGCGGTGACTCTTAACTGGCTAGTTTCCAGATCAAGAAGGGCTGCACATATTTTTTGGAAATAAAAATGCCCTTGGGTTGTACACCACAACTCTCCTTTACCATCATTACCTAATGTGGCCAAACATGCATGTGGCTCAATATAGCCCTGATGAGTTGCCTCAGTTTTAAAGCTGTCTTCAACTATCAAATCAGCCTCTTTAAACCCGACCTCGACGTCTCCATGACCACTTTCATGATATCTTGCTATATTAGAATTTAATCCTTTAGGAACTGATTTGTCAGCTACACCTTCACGAACTACTGGAGCATCTTCAGCCATAGCTGCGTCTACATCAGTAACATGTGGTAAGATTTCATACTCTACATCTATTAACTTAACGGCGTCCCGAGCTGCGAGAGCTGATGTCGCAGCTACAGCTGCAATAGCATGTCCGTCATAGAGTACTTTTTCTCCTGCCATAATATTTTCTAATACATTCCAAGTCTCTAGGTCTTTTCCTGGAGTAAAACTTATTTTTTTTGAAAAATCTGCTCGCGTTACAATTGCTTTAACACCCTTTAATTTTTCGGCTCTTGAAACGTCTAATTTAGTGATTCTTGCATGTGCATGGGGTGATCTAAGAATTGCGCCATGTAGCATTCCTGGAGCATACATATCTGCTCCAAATTTTGCTCTACCTGTTACCTTGTCCATTCCGTCAGGTCGATTTGGTCGAGTGCCGACAAACTTAAAATTAGATTTTCTTTGATCATCTAAAGCCATTATTTTGCCTCCCTTAAATCAGCTGCCGTATCAAGAACGGCACGTATGATTTTGTCATACCCTGTGCATCGGCATAAATTACCAGCTAGCCAATATCTAACTTCTGTTTCGGATGGATTGAGGTTTTTTTCCAATAGTGCTTTGGTGGCGACTAATATTCCGGGTGTGCATATCCCGCATTGTAAGGCGGCATGTTCTATAAACTTTTCTTGAAGTGGATGAAGTTCTTCACCACGAGACATACCTTCAATGGTTTCAATTTCTTTTCCCTCTGCCTCTGCGCCAAGAACCAAACAGGAGCATACTAGCCGCCCATCTAACTTTACGGAGCAAGACCCGCAGTCGCCCGTCCCACAACCTTCTTTTGCTCCTGTGAGACTCAATTTATCTCTCAAACAGTCAAGCAGAGTTTCTCTTGGGTCACATAAAAACCCTACCTCATCGCCGTTTACTATCGTATTAACGTGAATGTTACTCATTTTTAAGACCTCGCTCTTTCATAGGCAATATTTGCAGCCCTTTTTGCCAAAACTCCCGCAATATGGGTTCTATATTCAATTGTACCTCTTCTATCAGTGATTGGGTTACATGCTTTTCGAGCAGCTTCTGCAAGTGCCTCCAAGGTTTGCTCATCTAACTGTTTACCTATGATGGCCTTTGCAGCATCCTCAACCAAGATTACGGTTGGTGTAACTGCTCCAAGAGATACCCGAGCTTCACTTATCTTATCATCTTTTAAAGTTAGGCTTATACCACAACCAACTACCGCGATATCCATCTCTGTTCTAGGTATTAATCTTAAATATGCATCTCCACTATTAGGTTTGTGGGCGGGTAAGTTTATAGCTGATACTACCTCACCTTTACTCAGGGTTGTTTTCCCAGGACTATGTGGGATTTTCTCAATACAAATTTCGCGACTGCCAGAGGAATTTACTACAGTTGCTGTAGCGCCTGCAGCCATAAGAGCTGGAACGGAGTCTGCTGCGGGTGAGCCGTTGCATAAGTTCCCAACAAGTGTTGCCCTCCCTTGAATTTGAGTTGAACCAATTAAGTCCATCGCCTCAACAACACCGGGCCAATCTGACTTTATTTCTGCATGTTCATTTAGCTGGGCGCCACAGACCGCTGCTCCTATGAACCAACTTCCATCGGGGTTTTTCTTGATCTTTTTAACATCAGGTATTTTTTTTATATCGATTAACACATCGGGAGTTATTATATCTGATCTCAGTTGGACTAAAACATCAGTCCCACCAGCTAAAAACCTTGTAATGCCTTTAGCGTTTGCTGATAATTTACTTGCTTCTGAGAAACTTTCTGGTGTGTAATAGTGCATATATTATCTCCTGGCTCGCCGCTAAGGGGTCTTTATTAACCCACAGCGTACTAGTTTAGATATAAATTTAAAAGAGTTTTTATATAATACTTTTTCAAAATACTGCGATAGCTAACGAGCCTGTACGACTTCAGAAATAAACTTAATTCTGTTGTTGCATGTTTGTACCGAAGATATCTATAAACTACTATCGATTTGAAGTCGGTAAAAACCTATCAAATAATCAGTTAAGGAAAATAATGCTTACGAAAGCTTTGCCTTGGATAACACTTTTTTATATGGGCTCTGTCTGGGGGTTGTCATTTTCTTTAGGAAAAATCGCAGTTAACTTAGGTGGGACACCGATCGGAATTGCCTTCTGGAGCTCTTTATTTGCAGGAATTATCCTATTAATATTAACTACACTTCGCCGAAGATATATGAAATTCAGTTCTAAGAACTTATTTTTGTTTATTATATTGGCCATGATAGGCACGGCCATACCAAGTGTATGTTTTTATTACGCAGCTTCTAAAATACCAGCAGGTGTTCTCGCCATTACGGTAACTCTTGTGCCGATACTAACGTACGCTTTCGCAACTTTTTTAGGTTTAGAGAAATTAGCGGCAAGGAGAGTTTTGGGTATCCTGCTAGGTGCTTCAGCAATCCTGTTTTTAGTTGTCCCAGAAACAAGTCTACCTGATCGTTCAGCAGTTATTTGGATTCTGGTAGCATGCATAAGTTCAGTTTGCTATGCATCAGAAAATATTGTTTTGGCCGTTCGCGATTTGGAGGGTATTGGGCCTATTAGAATGGCTTGTGGAATGAGCCTAATTGGAACTTTATTATTAGGAATTGTGGGTTTATCTACAGATAATCTTTTTATGATTTCTATTCCCTTTAATAATCTGAGTTGGACAATACTGGGTTTAGCGGTGATCAATGTTACTGCATATACTCTTTTCATCTATACAATTTCTCAATCTGGACCACTCTTTGCTAGTCAGGTGGGATATTTAGTCACATTATCTGGAATATTTTGGGGAATTTTACTTTTTGGCGAGAGTAATTCTATCTGGGTTTGGGCATCACTCTTAACAATGCTCATTGGACTTGCTTTTGTAACACCTAGAAAATCTGATTCCAAACAAGAGGCTGTTAAATAATTAATGTTCCAGTGTAGATTAGTCTTAGTCCCATGATTAAAAATCCCCATAATACAATTTTTTTAAAGAGCTCTTGAGAAATCTTTTGTCTTAATAATTCTCCTGTTTTGAATCCAGCTAAAACGATAATAAGTCCTATGAATGAGTTTAAAATAATCCCAAGAGTCAGTACACCCGAAAGAAAATAACCCAACGCAAGCGGAAAACTACCCACCAAAAAAAGAAAGCCTGTAGCGGCAATAAATGTTTCTTTAGAAACGTTACGAGCAAACAAATACATAACTATGGGAGGAGACCAGATTGAACTGACCCCCCCCAAGATCCCCGCTGTAGTCCCTGCTATAATTTGCCAGAGATTTCCAGGGCCTACAGGTATTTTAAAGCCAGTTAATTGATTTAGGGAAAAAGCTACCATTGCTACGCCAATAGCAATTGTTATTAGAAAGCTAGGATAAGCATTTATAAAAATTGATGTAATAAAAATACTGACTATTATAGCAATTGCACAAAGCTTATAATCAATAATTATCTGTTTTTTTCCCGCAGAGCTCGCAAACTGAAGAGCATTAGTAAATATGATCGGGACTATAATAAGGGCGATTGCATCTAACGGATTTATAAAGAGTGTAAGCAAGGCCATTGCTGCTGCGGGAAGACCAATACCTAAAAAACCTTTTACTAAACCTCCAATAAAGAATACAACCATGATCATTAAAAATATATGTGTTTCAAAATTTGGAATTAATATACTTAGTAACTTATCCATTTTGAGGCTCTCTGCGTTGCCAGAAATAAATCAATCCGGGACCTATCTGTAAATTGCGCTCATAATGTACTTCTTGAGTGGATCGAGTTTCAACAAACAATTTAATAAGCATATTACCATACGTTTTTGTATCTGGGATGAATTGATAATTCATCACTCTATTTAGCCGCTAAATTTTGGTTTTTACAAACAGTTTTATTTTTAATTTAGCCTTCTGAGTTGAATTATTTGAAATTGACTGTTCCATTTACTAGTATGCTATTATAAAATTTTACTTGAGATAGCTAAAATATCAAGAACTACAATTTTTGGTTTTAAGGTTAACTAATAGCGATATAGTCGGTTTAAATGTAGCTAGGGACAACATGTACAACAATAAACATATTTGGGCTCGAAAAATTGGGTTCGGTTTTGGAGAAAATGATAACGTCCCGAATGATATCAATGCTTGGAACAACAAACAAATTGATAAAAGTTTTGAAACAATAGGTGTTTTAACTAGATCTAGTAAACCAGTACTTTGGCCGGAAGAATATGATTTTTCTTTTGAAGAGCGACTACGGCGTGCCTATCGGTACGATAGTGAAAGAAAAGACATCGAAAGATCTAAAGATCTGAGTGGTTTTGAGAAAAAGAGTCAAATTAAAGCCTTAAGATCTGAAACAGACGTTTCTTTACTGGATGTTTACCGTTTCTGGAATTCTGCAATCTACAGCGAAGATATGATTAAGCAGAGGTTCACGCATTTTTGGACAAACCATTTTACAATTGGAGGCGGTGGTCGAAGAAACTTCGTAATAGGAGATTTCATAAACCGGGTTATTTATAACAATTTGAATTCATCCTTTGAGAACATGTTGTATGAAGCAACAAGTCATGTAGGCATGTTGGATTATTTAGATAACGCAGATAGTGTTGGAGAAAAATCAGAGTCAGCACTTTGGGATAAAAAACGTGGAAGATTATCAGGATTAAATGATAACCTTGCTCGAGAACTCTTGGAACTTCATAGTGTTTCTCCATCAAGAAACTATACGGAAGAAGATATAAGAAATTCGGCAAAAATTTTAGCGGGTTGGGGGGCAAATATAGATTCGTTAATACCAAAATTTAAAAGGGAACAAAGACGACACAATTCATCCCCAGGTTCGTTAAAGAGATTTATAATAGAACCTTACTTTAAGCATCGAGCTGAGCCTGGAAAGAAGATAGTCCTTGATCAAAAGTTTGGTGCTGGAAAAAAAACGCTAAGAAAACTGATCAATATGCTATCAAAAGACGATTCAACGGCAAGATATTTATCCAAAAAACTGGCTATTCATTTTGCTGGAGAAAGTGCGTCTGAAGGTGAGATACAATCTATCTATGAAGTCTGGAAAGAGTCCGCGGGTGATTTGCAGGAAGTTCATAAAGAGGTTATTAGGATTACTAAATCAACCTCAGCGAAAAAGTTTCTGTGGCCATCAACTTGGATGTTTCAAGCTATTAGGGTTTCAGGGGCCAATATTATGCCGGGTTTCAATGAGGAGGACTGGTTTGGACAACCTAATTCGGAACCAAGAAACATTCTTGAGGAGATCGGGAATAGTTTTTGGGAGAACAGACAGCCTGATGGCTACTCAGATAAAAAAGAGGATTGGATCTCAACAGAGCATTTTGATCGTCGTGTAAGGATTGCGACGAGAATCTCAGCATCTAACCCGTCAAAGACTGGCGAAGAAATAGCACACATTCATGATTTTTCGGATAAAACTAAATTAGCAATTGATAAAGCAAAAACGAATAAAACTAAAATGATCGTAGCGCTATGTAGTCCAGATTTTATGGAGGTTTAAATGATAACGCGTAGACATTTTCTTTCTGGAACCGGTGCCGGGTTATTTCTATCTGGGTACCCTGTTCACGGTTTTACAAAAAATGCGATTAATGGCAGAATAATTGTACTTTTATTAGAGGGTGGAATGGACGGTTTATTGGCAGTTCCACCAGTAGGAGATGATAGCTTATATAAACAGCGAAAAGACTTAGTCGCCTCAAACCCATTAAAATTAAACCCGCTTTTTGGAATTCACCCTAACTTCAAAAACTTTTCTCAAATGTTAGCAAGTGATCAAGCATCGATTATTCATGCAACCTCTTTCCCTTACGTTGGAAGATCACATTTTGAGGGACAAAATGTATTGCAAGGAGGTTTAAAAACGCCATTTTCTATAAAAACAGGTTGGCTCGGACGAGCGATGGATACAGCACAAATAGCCGGAAAAGCAATGTCTCTAGAAACTCCATTATTGATTAGAGGGGCAAGTGATTTTGAAAATTTCTATCCAGCTCGAATTAAACATACAAGAAAACCTTCTTCAAAACTGTTAGACCTCATCCAAAGTACCCATGAGTTAGATATGCAGCAAGTGATAGAAAAGTTGAAACAAAGATCGTTGGGTATGGTGGGCATGAATACGCGAAACCTCGCACGCGATCCTTTAAGTTTGGCATCTGAGGCAGGTAGGTCAATGAGAAACGAAACTGGTCCCAGAGTAGCAGTCATCAAGATTCCGCAGTTTGATGATCATGCAGAAATTGGCCGCGATATAGGTCATCATCCTGAACTATTTACTTTGGTTGATCAAACAATTGCAAAATTAAAAAATGAATTAAAAGAACAATGGTCTAATACTATTATTCTTACCATGACAGAATTTGGTAGAACGGTTAAGGAAAATGGATCAGCTGGAACTGATCATGGCTATGGATCAGTTGGTTTGCTGGCGGGTGGGTTGATAAAGCGTTCAAGCGTGATTGCAAACTGGCCAGGACTAGCTAATCGAGAGCTTTATGAGGGGCGTGACTTATATGCGACCATTGATTACCGTGCAGTATGTGCGGCCTGCGTGGAGGCTGCTTTTGGGTTGGATCATTCGGTTATTAGTGAAACTGTATTTAGAGACAAAAATATACCTAGAATTTATAGGCATATTTTTGGCTGATTATCTCAAAAATAGCCTATATCCATTTATTCTTCTATTTGTGATCGTAAGCTCTGTGCATGCTGACTCTAATGTAAAATGTATACAAGAATTTTTAAAAAAAACGGCTTTTGATCCAGGGTTGGTGGATGGGAAGTGGGGTAAAGGTACTGGAGTTGCTATCAATTCCTTGTTTGACCAAGTGGGTTTAAATAAAAAAGGTCAGGAGGTTACAGTAGAGCAGGCAAACGAAATATGTGCAGTTTTAAAAAGTGATAAATATAAAGAGATCTTAGAGTTGGGTCAGTTCAAAATATTTAGTATAGATATAAAGTAACATAGGAATTCTTTTATCTTTCTTGACAAAAACTTTATCAAATACGACCAAGACTATTAAAGTTTTTTATTGGTTAACTTCCCTATTTGATCTTTAATTACCTGTCTTTTTATCTCAACTACTTCACCTGGTTTTAGGTCTAATAATCGAAACGGACCGTAACCAATGCGGATTAACCGGTTAACGGAAAAACCAACATGTTCTAGTGCTCTTCTTATTTCTCTATTTTTACCTTCGCGTATGCCTATAGAAAGCCAAGCATTTGCTCCTTGCTGTTTATCAATATTGATATCCATTGGCTTAAAATGCTCGCGACCAACCTTGATACCACTTTTTAACGGGTTGACTGCCTCCTCAGTTGGACGTCCCCTGACTCGTACTCGGTACTTTCGGACCCAACCTGTGGAAGGAAGCTCAAGATTTCGTTTTAACTGACCATCATTTGTAAGAAGCAGTAAGCCTTCAGAATTGATATCAAGCCTACCTATACTCATAACTTTCGGCATATGATCAGGTAATGCTTCGAAAACTGTTATTCTACCTTTCTCATCTTTAGTAGAAGTTACTAAATCTAACGGTTTATGATATCGCCATAGTCTGGTTTGTTGTTCTTGACCTACCGTTTTACCGTTAACGGTAATCAAGTCTGTTTCTTGTAGGTTTAAGGCCGGACTGCTAATCAGAGTTCCGTTAACCCTTACTTTACCTTGTAATATTAGTTTTTCAGCCTCTCTTCTAGAACAAATCCCTCTTCGGGAAAGAATTTTAGCGATTCGATCGCCTGGGTTTACTTTAGAATTCATTGAGATACCTTAGACTGGTTGTAAAGATTTGTTAAACTTTTAGTTTCGTTGCTTCAACAATAGAATGATAGAAAATGAAATTTAAAAATCATATGCAGATAGCTTTGGATGAAGCAAAAGCGGCTGGAAGTCGTGGAGAAATTCCCGTGGGAGCCGCTGTGGTATCGTCCGAAGGAGTGTTAATATCTCGATCAGGAAATCAAACTCGAGCGTTGTCTGACCCCTCAGCTCATGCTGAAATGTTAGCAATAAGAGAGGCATGTAAAATACTCAATTCTGAAAGAATACCGGATTGTGATCTCTATGTCACGCTAGAACCATGTGCTATGTGTGCGGGGGTAATCTCAAACTCCCGAATAAGACGTTTATATTTTGGAGCTTCTGATAGTAAGTCGGGTGCTGTGATCCATGGTGCGCGTATTTTTGAACATGCCCAATGTCATCATAAGCCCGAAGTTTATGACTCTATAAATATCACTGAATGTGAAAATCTTTTAAAAGAGTTCTTTAAAGTGCTAAGGTGAATTACCTAATAAAATATTGAATTTATGACTCAATTATATAATGAGTGTTCTTTATCTTGTGTGTGATGGTTTAGGGAGATAAACAGTTTCTAAAGATAGTACGGAGCTTTAATATGGCAATTGATATTGAAACTGCTCGAAAAGTAGCAAAGTTGGCAAGAATAGCCATAGACGATAATGATCTTCCCCGAGTGGCGAGTGAGCTTTCGGGCATCCTTTCATTCATGGAGCAGTTAAATGAAGTGGATATTTCTGGGATAGAACCTATGACGTCAGTAACACCTATGGAACTCAAACGCAGACAGGATCAAATAACCGATGGTAATCAGCAGAGTTCGGTGCTGGCTAATGCGCCAGAAAATAAAGAAGGTTTTTTTGTTGTACCAAAGGTAGTTGAATAATGACTGAGTTAACAGAGCTTACAATTGAAGAAGCTCGGGATGGATTAAGGAAAAAGACTTTTAGTGCTGTTGAGCTTACTAAAGCGTGTCTAAAATCTGTTGCAGAAGCTAAAGAGTTAAATGCCGTGGTGCATGACACTTCAGAGTTAGCTATTAAGCAGGCTTCCAATGCGGATGTAATTTTGAGTAAAGGCGTAGGTAAGTCTTTGTGTGGTATACCTATTGGGGTGAAGGATCTATTTTGTACTAAAGGTGTTCATACTCAGGCTGGTTCGCACATTCTGGACGGCTTCAAACCAGAGTATGAGAGTACAATTACGAAGCAACTGTGGGAATCTGGGGCTGTAATGCTTGGTAAACTCAATATGGATGAGTTTGCGATGGGTTCCTCCAATGAGACATCGACATATGGCAACGCAATTAATCCTTGGCAAGAAGTTAATGTTTCAAGAAAGCTCGTTCCAGGAGGTTCCTCTGGCGGTTCAGCTGCAGCAGTAAGCGCAGATTTGTGTTTGGGTGCAATCGGCACAGATACTGGTGGTTCCATTCGGCAGCCGGCAGCCTTCGTGGGTATAACAGGTCTTAAACCCACTTATGGTAGATGTTCTAGATGGGGAGTGGTGGCATTTGCGTCATCTTTAGATCAGGCTGGTCCGATGACAAAGTCTGTTAGGGATGCAGCGATTTTGCTGAAAACAATGTCTGGTCATGATGAGAAAGACTCCACAAGCGCGGATTTGCCCGTGCCAGATTTTGAAAGTTTTTTGAACGGAGATATTAAAGGGAAAAAGATTGGAATACCACGAGAATACCGTCTTGATGGTATGTCAAATGAAATTGAAAAACTTTGGTCTGATGGCATGAAAATGCTTGAAGAAGCAGGAGCAGAAATTATTGATATTTCGTTGCCTCATACTAAATTTGCACTACCCGTTTATTATGTTGTTGCGCCAGCAGAGGCTTCATCAAATTTAGCCCGTTATGATGGGGTTAGGTTTGGACATCGAGCTGAATTATCTCTTGGTGATGGGATCACAGAAATGTATGAGAAAACCCGTGCAGAAGGTTTTGGAGATGAAGTAAAAAGACGAGTTATGATTGGGACTTATGTTCTTTCAGCGGGTTTTTATGATGCTTACTATAATAGAGCACGAAAAGTACGAACTTTAATTAAGAACGATTTTGAAGCAGTTTTTAATCAAAATATCGATGCGATTTTAACCCCGTCTACGCCTTCTTCAGCATTCGCTATTGGAGAGATGGAAAATGTTGACCCGGTTCAGATGTATTTAAACGATATATTTACAGTCCCTGTTAATTTAGCTGGGTTACCTGGTATCTCGGTTCCAGTTGGATTAGACAAAAATGGATTACCGCTGGGTCTTCAATTGATTGGAAAACCGTGGCAGGAAGGCGATATGTTGAATATCGCATATAGTTTGGAGAAGTCAGCTAGTTTCGATGCGAAACCTAAAAAGTGGTGGTAAACTGATAGGATGAAGTGGAAAAAATTTATGATGCGAACAGCTATACTTTTCAGTGTTATTGTTTTTTCAACGGCGTGTGTGCCCACTACTGAGCAGTATGCTAACAGTATGAACTCAGTTTCTAATGTTGTGGAAAGCTCTCTTATTACGGGAAGAAAAGCTATAGAGGATGCACTAACAAAACCAAAAAAGAGAGACTTAAATAACGAAACAGCTGAGAATCTCGGCAATGCATCTATATCTGATGAGCAGAATTTTGAAGCAGTTTCGAGTAGAGAGACTATAGAATCAGATGCAAAGCGCCGGAAAAGGCAAAGCGCTAAATATATCTTAATTAAACCGGTAGAGGTTCCTGTACGCCCCAGAATCAGACACTTAACACCAATTCAATTTGCTGTTTCCACAAAGCATCCAGTAGGTAAAAGAATGTATACAAGGCTAAACGTAAGTATTGGAAATGTTACGAAGCCATGCTCTAAATATCAATCAGATGAATTGGCGCAGTTTGTTTTTCTAAAGTCTGGTGGACCAACCTTTGATAGTCGTGGAGTTGATCCTGATGGAGACGGATACGCTTGCGATTGGGATCCGGCGGTGTATCGTAACCTGAAGAATAATTAGCTATTGTTAATTTCTAGCCCATCCCCAAATTTTAATGAACGAAAAGGGTTGGTAAGACCTAATATAGTTATAATACATTACACAGCGACACAGAGCTTTGAAGAAGCAAAAAAAACACTCTGCGATAAAGGCTCTGAGGTCTCGGCGCATTATTTAATTTCTGAAGACGGATTAATATTAAATTTAGTAGATGAGCTAAAGCGCGCTTGGCATGCTGGAGTAAGTAAATGGGGTAACATCTCAGACATAAATTCTTACTCCATCGGTATAGAATTATCTAACGATGGGTTTTCACCGTTTGGCGAAAAATTAATGATCAGTTTAGAGCTTTTACTAAAAGATATTTTGAATAAATGGAATATTCCTACCCACAGAGTGCTAGCCCATTCAGATATTTCACCAGGAAGAAAAATTGATCCGGGAGTTAAGTTTGATTGGAATAGACTTGCACGAAATAAGCTTGCTATTAGGCCCAAGATAACAAATGTGAAAACGCTGAGTGAAGAAGATTTTGTTAAATCTTTATCCTTATTCGGTTATAATTCAGAAGTATCTTTTGAAACGCTGTTAAGTGCGTTTAGAATAAGGTTCAATCCGCTTGGTGTTGGCAGTTTAACAGCTGAAGATGTAGGACTAGCGAAGAACCTTAGTTTAAATTATCCGATTGACCTTACGGTTTAGGGTAATTAAAGGTCATCGATGCGGTTGGCTGGATGGCTGCGGGTTAAAAGACTCGAGGAAAGTCCGGACTCCATAAAGCAACGGTGCCGGATAACTCCCGGCCAGGGTAACCTGAGGGAAAGCGCAACAGAAAGTATACCGCCTCTTTAGAGGTAAGGGTGAAATGGTGAGGTAAGAGCTCACCACACGGTTGGTAACAAACGTGGTACGGCAAGCCCCACCGGGAGCAACGCCAAATAGGAACCTACTGGATGTAAATCCAAAGCTGCTTTAGCTTTTTTGGTTCGGGTTGGCGGCTTAAGGAATGCAGGTAACTGTATTTCTAGATGAATGGCCATACAAAGAGTTTCAACTCTTGGACAGAATCCGGCTTATAGGCCAACCGCACTTATTAGTAAGTTTAAAAGTGCTAATTTGGATTGAAAGCATTTCGGTTTATTGTTGACTTACGCGTGCATGATAGTAAAAGACTGGTTTTACAGATACGAACTCAGCGAGTATAAGGATTTCTATAATGGCAAAACCAACCACCATAAAGATAAGGTTAAACTCGTCAGAGGGTACAGGACATTTTTATGTAACAAAGAAAAATGCAAGGACTATGACTGAGAAAATGGTTGTAAGAAAATATGACCCGGTAGCAAGAAAGCACGTAGAATATAAAGAGGGTAAAATTAAGTAAATTGATTGTTTTAATTAATTTTCATTAAGAACCGTTATTTGACGGTTCTTTTTTTTTAAGTATTATTGCTAATTCATTATAATTTTTTGAGTGGAGGCAAGAAATGTCTGTATCTTTGGTCTATTTCAAAATGCGAGCCTTGGCTGAAGCCCCACAGATGTTAATGAGAAGTGTGGGAATGAGCTATGATTACCAAATGTCTTGGGAGTATTATGATAACAGTTGGGTTGATATAAAATCTACGCTACCTTTTAAACAGTTACCTGTGCTTATAATTGATGGAACTCACGTAATAAGCCAGAGCATCGCAATACTAAAATATATTGAGTATAAATCTGATTTGACATTAGAAGACCCGGTTGAGAAAGCAAAAAGTGACGCGATACTTCAGAGTGCTCAGGAGCTCTTTGCTCCATTAAACCCAACGATTAATTTTGCGGTTGGTAAAGATTTTTTCGACAAAAAATCGTCGATGATGCCAACATTAGTTTCACGCTTTGAAGATTTGGAAAGAGCATTAGTTACTAGTGGAAGAAAGTTTTTTATCGATGATACACCTCGAGCTGCAGAGTTTGCCACATTTCACCATCTTGATTTATCTAAGAAACTTGATAGTGAATTAATCACGAAATTCCCCAGATTAGAGGAGTTCCTAAAAGATTTAACTGATATTCCAGAAATTAAGGGCTATTTAGAAACGCGTCCTGAGTTGATTGGAGTAGCAGAAAAACCTCAACTAATAATCGCCGGTAAAGCTCACCCTACCGGTGTACAAAAAACGTAATTACTAGACCTGGAATTGTAATATAAGAATTAGAACTTTTATTTAACTACTTGAATTAATAAGTCTTAGGTTCAAATCAAAAAAGAGCCGCGTCGAAACGCGACTCTTTGAATTTCAATTTCTAGTTTTAATTTAATTTCTGTTTCCCATAAATTGTAATAGAAACATGAACATATTTAAGAAATTTATATACAGGCTTAATGCTCCCATTATGGCAGACTTGGCTAACCATTCAGCATTTCCCATACGAGACATTTGAATATAATCATTCTTTATTCGTTGGGTGTCATATGCTGTTAAACCAGCAAAAATTAACACACCGAGAGAGGAAACAGCAAACTGTATCGCTGGGGAAGCCATGAAAATATTAACCACAGAGGCTACTATCAGTCCGATAACACCCATCATTAAAAATGAACCCCATGCGGAAATATCTTTTTTCGTAGTATAACCCCATATACTTAGGCCAGAGAAAGCTATCGCTGTAACTAAAAAGGTTTGCGCGATGGACATACCGGTATAAACAGCGAAAATATAACTTATAGATAACCCCATTAACGCCGAAAACAACCAAAATACTAATTGGGCTGTTGCAGCTGACAACCTATTTATACTCGCGCTAAGGCCAAAAACAACCGCTAACGGAGCGAACATAACCACCCATTTTAATGGTGATCCGAATATTACTGAAAGCATTGCATTGTTATTTCCAACTATATAAGCAACTCCACCGGTTATAAGCATTGCAATAGCCATTAAACTATAAGTTCTACTCATATGTTTTTTAAGGCCTTCATCAATTGCTAGAGGTTTTGCTCCGGCTCCTGCTGTGCGAATTGTATCAAATTCCGCCATATATTTTCTCCATCTAATTAAACTAATTTGTGTCAAACACTACTTTGTAATCTTTATATGGTTAATTATAACAATAATTTCAAGAAAAAGAAATTTAAAAATTTGTAAATTTTTTAATTTATAATTACCACCTTACCTGTTGATTTCCTAGTTCTTAGCTTTTCCAGACCATCTCCAGCGTTTTCTAAATTAAATGAATGACTAATATGGGGTGAAATCCTCTTATCTGTATGCCATTGGAATAGTTGATTTAAACTATCCGCAATGATGGTAGGTTTGAATCGCTGATAACCGCCCCAGTAAAAGCCTATTATATTAATGTTTTTTACTAATAAGTGATTTGCAGGTATTTGTGGGATGTCCCCACTCGCAAAACCAATAGTCAAAATTCTGGCCTCGGGATTGCTAGCCCTTAAAGCAGCTTTGAACTGTTCACCCCCTATTGGATCATAAACAACATCAGCTCCACCCAGGTCTTTGACAATGCTACGAATATCATCTTTCTCAGTATCAATTAAGTGATCGGCACCGGCTTCCTTTACTACCGCCAATTTTTCTTGACCACGGGCAGCTGCTATAACATTTGCTCCAAGTAGTTTACCTATTTCGACAGCTGTTAATCCTACGCCGCCTCCGGCACCTAATACTAAAAGATTTTCTTTTGGTTGTAGTCTTGCTCGATAATCTAATGCTACATGGCTTGTGGAGTAAGCTACTTGAAATGCTGAGGCTACCTCAAAAGACATTGTCTTGGGTATGACGACGCACAATTTGGCTGAGAATACACCAAACTCTGCTAA
Source organism: Paracoccaceae bacterium (assembly GCA_045565015.1). Classification (GTDB taxonomy): domain Bacteria; phylum Pseudomonadota; class Alphaproteobacteria; order Rhodobacterales; family Rhodobacteraceae. The sequence goes on from JBJLGD010000008.1 coordinate 19,678, forward strand.
CCCACCATTTCCACCAAAAACTGCAATTCGCGAACCAATAGCCGGTGACGTCACATCTGGACCAAGTTCAACTACCTCACCAGAGACCTCCATCCCCAAGGTAAATGGTACTGGTGGTAACTCTTGATAAGTACCTTTTAACATCAGAAGATCTGCAAAATTTAATCCACATGAGAAAATTTTAATTAAAACTTGTCCTGGTCCAGGCTTAGGTTTGGGAATGTCGACTAAAGCTGGAGGGTCACCAAACTTTATAACTTGTAAAGCTTTCATAATAAAATTTGATCCTTTTTAATTACTTCTCTATTTAGGCTGATATATTTTAAAAGACAAAAGTACAATTTAAAGTATGTAGAATATAGAATGGGTATTTTAATAAAAAATAATTATGAATAAAAAAGACAAAGATCAATTCATAAAGCTTTCTCATGCCTTAGCTGATGTTGCAAAAGTTCATACATTAAAATACTTTCGAATGGATTCGCTGTCTATCTACTCAAAAGAGGAACTTACTTTTGATCCAGTTACTATTGCAGATCGCCAAGCTGAAAAAGCTATGCGAGAGTTGATAGAATTAGAGCGGCCAGAAGATGGTATTTTAGGGGAGGAATATCCGTCAAAAACTGGATCAACTGGTTATACTTGGGTTCTAGATCCAATTGACGGGACGCGTGGTTATATTTCTGGGGCTCCAACCTGGGGCACCCTGATAGCTCTAAACCGTAATGGTTTATCTATATATGGAGTTATTGATCAGCCTTACATTGGAGAGAGATTTTCCGGCGGGCTAGATGAGGCGATATTTAGAGGCCCCCTAGATAATAAAAGCCTTAGTGTATCAAATGTTAAGGAATTCAGAGATGCTGTATTATTTTCAACATATCCGGAAATAGGTACAAGTGAGGAACTTAGAGGCTTTAAACAAGTTGCTGAAAAATGCAAGTTGACCCGTTATGGTCTAGATTGTTATGCTTACGGTCTTCTGGCGATGGGATATATTGATATCGTTATTGAAGCAGGCTTAAAGCCTTATGATGTACAAGCACCCATAGCGGTGATAAAAGCTGCGGGAGGCAACGTTACTAATTGGACTGGAGGTCCAGCTGAATTGGGTGGAAGAGTCCTGGCTACAGGCAGCCTTGAACTTCATGAAAAAGCCGTGAATATTTTAAAACTAATTAGTTGAGAAAGTGTAAACTTAAAAGGTAACGGTTTGTTAGTTTTGAATTAAAGCAGCCTCCCACTCTTGTAAAAAATTAGTTTTTTTCAGTTTATCTAAAAATACCAGTAACCCTGAGTCCAGTCTTATGAGTTTTTTGTTGGCTAGCTTGGTAATTGCAGCATTATTAAGCGCCGGTAGCTTTGCTTTTTGATCCAACAATTTTTGGCCTTCGATACTATAAAGAAATTGCAGAAATTCTATTCCAAGTCCTTTATTTTTTGAGGTCGTTGGGATTATAGCTGTCCTAAGAAGAATTTGAGTATAGTCTTCAAGAGTCACAATCTTAACGTTACTGTTAACTGGTAAAGTGGCGTTAGCATAGCTACCAAGTACATTATATGCTATTGCTAGGTCTCCGTTATCCACAGCGTTGATCATTTGAGAAGTGCAACAGTACAGCTTTGCCTTTAATCTACCCATTACTTCGGCTAATCTCCAGAACGTATCTGTTTGTCGCGCATCTTGAGTGGAAAACAAATACCCCGCACCGGAAACTCGTGGATCGTATGTGCCTATGCGTTCCCTGAAGAGGTTGGGGTTGTTTCTGATTAATGAAAGGAGATCACGTCTAGTTTTGGGAGGTTTTAAATCTTTAAAGTCTTTCTTTGATATTAAAAGAACGACTGGTTCAAGTGCAAAACCAAAAACATTTGTTCTCCAGCGGGCCCAGATTGGAACTTTCGTTTTTATAGATCCGTCTACTGTTTCAGTAAAACCATCATTTGCTAGTTTCATCTGTAGATCCATAGCAGATGAAATAACTACATCAAATTCCTGCTTATCAATGGCAATAGCGGTATAAATATCAGCAGTCGAAGCAGTTATATAATTGATTGACAGTTTTGGGTTTTTTTCTATGAAACCCATTATAACTGGTTTAAAACGTTCGCTATCCGTTGAGGATAAGATCTTTACAGTCGTCGATGGATGTCCGGAACCAAATGTTTCTTCAAATTCGATTTCGAGTGCGTGCACAACTGCAGGTTTAAGAATAAGAATTAGTAGACTGGAAAATATAAGATTGCGCACGCTCCTCCTCCTTTGTTGTTTTTTAACTCTAGTTTCCCATCAAAGGCGCTACAAATTTCAGTAATAATAGCCAATCCTAATCCGGATCCTACAATATCATCCACGTTGCTTCCTCTTTTAAAGCGTTTGTGAAAACCCGCCATCTTAATTCCCTGTATACCTCTTCCTGAGTCGATGACTTTTATTATACCCAAGCTGCCAAGTTTTGTGAGTTCAACTCTAACTTGCTGTTCAGCACTTGAATATTTGATGGCATTATCAATTAGATTTCGCAGAGCAACTTCGAGTAGAATTCTATCAGCTAAAATTAATAATGGTGTTGATGATTCAATTTTTATATTGATTATTATGTCTTTGAGTTCGGCTGCGGGACGAATGCCAGATACCACATGACCTATTACTGTTTCCAGATCAACTTTTTCATCATTAGCTTGTTCTGATCTATATAGGACTAGCGCATGATCAAGCAACTGTCCTGCGGATCGGATACTCTTATCAACAGATTCTATGATATTATGAAGATGTTCCCTATTATTAGTATCTGTTGACTTTCTAAGTGCTAGCTGAGTTTCAGACTTCACTAATGACAAGGGTGTTCTAATGTGGTGAGCTGCTTCAGCAATAAATGTTTCAGTTTGTCTTAGCGTTACCCTTAATCTTGAAATAAATATATTTAAAGATGAAACTAGAGGGATTAACTCTAAAGGAGTTGGGTGTTTGACTGACCTTAAGTCGTGAGGCCCGCGCCGCTTAACAACATCAGCTAAAAAATTAATTGGGCGAAGAAATGAGTTTGTCGTAAACAGCGCAACAAATAATGCAAACCCCAAAAAGCTGACTCCGATGATAGTCGCATTTCGTGAAATTTCCCGTAATATAGTTTTTTGGAAAAGTTGTGTCTGTGCCACAGTTACTCGCACTTTTTTTTCGTTACCGTTTATCAAAAAAACCTGTGTTGCAGTAGCCTGACGTAATTGGACTCCTCGATATGTTGAAGAATTGAAGTATGGGTTTTCTTGGTTTTGAGGTGTCGTCAAAACGTTTAAGTCTTCGTAACCGGTAAGAAAATTTCCATCAAGATCAACTCGGTAATATACTTTGTCTTCGCTAATTGCTCCAAGCATAGTAAAAATATTGTAGGGTAGGTTTATTTTTACGTTATTAGCGCTAGTCCGGGTTTCTTCTAAGATTGAAGTCACAGCAGTTCTTAGGAGTGCATCTTGGGTAGCTTGAACAGCTTGTTTGGTTGCATGTCGCATTGAGAAAAATAGAAGTATCGATACTATAATTGCGCACAAAACAAGAGGAATTAATAATCTCCATCTTAGGGAGAGTGACTTTGGAAAAAATATTTTCACGATGTATTCAACTTGTAACCGATACTACGCATTGTTTCGATACGGACTTTGCAACCTATTAGCTTTTTCCGGATCCTTCCAATATAAACTTCGATTGTATTTTCATTTACCGTTTCAGAGATATTGAAAAGCCGATCTGCCAGCTGTTCCTTAGTAAATATAATATTTGGAGCATTCATAAAGATTTCGAGTAGTCGTAACTCTCTATTCCGCAATACGAAACTGCTATTTGAGGTTTGTAATTCTGCTGTCAATGGATCCAATATTATATCACTATACGCAAGCTTGGTTTGGCTGTGCCCACCATGGCGGCGTAAAACAGCCCGACATCTAGCTTCAAGCTCAATAATGTCGAACGGTTTTATGATATAATCATCCGCCCCAATATCTAAAAGATCGACTCTATCAGAAACTTCAGACCGTGCAGTCATAATAATAACTGGGACTGTAATTCTTTTACGTCTTAAATCGATTAGGAAAGATTGTCCGTCACCATCGGGCAGCATAATGTCGAGTAAGATGATGTCATAATGTGTAAGGGTTATTAATTCGGAAGCACTTTCGATCGTCGAGGCGATATCTGAATTATGACCTGTCAAAGTAAAATGATCTGACAGAGATTTTGCTAACTTTGTTGTATCTTCGACAATTAAAATTTTCAAAATTATTATTTCTCGTGTCAGGTTTGTGTCAGGTTATAGATATAGACTATTGATTCTACCCGTTTTGTCAAAGTCTAATGGGTTTTAATTTATTTGGAGGAAGATCTAATGAAAATATTTTCAAAAATAGGCTATGCTACTATTTTTAGTTTAGGCATGGTTGGTCAATCAATGGCTGCAGAGTGTATTGCTCCTGCTAACCCTGGAGGGGGTTGGGACTTTACCTGTCGTAGCATAACAAAAATAATGTATGACATAGGTGCTGTTGATGCCCCGATTCAAGTCACAAATATGGCTGGCGGGGGTGGTGGGCTAGCGTACACTCACGTTGTTAATGAACGCAACACTGATGATAACCTAATTGTTGCTGCTTCTTCTGCAACAGCTACACGTCTTGCTCAAAATGCGTATTCTGGTATGACTTCTGATCAGGTGCGATTCTTGGGAGCAATTGGTGCGGACCCTGGAGTTATTGTTGTGGCAAAAGACTCGCCTTTTCAAAATTTGAACGAGTTGCTAGATGCCGTTATTGCTGATCCATCTAAACATGCTTTTGCTGGAGGCTCAGCGGCAGGTGGTTTTGATCATCTTAAGGTATTGATGGCGCTTGGAAGAAAGGGATACACCGATATCTTTAAAGTAAAGTATATCGGAGTAGATGGTGATGCAGACGCTATCACACAGACCGTCGGTGGTTTCACCTCTGCTATGACTGGGGATATATCTGGAGTGGTTGGTTTTATTAAATCTGGAGATGTTAGGGTCCTTGCATCCTTTACAGACGAACGTATTCCTGGATTCGAAAGTATTCCAACAGCAAAAGAGCAAGGTATTGACGTGGTAGCAGTAAACTGGCGTGGCCTTTATACTCCTAAAGGTGCTTCAGATGCTTCATATGCTAAATGGACAGAAGCCCTACGTAAAGTGGGAGCCTCTCAAGAATGGAAAGATGCTATGATGGCAAATGGGCTCGCACCCTTTAATAAAGTTGGGGATGACTTTCAAAGTTATTTAGCCCAAGTTATAGCTGAAGTGAAAACACTTTCCAAGGAATTGGGAGTAATCAAATAATGTCAGACCGAATTTTCGGTCTGATAATAGCTGTTGTAGCGTTAGCATTTTTTGCTAGCGCTACGCAGTTAGAAAAACCTTTTTTTGCTGACCCAGTAGGACCAAAGTTATTTCCATATCTGATCTCTGGTGCTGCTTTTTTAGCTGCTATATCCATTATTTACTCTCCTGATGTAGAACCAGCATGGCCAAGATTCACGATGTTAACTAGATTAGGAATGGCAGTGGTTGTACTTATTCTTTATGCTTATCTGTTAAAACCTTTAGGTTTTATTTTGCCGACAATCTTAGCCTCTAGTATTTTATCTTATCAAATAAATCCGAGGGCGATAAAGTCTTTTATAACGGGAATATCTCTATCCATCATCTTATTTGTTATATTCAAATATGGATTGGGTTTAGGGTTATTTGCTTTCCCCAAGTTTTTGTGGAGTTAATCTAAAATGGATTTACTATCTAATCTTGCTCTTGGTTTTTCGGTGGCACTAACACCTATCTCGCTTTCTTTGGCAGTAGTAGGTTGCATCCTTGGTACGATGATAGGGGCTTTGCCTGGGTTGGGTCCGTCAAATGGAGTAGCAATTCTAATACCTTTATCATTTTCTTTAAATCTAGATGCGACCCAAGCGCTAGTCTTAATGACTAGTGTTTATTATGGTGCAATGTATGGCGGACGAATATCTTCTATTCTTTTGAATATTCCAGGGGATGAGCCTGCTATGATGACTACACTCGATGGTTATCCTTTAGCAAAACAGGGTAGAGCAGGTGATGCACTTGTTCTATCTGGTGTTGCATCTTTTGTAGGGGCTTTTTTGGCAACTGTTGGATTAATGATATTGGCACCCATGCTCGCACAGGTTGCTTTTATGTTTGGGCCAGCGGAATATTTTGCACTCTATATGCTAGCGTTTTGTACCTTAGGTGGAATTGGTTCAAGAAATCAGGCAAAAGCAGCAGTTGCCGTTTGTTTAGGACTGGGAATAGCCATGATCGGTGTTGATAATTCCACAGGCTTAACACGGTTTACAGGAGGAAATTTGCATTTATTTGATGGTATCGATTTCTTAGTGGCAATCGTTGGTCTGTTCGCCGTAACGGAGGTTTTTATATTTATTGAAAGCCACGGTAAAGAGACTGCAATAGGTGTTAAATTAGAGAAAATTACAATCCCGATTAAGGATATAGTTTACACACGTTGGACAATGTTAAGGTCCACCATGATTGGATTTATCGCGGGTTTACTTCCTGGTGCGGGTGCTTCATTAGGAAGTTTTCTTGCCTATATGGCTGAAAAAAGTATGGCAAAAGATAAAAATAAGTTTGGAAAGGGTGACGTTAGAGGTATAGCAGCTCCAGAAGCAGGAAATAATGCGGCGGCGGGTGGCGCTTTGGTACCTATGCTCACACTTGGTGTCCCCGGTTCTGGTACTACTGCGGTTCTTCTTGCCTTATTAATGACGTTAAATATTACGCCGGGACCTCTTCTTTTCACTGAAAGACCCGAAGTGGTCTGGGGATTAATATCAGCCTTATTGATAGCAAATGTTGTATTGTTGATATTAAACGTACCTTTAGTAAAGGTATTTAGCCGCATTTTACAGGTTCCACCGTCAGTTTTGCTCCCTGCGGTTACGATGATATCTTTTGTGGGTATTTATTCACTTTCTGGTAGTTATTTTGATTTATTGCTAATGATAGGGTTTGGTATACTTGGTTATATTTTGCGAAAAGTGGATGTACCAGCTGTTCCAGTAATATTAGGCATACTCTTAGGTGGGCATATGGAAGTAAGTTTAAGGAGAGCCATGGTGCTCTCAGATGGGGATTGGACATATCTTATTTCGTCACCAATTTCCATCGGTTTGTGGGTTGCGGCAATCGTTGGCTTTATTGCGCCGATCTTTTTACGAGGGTTTTTGACGAAACCTGAGCGCCATTCAAATTAAAAATATGTCGACTAAGGTACTCGTTCCATCTGGTGTTTTAGGGCTTGGATTTGATAGCTTAGCTCTTGAAAACGGATTGAGCTACAAACCTGATATAATTTGTATTGATGGTGGATCAACGGATAGTGGGCCTTTTTATCTTGGATCGGGAACATCTAAATATGCTCGCGATGTCTATAAAGCTGAATGGCGTGAATTAATGTTAGCTCGTAAAAGCATAAATGTACCTCTGATAATTGGATCGTGTGGCACATGCGGTGTAGATTGTATGGTCGACTTTATGTATGAAATAACAGCCGAAATAGCACTTGAATTAGGTCAAAGTATTCGGGTGGCTCAGCTATATTGTAATCAATCAGTCAATTATCTAACACAAGCATTCGAAGCTAAAAAGATAATCCCTTTGGACCCTGCTCCAGATATAGATCAAACAAAGATTAGTAAATTTTCCAATGTTGTTGCGTTGGCTGGTGTAGAACAAATTATTGAAGCTATTAATACTGGTGCAGACATAATTTTAGCCGGTCGAAGTACAGATACAGCTTCAATTGCGGCTCTTCCTATAATGAATGGTGAAAATATTGGAGGGGCCTGGCATGGAGCAAAAATTGCAGAATGTGGAGCATTCTGCTCGACAAGTCCTACTAGTGGCGTCGTTTTAGTAGAATTTGATAAAGGCGGTTTTTCTGTTGAACCAATGGCGTTGGATGCTCGTTGTACACCACAGTCTGTTTCTGCTCATATGTTGTATGAGAATGCAGATCCTTTTTTACTTTTTGAACCGGGGGGGTATTTGAATGTAAGGAATGCAGAATATGAAGCTACAAGTGAGAGAAAGGTCCGTGTGAGTGGATCAGAATGGGAAAAGTCGGAAAAGTATAGCGTTAAATTAGAAGGTGTTATCCCAGTCGGTTATCAAACAGTTTCTTTGGTAATAGTTAGGGATGAAAGATATGTTAAAAATATTCATAGATGGGTCTCTAATTTAGAACAATTTATAAAAAAGAAAATATTTGATATTATGAAACTTCCTTCGAAGGATTATCATTTAGATTTTCGTTTAATAGGTCTAAATGCGGTGCTGGGTGGCCTTGAGAAAAAAGAAAATATTCCTACTGAAATTGGCGTTCAGTTAGTTGTGACTGCTAATACTCAAACTAAAGCGACAGAACTATCAAAATTAATTAATCCTTTTCTTTTACATCATCCTTTAGAAGAATATGAGGATTACCCGACATTTGCATTTCCATTCTCACCGGCTCAGATTGATCGAGGTATACTTTATGAATTTGGGATAAATCATGTAATGATTTTAGAGGATCCTATGGATTGTTTTAAGATTAAAGTAAGTGAAATGATAAATGACTAAGCTTGTTGATATTGTAGAGAAAATTAGATCGAAGAATGCGGGTCCATTTTGGATAACGGTTGATATATTTTGTGGAGACCCTGAAACTTTTGCCTTTATACGAGAGGTTTTAACTGTTTGCGAAGTCCAAAAGTTGTTGAAAGTAGACAGTCAGTGTCTGAAAAAATTTGAAATTCCAGATCTATTTGTCGTTAAGTTCAGTTTCCATCGACGAGAAGTGCAAGGAAGTAGAACGGATCGAGATATGCACGGAGCTCAAATAGCTTCCCTATTTTCGGAATTAAAAATCCCAAGAGAACTAAGTTGATTAAGAAGCCCATTTTTCGCCGCGGATAAAAACATCTTTTATGGCACGGTCATCACCCATCATAATTGTCGGAAATATTAGTTCCCAAATATTATTCGCTTGTAACGCTCGCTGAGAAATAGCGCTAGTAGAGTGTAAATCTAATACAGTTATATCAGCCTCCATTCCTTTTTCCAAATTACCAATTTTAGAATTTAAATGAAGTGCTTTGGCTGATCCTACGGTGGAGAGCCAAAGAAGTTCTGCAGGATGTATTGCATTTCCTAATAGTTGGCCTATTTCATAAGTTGAGGCCATAACTTTGAGCATCGAAAAAGATGAACCGCCTCCTATATCTGTTGCTAAACCGATTTTATGATCAGCTTTTGAAAGTGCAAAAAGGTCAAAAAGACCTGAACCAATAAATGTATTCGATGTGGGGCAATGTATAATTGACGCCCCTACCTCTTTTATAAGATCTTTTTCTCTTTCATTTAGATAAATTCCATGTCCAAAAACACTTCTCTCTCCCAAAAGACCGGCAGCGTCATATGTATCGAGGTAATCTTTTGATTTTGGAAAAAGCTTCTTGACCCATTCAATTTCTTCTGGTTGTTCACTAATATGGGTTTGCATTAAACAGGTAGGATACTCGCTCCATAGACCCCCAAGCATATGTAGTTGGTCTGCACTAGATGTTGGTGAAAACCGGGGTGTAATAACGTACTCTAACCGGTCTGTTTCGTGCCATTTTTCGATCAGAGCTCTACTATCGTCATATGCCTTTTGCGGCGTATCACAAAGAAAATCTGGAGCGTTTCTATCCATGCAGGTTTTACCTGCAAGAGCTCTTAATCCTCTTTTTTTAGCTTCAGAAAAGAACGCATCTACGCTTTCAGGATGTACTGTTCCGTAACTTACTGAAGTAGTAATACCATTTGAAAGTGCGATATCAAAATATGTTGATGAAACTTTTTTTGCATATTCAAGGTCAGAAAACTTTTTCTCTTCCGGAAAGGTATAGTAGTTCAGCCAATCTATTAACCTCTTACCCCAGCTATTAATTACGGCTGTTTGAGGGTAGTGTAGGTGAGCATCAACAAAGCCAGCTAAGATAAGACAATCTTTATAATCAATAATTTCTGCTTCATTCGACACTGAGAGCTCGCTGGCATCCAAAACGTTTTGAATAACCCCATCTTTTATTATAACTGCACCGCTATCTCTATAGCAGCACGACTCTCTTAAATCATTCGTGAACGGATTATTCGAAAAGCTTAAGGTTTTCCCGAGTAAAACTTTTGTATTGAATCCCATTTAATGGTTTTATCCCATAATTATACAAAGCTCTTTGAGCAATTAAGCCTAACTGTTAAAGTCTAAGTTGGCTAGTAGTATTTCAGGATGCTTTTTATTTATATTTTTCCAAAATTAATGGATGAATTTTTGTCTAGCTTTTTTATTCTTATAAGTAACATTTCAACTTATAATTTCACTAGGAAGTTATATTCAACTTCATCCGTTTGGTAGGTTTAATGTGATTACTGATCCATCCTTTTGATATTGAAGTTTATCTTGGGTGATAGATACAACTCGCCCACCGTCAAGTCGTTCACCCAGTTTTATTTTTTCAATTGTGCCATTTGGAAATCTGATAATAGCGTTTCTTCGTGGGGCTCTACCAGAAGTTCCAATGAGGCTAATCTTTCGTAAATTGATCGCATTTCTGTTTACTGCAGAACGAAGTACTTTTTGAGGAGAATCTCCATCTGCTGATGCTCTACTTGTTCTAGCAACTGCCACTAAATTTTTATTAGACTCTATGAGTTTTTTAATTAGATCTTCAGTTTCTCTAGTACGTTGCAAAGGCGATCGTTTTGAAAGCTCGTATCTGGAGAGCCCTCCAAAACGAGCACGCTCTAACATTTCAAGCATATTTCTAGGTCTTAGTTTAGGTTTGAAAGTTTCCAGCTCATTATTGATTTTGTTTCGGAGGCCCGTACTAAGATCTTTAGGACGCTTTCGAGCGGGTACAGGCGGTTCACCAAGATAGATCATTATTCCATCTGGATTTAGAGTACCAGTTTTACTCGCTGCCACTAATCCATTTGATCCCAGTTTAAAACCATCTTCTTTATAGACCGGTGATAAAGGTGAGTTGAAAGGAATTTCTTGATAACGCTCTCTTCTGCCTGAAACTGATGGTGCATCCTCAAATGACGGCATAATATCTCGAGCGGGATCGAAGAGTGAATATTCGTTTACTGGCATTTGGATATTTTTGAACTTTGGTACAAACTGCCATATCCCATTCTCTTTGTATATTTTTTTTGCTAACTCCAAATTATTATTTTGAAGAGTCTGATCTTCGACGGATGGTTCTTTCCCTTGCTCTTCGGTTTTTTTAGCTCCCTTGGTTGTATTGTCCTGTGCGTTGGTTTGCTTTGAGGCGTCTATTTTTGTGTAATCAGTATTTTGAAGAAACTCTGAGAGTGAATAGATCGAAAAAAAAACTATTGGACCTAGCAAAACTAAAATAACTATAACTAGGGAACGCTTTATGCGTTTGTGAAAGTCAGCGACCTTTCGTTGTTCTAGTTCGGCAAATGGTCTGAATGATCCTATGTTTAGGTTCTTGTTGCTATCGGGCTCTGTAGGCTGTTCCGCGCTGGGTGTCTTTGGTAGAAGTTGATCTGAACTGTCTAAACCAGCGTCTTTGATTTTGGGGTCTAAAATTAATTTGGCTACTTTTGGTTGCTCTAAATCTAACGCTTTTTTTTCTCTTGTAGTTATTTTGACTGGAACGTTATCTACAGCAAAAGGTATGATTGGAGGAATTAAATTTTTTGATAGATAGGGCTCTTTTCTAGGAAATTTCTTTGAAGGGATCGCTGTATAACCTGCTATTTTGAAGTTAAATTGACTGAAAAATTCTTCTATCTCTTTTAATAAAGAAATGGGTGTTGCAATCACTGAAATATTTGGAGGTGAACCACTTATGTCATAAGCTAAACTATCTACATTCCTTACAAAACGTTCATCTGTTGATTTATGTTTCTGGTCGATTGATTTGTAATAGTCGACTAAACTTATTTCATTCTCTAAAGCGTATTGAATTTCTATTTCACTAGTATTTGGAACTACTATATCAAAAGAGAATAATTGTTCTTCGGGTAATATGATTTTTATAAAATCATTATCTGCTACTAAACCTGCTAATGAAGTAACTTTCTCTTGTAAAACTTTTATGTCTGACTCTAGAGTCTCAGACTCAGTTAGTACCTCACCCTCTATGTGCCAGCTTTCACCGTCTGTAGATCGCTGTAAAAGAACGATCGTATCCTCTGATAATTTAAGCGCAAAATTTGGGGTCATGGTCCCTGTGATTAGTTACGGTTTTATTTAGGAGTAAAAAAGTATGATAATGACCCCACATTAAAACCTATGAAACAAAAAGGGAAAGAGAATTTTTTAGTCTTAGGGATTATTTTAGCTCAATCGCTAACTAATCTCAATTAATTACTAATTTTGATGAAATAATGCCAGTATTAAAACCGGACATCCGCAATTCTCCAAAAATCCGCTGATGCTCTATTTTTGGGCACCTGTTTTCTATAACTTCCAACCCTGAACTTATTGCTAATTTACGGGCCTCCTCATTCTTAACCCCAATTTGCATCCATATAGTTTTCAACCCTGTTAAACTAGATAGTCCCTCAATCACTATGGGTAAAACGGTCTCTGATTTTCTAAAGATGTTTAACATATCTACATTAGTCGACGGTTTAATTTCAGAAATAGAACCCAAGAAACGCTGTCCAAATAATGTTTGCCCTTTAAAATTTGGATTTACAGGAAGAATTTTGAACTTCCTTAAGTGTAAATATCTTAAAACAAAATAACTTGGTCTAAGTTTATTCGGTGATGCTCCAACACAGACTATCGTTTTCGTTGTCGTGAGAATTTTCCTGATTCTTATATCAGTTTTATTCATTATGAAGCTGCTTTTTTCAGAGCTTGATCTAGATCCGTTAGTAAATCGTCGAGGGACTCTATTCCAATTGATACCCTTACAGTATTTGGAGCAGCACCTGCTGCTTCTTGCTGTTCTTTTGTTAATTGCCGATGTGTGGTCGAGGCAGAATGAATTATAAGAGATCGAGCATCGCCAAGGTTTGCGACATGACTAAAAATCTCTAACGAGTCTACCAGTTTAATGCATGCTTCGTAACCACCTTTCACGCCAAATGTAAAAAGACCTCCTGCACCTCTGGGGCAAATCTTTCTTACTCTGCTATAGTATGGAGATGACTTAAGTCCAGCATAAGAAACAAAGTCTATTCGGGGATCATTCTCTAACCATTCTGCAACTTTTTTTGCATTTTCAACATGGCGATCCATCCTTAAAGATAATGTTTCGATTCCACATAATGTATAGTGAGCGGCTTGAGGGTTCATTGTCATACCGAGATCACGGAGGCTTACGGCAATTCCAAAAAATGTAAAAGCCAAGGGACCAAATGTTTCAGAAAATTTTAACCCATGATATGCTGGCTCTGGTTTACTCAAAGATGGGAATTTATCAGATGAGGCCCAGTCAAATTTTCCCGAGTCAACTACGCAACCTCCAGTAACTGTCCCGTTTCCTGTTAGGTACTTGGTGGTTGAATGTACGACTAGCGTAGCACCGTGTTCAATTGGTCGACAAAGATACGGAGTGGCCGAGGTATTATCTACAATTAAAGGAATTTTAGCTTTATCCGCTATTACGGAAATTTTATCTAAGTCTGTTATATATCCTCCGGGATTAGCAATGGACTCGCAGAATACAGCCCTTGTATTTTCATCGATAGCATTAGTTACGGCTGATATATCGTCAAAATCTATAAATTTTGCTGACCACCCAAATCTTTTTATTGTTTGAGAAAACTGAGTGACTGTCCCTCCATAAAGCCGCGTAGAAACCACTATGTTGCATCCTGGACTCATTAAAGGGAAAAGAGCCATTATTTGTGCGGCATGACCCGACGAGCAGCATACCCCACCCACACCACCCTCTAAGGTCGCTATGCGTTCCTGCAGGACAGCCACTGTTGGATTGGTAAGCCTAGAATAGATGTACCCAACCTCTTGAAGGTTAAATAAGGCGGCTGCGTGTTCCGCGTCTCGGAAGACATAAGCAGTCGTTTGATGAATTGGGGTCTGACGTGAGCCGGTAGTTGGATCAGGTTGAGCACCTGCATGAATTTGTAAGGTATCAAAACCATAGCTTTCTGTATCTGACATCGTTTTCTCCATTTCATTTACCTAACATAGTGATATTAAACTAACATTTCAGAAATTTGGTCTATTTAAAATAGGATTTGTAGTATTTTTTTCTTTTAATTTTTAAAATTCGTCATTAATAAGGAAAATATTCTTAATTAGGGATAAACAGAAGAATGGATTTATTAGACATAGAAATTTTAAAGCTTATTCAGCGCAAGGCGTCTATGCCTTTAACTGAATTATCGCGTCGTATCGGTATTTCAAAGACACCATGCTGGAATCGTATTAGAAGATTGGAGGAAGATGGTATTATAACTCATAGGCCAACCATACTTGATAGGAATAAATTGGATTTACCAATTGTAGTTTTTCTATCAATTTCCGTTAGCCGACACTCCGCTGATTGGGCGGAACGTTTCACCAGTTTAGTTTTAAAGTATGATGAAATCATAGAGGCACACCGTTTGACTGGAGCTAGTGCTGACTACATGTTGAAAATTGTGGCTAAGAGTATTGAAGATTATGATAAATTTCAGCAAATCCTAATTAACAAAATTGAATTCACAGGGATGTCGTCCAGTGTATCTCTGCACGAAATGAAATATAATGTATCTATGCCTTTGGATCAGCTCAAGTAATGTTCGTAGAATAAAGCGCTATAGCCGCCGCATTGGAGACGTTTAGGGATCCAAAACCACCAAACGATGGGATACTAACTAATAAGTCACAATATTTTTTTGTTTTCTCTCTTAGACCTGGTCCCTCAGCGCCTAATACAATCACTAAAGGCCCTTTTTTTATAGTTGATAAACTTGATAAATCCGTTTCCGCGCCAGCATCTAAGCCAATGATAAAATATCCAAGACTTTTGAGCTGTTCTAATGTCGTAGATAGATTTCCTACTCTGATGTACGGTTGACGTTCTAAAGCGCCTGACGCACTCTTTGCTAATGACCCTGTTTCTGGAGCTGAATGACGGCTTGGCGTTATCACGGCTTGAGCCCCAAAAACCTCCGCAGAGCGTAAAATTGCTCCTACATTATTGGGGTCAGTAACTCGATCCAGAGCGATAAGCCGTGCCGATTTATTGTCAGGTTTACAAATTTCTGATGTGTCACCCCAGTTTAGCGGTTTAGCCTCAAGCGCGACTCCTTGATGAACTGATTGGGGGTGGATAGGAGCTGAAAAGGCTCGTGGATCACAAAGTTTTATTTCTATATTAGAGTTTTCTAAATCAAGGCTAAGCTTATCAACCGCGTTTTGGGTGGCTATAAGTCGTAGTTTTTCTCTTTGAGGATTATTAATTGCATCTCGGACTGCGTGTAATCCAAATAACCAAATTGTCTTGCTATTAGTTTCCCCCTTTTCACGCCCCTTTGATACCACCCACTTAGGTTTTTTAGCAGACATTATGAGTTCCTTCCTATTCCTTACCTTGAACATTTAAAGGAGCTTATTACAAGCCTAAGATTATTTTTTTGTTGACGCACGAACAGGCTCCTTATATCTGACATCTTGTTAAGGCTTATTAACAGTGGGCGACAGGCCGCAAGGTGTGGCAGGGGACTGTAACTCCCTCGCGGAGACGCACGCTTGGTTCGATTCCAAGGTCGCCCACCACTACCTCTCTAGTAAAAAGTAATGATCAGAAATTACAAAGGAGGATTACACCTTCGAATAAAGTGAGAGTTTGGTTTATTATACATTCGCTCAATAGATATTTTTTTTATTCTAATATAATAGTAGGAATGTGATTAAAAAACTTTTCAGCCTTGCATTTTATGGATAGCATTATTACTATTTATAGATTAATTAATTTTTATTAATAACAGTGATCCGATATTCTTAAGAGTAGTATAAATGCTAAGTAAAAAAATACTGGTTAACCCTTTTGAGAAACTACTAAAAGAAAAACCATGGATATTAGCTGACGGCGCTACGGGAACCCAATTATTCAAAAAGGGATTAACAGCTGGCGAATCTCCAGAAATTTGGAATGAAACCAAACCCCTTCTTATTGAAGAACATTATAAAAGTTCGATAGAAGCTGGAAGTGACCTAATTCTTACCAATTCTTTTGGTTCCAATTATTCAAGGCTAAAATTACACAATGCCGAGTCAGAAGCTTTTAGACTATCAAAAATTTCGGCAGAAATTGCTCGAAATTTGTCAGATCAATGCCCCAAACATGTAATAGTAGCAGGTTCAATGGGACCTACGGGGGAGATACTTCAACCTGTTGGTGATTTTTCTAAGTCTCTGGCTATAGAAATTTTTCATGAGCAAGCCGAGGGGCTCAAGTCAGGCGGAAGTGATATCCTATGGATTGAAACAATGTCTTCTTTAGATGAATTTGATGCGGCGGTTCAGGCTGCAGATCTTGCTCAAATGCCTTTTTGTGGTACGATGAGTTTTGATACTTCTGGAAGAACTATGATGGGAGTTACTTCAGTAGAATTCTGTGATTTTGCAAAAAATTGTAGTAAAAATTTGATTGCTTATGGTGCAAACTGTGGCGTTGGTGCATCTGATTTATTAAGGACGATCTTAGGACTCAAAGCTAACACTCTTCCAATTATAGCAAAGGGAAACGCAGGTATCCCAAAGTATTCTGATGGCAAAATATATTATAATGGAACACCAGAGATAATGGCAGATTATGCGTGTCTCGCAAGAGATTGTGGGGCGACTATAATCGGTGGATGTTGTGGTACCACTCCATTACATCTTCGGCATATGAATCATGCTTTACACTCTCGGTCGCGGGGACCACTGCCTACCCATCAGCTAATTAAAAATATCTTAGGCGACTTTTCTTCTACTTTTGATGGCACAGGTGAGACGCTTAAACCTAGCCGAACTTCAAAACGCCGTTCAAGGCGCTTGATAACTTGATCAAATTTCTTGGCTTGAGTTTTAATATTTTTTAAAGTTATTGTGTAATACGGCCATCTACGACAGATCTTATCAATTTCGAACAGTAACCACGGCAAAGGGATATGACTTATCAGCCCCTGACCGAACAATTCCAATATCCTATAAAACTTCTACCGGTAAGCGCCAATTTCTAAATTCTATCGATCTGCGTTTTTCTTCTGATTTAATTTCTCTTTTTTTTCGAGACTTAACTTATCTTTCATGCTCATGATGTAGGCGGCAACAGCTAAAATTGCTATTGCGCCCGCTTCTGCTAGTAGCATCCATGGCTCCATATCTTTACTGTGTAATACAATAAGCCGGCATAATGCCGTCATAGCAATAATAATTGGAAGTGTAACAGGTATACGATTACTGATATAAAATGCTCCAACCATGCCTATAATCTCGGCATAAATGAATAGCAAAAATAAGTCCCCAAGCTCTACTTTCATCGAGAGTATCATTTCGTATATGTCTACGCCTGCCGCAAACATTGTTAATCCACCAATTACAGCTAATAGTAATTTTTCGCTGTAAAAGGTTGTCCAATGCAAGCTTTGATCTATTTTTTTACGTTCAAACATCAGTTTCTCCTTTTACTAACAAACACATCAAACTATCATTTCTGTCATCGTGTGGTTGAGGTCGTCGCAAGTATCCATCTTAAAAAAAGTTTATAATTCCAGAGCTAACTTAGTATTTTTTTATAACGTCTCAATTACCTTCGATACTGTCTACCAGATTAGCTATATTTATTTATAATAAAATAAACTTTTTCTAATTTCATGAATAGTTTAGATTTTTCTGTAATATTGATTTTATTTCTTGGAGCGGGCGATGAGATTCGAACTCACGACCCTAACCTTGGCAAGGTTATGCTCTACCCCTGAGCTACGCCCGCGTCCTTGAGAGCTTGCTTATATGTGAACGACTGAGGTGAGCAAGTAAAAAATGCAAAATGAACATAAATTTAAATATATTGCAATTTCTTCTCGTATTATATTACAAGTCTGTCTAAATAATTTTCAGAGGTTTTTTTGAAGGATTATTAAAATGACGATAAAAGTTTTTTTATCAGGTGAAATTCATACAAGTTGGAGATCTGAAATTATTGAAGGGTGCAAAGCCTTGGGTATTGCTATCGATTTTTCGAGTGCTGTTACCGATCATGCTGCATCTGATGATTGTGGACCTAAAATTCTTGGAGAAGAAAATAAAAAGATTTGGCATGATCATAAAAGTGCTAAGATAAATGCAATTCGAATTAGGAAAGATATTGAAAAAGCTGATATAGTAGTTGTGAGGTTTGGTGATAAGTATAAACAGTGGAACGCCGCGTTTGACGCTGGGTATTCAGCAGCCCTTGGAAAGTCTTTAATTGTTATACATTCAGACGAACATCAACATGCCTTGAAGGAGATAGATGCAGTAGCACTTGCAGTTTGTGAAAAACCTAGTCAGGTTGTTTCTATCCTTAATTATGTTGAAACTGGTACACTGTCTGATCAGGATTAGACCCCTTAATCTCTAGATTAGAGAAGTCAAAATCCACAGAATGAGTTATTATATCCGTATCATTAATGAGTAGCATACCATAGGCGGGAGGTTCCGCTACACTCAATGAAGACTTTATGCTAGATTGCTGCATAGGCATTTGATGACAAGTACTTTTAAAAATGGAAAAACTTTTCCCTTGAACGTTTCCAGATATCGTTCTGTGAATATGACCGCAAACTACGTGCAGTAAATTTGGAAATCTTTTTATAAAGTTCATAAATTGATCGCTATCTTTTAATTTAATTTTATCCATTCCAGGAAAGCCTACATTAAAAGGGGGATGGTGCATGAAAAGTATGATTTTATCTTTGGACAAAGTTTGTAGTTGTTTTTCAAGCCAATTATATCGTTCCTCGCATATTTCTCCAAAGTGCTCTTCTGCTAGATGGGGCGGTCCCAATAGCGTATCAAGAAAAATTAACTTTTTTGTTGAGATACTCTCTTTAGCTTGGATAAACCCATGTGGGTCTGTTGGGTAATCCCAAAAAACTTTTCTAAAATTATCCCGATTGTCGTGGTTACCAAGCATTAGAGTGGTGGGAATTCTGTTACTTTTTAATATATTTCTGATTATATTGTATTGGCTTAAAGTCCCTGAATTAGTTAAATCACCAGTTATTACTAACCTGTTGGCATTCGAATGATATTTATTTATGTGATTTAGAGCTTTCTCAAATTGCAAACTGGGATTCAGACCGATGATGGTTTGACCTTCGTCACAGATATGAGGATCGGTTAAGATAATTATTTTTGTCACTTTAAAATCTTTTAGCTATTTTTTTGATAATCATAATGACCTTTCATGATTTATTTTTCGCCAAGCATCGTTTATTTGAATTAACCTTTTTTCGGCTAATTTTACTCCCTCGACTGGCACCCCTCTTGCGTACATTCGGTCTGGATGAGTTTCAAAAACATTTTTTTTCCAGACCTTTTCTATATCAGATATTGGGGCATCAACTTCGACACCTAATACAGCATAGGGATCAAGCTTTAGATTGGGCACAAATCGAGCACGCAATATTTTGAATTCTTGTTCACTTACGTTGAATATTTTTGCTACAATATTCAAAAATAGATTTTCTTCTTCTTTAAAATTATTATCCGCTACCGCAACATGAAATAAGCCTTCCAGAAGATCGTAAAGAACTGCGGGTTTATTATTTAACATTTTAGCAATTTTTTCGGCATATAATTCAAAACCAGCCACATCTTGTCGGGAAAGATTAAAAATTCGTGCTGCACTCTCCTCATGCTTTTTTGGTATATGAAAGACTTCTCTGAAAGCTCTAACCTCGTTTCGTGTAACTTTACCGTCGGCTTTTGCCATTTTTGCGCCTAACGCTATTACAGCTATTGTAAATCCAGCACTTTTCTCAGGAGGAGATTTTAGCTTTTTGAAGACCTCTGTTAGGCTCTCACCAGCCGCCAGTGCGGCTAAGGCCTCAGATATTCGTTTCCAAATAGACATGAGTAGACTATACTAAATATGTTGAGTAGCTGAAAGTTTTATTTTTATACTTTACGACCATTTATTGACATTTACTTCACGAACCCGTGGATTAGATAATCTTTGCCAGTGTTTATCTAATTAGCAATTTATCTGGCTACTAATCTTTTATTATTATATTATAAAATCCCAACAAAATATAGTTTAAGGTTTTTTAATGAGAGATCAAAATTCACAAAAAAGCTATTTTCGTAAGTTAGCTTTTGTTGCTCGTAAACACTCGAATACAGCAGAAAGTAACAAACGAATAAACAAAAAATTAAGTTTAGTAATTGATCGGAGAGAGGCTTTGTTAATCGCTGGGTATCTGGCTATTGGGTCGGAAGTGAATCCTATGTTGTTCATGAAACAAAGGGCGTTAGAGCAAGTTATATCGGTTCCAGTAGTAGCAGGTTCCAGTGAACCTTTGAAATTTTCTATCTGGACGCCCTCAAGTGAGTTAAAAATTGGAGAGTTTGGTGTTGCTGTCCCACTGAGCACCGAGTTTGCCGAACCTGATATTGTAATAGTTCCTATGCTAGCATTTGATTCTCGTGGAGCAAGATTAGGCTATGGGGGTGGCTTTTACGATCGCACTCTGAAAAATTTAAGAACTAAGAAGAAAATTATTGCTGTTGGTATCGCATTTTCAGGACAGGAAGTTAATGAGCTACCAATAGACGAAAATGACCAATTCTTGGATTGTATTATTACTGAGTCTGATACTTTTTGGTTTTAAAGAATTATTCACATAAGATCACTGGTTGCTTGTAGATTAGTTTCAGCATAACCATTGGCCATGAAAATTCTGTTCTTAGGTGATATTATGGGTCGCGCTGGTAGAAATGCTATTATTGGCAATCTTTCCGATATACGAGAGGAATTAGCGTTAGATTTCGTTATTATCAATGCTGAAAACGCAACCGGTGGTAGGGGTTTATCTGCAAAGCACGCTCAGGAGTTGTTGGGTGCCGGGGCTGATTGTATCACTCTGGGAGACCATGCTTTTGATCAATCTGAAATGCTCCAATACATAGAAAATGAGTCTCGCATTGTCCGTCCAATAAATTTTGCTAAAGATGCACCCGGAAAAGGTTATAGAGTTTTTGAAGTTTCGCGCGGTAGAAAAATTCTGGTAGTTCAAGTACTTGGCCAGGTTTTTATGAAACGAGCCTATGAAGATCCTTTTGGAAAGATTGATGCAATCTTAAAGTCGTACCCTTTAAAAGGGCAGATAGATGCGAGTGTCGTTGACATTCACTGTGAGGCAACGTCTGAAAAGATGGCAATGGGACACTGGTGTGATGGTAGGGCTAGCTTATGTGTTGGCACTCACACTCATGTACCAACAGCAGATGCGATGATTCTTGAAAAGGGTACCGGATATTTAACAGACGCTGGGATGTGTGGAGATTACAATTCAATTATTGGGATGAATAAACAAGAGCCATTGAATAGATTCGTTTCAGGTATGTTCAAAAGTAGGTTCGTCCCTGCCTCTAAAGAAGCGACTATCGCAGGAACTTTTGTTGAGGTGGATAATGCTACAGGTTTACCCAAAAAGATTGAACTTTTTCGGAGAGGAGGAATCCTTCTACCCACAGACTTAAAGGGCCTAGCGAAATAGAGGATTATTGATAGTAATTCAGAAAGGTTACTCGCAGTAAAATTCATCTGGTCATTTGCGAAGGATATTCTTTATACTATAAATATGTGAAATTAAATAATTCGGAGATAAAGATGGCTGGGCACTCAAAATGGGCAAATATTCAACACCGAAAGGGAAGACAGGATGCAGCTCGTTCTAAATTATTCTCAAAGCTTTCAAAAGAAATTACAGTCGCTGCTAAATTAGGTGATCCAGATCCAGAAAAGAATCCAAGATTAAGAATGGCTGTCAAGGAAGCAAAGTCCCAGTCTGTTCCAAAAGACGTAATTGATAGAGCAATTAAAAAATCTCAAACAAGTGATGCAGAAAATTATGACGAAATTCGTTATGAGGGTTATGGGCCAGGCGGGGTTGCCGTTATAGTGGAGGCAATGACAGATAACAAAAATCGTACAGCTTCAACAGTACGATCAACATTTTCTAAATATGGTGGCAATTTAGGAGAAACTGGATCGGTTGGTTTTATGTTTGATAGAAAGGGTCAAATAACTTTAAAACCAGATATTGGAGATGAAGATACGGTGTTGATGGCTGCTATCGAAGCGGGAGCGGAAGATGTTGACTCTAGTGAAGAATTACATGTCGTATATTGTTCAGATGGCGATTTAAATAAGGTATCGGAGTCCATCGAGAAACAACTTGGGGAATTTGAATCAGCTAAGTTAGTTTGGGTACCAAAAACTACCACTGAATTAGATCTTGAAGGGTTACAAAAATTGATGAAATTTATTGAAGCGCTTGATGATGATGACGACATACAGACTATTACTTCAAATTTTGAAGCGTCAGATGAAGTAATAGCAAGTCTTTAGAATAATGATTTTTTATATATGATTTCAGTTTTATATTTTGATTGGACTGGATAGTTTTAAAGTAATTAATAAATGTTTCTCGGGGTATTTTGAATAGTAGAATTAAAAAATGTCTAGTGAAAAAGTAAACCGACCATTAGTAGCAATATCTTGGATGCTTCTAACGGGTCTTCTATTTGTAGGTGTTACTGCGATAGTTAAGCACGTTGGTACTGATCTGCCTCCGGCCCAATCAGCCTTTTTGAGATATGTCACTGGGTTAGTGTTTGTGATCCCGTTAATAAAGTTAATAAAGAAGGCTAATTTATCTAGGAATGAGCTTACTCTTTTCGCGTGGCGCGGGCTAGCGCACAGTATTGGTGTTATTTTATGGTTTTATGCTATGGCGATACTTCCAATGGCTGAAGTCACAGCAATGGGCTATCTTTCGCCGATTTATGTAACTATCGGCGCAGCTCTATTTTTAGGAGAAAGAATTGCCGCTTTAAGAATATTAGCTATTTTTGCTGCTATTCTGGGAGTTCTAATAATTTTAAGACCTGGCTTTAGAGAAATTTCTTTTGGACATATCTCGATGCTTTTGAATGGTATTTTATTTGCTTTATCGTATTTAATAGCAAAAGTTATGGCTGACAAAGTAGAGCCGTTGGTAGTAGTAGGAATGCTTTCGATTTTCGTTACCATAGGTTTAGCACCTTGGGCTTTTTGGGTTTGGGTAACACCAACGTTATCGCAACTTGGATGGACATTCTTATTGGCAATATTCGCAACAGCTGGTCACTATACCATGACATTGGCTTTAAGGGCAGCTCCAATTAGTGTGACTCAGCCAATCACTTTTCTTCAACTAGTTTGGTCTGTCCTAATGGGAGTATTGGTTTTTAATGAAGGCTTTGATAAATGGGTAATTATCGGAGCACTAATCATTGTGTTCTCAATTAGCTTTATAATGTGGAGAGAAGAACATGTACGACGAAAAAAAATTACCCCCAGCTACCCTGCCAATAAGCTATAAAGATTAAAGAGGTTTATTTTCAAAATCTAGTTGCATACCTTAGTCACTAAGGAGAGTTCTTTCTCTTTGAGTAACATATAATATTGAAAATAATCCCAGAATAGCACTGACTAACATAATACTTTGTAATGGAATACCAGTGTTGCCCCGTTCGACAAGGGTTCCTGCTAATGCCGACAAAGCGGCACCACCAGCAATCATGATTGCTCCTCCAATTCCACTTGCAGTTCCAGCCAAACTTGGTCTTACTGAGAGCATACCTGCTTGAGCATTTGGCATTATTAAGCCATTTCCGAAGCCTACTGATACAAAACAACAGCTAGCGAAGACAAAAGGGCTATCAAATATATATATCGTCATTATCAAACTCGTAATCATTCCAAAAGCAAGTAGGATAGAGCCAGCAATAATTAGTTTATTAATACCAAATCGAACTGAGTACCGCCCTGTTACGAAGTTCCCTAAAACGTATCCCATTGCTGGAATTCCAAATAGCAACCCAGTCGATGTAGGTGATAATCCGTATATTACCGTGAAAACATATGGGGCTCCTCCCAAAAAAGAGAAGAAAGTTCCAGAACCAAAAGTTGCTGCGAGCGCGTAACCCCAAAACCTCCGCGCGGAGAATAGCTCTGGATAATCTCTAAGTTGAGATTTTAAACTTCTACCTACCGAAGTATTGGTTTCTCCTTGATCAAAATATAGAAGTACCCAGAAAAGTGAACCAAACGTAGCCATTAGAATGAAATTAATACGCCACCCCAGAAAAGTATCGACAAAACCACCAAGTGCGGGGGCAAACATTGGTACTAAAGCCATACCCATAGTAACATACCCAATCATTGAAGCTGATTTATCCTGGTTCACCGTATCTCGTATAATAGCTCGACTGAGTACCATACCGATCGCAACTGTTGATTGTATCATTCTAAAAATAAGAAATGTTTCAATTGTTTGAGCAAAAAAACAGCCTATTGACGCTAATATAAATATTGAAATCCCGATTAATGCTGATTTCCTACGTCCATACCAATCGGAGATCGGGCCCACAAAAAACTGTGTTACAGCAGTGCACGCTAGGTACAAGGAAACTGACAATTGCATCACCCGGTATTCAGTTTTTAGATCAATTGTCATTTGAGGTAAGGATGGCAAAAACATATTCATGCTGAGCGCTCCAATTCCTGATAACATTACCAAGGTGAAGATGTGAGGGGGGGTCGTTTTATCAAGAAAACGTACTTTTTGATGGCTTTTCATGTACACTCTAAATATTGTTATTAGAGAATTTGCAACAACGTTTACTTAACTAAATGAAAGATATATTTAATTCTACTAAAGAAAATCAAGACAAACATAGAATAAAATATTATCATACGTTCTAATTTTTAGTATAATAATACAATAAAAATAGGAGCTTGGACTTATTGAGTGAAATAAAGCGCAACTTAGAAGAACGACGAAAGATTGCAAGAAGCGGTGGTGGTCCAAAAAGGATTGCTGCTCAACATGCAAAAGGGAAACTAACCGCAAGGGAACGAATAGATCTCTTACTGGATGAAGATAGTTTTGAAGAGTTTGATATGTTTGTTAAACATCGAGCTACAGAGTTTGGTATGCAAAAAGATCGTCCCTCTGGAGATGGTGTGGTAACCGGGTGGGGTACCATCAATGGACGACAGGTTTATGTCTTTTCACAAGATTTTACAGTATTTGGAGGGTCTTTGTCGGAAACTCATGCCCAGAAGATATGTAAGGTAATGGATATGGCATTACGCAATGGGGCTCCTATTATCGGTATTAACGACTCAGGTGGGGCTCGAATACAAGAAGGTGTTGCCTCACTTGCAGGTTATGCTGAAGTATTTCAACGAAATGTGTTGGCAAGTGGGGTTATTCCTCAGGTATCACTCGTAATGGGACCATGTGCAGGTGGAGCGGTATATTCGCCTGCAATGACTGATTTTATCTTCATGGTCAAAGATACGAGTTATATGTTTGTTACGGGCCCAGATGTTGTAAAAACTGTAACTAACGAAGTGGTTACGGCAGAAGAGTTAGGTGGAGCAACAACGCATACTACAAAATCATCTGTTGCGGATGGTGCTTATGATAATGATGTTCAGGCTTTAGCTGATACAAGACGGTTTTTTGATTTTCTCCCCATGAATAACAAATCAAAGCCACCGGTCATACCTTTTTATGATGATATAGATAGGTCTGAGCCCAGCCTTGATACCCTGATTCCAGATAACCCTAATATGCCTTATGATATGAAAGAATTAATATTAAAATTAGGTGATGATGCTGATTTTTTTGAAATTCAGGAGGGTTTTGCAAAAAATATAATTATAGGCTTTATAAGGCTGGAAGGCCGGACCATCGGTGTTGTAGCAAATCAACCACTAGTTTTAGCGGGCTGTTTAGATATAGACTCGTCAAAAAAAGCCGCTCGATTTGTTAGGTTTTGTGATGCTTTTGAAATTCCAATATTAACCTTAGTTGATGTTCCGGGTTTTCTTCCTGGAACAAGTCAAGAATATGGGGGAGTTATCAAGCACGGGGCAAAATTACTGTTTGCGTATGGTGAGGCTACAGTCCCAAAGGTAACCTTAATAACCCGAAAAGCCTATGGTGGGGCTTACGACGTCATGTCGTCAAAACACCTGCGCGGGGATTTTAATTATGCATGGCCAACAGCAGAAATTGCTGTGATGGGGTCTAAGGGTGCGGTAGAGATTTTACATAGAGCAGATCAAAATGACTCTAAAAAACTCGAAAAACAAATCGCTGAGTATGAAGATAAGTTTGTAAATCCATTTATAGCAGCCGAACGTGGTTTTATTGATGACGTCATAGTTCCCCGTAATTCTCGTAGAAGAATCGCGAGAGCATTTTCGTCCTTAAGGCATAAGGAATTAAAAAACCCGTGGAAGAAACATGATAATATCCCGCTTTAAAATCTTTTATGCTTTGACATATAAATTTATTCAAAAATTCTGGAGTAATTTTTGTGGTACAATGGCAACAAAACTGGCTAATAATAAAAAATGTACATTTGAATTTAGAGTTTCAAGAAGTAATTAGTTGGTAGGTTGCAATTTAATTGGCAACACAGTATTTATTCGGGGAGCTGAAAACAAATTTCAGTTTTCGTTAAAGAGCAGTTACATAGGAGACAAAAATGTCTAAGAGCATTAAAATAGTAGTAGCATTGAGTTTTATGGTCATAGCTGGAGCATGTTCCACTACCCAAGCAGTTGAAGACGTAAAATCAGAACCAGTACTTAGCAAATATTGATATTTTAAAATGGGTGGGTATTAATACCCACCCTATTTTTATGTCGCTTTAACCCCGGAGTAAGGCATTGAAGAAACATAAGGGGTTTCCCTCTAGACAAATTGGTACAGATTTCCAGTTTACTGTGCGTCGAGAAAATAAGGCTGGAGCAACATTAATTTTTCGTAGAGAGCGTTACAACGATAGAAAGCCATCTGATCGTAGAGCCGATGAGTCTTTTATCGAAGCTGTTTGGAACTTTTTTGGAGAATCAGATTTTGAAAGAGGAAATCTTGATGCTGGTAGAATTTCTTGGTTGTTTGAAAGAGAATTAGTTCCAGTAAGTGATCCTTTTGATCCTCAAAGTTATAAATCTCTACTAAAGTTAAATATAAATTTGGCTCAACAAACTTTCCCTGAAGTATTTAAAGGAAATTAGTTATAGCAAAGAAAAATTAATATTATATCTATACGTAAGAAATTTTAAGGTTGATAGAATGTTTAAAAGAATTTTAGTTGCCAATCGGGGTGAGATTGCTTGTAGAATAATAAAGACAGCAAAAAAGTTAGGAATTCAGACTGTTGCTGTTTATTCGGATGCAGATAAAGATGCGTTACACGTTAAGATGGCTGATCATTCGATAAATATTGGTTTATCAGCTGCTAACGAGTCGTATCTCTCAATTGAAAAAATAGTTAAAGCAGTTAAAGAGACAAAATCTGATGCAGTACATCCTGGTTATGGTTTTTTGTCAGAAAACCCAAAGTTCGCTTTAGCACTGAAGTCAATTGGTGTAACTTTTATTGGCCCCCCAGTTCAGGCTATAGAAGCAATGGGTGACAAGATTACTTCAAAAAATTTAGCAAAAGAGGCCGGTGTGAACATTGTTCCCGGACACTTAGGTCTAATCAAAGATTATAAAGAAGCGATAAAGATTTCTAACCAAATTGGTTATCCAGTTATGATAAAAGCCAGTGCGGGTGGGGGCGGAAAAGGCATGCGAATTGTTTGGGCTGATAGTGAGGTTAAAGAAAGTTTTGAAGCATCGCGGAATGAAGCACAAAGTTCTTTTGGTGATGATAGAATTTTCGTGGAGAAATTTATAGTTGAACCAAGACATATAGAAATTCAGATTTTGGCAGATTCTTACGAGAATTATGTTTCTTTGGGAGAACGAGAATGTTCAATCCAGAGGAGAAATCAAAAGGTTATAGAAGAAGCGCCATCCTCATTTTTAGATAAGTCGACCCGGGTTAGAATGGGTGACCAAGCATGTCAACTAGCTCGATCCGTTGGATATCAAAGTGCTGGAACTATTGAGTTCATAGTTGATAAAGATAAAAATTTCTTTTTTTTAGAAATGAACACTCGATTACAAGTTGAACACCCGGTTACGGAACTTGTAACTGGAATCGACTTGGTTGAAGAAATGATTAACATTGCGTACGGCAAAAAAATTTCGGTTTCCCAAGAAGAGGTTCAGTCTAATGGCTGGGCAATTGAAAGCAGAATATACGCAGAAGATCCTTATCGTAATTTTTTACCATCTATTGGACGACTTGCTCGTTATAAACCACCTCAGGAAGTTTCACATCCTGAAAAAATAATTCGTAATGACACTGGTGTGGAAGAGGGGGGGACTATATCGATATATTATGATCCAATGATTGCAAAACTTTGTGTCTGGGGAGAGAATAGGGCTAAAGCTATAAAGTATATGACCGATGCTTTAGAGCGTTTTGAACTTGAAGGTGTAGGTCACAATATACCATTCTTGTCTGCTGTTCTAAATCATAGTCGTTTTAACGTTGGCGACATAAACACCGCTTTTATTGAAGAGGAATATCCTCACGGCTTTAAGGGTGCCACTCTAAATTTATATGATCAACGCCTGATATCTTCCGCTATAATTATGGTACATATAAACAATGAAATGAGAAGGTCGAAGATTTCTGGAAGAGTGGTTGAGTGTGAGGTCAGTACAACTCAAGATTGGCTGGTTTTAGTTGAAGAAACAAAATTTTCATTAGGGTTAGAGATAAAAGATAAGGAGCTCCTAATTCGATATGAGGATCAAGAAGTTCATTCATTAACTTCTGATTGGAGGCCTGGAAAATCTGTGATGAATTTTACTATAAATTTAGAGCAGTATGCTCTGAAAGTAACAAACATACCGGGTGGTTATAGGGTTAGATTCAAAGGGGCTGATTTGACTGTTTATGTGAAAACAAAACGACAGGCTAAATTATTGGCGTTGATGATTAAAAAAGAAAAGAACGATGATACTAAATCTTTAGTATGTCCTATGCCAGGATTAATTGTATCGCTTGATGTTACTGAAGGAGATAAAATTGAGGAAGGCCAGTCACTCTGTACAATTGAAGCTATGAAAATGGAAAATATTCTTCGTTCAGAAAGAAAAGGGATTGTTAAGTTAATAAATAAAACCGTAGGTGATAGTATAGCTGTTAATGATATAATCATGGAGTTTGAATAGACTATTACAAGAGCCGAGTATTAATTTTTTGGTCTTGCTAATTTTATTTCTTGTTTGCGCATAGGCATTTTGTCAATACTTCTAGAAATTTCTCTGACCTGCCAAGGTCTAGACTTTCTTAGAGCGACCTTGCCGTCTTTTCCTATAAGAATAAAAACAAAACCTTGGGGTCTAAGTTTTAGTCTTACAGCACTTTCAAGGTTTGGGTTTGTATCCGTTAAGATGACTACGTCACGCTCCTTCAGGCTATCTAGTCTGCTCAGTAGATAATTAAGTTGAGTGACAAAGCTGGGGTCCTGAGGACCATTAGAAAAAACGATAATTGGCCGTTTTTCCCATAAGAAACTATCAAGAGATATTGAATTTTTATTCGACAAATTTATTTCTATAATTGACGAATCAGTAACGTCACTTGCAGACGCTTTGGCAATGTTGAATAATAATATTGTTATTGCTAAAAAATATTTCATTGGATCTCCTAAAAAAGGCATTACAAGAGTTTTATCGAAATTATAAGTACTTAATAGATGGATTACTGATTTAATATTAGTCTATAAGAGAATTTAGAACTCATAAGGGTTGAAAAATTGAAAACAATAAAAGAAAAATGGGAAACCAAAGCGCAAGCTGAAAACCCTTCGTTAAATATTGATGACCTGACATGGGTTAGTCCTGAAGGTATACCAATCTTTCCATTGTATACAAAAGAAGATTTACAGGACTTGCCAAATTTGGACTCAATACCGGGTGAACAACCCTTCACTCGGGGTCCAAAAGCAACAATGTATGTTGGCAGGCCTTGGACTGTAAGACAATATGCCGGCTTTTCTACAGCAGAGGAGTCGAACTTATTTTACAAAAATGCGTTACAAGCAGGGCAACAAGGAGTTTCTGTTGCCTTTGATTTGGCTACGCACCGAGGGTACGACAGTGATCATGAACGTGTCGAAGGTGACGTAGGCAAAGCGGGTGTAGCTATCGATTCTGTCGAAGATATGAAAGTATTATTTGATGAAATTCCACTTAACAAAGTTAGCGTTTCGATGACAATGAATGGCGCTGTAATACCTGTTTTAGCTTCTTTCATTGTAGCAGCTGAAGAGCAAGGTGTGCATAAATCTGATCTGTCAGGAACCATTCAAAATGATATTTTGAAAGAATTTATGGTAAGAAATACTTATATTTATCCCCCCGAACCTTCAATGAGGATAGTTGCTGATATTATTGAATATACCTCAAAAGAAATGCCTAAGTTTAATTCTATTTCAATATCTGGGTATCATATGCAAGAAGCAGGCTCAAACTTGGTGCAGGAATTAGCTTTCACGCTAGCCGATGGGAAAGAGTATGTCAGAACAGCCATAGATCGAGGGATGGACGTAGACTCTTTTGCGGGTCGACTATCGTTTTTCTTTGCGATCGGAATGAACTTTTTCATGGAAGTTGCAAAGCTTAGAGCCGCTAGATTATTATGGCATCGAATTATGAGTGAATTTAATCCAAAAAACGTAAAATCACTAATGCTTAGAACACATTGCCAAACGTCGGGGGTCTCACTTCAGGAACAAGATCCATATAACAATATTGTACGTACATCATACGAGGCAATGAGTGCTGTTTTGGGAGGTACTCAATCACTTCACACGAATAGTTTTGATGAAGCGATTGCATTACCAACTAAGTTTTCTAGTCGAATTGCCAGAAATACCCAACTAATTCTTCAAAATGAAACAAAAGTCACAAAAGTTATAGACCCATTAGCTGGCTCTTATTATGTTGAGAAACTAACTTCAGATATAGCTGAAGAGGCTTGGAAACTAATTTTAGAGATTGATGAACTAGGGGGAATGACAAAAGCAGTTGCATCTGGGATGCCAAAGCTAAAAATAGAGGAGGCTGCCGCTAAACGACAGGCTTCTGTTGATCGGGGCGAAGAGGTTATTGTTGGTGTGAACAAGTTTAGATCGGATGAAAAAAATATTGTAGATATACTGGAAGTTGATAACGTTGCTGTTAGACAAAATCAGATCAAACGTCTTGAAAAATTAAAAAATTCTCGAGATACAAAAATTGTTAATGAAACTCTAGAGAAGCTTCGAACAGGAGCTTCATCGGACTCAGAAAATCTTCTTTCTTTAGCTATAGATGCGTCTCGGGCGAGAGCTACTGTCGGGGAAATAAGTATGGCAATGGAAGACGTATTCGGACGTCATAAAGCAGATACTCGTATGCTAAGTGGAGTATACGGAGCAGCTTTTACTGACGATATTGGTTTTCAAAAAATTCAAAAAGAAGTCAATAGGTTTACAGAAAATGAAGGACGTCGTCCACGAATGTTAGTGGTAAAAATGGGTCAGGATGGTCATGATCGTGGTGCTAAAGTTATTGCAACCGCATTTGCAGATATAGGTTTTGATGTTGATGTTGGACCATTGTTCCAAACCCCCTCCGAGGCTGTGCAGGATGCGCTAGATAACGATGTTCACGTTATTGGAATTAGCTCACAAGCAGCGGGTCATAAAACTCTTGCGCCCAAATTAGTTGAAGAGCTGAAGCAAAAAGGCGGCTCAAATATTATCGTAATCTGTGGTGGAGTAATTCCTCAGCAGGATTACAAGTTTTTGTATGATTGTGGCGTTAAAGCTATTTTCGGACCTGGTACTAATATTCCAGAGGCAGCCATATCTATATTAAAGCTTATTGAAGCTAGTAAGAATTAGTAATAAATATCCATAGGTGAATGCAATGGACACGTCAGCTAAAAAGCAATTTAAAAACGGCATTCTATTTATTTTAATTCTATTCATTTTAATTTGGTGTTTTGCAGGAGCTATATATCCTTACATACTGGGCGCAGTAATAGCCTATGCTTTTGACCCACTAGTCGATAAATTAGAGAGCTTCGGTATCAGCCGAATTATTGGAACAATTTTAATCTGTCTATTCTTTTTAATCTGTTTTTTCCTAGGTGTTATTTTTATCTTGCCAGTAATTTTTCAACAATTATTAGAGTTTTTTAAGAGTACTCCAGAATATATTCTTAGCCTAAAAAAAGTTTTGTCAGGTTTTTTTCCCAGTTTTGATATTCAAGAGTCTATTTTTAGTGGTTCTCTAGGCGATTTTGGAAAGATTATTAATTCTAAAGGTGTAATGTTTGTTGAGAAATTAATCGCTTCATCCTTGCAGATTGTGAATACCATCGCTAATTTATTTATTGTCGTCGTAGTGGCATTTTATCTTTTGTTAGATTGGAATAAATTAATTGAAAACACGTCAAACTTAATACCCAGAAGGTATGTTTCAGAGGTCAACCAAATTGCTCATGACATAGACCAAAAACTCGCTAGTTTTTTACGTGGACAATTGTTAGTCTGTACAACTTTGAGTTTTTACTATTCGATTGCTCTTCTAATCTTAGGTTTACAGTATGGTCTTTTGATTGGTGTTTTTGCAGGTATCATATCTTTCATACCGTTCATTGGCTCTGTAGTCGGTTGTGGGTTGGCAGTATTGCTAGCAATATTCCAGTTTTGGGATAATCCTGTAATGATTTTAATAGTCACATTAGTATTTGGTTTTGGTCAACTTTTGGAAGGCAATATACTTACACCCTGGCTGGTGGGACGTAATATTGGATTGCATCCCGTTTTACTTTTATTTTCAATTTCTATTTTCTCATTTTGGTTTGGAATAACGGGATTACTTATTGCTGTTCCAATGGCTGCAATTCTAGGTGTAATAATTAAGTTTTCCCTGAATTCTTATAAAGAAACGGATTTTTATAATAATTCAGATTTTGAGTAAAAGCATGGTTGACCAATTATCATTTTCACTTCCTAGAAAAGTTTTGCTTAACCGAGAGAATTACTTTATCTCTCGAGCAAACCGTAACGCTGTGTCTTTAATAGAAAATTCGAAAGCTTGGCCGTTAAATAAACTAATTTTGGTTGGATCAGAGGGCTCAGGTAAGACACATTTAGCATCCCTTTGGGCCGAAAAAGTTGGTGCTAAGACTTTATCTTCTACCGATTTAATGGAGGAAAAAATCTCGGAATTGAGCGGTTCGCCAGTTTTAATTGAAGATATCGATAGGATTCAAAGAAATAGACCGGCGGAAACGGTATTTTTCCATTTACATAACTTATTAAATCTTGAGACTACTAGCCTTTTGATGACGTCAAGATTACTTCCTGGCCGACTAAATTTCATACTGGAAGATTTGCAAAGTCGTATTATGGGATCATCCACAGTAGAATTAGAGACTATTGATGACGAATTGATCGCTGCAATTCTTATTAAACTGTTCGCGGATCGGCAAATGTATTTTTCAGATAAGTTGCTGGCATATGTTTTGTTGAGGATAGAAAGAAGTTATTTAGCGATTAGGGCTTTTGTAGAAGAACTCGATAGCAGGGCGATGACCGAAAATCGAGTGATTGGAAAAAGGTTAGTTAGAGATATACTTGATAAAGTAAAACAAAGTTAACTACTAATTGATGGATTTTTGGAATGATAACAAAATTAGTAAAAAAAAATATATTCACTGATAAGGTCAATGCGAATTTTCTTAAAACGGGGTTTCCGGAACCAGTATCAGTGAAGGGATTAAATTCAGTAAGCCCAAAAAGATTTTTTAATAGGGAGTTAAGTTGGCTAGATTTCAACTATAGAGTTTTGGAAGAAGCCGAGAATGACGCCGTACCCATTTTAGAAAGAATCAGGTTTTTATCAATCTCAGGTACTAATTTAGATGAATTCTATGGCGTAAGAGTTGCTGGCTGGCGTCAGCTACTTAAAACTGGTGTGCAAAGATATTCTGAAGATGGCAAAAGCCCCTTGGATCAACTCAAATTAATTGATACGAAATGTCGAAGTTTGATCTCCTATCAAGACAAAGTTTGGACTTCTTTACTCAAAGACTTAAAGAGTGAAAATATAGAAGTTTTGAATTCGCTTCAATTAAATGATGATGAACATCGTTTTTTAGATGCCTATTTTTATTCCAATGTCTTTTCTATTTTGTCTCCTTTGGCTATCGATCCCGCTCATCCATTCCCGTTTATTCCTCATTCTGGTCTTGCTTTAGCCTTGCAGTTAGAGAGTAATAACGACAAGTCTGTATTAAGGGCGCTGCTACCTATACCTTCTCAAATAAATCGGTTTATAAAATTACCATCACCCGCCTCAAAGCATCGATATTTAATGTTAGACCAATTATTATTAGCAAAGGTAAGTGAACTTTTCCCAGGATACCGACTCAATGGACATTGTACGTTTAGCGTTTTGAGAGATAGTGATCTTGAGGTTGAAGAAGAAGCAGATGATCTAGTGAGAGAATTTGAAGTTGCCCTAAAGAGACGACGGGTAGGCGACGTAGTTAGATTAAAACTTGATACTAATTCGCCAATTCAACTTCGGGCTCTAATAATGCAATATCTGGGCGTCTCAGAAAATGAAGTTGTAGAAGTTAAAGGCATGATAGGTCTATCAAATTTAAATGAGTTGGTGAACATCTCTAAAAAGGATCTAGCATGGCCTAAATTCAATCCTAGAGTTCCTGAGCGAGTTTTAGATCATGAAGGTAATATATTCAAAGCGATTAAAAAGAAAGATATGCTTCTTCATCATCCCTATGAGACTTTTGAAACTGTTATAAATTTATTAAAACAGGCAGCGGAAGACCCAAACGTTGTAGCTATAAAACAAACTCTTTATCGCACTTCCAATGAAAGCCCAATAGTGGATGCGCTATGTTTAGCTGCTGAAAATGGTAAGTCTGTGACTGCACTCGTTGAGTTAAAAGCACGATTTGATGAGGCCGCTAATATCAGACAGGCCAAAAAACTAGAAAAAGCGGGAGCACATGTCGTGTATGGTTTTATCAAATATAAAACGCATGCAAAAATCTCTTCAGTAGTTAGAAGAGAAAACAATAAACTAGTTACATACACCCATTTTGGTACAGGGAATTATCATCCTATTACGGCAAAGTTTTATACTGATTTAAGTCTTTTTACATGTGATAGTTCCCTTGGAAAAGATGCAACAAAGGTATTCAACTACATTGGTGGGTACGCACAACCCGAAAATTTGGACAGTCTTAATATTTCACCACTTAATTTAAAAAGTAAAATATTAGAGATGATTAAAATAGAGATTAGTAATGTCAGGTCAGGAAAAAGAGGTGAAATTTGGGCAAAAATGAATTCGATAATTGATCCAGAGATCATAGACTCGCTTTATAAGGCTTCCTGTTTAGGAGTAGAAATAAGTTTGATTATTCGTGGAATTTGTGGGGTTCGGCCAGGGATAAAGGGTTTGAGTGAAAATATAAGAGTTAAGTCAATAGTTGGACGATTTTTAGAGCATTCACGAATAATTTGTTTTGGAAATGGGAACTCGTTACCATCAAAGAATGCTAAGGTATTTATCTCTTCAGCAGATTGGATGGGACGAAACTTCGATTGGAGAGTAGAGACATTGGTGGAAATAAAAAATGCTACTGTAAAAAAACAAGTTGTGAACCAAATAATGGCGGCGAATCTTGCTGACACGAAGCAAAGCTGGGTTTTGAATTTTGATGGTAGTTATATAAGAGATTCACAGACTGTTAACACCAGCAGTTTCAGCTGTCATAAGTTTTTTATGGAGAATCCGTCTTTATCTGGTCGCGGTTCAGTCGGAGCAAGTGATGTGCCAGACCTAACTCACTTTTCCAATTGATGCTAAACGGTAATTAAGAATTTATAGAAGGACTTGAGTTTTTGGTTGGTAAAATTTCGAACAAGAAAATTGAAATTAACAAAAAGCCGATAACAAGTTCTATTTTTTTAGATGCAAAAGTTAATGCACTCACACGCGTTGGTGTTATAGACGTTGGTTCCAACTCTGTCCGGTTAGTTGTTTTTGATGGAGCTGCACGTAGCCCTGCATATTTTTTTAACGAGTATATCTTCTGTGGTCTCGGACAAGATGTTAATGCAGATGGGTCTTTAAATATTAAGTCTAGAGAAAGGGCTTTTGCGGCCCTTTCAAGGTTTGCATTATTAGTAAAAAATATGAAAATTTTTCCAATTGTTTGTGTTGCTACCGCTGCTGTTCGAGAAGCTAGTGATCAGCTTAAATTTTGTCAGGATGTGTTTAATAAGACTGGCTTAGACCTAAAGGTTCTAACGGGTATTGAAGAAGCTCGATTATCTGCACAAGGGGTATTCCTGGGTTGGCCAGAGGCTCAGGGTATAATGTGTGATATTGGTGGTTCATCATTAGAGTTGGCTTCTTTAGGAGATGGCATTGTTAAAAGTTGTAGTTCTGTTCCACTTGGTCCATTAAAACTTACAAAGTTCAAAAAGGACCAACGACTACTCCGGTATCAAATTAATAAAAGGCTAATGACTATAAATGGTTTATCAGACTTTTCTGGAAAAGATTTATATTTAGTAGGAGGATCATGGAGAGCCATTGCGAGATTAGATATGGAAAGGAGAAAATATCCCTTGAAGGTTTTACATGAATATCAAATGACGGAAGATTCTATTTTAAAAACTGTTAAATGGGTTTTGTCTCAGGATATTAAAGAACTAGGTAATTTAACTGGTATTTCAAAATCGAGACTTAAGTTAGTTCCTGTAGCAGCCCAAGTTTTAAGATCGTTGGTAAAAAAATTAAAACCTAAATCTGTTTCCTTATCTAGTTATGGAATAAGAGAGGGTGTTTTATACGAGCAAATGCCATATAAATTAAAACGGTGTGATCCTTTATTAGAAGCTTGCAGATTGGATGAAGAACAGAATGCAAGAATCTCAGGATTTGGATTAAAATTATTTAAGTTTCTTTCTCCATTATTCCAAAAATGTTCAAATAGAAAAAATAGATTAATTAAATCTGCTTGTTTACTTCATGACGTTAATTGGCGTGCTCATCCAGACTACAGAGCTGAAGTATGTTTTGACAACGCTACGAGAGCAAACTTAGGTGGTTTATCTCACAAAGAGCGGATTTTTCTCGGGGTTTCGTTATTGCACAGATATAAGAATAGCCGATTAAATACACAATATGAGAAAGTATTAGGCCTTCTAACCACTGAAGAACTGAAAGAGGCGGAGATTTTAGGAAAAGCGATGCGGTTTGGTGCTATGTTTTCAATAATAGATGCCGATATACCAGCAAAGTTGCATTGGGACTCGAAGATGAGGGTAATTAGATTAACTTTAAGACCTAAGAGCCGAAGTTTATATGGAGAAGTTGTGCAAGCAAGGTTTTTATCTTTGGCGAAGTCGATGGAATCAAGAATAGAGGTATTATAACATTTTATCCTCAAAATTAATTATACTAATCTTGGCAAAAGGTTAAGTTTAAACTAAGCCTTTGTGATTGATACAATAGAGAGAACATAGAATGCGATTAACAAAATATTTTTTACCAATATTGAAAGAAACACCAGCTGAGGCTCAGGTTGTTAGTCATAGGTATATGTTGCGAGCTGGTATGATTAAACAATCCAGCGCAGGAATTTATTCGTGGTTGCCTCTCGGTTTTAAAGTATTACAGAAAATAGAAAAAATTGTCCATGAAGAGCAGGCAGCGGCTGGTCATATACCAATGTTAATGCCGACGCTGCAATCAGCTGATTTATGGCGCGAAAGCGGTCGTTATGAAGATTATGGTGAGGAGATGCTTAGGGTAACAGATCGTAACGGAAGAGATCTGTTATATGGCCCTACAAATGAGGAGTTAATTACTGATATTTTTAGATCATATGTTTCAAGTTATAAAGATTTGCCTCTAACTCTGTATCATATCCAGTGGAAATTTCGAGATGAAATTAGACCACGATTTGGTGTAATGCGAGGTAGAGAGTTTTATATGAAAGATGGATATAATTTTGATCTAGATTATAGAAGCGCAATGCATGCTTATAACAGGCATATGATTAGTTACTTAAAATCTTACGAACGTATGGGTTTAAAGGCGATACCTATGAGGGCTGATAGCGGACCAATTGGTGGAGATGACACTCATGAGTTTTTAGTTCTTGCCGAAACTGGTGAAAGTGAAGTTTTTTTTGATGACCGTATTTTGGATCTAAGTTTTGGGAATAAAGATATTAATTATAGCGATGACAAAGCTTGTGCTGAATTTGTAGAAAACTGGACTAGCCCGTACGCAAGAACAAAAGAGACTCACGATCAACAGGTTTTTGATTTAGTGCCTTCATCTAACCAAAAAACGTCAAGAGGAATTGAGGTGGGACAAATTTTTTATTTTGGTACAAAATACTCTGACGCTATGAGCGCTAAAGTCCAAAATCATAAGGGTGAAAATATTCCTGTTCATATGGGTAGCCATGGAATTGGCATATCACGTTTGGTTGGAGCGATAATTGAAGCTAATCATGACGATAAGGGTATAATCTGGCCCGAAGGTGTAACACCCTTTCACAGTGGTTTAATAAACCTGAAGCAAGGTGACAGCCAAACAGACTCAGCTTGTGAACAAATTTATAAAGAATTGACCGAGTTGGGTCTCGATATCCTCTATGACGACAGAGCTGAGAGAGCTGGTGGAAAGTTTGCCACCATGGATCTTATAGGGTTACCTTGGAGAATAACAGTAGGTCCACGTGGGTTAAAAAATAATACGGTTGAATTAACTAATAGGCGAACTGGTAAAAATGAAGATATTTCTTTAGAACTGGTTTCTAAGAGACTCATTAGTATTTACAGTAAACTGCTTTAATAAATTGAATTAAAATTTTAAATTACTTACTTTGTATAAGAAAAGTTCTAAAACTTTCTTTGGGTTACTTGACGATTGGTTGAAAAATGCTTTTTTCAAATTTTGAACTTTTGATAGCTTGGAGGTATCTCCGCTCCCGACGTTCGGACGGAGGGATTAGTGCTATGACATGGATTAGTTTGATCGGCATAACTCTTGCAGTAATGGCACTCATAGTGACGCTCGCGGTTAGATCTGGTTTTAGATATGAATTTGTTGACACTATCTTAGGAGCAAATAGCCATATTACTGTATATAACGCTACAATTATAAAAGAAAATGGACAACGCGTAAGCGGGATACTGGACTATAATGAAATTTCAACAAAAATATCAAATATTCAAGGAGTGAAAACTTCGGCGCCGATTATTAAACGTCAGGTTATGGTTTCTTCACAAGAAAGGAGTGTTGGGGTCGAAGTATTTGGTATTAGTGAAAACGACTTATACTCTTTCGAGAGGGTAGCAGTTCCTGAAAGATATTATGGAAATATAAAAGACTTCTCTAAAGGCATAGCAATTGGAATAGGCATTGCAAAAGAATTGGGGGTTTTCGTAGGTGATAAAGTTAAATTAATATCCCCAGATGGAGTTCAAACTGCGTTTGGTACTATTCCTAGGGTTTCAGTTTATGAAATAGTTTATATTTTTCAAGTTGGAAGATATGATATTGACCGCACAAGATTATATATGCCCTTTCATAACGCTCAAACCTTTTTTGGAGTTGAAGGCTTTGCTGACGAAATTGAAATAATTTTGGAAGATCCAGAAATTATCACTGAAAATCTTTTGAATAAAGTTCTAAGTACCTCTTCGAGTCTTTCATATTGGACTTGGAAAGACAGCTCTGGGGCATTTTTGCAAGCGCTTGAGATGGAAGATAATGTTATGTTTTTAATTTTATCCATTTTGGTATTAATAGCATCAATGAATATAGTGTCCGGTCTGATTATGTTGGTGAAAAATAAAGGGCGAGATATAGCTATTTTGAGAACCATAGGATTAACCCAATCTTCCATAATGAAAGTTTTTTTCCTATGTGGTGCTTTTGTTGGTATAATCGGTACTATTTGGGGCGTATTACTAGGCTGTACATTAGTAATATACATTGAAGTAATTTTTAATTTTATTAATAGTCTCTCCGAGGGCGATATGTGGGATCCATCTGTAAGGTATTTGTCTCGATTACCGGCACGTTTAGAATTAAAGGATGTCATTTCCACAGTTCTTCTTTCACTTCTTTTAAGTTTTTTTGTAACAATTTTTCCTGCTCGCCGAGCTGCTAAAATGGATCCGGTCGAGGGACTAAGATATGAGTGATTCAGTATTAGTTTTGTCCAATATCTATAAAAGTTACTTTCAAGGAACGCCTAAGGAGATAAATGTATTACAAGGTGTCGATCTTACGGTTGAAAAAGGCGAAATTATAGCGTTGGTGGCGCCTTCAGGAGCCGGAAAATCAACTCTTTTGCACATAGCTGGTTTACTAGATAAACCCGACTCTGGTCAAATATATGTGGCTGGAGATTCGAAGAATTTAAATTCGGACCGTGTTCGAACAAATATACGTAAAACTAAGGTTGGCTTTGTCTACCAATCAAACAATCTTTTACCCGAGTTTAGTGCTTTAGAAAATGTTGTTTTACCTCAACTTGTTGCTGGCAAGCTAAAGAAGCACTCTTTTGATAGAGCCAGGATGTTATTAGAAAAAGTAGGATTAGCTCATAGAGCTAATCATAGACCTGGCACACTTTCTGGTGGAGAACAGCAAAGAGTAGCGTTTTGTAGGGCTTTGGCTAACAAACCGAACCTACTTTTAGCTGATGAGCCAACAGGAAATTTGGATACTGAAACTTCTGCTAGTGTTTTTGATACTGTAATAAATTTAGCAAAGGAAACAGGGCTTTCTGCAATTGTAGCTACCCATAACCTTGACCTTGCATCTCGCTTAGATAGGATTATTTACTTGAATAAAGGTGTTATTAGTTAGTCTATTTTAAGTGTTCTTGTAAAAAAAATTATCTATCAGATTAATGGTCTGATCTCTAACTTTTTTAACTTCCATAATTAATTCATGTTTTGCATTTTGAACAGTTATTAATTTCCCATTGTCCCATTTAGAAATTCTTTTCCTGATCGCGTTAGTATCTATGATGGACTCATTTGAACCGACTAGAACTAAACTAGGAACTGGTGGAGCTGAAAGGTTTTCTAACAATCGACACTCTCTTAAACTTTCATTTATCCAACCAATAGTAGGACTTCCCAACATAAGTTCGGGGTAGGTGTTTAACTGATTTTTAATTCTCCCGTACATATTTTGAGAATTAGTTAAAACATTTTTTTCAAAAGGTGTGTATATAACATAGTTTTTGGTACTACCCCCTGGCACTATTTTTGTAGAAAGAGGGCTCATTCGAGCTATTGGTTCGACGACCTTTGACAGTAACTGGACAAATGGTGAAATTGACAAGCCCCACATTGGGCTTGTAAAAACTGTTGCAGTGAATGGTAATTTCTCTATCAAGCTTCGCATAGCGATGCAGCCACCCATTGAGTGAGAAAGAAGATAAAGGGGTTTGGGTAGTTCCAAAGATGAGAACGCTTGAAGGGTTGCCCTAACATCTTTTTGATAATCAGAATATTTTTTAATATGTCCAATAAAGTGGTTTTTATGTAATCTATCTGATAGCCCTTGTCCTCTCCAATCAATAGCCATCACAGAATAACCCTTTTTACTTAATAAATCGGCTGCAGCTCCGTATTTTTCTATAAACTCACCTCTTCCTGGAAATATCAAAACAGTTCCTTTTCTTCCATTTCTCCAAATACCAAGGCGAATTTTTTTATCATCTTCAGTCGAAAGCCACTTAGCAAAACCCCCAGGAGGACCCATTGCTACTTTAGAAAAAAATGGGGCGTCTGATTTTATCAAGAGAAATGTTTCCCAAGCTCTATTGCGAATTTTATATCACCCTTTATCTCGAGTTTTTTTGACATTATCGCTACCTGGACTTTTGTATTTCCCATAAGTAATGCTTTAAAGGTTTTAGCCGTTGCAGTCATCGTACATCTCGCCGGTTCATTAGATTTTCTAATCCCCGACTCATCAACTATTATCGAACCTTCATCACTGATTTGTATTTTTACACTACCAGCAAAATTATTTTTAATTTTTTTTTCTAATAGATCCATAGCTAAGTCTATTGTTGTTTTCATAATAGATTACCATAATAAAAAGATGCCTGATATATTTCAACTATATTAGCAGAATAATCAAACTATAATTGAACTAATATGGAAGTGATCTCGCTAAGATGTTACTTTCTATTGATATCATGAAGCTTATACGTTGACCTCTACTTCAGTTAATAGAAATAGATTTTAACTTTTATAAATCATATATTTAATAATCTTCTGGTAATAACTTAAACTATGTGTTTCATAAATGGTTCCATTGTTAAAGAGATATTAAACATGACTGATACCTCCACAATCACTGCTATTTTAGGACCTACAAATACGGGAAAAACCTTCTACGCAATAGATCGTATGCTATCCCACAAAAGTGGTATTATAGGTTTACCATTACGACTTTTAGCGAGAGAAGTGTTTGATAAAGTAGTGTCTATTCGTGGAATAAAAGCAGTCGCATTGGTTACTGGGGAAGAGCGGATTATTCCAAGTAAACCAAAATACTGGGTTTGTACTGTAGAGGCTATGCCTAAAGATATCAAAGTTGATTTTGTGGCTGTTGATGAAATTCAACTGTGCGCAGATCGGGAGC
>JBJLGD010000009.1:0-57071 GCA_045565015.1 Paracoccaceae bacterium
GTCAACCTTGGACTTCAGTTCATAACTTTTCATTTATTAAAACTGTTTACACTTTCTGACTTTGCCGTTCCAATTGGAATTGTTTCTGGAAACCGCAATATTGCTCTTTACTTAGTAGCGTTACCAATAATGCAATCAGAGCAATTACTTATTTTTTTAGGATGCTATCAAATCCCAATGTATTTAACTCCAATTATCATGCGAAAAGTTTATCGTAATACTAGCTACAATTCCTAGATTTTGGGAATTTTTTAACTGAGAATATTATTTATAATTTTCGTGATAGTAAATGTTCTCGCCAAAAAGTATACAAACCTGCAAGCATAATAATGATGGCACCCGATATTGTTTGCCAATCTGGTCTTTCTCCTAAAAAAATAACGGCAATTAGGAGTGAGAATACCAGACGAGAGTAGCGAAAAGGGGCGATGACAGCAACGTCGCCTGCACGAGTGGCCAATATTATCGCAGCGTAAGATAAACCGCCTAATATAGTAAGAGCTAAAAGCCAGAACCACTGCGAGAAGGTTGGCCAGATAAGCGGTTCAAAAAACGGTATAAGGATAATCCCCGCTAAAATACTAGCAATAAAAGCATAAGTTGTGACAGTAATAGTAGATAAACCAACTGGCATCATACGGGTGGCAAGATCTCGAGAAGCTAAAGATACAGCTCCCAAAATTGCTAATATTGAGGCTGTTTGAAATTCTGCCATACCTGGCCTGATTATAAGCAAAACTCCCAAAAAAACCCACCACAATTGCACTCCATCTTCGCCATCCAACTTTCTGACCGAGGAATAATGCTGCCCCCATTGTGACTAAAATTGGTATGGTTTGTAATATAGACGATGCAGTTGCCAATGGTATAAGCGCTAAAGCTGGAAGAAAAAATAATGGAGACAATGTATCAGCAATAAAGCGAAAAATAAAAGGCTGGCAAAGCATTTGGGATGAATAAAGGGCTTCACCTTTTAGTAGAGCAAGGCTTGCAAAAATTATTGTCCCTCCAAAGCCCAACAAAATGAGGATTTCTGATACAGGTATATCCTTAGTAAGGGTCTTTATTAATCCATCTTCAATCGCAAAGCCAGCCATAGCTATAAGCATAAAAATAATGCCACGTAGATTTTCCATAGATCAAATTATTCCTAAAGGGTTACGTCTATTCCAATTACGAGTGGGGATCTTTCCCAACAGCACTACATGTTATAGCGCTAACGGCAATCTAATCTACTAGCAAACTTATTATTAATCAGTTTAGTTTTTCCAAAGGACGCCTAATTTGTAAAGAATGGCCCAATTAGTGTCTTTAAATAAAAAGATATTAATTAGGCCATTTGAAATTCGTCTA
Organism: Paracoccaceae bacterium; assembly: GCA_045565015.1. Classification (GTDB taxonomy): domain Bacteria; phylum Pseudomonadota; class Alphaproteobacteria; order Rhodobacterales; family Rhodobacteraceae. The sequence continues at coordinate 1,354 of JBJLGD010000009.1, forward strand.
TCCGAGAGTAGTTGCACCAGTCTCCATACGAATAATTTTATCGTCTTTTTTCATCATAACGCCCATAACGGCTTCTTTTGAATCGTCAGGGTAAGACATAAAGTCATGCATTACCAAAATATCATCATTTTCATAAACGCATCGCGATGAGTCCTGAACAAATTTCTCGTTAGCAATCATGCCTGAAGCCATATCGCCCCATTCACTTTTAGAAAACTCGTTACCTGACTTATGAAATATGAAAACAGCATCATCGTGAACGAGGTCCATGTAAGCGTCAAAGTCTCTATTTGCCATTGCATTTTGTAGTTTATCATAAATAGCCATTAATTAATCCAATCTGTTTTGTTGTAAATTTAATATTATAAACGTCTTCTCAAGATGAACTCGTAAAAGCTTCATCACTCATAACCGTAACTTTGGTAGTTTCCAATAGCGCACCAGCAGCAGCTCTTTTAGCTTTTAAACCCTCATGACCTGCAAATGCTTTCATTGCCTCAGGTGAGTCAAAATCGATTAATACAATCATTTTGTTATCATCATCTTTTTCTGAACCTGCAAAAATAAGTTTGGCTCCTAGAGCATTAAGTTCTGATTCATTTTCGAAAAACATCTCCTTCCAAGGCGCAAATCCACGCTCAAGGTCTTGTGTAAGCTTAACAATCATATTTTTTCCTTTAAAAATTAACGTTCGTCCATCGTTTATTACTGAACGGTATAATAAGCAATATTAATAATAGAACTTTTAGTCTTTTAAAAAAATAACCTCACAAACTTTGTAATTATAGAAATTTCTTATAGGCAAATAATATTGCCAATAGACAACATCCTTTTCATACGATAATTCTAACTGTGTATTTTATAATCAAGGGGAACAGATATGGACTCGATAAATAAAGACGTACTTGACGCATGCAGAGGCCTGGCCGCGTATGGGATGGGAACCGGAATAGGTGGTCAAATTTCAATTCGTATTCCCGGTGAAGAGCTAATGGTATCACACGCTTTTGACAAAACCTTTGAAGAAATGCATGAAGCTGATATCTTTACAGTTGATTTTAATGGAAACCCAGTGGGAACAAACCGCCCAGTATCGATAGGAATAGAGTTTCATCACGGTATCTACCGTCAACGACCTGATGTAAACGCAATTATTCACTCCCACGGTTTTTGGGCCACTACACAGGCAGCTCTAGCCAGACCACTCCGTATTTTTGCTAATGTTACCACTCCTTTTTATGGGAAAACCTGTATAAGTCCAAACGACGATTTTGCTTCAATCGGGCCAGCACTCGGTGAAGAGGATATCGCGATAATAATACCATGGCATGGTGTAATAACCATTGGAAATGGAATAGCAGAAGCAGTAGCTTACCATACAACTTTTGACTATGGCGCACGTCAGGATCTAACTTTACCTGCTGACACACCTACAATGCCTGAAGAACAAATAGCAGAAATTGCTACTATGGTTAATGGTACCGGGTATTACAAACACACATGGGATTTGGTACGGAGAACGGGGCAAGAATGTTACAATGGAACCAGAGTGTTTCCCAGATTAATACCATAACATCGTTTCACTATATATAGCGCAGAACTATTTACCACCTAATGGAAGCTGTACTTATGCGCCGCTAATATTTGTGTCTCGATCTTTGTCCCAAAATAACTCGCGTACTGCTTTCCTTTGAATTTTACCAACTGGTGTTCGAGGTAACAAGTCTTCTTGCATCACAACTCGGCTAGGTCGCTTGTAAGATCCAAGCTGTACTTTACATGCATCAATAATTTCATCATCAGAAAGGCGATTATCTTTATTAATGACAACGACGGCAACAGGAACCTCACCCCATCGTGGGTGCGGAGCTGCCACTACTGCTACTTCCCGAACACCCTTCAATCCAGAGATTACGTTCTCCAATTCAGCAGGCCAAATATTGAAACCTCCTGAGATAATCATATCGTCCTTACGATCGGTCAGATAAACATATCCATTTTTGTCAATTTTTCCTACATCACCAGATAGTACCCAACCGTCCACCAAACGCTGACGTGTTAGTTCAGGTTCATTAAGAATTTCAGTAATCTGTCCCTCACATTTAAGAGCAATCTCACCAATTTCTCCTGCTGGTAGCGGTTTATTATCGTCATCTCTAATTTCTATGGCGGAATATGGCATAATTTTCCCCACAGCAAGTAGCGGCTCTGAACCAGGAACGTCACTGAACCATTCTGTTGGTCCCATTCCAGCTACTGGAACCGACTCAGTTTGGCCGTAAAGCTGATATAATACATCCCCAAAAAAATCACGCGCTTGAAGCGCTGTCGCCGGTTGGATTGGCGCGCCTGACACCATAATGCCCCGCAACTTTGAAAAATCTTTTTTGTCCGTGGTTGCAGCGACCATATCGCTAAGCATCGTAGGGACAGCAAACGTGAAACCACCATGAGTCTCCAGCAAGCTCGCAAAAACATTTGGCTCGAATTTCTGTACAAGCAAGTTGCAACCCCCAGCCAACCAGATAGGCATAAATAGATAACCTGAACCATGAGAAATTGGGCCAACGTGAATTCCATAATCACCTGCCTCCATCCTAGGAAGAAAAAATGACCAGTCTCGGCAAGTCCGCATCCATTGCTTATGGGAAAATTGCATGCCTTTTGAACGACCTGTCGTTCCACCTGAGTGACGAATCAAATGTGGTTCATTAATATCAATAAGGAGATCAGGTTCGATGTCTGACTGTTGCGAAAGCCAATCTTCGTAATCAGCGCCACGCACTATAACATGTTTTAATCCCTCAAGTTCATCCTTACAGGAAATTACCTCATGGGTGTATTCTTCTGAGACAACCACCGCTCGACAGTCAGTATGACCGATCATATGAGAATGGGCTATTGCCGAATTTCGTCGATAAAGAGGAACGCGTACAAAGTTTCCAATAGCGGACGCAAGAAAAAAATCTGCAGCCTCGAGGCAGTTGTCCTCTAGAACGGCTATCTTATCACCAGGTTGAAGCCCCATATCGATTAGTGCATTTGCTAATTGGCAACCGCGCCTCCATGCCTGCTTAAATGTGAGCTTAACATCGCCGGCAATTATTGCTGTACGGTCTTCATTGCATTCCATTGCACGCCGTAAGGCAGCACTAACATTTAGCATAAGATTCTTCCTTCCCCATTATATATTAGATGTTTTGTTAGTTATTGTTGATTCTCGACCCAAGCTATGTTTTTTTTACGTCCAGCCCTAACTCAAAGATATAGTATTAATTTTATTCGTCATTTAAAAATATGTAATTTTTGTCCTACGTCAACTACTTTTGCCTTGCGACAAACTATTAGACTGTTAAACTAGGAATATCAGATGGAGTATAAAGAGATTCATACGCTTGCTCTGATTACTTTCTTTGGCTATGCCGGTGACAATAGGTGATTTTTATGAAAAATCTTAACTACGATGCTATTATTATAGGTGCCGGTGTCTGCGGCATTTATCAAGCCTATAAGCTTAAGCAGATGGGTAAGAATTTTCTTCTACTAGAGCAAGGGTCTGACGTTGGAGGAACTTGGTACTGGAATAGATATCCTGGGTGTAGATTTGACTCTGAGAGTGAAACTTACGGTTACTCGTTTTCAGAAGAACTATTAGAAGAATGGAACTGGACTGAGCATTTCTCACCGCGTGAAGAGACTGAAAAATATTTACAATTTGTAGTTGAGAAGTTTAAGTTGAGACAACATATGATGTTTGACCAGCGTCTTGTTTCAGCGATTTGGAAACCAGGTATTTCTGGCTGGGAGCTTACTACGAATACAGGGAAGGTTTTGACTTCAAGGTTTTTGTTGACTGCTGTTGGTCTCCTCTCCTCTCCTACACTGCCCAGATATGAAGGGGTTGAGAGTTTTAAGTCACTTTCTTTCCACACATTTAATGCGCCACGGAAACCTGTAGAATTTGCAGAGAAACGGGTTGCTGTAATTGGTACTGGAGCCACAGGAGTTCAATTAATTTCAGAGATTGCAGATAAAGTAGGATCTCTTACAGTTTTCCAGCGGCGTCCAAACTGGTGTGCGCCATTGCATAATTCACAGATAACTCCCCAAGAGATGACCGATATAAAAAATCGATATAAAGAGATCTATTCTCTATGCTATAAAACACCTAGTGGTTTTTATCATGATGTAGACCCAAGAAAAACGTTTGATGTAGCGCCTGAAGAGCGCGAAGCTTTCTGGGAAGAGCTTTACGCCTCACCAGGCTTTGGAGTATGGCTTGGAAATTTTAAAGATATGCTCGTAGACTCTGAAGCAAACACAGAATTTACAAAATTTATAGCAAAGAAAATCCAGCAACGTGTAACTGATCCAAAAGTTGCTGAAAAATTGATACCGAAGGATCACGGATTTGGTACGCGACGAGTTCCTATGGAAACAAACTATTATGAGGCCTTCAACCAGGATAATGTTCAACTTATTGATATCGGAGAAAATCCTATTGAACGAATCACAGAAAAGGGGATCCAAACAAAAGATATGCATTATCCATTCGATATAATAATTTATGCTACTGGATTCGATGCTGTTACAGGTGCCTTTGACAGAATAAGCATTGTTGGCGAAAATGGGCAAACACTACGTGAAAAGTGGGCCGATGGGCCTCAGACAAATTTTGGACTTTCTGTAAGTGGTTTTCCAAACATGCTGACACTGGCAGGTCCACAAAGTGGATCAGTAGCTACCAACTTCCCCAGAGGGATAGAAGAGGCTGTAAACTGGTGTTCACAAATGCTTGAATATTTATTTGATAATGACATAAACTATTTTAACCCTCAGCTGGATGCTGAAAGCTTTTGGGGGGAACAAGTTCAAGAAATGTCTGAACGTATTTTATTTGGCAAAGAGCAGTCCTGGTTTACTGGTTATAACTCCAATGTAGATCGTAATTATCGGCATAAATGTCTTATATATGCCGGTGGTCAAATCAGATTTAGGAAGTTTTTAAGTGACGAAATGTCAAATGGTTATCCCAGTTTCGTAATGCGGAGCGATTAACAGTGGAAAAATATTAGTTAATAAAAGCCAAAAATCTTGGTAGGAAATAAAGAATAATGACGAAAGATCATTATTGGCCAAATTGATACGATGGAAGACCGGGCACTCCAGGACGGCAGGTGAATATAAAACCTCCCTCTTGTTCGTGCGGTCGGCCATCGTCGAGAAGAGTAAAGTTAGCCGTTGTAATATAAAGATCCATAAGATCTGATCCCCCAAAATTACAACTAGTTACTCTACTCGTTGGAAGCTTTATAACACCTACTAACTTTCCCTTAGGGTTATAACGTCTTATCATATAACCGTAAAATAACGCGACCCAAACACAGCCATCTTTATCAACGGTTAGGCCGTCCGGTAAACCTTCCTCACGATCAATATCAACAAATCTTCGCCTATTAGAGACAACACCTTGATCGATGTCATAATCAAATACATCAATGCCACCAGAGAGTGTGTCGTTGAAGTACATAAGAGTTTCATCTTCATTCCACGCAATACCATTTGAAACCCTAATACCACTAACCGCTTTAGTAAGGGAAAGGTCAGGATCTATACGATATAGGTTACCAGCGCCACGTTTAAAACTTGTTGAAAACGTTCCACTCCATAATCTACCGCGAGAGTCACATTTTCCATCATTCATACGATTATTGGGCAGACCTGACTCAATTGGTACAATCAATGAAGCATCGTCTTTTTCCTGATAGAAAAGTAACCCTTCACTCGAGGTAACCGCAAATCCCCCACTTTTACATGGTATTGCAACGCCCACTGTCTGACCTAATTCACATCGTGTCAGATTACCAGACGCGGGATCCAATTGATTTATATGACCCCGATTACAGTCAACGAATATGAGTTTATTAGAGGAAGAGTCCCAAACTGGACCTTCTGCCAAATCATAATTTACTGAAGACACGATACGCAGGCTTTCAGAATAATCTATCGGTACGGCAATGGTCAAATCGGTTCGCCTTTAACTTTTAATTAAGGGCCATTATCATACCAGCGCATGCGGCAATGGAAACTTGATCGAACCCTTATTACGTCTTGGAAGCACAACCGAAGCTGTACCATCCGCAGAAAGTTCACCTCGTTGATTAACGGCACGAACCATTAATTCTACAACTCCATATCCTTCCCGAATATTCTTACTTTTCACGTCACCTGTCCACCAAAGAGTATCCCCAACAAGATTAGGCTTTCGTACACTAACGTCAAGTGTATGGAGGAAACCATGATCTCCAATCCAATTTGTTAACATATGTTGACACCATGCAATTCGCTGAGGACCAACATCATAAGCGCCACCCATTCCAACATCACGACCAGTAGATGTTTCAAGATGGCCACGCCCCGCAGACTCTTTAGCACCAGTCTTCTTATTCAGATGATAGTCTGCATGCCGACTCCGATATCTAATCGCATCACCATGCACTCCGCCATAATGTGTTGCGCCTTGTTGCCCTGAGTACCAGGCCATTATATCAATTACGCCAAGAGGCCCTCGGACTACCTCTTGAACTTTGTCGCTGACCTTAACATTTTCGTAATATAGTGGTGCACTTCCTTGCCGGCGTTCGGCTAAAACCTGACGTTCGATATCGGCGATTTCGTCAGAAGTATACGTGTATGAATCGGTCGCTTTTAGCGCCTTCTTATTTTTTTCTTTACTAAGCGCCTCACCCCGTGGTGTTCGAGCACAACGACCAATCGCTATTCCTGCCACCCTGTCGTGCTGGTTGATATATTTAATTTCACCTGTCTGAAGCACCCACTTTGGGAAACGCCGTCCACTTTTTAACTCTTGTTTTTTTAAACGCGCTTCAACTTTAAACGTATCGTCTAAAAGAATTGGCTCAAACCACGTGAAAGTTGTTCCCGCATAAAGCCATTGGACCCCAGCTAGCTTAGGAGCAACGACGGTTCCATCTAGAGCATAAAGAATGCAAGGTGGTGCCACCAGCGTTTTATATGGTGAACTCAATGCGTACTCGGGTTCTAGCCACAGCGGGTTATTATCTCCTATACCCCAAGCAAAATGACGGATTGCGTCACGAGTAGTAGTTTCAATCCATTTCATTCTGTCTCGTCGAAGTAAGACATCTATTAATGCTTCCGCTTCAGCTATTCCTTCGTCAGTAATTGTACCCCAGGTCATCTACTACCCCTACCAAGACTAGGCGTCATTTTGAAGCCGTTTGATTATAAACGGTAAATTAAGGCTACCATTGGCATTAACAAAACCATCCCTGAATATTTCAGATGAAACAGCCTCAGGCGTTGAGAGGACTGGCGCCATCGGTGCCCCATTTAACAATGCGAGATCTAGTAACTCGACCATAGTTCGTTTATCTAGTTCGGATTGGAAATATGGTAAGACTTCACTATCATCCTCTGACAATTTAAATGGATTTTGCATAGTTTTAGCTTCAGACCACTTAGGGTTATCAAATGCAGATAGTATTGCCATCCAATCCTGACGTGATCGTGCTTGAACCGCAACATAGCCGTCTTTACATTGGAAAAAACCTTGAGGAAAGACACCGCCATGTTCCACTGCAGTGAGCCCATTGCGTCGCCATCCATAAGGTACACCAGCATGATTACCCGAGTTTTGCTCAGCAAATGCTCTAAGTATATCTGCTGCAGACACATCTATTCTATTCGGCATTACTTTCTCTTGATTTGGTTGATCAAATAGAAGCCCTAGAGCCAGACTCGCTCCAAATATTCCTGCCCACTGTTCTGGCATATGCACTGGTAATATGCCCGGAGCGCTTTCAGCTTTACCTATTACTGAAGACACCCCAGATACAGCACTTGCAAAAGCACCAATACCTGGTTGTCCAACTTCGAAATCCCAAAAAAATATAACTGGCATATCAATGCCTTTAATCTCTCTATCTGATACAGTATCCCCAGCGACTAGTATCGCAGTGGGTTTTTTCTTTAACTCTGCTGCATGCTTAATGGACGGGGCTCCCACAATTGATGCGTCTGTTTTGGATAACCAGCTTGCCGCATAAAGGACTGATCTATTACTGCTTACAACTGCAAAATGCGCCGAGATAGGATTGGTTGAACGTTCAAGATTTTTTCGTGAGCTAATGTTTTTTGTCATTTCGCTTTTCCTGATCAAACGCCATGATTTTAGCGCGGTCTTCGATTGTCCAATTTAAGAGGAAACCGAGAACATAGTCATTGCCTTCCCCTAGTACAGGCGCTGATTTTCTGAGAGGTGCACGCTGATTATCAATCCACCAAGGGGCAGCAACTATTTCTTCTGGGCCAGTAACAGGATGAATTGTAGGAATAAGTGTGCTCTTATTTACAGAGCCTGCTCCTACCTCAGTTGGCTTTTCAATTACCTTGACGTGATGTAACTTAGCATTTCTTAACAAAACCTTAGCGTCATCAACTTCCAGAGCACACACCTGCTGAGAAATCTGTTTTTTATCGGAATCTTTGATGTCAGCTGGCCAATAAACGCAAAGAAAGTCACCATTAACACATGGTAGAACAGAGGAACTTGATTCCATGAAAGACGTATCCAGGCCCAATGAAGTAGCAAGTTCTTTAAGCTCTTCATCCTGATCAGCTGAGGCGTGAGCCATCGCTTCAAGTTGAGAAAATTCAACGTGGATACCCTTACCAGATGTTCTAGCCTCTAATACCGATGTCATTACTGAGAAAAGGCCATATGTTGCCGCGTTTGGATCGGATGCTACAAAGGTTGGTGAGCCGACAAAATCACTTGAGGTAGGATCCTTAATACCAGACTCAAAGCCTGATAACGCTGAGAGAACAAGCCCATAGGCTCGCATCTGACCGAGCCGAGATGTATGCCCGAACCCAGATAAAGATAAGAGCACTAAGGCCGGATTGACCTTTATCATAGCTTCATAACCCAAACCTAAACGGTCGAGAGTTCCAGCCGTGAAATTTTCAATTACCAAGTCCGATTGTGATATGAGATCCAGAAGAGCCTCTGTATGTTTTCCGTCCTTTAAGTCCAGCGCCAAACCCACCTTGTTGCGGTTTAATCCATGAAAGGAGTGTGACATTTCGCGTCTGATGAATTCAGGGTACTTCCCTGCCATTCTTTCTACACCACGAGTACGGTAAAGATCATATCGTTTAAACCACTCGACCTTTATCACTTCTGCGCCTAAATCTGCTAAAAACTGCCCCAGTAAGGGCCCAGACCACACCCAGCAAAGTTCTATTACTCGTATACCTGAAAGTGGTAGAGCCCCACTCATTTCACCACCATTAAAAGAACAATGCAAAGAGGCTTAATCATTACATAACTCTCTACTGCCAGAGTATGTTTGATTACTTACAGAGCGGTTTAGATAAACACCAACGTACAAAGTTTAGACCCTATTAAAAATTTTCTAACTAAAAAGGAATTTAACTGTCCCCTAATTAGCTTAATATAACATATCTGAGTTGTAAATATGTTGTCATTAAACAAATTTAATTTTCTATAGGAAATTATAGCTAGTTACTTACGCTATAAAATTATACAAAATAACTCTGCTAGTTACGTAAGTTCAAATGAGTGTAGTCCGCAACGTCCCAGAGAGCTTCAAGAATTTGTTTATGATTTATAGCTTTTAATTGTGAGCTTATCGCAAAAACTCCAATAGTGTGAGATACGCTACGGTCACGATTATAAACAGGTACTGATAAAGTAGAGACTCCGTCGACAAAAACTTCTCGGTCTTCTGCATAACCATCCTCAATAACTTGGTCCACCTGAGCTCTCCAAGTTTTATACTCAATTGGGTGAACCCATTTTACTCTTTCAAAATTTTGTTTAATCTGCTTCTCAGATAGACCTCCAAAGGCAGTAAACACTCGCCCTGAAGCGCCAGAGGCAACTGGGACACGTCCACCAAGAGTTACACGTATTGAAATAGCATTCGGGGGATTAGCATATGCGGTGAGTGCTAAATGCTTGTCATCCACTTTCGATGTAGCAGTTACGGTCATATTAAATTGATTAGCAATTAATTGCAGACGCGGCTTAACAATTGTTGCAAAACTCTTCAACTTAGCTGAACTTTGAGCAAGATCTTGAATGCCCATACCTAGTTCATAAGTCTTCGAGACTGTATCATATGAAACAAGTCTTGCTAAGACCAATTCCCGCAAAATATGCATACTGGTACTCGGAATAACTCCGACAGCGCGAGATATATGTGACAAACTCATCGGTGTGGAGGAGTCAGCTAGCTCCCATAATATCGCCATAGCACGACGAACTGCCGGCACTCTTTTTACTAGTGACCTCTCTTCTTTTACCAAATTTAATGCTTTTTTGGCTTCAACTTTTTTCATAGCTAAGATACCCAGTCCAAATTCTATTTTACTCTATACTATAATATTAGCTGTCCGCAAAGGTGTCATCGAGATCTTGAGGAGCATATTTGGTAATATTTTTATTAGGCTTCAGAATTTTCAAAGCTATTTTCAGAAAACGGTACAAATACAGGCACTTTCTGACCACCACTAACGGAATGAAAAACAGCCTGTATAGTTGTACCTATCTTAAGTTTTTCACTATCACACTCTATAATATTACTAAGAAGTGCTACCCCCTCGTTCAGCATAACCCAAGCTGAAATATAGGGAGGGCTGCCCTTATAAAATAACGTAAATGCGTAAACTTTAGCTAAACCCGATGCCTTTAAAAAATCAACTTTAGTCGAAAAACAGAAAGGGCAGACCTTACGTGGATAGTAATGGGGCTTACCACAATCGCGGCATTTAGCATAAAGCAAAACTTCTTCATTAGCAGCATCCCAAAACACATTAGTTTCTGGAGTTCGAACTGGAGTACGAAGATCAGCATTGTGAATCAACATCAAGATATCCTTTCAAGTATTGCAGTTGCAGCGCCATGACGCCGATCAAGCATGCCGCCAAGACCATTTGCAATTGCGAGATCGCATGATTTAACCTGCACTGCCGGATGCGCTTCACCGCGCAACTGCCTAACTGTTTCAATGATCTTAGTAATACCACCTCGATGAGCTGGATGATTACTAGATAATCCACCGCCATCAGTGTTCACCGGCAAACGACCAATACCTGATATCAAGTTTCCTTCTTCAACAAATCGTCCACCTTGACCTTTTTCGCAAAACCCTAAATCCTCTATTGCAAGCAAAACTGTTATCGTAAAGCTATCATAAGTAGATAGGTATTTTATATCTGCGGGAGTTACCTTGGCTTCCGTAAAAGCACTTTTCGCCGATTTCGAAACTGCGGAGGTAGTAAGATTGATATCCGAACCACGGGTGTATCCAACGGCCTCACCAACCCCACGAACCTTAATCAAAGATTGACTGAGAGACTTAGCAACCTCTTCACAAGCAACAATTACAGCACCCCCTCCATCGGTTATAACGCAGCAATCAAGTCTATGCAAAGGAGAGGAGATTAACGGTGAGGCCAAAACTTCTTCCACTGAAACCAGCTTTGGTAGAAGTGCATGTGGATTATGTTGAGCGTGATGTGAGCTTGCAACCTTTATCCAAGCAAGCTGTTCGCTAGTCGTACCGAACTCATACATATGACGCTGCGCACACATCGCGTATGAAGGGGCAAGTGCCGCCCGATATGGAACCTCAAAACCAGATTCAGGGTATTCGGGCCGCTCAGTTAAATTTCCGGCCGCTGCTTCCTCTGAACGCGGTCGACCAGCTGATGTTATAAGTGCGACCTTGCATTTTCCAGCACGAATTGCTCTCATCGCGTGGCCAACTTGGGCTATAGGAGATGAGCCTCCAATATCTGTCGAGTCTGCATAGCTTACATCTAGGCCTAAATATTCAAGGATCGATAAAGGACCAATGCCTGGAGCATCTCCCGCACAAAAATAACCGTCAATATCATCTTTACTTAAACCCGCATCCTTTAATGCTCCGATTGCAACTTCGGCGTGAAGCTGAGCTACTGATGCATTTGTTGCAAGGCGAGTAGGATGCTCGTAAATTCCCACAATAAAACTGTTATCACTCATTTTAACTAACCTTCTTTCTTTTTAAACTACGCATATCAAATGAGTTAGGATCTTGTTTTATATTAAAGTCTTTTGGGAAAATCGCATCTTTTTGAATCTTCTGAGTACCTGTCACTGGGATTCGATCTACGAAACTAATCCAACCGGGTAATTTATATGAGATTAGCTTATTTCGTCCAAACTCAAAAATCAAATTAGCTATCATTTCAGTTTTACTATTGTTTGGCATCAAAACAATACAAGCATGAATTTCCTCATCATGAAAATCGTCTTTTATAGCTAGCACAGCAATACTTTGTATTTTACTGTTCTCGATCAAAGCCTCCTCGACCTCAGCAGCAGCGATATTTTCACCACTTCTACGGATGATATTTTTCTTACGGTCAACAAAAGATAACATTCCATCCGATCTTTGAATTACGACATCTCCTGTATGGAACCAACCACCACGCCAAGCTTTTTCAGTCTCTTCTGGTTGTTTCAGATACCCTGAGAAGAAACCATGTCTCGGGTTCTCTCCTTGGCAACGAACGAGAAGCTCTCCAGGAGTTCCCGAAGAAACCGGCTTATCGAACTCATCAACCACTAATACTTCAAGAGGATCACGGGGGTAACCGAACGCTCGGCCAGCCGGATCACGTGGTAGCCTGCAATTCTGGATAGCTCGAGAGGTCTCCGTCATGCCCCAAGCCTCTATCAGCGGGAATCCAAAGCGGGCCTCAAATTCTTCTCGCACTATCGGATCGACTCCCGCGCCCTGACCAAATTTGATCTGATGTTTGTTTTCATATTCCGACCAATCAGATTTTACGAGTAGCGGTGGGATAATTCCCATATAGTGTAGACAGGTTGCACCAGTATTAAATATATCTGCCCACCATGTTGAAGCTCGAAATCGGTCTTGAAGAATAATACAGTTCCGCAGCCGTGTCGTAGTGTTCAACGTATAGACAGACACATTCATATGAAAAGCCGGTAACGGAATATAAAGACGATCTTTTCCCTTCTCAAAATTAATCAATCCACCGGCACCCCCATAGCTCTCCCCAGCAGCCAGGCAGGAGGTATTAGAAATTATACATCCTTTAGGTCTTCCCGTCGTGCCAGAGGTATATATTATTAGGGCTTCCCGATCGCCTAAAAATTCTGGAGTAACTTCATTTTTGCAGGCTGGTCGCGGTATAGTATTTTGCGAGGCCTCTATGTTATAGATGGAAACACAAGGAGACATACCAGAACAAATACGATTAAGGTCCTCTACTCTTTCTGGTATTGTAACAACAAGTGCACAATTCGCGAAGCTAATAGCATACTCCAATTCATGATCGAGATAAGCTGGGTTAAGAGGTATTACACTAACCCCAATACTATTTAATGCAAATAAATGCCAAAAGTGATCGGGTAGATTTCCAAGAAGAAGTGCTACTCGATGTCCTGCGACAAAACCAGCTTCTTGATATCTAATCGCCAATTTATCTACAGTTTTTAACACTTCCCCATACGAGAATTCAGCACCTTTGGGTAGGTATCCACGATCGTCAGATGGTGGGTAGCATAGAAAGGGTAAATGAGGTGATATTTGTGCAGCAGCAGCGAACTGTTCATAAACTGTATTAGTCATATGGGCTCTACCTTCGCACAAATTTTTTCAAAGCGAAGACCTAAATGAGTAATAGTAGAATTCGTTGTATAGTTTCGAACATTTATCCGCACGAAAATTAACTTTAATAGAACTCTAAGATATTTTATAAAAAGTCTCACTACTTTAAACTCCATAACTTTTATTTTAAAACTACAATGCATTGTTTTTTGTTTTTAAAGATTTGTTGATAAACCCGCATCAACAGTAAGGACATGCCCGTTAACATAACTTGCACCATCAGAAGCTAAAAATACGGCTGCATTTGCAACTTCTTCAGGACGTGCCCATCTTTTTGCTGGGATACGTGTTTTAACAAATTCTTTTATACTTGGCTCATCAATCAGGTGTGAATTAAATTCAGTGGCAACAAATCCCGGTGCAATTGCGTTTGTAGTAATTCCCAAATGAGCAAACTCATAGCAAAAAGATCTTACAAGACTTTCGAGCGCAGCCTTAGATGCAGAATACGCAGGATCACTTCTAAACGGTCTCAAAGAAGCAATCGACGAAATAAATATTAATCTACCTACGTTTGGGTTAGGCATCTTTTTTGAAGCTGCTCGTGCTAACTGGTAAGCTGAAACTGTATTGGTGAATATAAGATCTTGAAAAGAAGAAGCATCAATTTCGGAAATAGATCTTCGATCTCGAGCTCCAACACTGCAAACAAGAATATCAAACCTTCCTGTTTTGGAGATTATTTCATCTATAGCAACTTCTGCTGCAGCATGATCGTCAACATCAAAAGGTGCATTAATTGCCCCCTCGATTGATTTTGCTACTGAATTAACCTTGTCAGCATTTCGTCCATTGATAGCAATTCGAGCACCTGCAAGGGTCAGTTGTTCCGCTACTGCGCGTCCAATACCTCCAGTACTACCGGTTACCAACCCAACACGGCCATTTAATGAAAACTGTGATCCCTTCATATTCTTCCCCTAAAAACGGAACCTAGCTAAAGTTCCATATTGATAAACTTCCATCATTATTTCATTAACCAAAAACTTTTGAGGTTTTGGAATTTTTATCTTTGATATCAGAGTTCAAATTATCATGTTACCAATTTTGTTTCAATTGAACCATATGGACAATAATATTTTTTTATAGACAATAGTACTATTCGGCAATACAAGTATATTTGTAATATATTTTAATATATCAAGGGGGATTAAAATTGAGAAAATTTTTTGGAACAGCTGCGATCACAGCAGCATTGAGTTTAACGCTCGCTTTTTCGCCTATTAGCGCTGGAGCAAAAGAAGTTAGAATAGCCATGGGAGCCTCAGGTGATGGAGCTCTACAAAAAGCTCAAAGGCTATATGCAAAAAATATAGAAGAGAGAACAGGTGGTGCATACACTGGACGAACATATGAAGGTACACTGCTAAATTACGTGGAAATGGCACAAGGTGTAGCAACAGGAATTGTTGAGGTTGGCTACTGGCCGCCGGCATATGTTCCTGGAGAATTCCCACTAACCAATTATGTAACAAATATAGCCGCAACAATCGTTGAACCAGTTGCTGTAGCGGGCGCATTATCTGAATTTATTTTCAATTGTGCACCTTGTGTTGAAGAATTTCGTCGTAAAAACCAAGTGTTCAACGGCTTTGCAGTAGTTGGGCCTTATGTCTTAATGACCAATGAAAGAGTAAACGAGCTAAGCGACCTAAAAGGAATGCGAATTCGTGGCTTCAGTGCCTTCAACAAACTTGTTGGACAAATGGGAGGCGCCGCAATTGCGGTTCCAGTTGGCGAAGTTTATCAAGCTCTCGCAACAGGACATCTCGAAGCCAATATCCATCTCTGGGATATAATCAACACATATTCTTTAGGTGATAGTATCGGTTATGTTTATGACACACCAATCGGTATCTACGGCGGTAACGCAATGTTTAATACGAATCTTGATTTCTGGAAGTCTCTCTCTGAGGAGCATAAACGAGCATTTTTTACCTCTGCTGGAGACTCATTAGCTTACGCGACGGTTATGTATGTTGAAAACAACAAAAAACTCATAGCTAATGCTAAAGATCTTAAAGTTGAGCAGGTCAAAACACCAGCTTCGATCCACGAAGTTATTGAAACCTTCAGAGCGAACAATGTTCTAGAAACTATTGAAGCTGCTAAGACTGACAAAAATATCGCTAATGGTGGCGAAATGGGAGAACAAGTTGTTGCACTGATCGAAAAATGGCGTGGCTTAGTCGCAGGGATCGATGACACAGACGTTGATGCCGTGGCAAAACTATATCGTGATCAGCTTTTTGACAAGATTGACCTTTCTACTCTAGAGTAAGTTACGCTTTAGAAAAATAAAATAACGACAGGAGTACTATCTGTGAACTTTCTAGGTAATCTACTGTCAAGATTAACGGCAGTCTCAACATTTGTTGGGGCTGCCGCTATCGTTTTGATGATCGTTCATGTATCAGCTGATGTTATTTTGAGAAATCTATTTCTGATTTCAATACCCGCGACCGGAGCCGTCGTAGGAAATTACTATATGGCAATAGTATCTTTTCTGCCTGTTGCTCTAGCAGGTAAGTTAGAACAACATATTGCCGTCGATTTAGTCTATGACCGGCTACCAAACGGTATACAAAGCTGGAATCTCGCTCTGGTTCGATTGATAGTTGGAGTTGCAGCCGGTGGCGCTTCGTATGCCTTTTTGCTCGATGCTATTGAAAAATATCAATTTAACTCATACGTACTCGAGCTTGGGCTTAGAGTTCCATCATGGCCAGGTTACTTTATGTTGCCAATTGGTTTCGGTCTTTGGTCAGCAATTAATTTTTATAGATTAGCTGTAACAGTAACGGGATATGAGGATATGACTGCACCTCCAGTAACTGATGATTAAAGTAGGGATAGGTCAATGAGTTTTGAAACGATTGGTCTTTTGAGTATTGCAGCTCTTGTCACTCTACTCCTGCTTAGAGTTCCCATCGCGATAGCTCTTGGTTTAGTTTCTTTTTGTGGAATATGGATATTAATTGGTATTAACCCCGCTATGGGTATGCTTGAGGCAATTGCATATAATTTTGCTGCCTCTTGGACTTTGTCAGCTGTACCAATGTTTTTAATGATGGGTTATGTTTGTTACCATGCTGGCTTAACTAAAGGAGTGTTCTCTGCCAGCCGAATTTGGCTAGATAGATTACCTGGGGGTGTGGCTATCGCCTCAGTGTTTGCATGCGCAGGGTTTGCAGCTGTAACCGGTTCAAGTATTGCTTGTGCTGCAGCCATGGGAAGAATTGCTATTCCAGAAATGATCCGCTTTAATTATGCACCGAGCCTAGCAACTGGCGTGATTGCAGCTGCGGGAACTTTGGGCGCTTTAATACCTCCCAGTATTGTACTTATCTTGTTTGGTATCTTTGCTAAAGTAAATATTGGGCAATTATTCTTAGGTGGAATAGGCGTAGGATTGCTGACAGCTTTTGTTTACTCAGCTATGATTATAATACGAGTAAAACTAAACCCCGCGCTTGCACAACCGGTCACCGAAAGACATAGTCTACTTGAAAAGTTTGAGTCGCTGCGTCCGACCTGGCCATTGGGTGTCATCGTTATTGTTATACTAGGCGGTATGTTTACCGGTATTTTCAGTGCAACCGAGGCGGGCGCCGTGGGTGCTACCGCATCTATATTGGTAGCAATTTATAACGGCACTATGACCCGTAAGGTACTCTTAGACTCTACTGTTGAAACTCTAACAACAACTGGTACGTTGTTTATTATAGCGATAGGTGCAAATCTACTGACTAGGCTTTTATCTCTATCTGGAACTGGAGATTTATTTACTTCATTTATAGCTGGTCTCGATGCAGGACCGACAACAATTCTTATTGGTATAGCAATTGTTTACCTCATTTTAGGTATGTTCCTTGAGCCAATTGGCGCGATGCTGCTTACATTACCTGTTTTTCTTCCAATTCTGGGCGATGCCGGTATTAACTTGGTGTTCTTTGGTGTTTTTCTTGCTAAACTCCTTGAAATGGGCATGATAACTCCCCCTATTGGTATTAATGTTTTTGTAATCAAAGGAGTAGTTGGTAATCTTACGACCTTAACTCAAATCTTTAGAGGGATTATTTGGTTTTTGGTTGCAGACGTTGTTGTTATCGCACTAATTTTAGCGTTTCCTGATATTATAACATATCTCCCTTTTAAACTATTGGACTGACATGGGTATCCATAATTATCATAACGCAATCGTCACAGGAGCGGCCAACGGGATTGGTGCTGCTAGTGTTCGCATGCTCGTAAAAGCAGGCCTTAACGTGGTTTCGGTTGATAAAGATACTGACTCCTTAAGGAAGCTTAAAGAAGAAACGGGCTGCAATATACTAGCGTTGGACCTACGTAAAACTGACCAAATTTATACACTTTTAGAAGGTTATGAATGCGACGTCTTAATTAATAACGCGGGCCTTGCCCACGATCTGGCAGCAGGCTTTTTAGGAACGACGCCAGCTCATGTTGATGAAATGCTGTCTGTGAATTTGTCCGCGGCAATTCATATTATTCGAGCGCTTTTACCTCGTATGATTGAAAAAAAATCTGGCCATATTATTGAGATGGGATCAGTAGCGAGCCAGTATGCGCTTGGTTTGCCAGTTTATTCTGCTACAAAGGGCGCAATACATTCTTTGTCACGGGCACTTAGGATTGAATTAAACGGAACAAAAATTAGACATACAGAAATTTGTCCTGGCCGAACCTCAACCAGTTTTTTCAAAAGCGCTTTTCCAAATGAAAAAGCTCGTAGTGCATTTGTTGATCAAATCAAAAACCTGGATCCAGAAGATATTGCAGCAGCTATGGAATATGCTCTCAACGCACCACTCCATGTTAACGTCAGTATGATCGAGTTAACACCAGTAGATCAAGCTCCAGGAGCAAAAGCGCTTAACAAACGCTAATTACATTGGTACACTCAATGAAGCTTCCACAGATCTTTTCCATAATAAGTATTTTTGCTTTCGATCCTTGTCATTCATCGTTGGCTTAAATTCTTTTTCTTTTGTCCATCTCGACGAAAACTCAAACTGATCCGGATAGACCCCCATTTCCATACCCGCCAACCAAGCAACACCTAACGCAGTTGCTTCTCTTGTAGCAGAGCGATCAACAGAAGCTCCTATAATATCTGATAAAAATTTCATTGCCCAATCGTTAGACGACATTCCACCATCCACTCGTAAAGTAGCGTTGATATCTTCTGTGTGCCAATCTGATGACATCGCTTCTAATAAATCACGGGTCTGGAAGCCAACACTTTCAAGAGCTGCTCTTGCCATTTCTGGAGCGCCTGTACTTCGTGTTAATCCAAAAACAGCACCACGACATTCTGAGTTCCAGTGTGGAGCACCTAAACCAACAAAAGCAGGTACAATGGTAATCTTCTGACTTTCATCTGCCTGCATCGCCAATTGTTCAACTTCCGATGCTTCTTTTATAATTTTTAAGCTATCTCGCAACCATTGCACCACTGCGCCGGCAACAAAAATTGATCCCTCTAATGCATATGTGGGTTGTCCGTTAAATTGATATGCAATTGTAGTTAATAATCTACTTTTTGATGCAACTGGAGTAAGACCAGTATTTAATAATGCAAAACATCCTGTCCCATAAGTTGCCTTCATCATTCCAGGTTCGAAACACGCCTGACCTATCATGGCAGCCTGTTGGTCTCCAGCAACCCCTCGAATTGGTATACATGTTCCAAATATGTCTTTTTGTGTTTTTCCATAATTATCTGCAGAATTTTTGACTTCAGGTAACATTTTAGTAGGAATGTTTAACAGCCGGCATATCGTTTTACTCCAATAACCTTCTCGAATATCGTAGAGCATTGTTCGAGCGGCATTCGTAGCATCAGTTGCATGGATCTCCCCATTCGTAAATTTCCAAATTAAGAAACTATCAACTGTTCCAAATAATAAATCTCCTGTATCAGCTCGATCACGAGCACCTTCTACATTGTCTAAAATCCAGTTGAGTTTTGTACCTGAAAAATATGGATCCAATAACAAACCCGTACGCTCAGAAATCATCACTTCATGACCTTTATCACGAAGTGAAGCACACTGATCAGCTGTTCGCCTGTCTTGCCAGACAATAGCATTATGAACGGGCTCACCAGTAAATTTATCCCACACGATTACAGTTTCTCGCTGATTAGTTATTCCAATTGCAGTAATATCAGAAGATGCTAAGTTAGCTTTTTTTATCGCATTTTGACAAGTCTCCAAGGTGGTAGACCAGAGGTCGTGAGGATCATGTTCAACCCAGCCAGATTGAGGGAAGTGTTGTTGAAACTCTATTTGGTCTATTGCAATGATCGCCATTTCATCATTAAAAATTATACTTCGTGTGGATGTAGTACCCTGATCAATTGCGAGTATATGTGTCATTCAAAACTCCAAGTAAAATTAATCTCAGGCTACCCATTGGGTATCGTTTCGTACTATCTTTTATAAAATCTACGAGACTCCTAACTCTACACTATAACAGGTCACAAAATAAGCAAAATCAAAAAATAATAGTGTTCAAACAACAACTATTAAGACAAAAATCATTTTCGAAAAACAGAATCGTTCCAACGAATAGTTTTTAATGTAGAAATTAGCCCATAATGGGGGACGGTCGATTTAAGATATTAGTCATTGTACTTTTTTGGCTGTGTTTCAGCTTGAGTGCTAGTGCATGCAATAGATACTGGGTTGCTGCCAGTGACGGGACGGATAAATTTTGGCATGATCGTGCGAATTGGTCAAACGCTTCTGGGGGCTCAGGTGGAGCAGTGGTACCTGGACGATATGAGATAGCCTGTTTTGATAATGGAAGTGTGGTAGACGCAAAACTAAATGGATATGTAAAAGTAAAACAGCTTAGAGTTACGGGAACCTACAATGGGACCATTGATCTCAATGGTTACGAATTAGGCTCAGTAAGAAACTTAGTTATTTATAATGGCACAATTCTATTAAGTGGCAATTCATACTTACGAACTTGGAGAGATTTTTACCTTTATGGAGGAGGTACTGTAACTGCTAGCGGTAGCGGGAGCAGGATTAAAGTCAGAAACAATCTACACATCTGGGGAACACTTACAGCACCAAGTAGTGGTAGTTTTAGTCTTTTGGGTGGCTTTAATCTCTATAGTAGTGGAACTTTTAATCATAATAATGGGACGGTCTCCATGTCACCACGCTGGAGAGGGACTACTGGTGCGGCTATAAAAATTGATGCAGGTCCAGGGACTGGCCGAAATTTTTATAATTTAACGAAGTCTGGGAATAAGAATGTCACCATAACAACAAATGATATTAAGATTGAGAATAATCTAACAGCCTGGGGAGTTGGCAAAATTCGAGCCCAAAGTAATGATATTGAAATCGGAGGTAATTTAAGTTTCGGCAATGCAAACAATTTGGTTCCTGGTACTGGAACTGTTGAGTTTAATGGAACTTCAGCTCAAACAATAGATAGCAAAGCAAACTTTTATAAACTGACAATCTCAAATTCCAATGTCTCTCTTCTCAGGAGTGCCAATATTTCTAATATATTAAGAATTAGACCAGGGGCAACTTTTGATATCAATGGGAACAATTTAACTGCGTCAACCCTCGTTAATAATGGCAATTTGCAACTATCAGGAAACGAAACTCTTTCTATTACAACAAAAGATACCGATTCAGGAACCATTACCTATGATGGAACAGCTACTGGCTTAATTTATGGTAATACATACTATAATCTAGCGCTTAACACCTCTGGGACAATTACCTTAAATTCTAATCTAGATGTGAATGGATCTCTTACAATCACAGACGGAACTCTAAATGCTGGGAACAATGATATCAATGTTGCCGGAAACTGGACAAACAACGACAGTTTTGTTTCTGGCACCGGAAAAGTCACGTTTGATGGAGCATCAGTTATTGTCACCGGAGGAACTGAAAGCTCAAATGACTTTTATGATGTTACGTTAGCGGGAACTTCTGCTGCGCAATCGACAAACGCCATAGCGATTGACAATGACTTTGAAATCACTTCCTCCGGAACCTGGTATACCAACTGTTTAGCAATGAATATTTCGGGGACTTCAACGGTTGGAAGTGGTTCGATAGCCACGACTCTTTCACCCACATTGACATTCAATCCAACCGATTCCTCTACCGGTTTTACCTCTAGCTCAAATCTTATCTTAACATTTAATACTGCAATGCAAAATACTGATAACTCCACACTCACTGACTCAAATGTTGATAGTCTCATTACACTTAAAGATACCAACTCTAGTGGTTCCGATATTGATTTTGATGCTACCATAAATTCGGAAAAAAAAATTATAACTATTAATCCAGATAGTAATTTTTCTAGTCTGCAGACCGTCTATGTGGCTATTGGGACTACAGTAGAAAATTCGTGCGAAACTACAATTAGTGCAGCTTCCGCAACCTTTACAGTGGCAGATACCGCAGGACCAACTGAAACTTGGAGCCCGGCAAATTCGGCAACGGAAATTGCCGTAGATTCGAATATAACCTTGACGTTCAATGAGGCAGTCAGAAATATTGATGACACTGTCTTGACAGACACTAATGTGGACAGCCTGATTACTCTCAAGACAACTAATTCAAGTGGGTCTGATATTGATTTTAATGCTACAATTGATTCAGACAAAAAGATTATTACTATCAATCCAGACGGTGACTTCTCGAGTGAGCAAGTAATCTATGTTGCTATCGGTACAACTGTTGAAGACGACGCGAATAATGCAATCAGCGCATCCTCAGCAACCTTTACTGCTCGAAACACAGGTACTAACGATACAAGTTCTCCAACAATAACCTTTAGTCCTCTAAATTCTGCGACCGGTGTGGCCAAGGATGCAAACATAACTCTAACCTTTAACGAAGCCCTAAGAAATAATGACGACACTGAAATCACAGACGCCAATGTCGACAGCTTAATTACACTCAAGCGAACCAACTCAAGTGGAAGTGATATAGCATTTGATGCCACTATAGATCCTGCCAAAAGAGTTATCACAATAAATCCAAGCAGTGATTTTTCAAGTGAACAAGTGATCTATGTTGCCATTGAAGCGTCAGTTGAAGATTCATACGATAACGCAATTAGTGCTAGTTCGGCTACCTTTACTTCGGCTGACTCCGTTTCGCCTATACTATCTTTTGATCCTCAAGATTTAGAAAATCCGGTGCCAGTTACGGATAACATAACAATAACCTTTAGTGAGCCTATCAGGAATACCGATGACTCAGCATTAACCAGTACCAATGTAGATAGCTTAATTACCTTAAAGGATACCGACGAGAATGGATCTGACATAGACTTTAATGCGACTATAGATTCTGATAAGAAAATTATTACAATTGATCCAAATAGTAGCTTTTCAAGTGAACAAACGGTTTATCTGGCTATTGGTACAACGGTCGAGGATAGCTCTGATAATGTTATCACCGCAAGTTCCATAACCTTTATAGCAGCTGACTCAACGGCTCCTAATCTAGACTTCACTCCCGCAGATTCTAAAACAGGAGTAGCTGTCAATTCCGACATTACCATAGCCTTTGATGAGGCAATTAGAAACACGGATGACACTGCTTTAACAGATTCAAATGTCGATAGTTTAATTACTCTTAAGACGACCAACTCGAGTGGAACTGATATCGGTTTCGATGCTGTGATAGATAACTCCAAACAGCTTATAACCATAGCCCCAAATACTGATTTTTCTAGTGAGCAAGTCATTTATGTTGCTATTGGAGCAACGGTCGAGGACGACTCTGACAATGCTATTAGTGCGAGCTCGATTACTTTTACAGCAGCTGACTCAACAGCGCCAACAGTTGCCTTTGTTCCTCCTGATTCAACAAACTGTGTTCCCATATCATCGAACGTGTCTCTGACCTTTAGCGAAGCCGTTAGAAATTCTGATGATACAACGATTACTGATACCAATGTAGGAAATTTAATTACACTTGAATATACATCTGACAGCTCTCCAGTAGCTTTTACTGCAACGATCGATTCAGATAAGAAAATCATCACTATTAATCCAGATAGCGATTTTATTAGTGGTGAAGTGGTGAACGTTGCTATCGAGACAGTAGAAGATCTCTCAGACAATGCAATGAGTGCAACATCTGGCACATTTTGTGTTGTAGACTCAACTCCCCCAATCTTAACTTTTAGTCCAGCAAACTCTTCAACAATGGTCTCTGAGGATACAAACATAATCTTGACCTTTGATGAGGAGATTAGACTAGTTAACGATTCAGCTCTAAACAATGTCAATGTCGATGACTTAATCACCCTAAAGGAAAACGACGGGAGTGGCTCTGATATTGCTTTTGATGCCACTATAGATTCAGACAGCAAGATTATAACGATTGATCTAGTAAGTAATTTATCGAGCAGTCAAATTATTTATGTGGCCATTGGGGCGACTGTTGAAGACACTTATAATAATGCAATTACAGCAGCTTCCGCTACTTTTACAACCGGCGACTCATTGCCACCAACAGTTTCAATTGACGCTGTGATTACAGCGTCAATTGCTACAGACTCCGACATTACATTTACTTTCTCAGAAGCAGTGAGGAATCTTGATAACTCAGAATTAACAAGCTCGAATGTTGGAAGCTTGATTACATTAAAGGAAACTGATGAGAATGGTTCAGACTTAGCCTTTTCCGCAACCATTAATTCAGCGAAAACGATTATTACAATTAACCCCACCAGTAACTTCTCTAGTAAGCAAGTTATCTACGCCGCGATAGGAGCAACTGTGGAAGATTATGCAGACAATGTAATTCCCGCATCAAGTAAAACATTTGTTGCCGAATATCTTGCAACGTCTCTAACGAACCCTTTACTTGAAAAAGACGTTATAGGTCTCATAGAGGGTCAATTGGAAGCAGCGGAAAGAGGAATTAGGCATACCACAACGCCGATCTTGCGAAGGATGGAGTGGCTCCGTAGAAATAAAGGAGAGAGAAATCTTTATAGTCATGGAATAAAAATTAATTTTGAAAATCAGAAGTTTAAAGATATATCCAATGCCATTAAATCCGTAAGAAATAAGAAGAAGCCAGCCAAGTTTTTACCCTATGATTGGGCAATGTGGAGTGAAGGCAGTATAACCTTTGGTAAAATAGAAACCACCAACATTTCTTCTATGAAAAAATTTAGAAGTCATGGGGTAACATTTGGGTTTGACAAAGTAGTTACACCTAAACTGTTGTATGGTACCGCAATTAGGATTGGAAACGACGACGATAATATTGGAAGCTCAGGTTCGACTCTAGATACCAATAATTATACCACATCTCTCTACGGTACATACCAATTTGGTCAAAAATCGTATATTGATGGCGTCGTAGGGATTGGTGCATTAAGAATAACACAAAACAGAAATCATGCCTCAGGAATACTCTTAGGAAAAAGAAAAGGCAGACAACTTTCCGGGACAATTTTATACGGTGCTGAATTTAATAACAAACACTTAAGAACTTCACCTTATGTTAAAATAGACGCGGCAGTAACAAAATTATCCAGTTTTTCCGAGAGTGGGACAGTCGCTGCCATTAATTATGAAGAACAGAAGAGTGATCTAGCTAAAGCATCCTTAGGATTGAAACTCGACAAAACAATCGAGCTTGGTGAATTGACAATAAAACCCAATAGTCGGCTCGAATATAGCAAAGGTATCATCGATCACTCTAACGCTGTTCTCGCGTATAATGTATACCCAAACACGGAATATTCTTTAAATTTTGATAAAAAGGAAACAGAAAATTTTCGGATCGGATTTGGAACTGATATCGACTTTCAAACTAATTGGTTATTGTCATCAACCTTTGAAAGAATTCAATATAGCGATACAAATTATGAAACTAGTTTTAACATAGGCACAAGCTATAAACCTGATGCGCATACTAAGTATGACCTATCTTTGAGTAGCAATAATTCTTCAAATAAGAAGTTAGGCGTAGATTACGACAAGATGTTAGATGAAAACTGGTGGCTAAACTTAGGGCTTGAAGTCGGGCAAAGACCATTGCCAGGATATGATGAAACGGTTTATTTTCGTACTGAAATCTCTTTTTAATCATTCAAACGCGATTATAAAAATATTCGTATCAAGTTAGGTTTAGTAAATAATAGCTGACAGATGGTTATAACCGATATTCCTGACCTAAAAAATTTGCTAATAACCTGTGACAATTACCCACAATTCATAAATAACTACCAGGGGGTATTGTATGTTTCTATTTTTGAAGGAGAAATTCATGAAGTCAATAGTACTATCACTAGCACTGGTCCTTGGGATACTACCATCAATTACTTTCTCATACTCTTGTCCAATGAAGATGGGGGACGTTGATCAAGCAATCTCTGTTTTAGATCAATCCAAACATGGAGCTATAATTGAAGCGGCTAAAATGCTGAGAATGCAGGGTGAAAAAGCTCATAAGAATGGCGATCACCAGCTATCCGAAGATATTCTGGCTGCAGCCTTAAGGCTTCTAGATATTTAAAACCCATAGATTAGGTCTTGAGAATCAGTGTTTTCAAGATCTTTTCTTGGGCTTAAAAAAATGAGAACATTTAAATTATTATCCATAGCGATTTTTGTTTCTTTAGTTTCATCACCTGTTACGGCTAAAGAAATTCTCTACACTGTTGTAACAGTATTTTCTTATCCAAAGGATTCTGGTAATTTTGTTCAAGTCCAAGGTCATACCGAAATGACAAAAAAAGAATGCGAAACCCAAATATTTCTTCTGAGCGATAATAAAGACGCCAATCTCCCCTTCGGTCGAAGTAGTAAGTGGGAGATTGTCGGTGGAGATGCAAAACTCGAGAATGGAAAGATTGTAGTGTCGCGATGGGAAAGCAATGAGTCTAATTTTAGTTTCTTGTGTGTTCCCACGGGATGGTAGATATGATCACAGTCTTTTATTAATATTACATCACCTCATAATTTAACTTGTCTTTTATTCCAATCGGTACTATTATCTTTTTTAAATTTAAAAACTTTATTATGAAGGGAAATCTTAATGGATTGGCACATCAAGGGAAGCTACTACGAGAATTGTTCATGCACTAATACTTGTCCATGCACCTGGTCTTCAATGCTGGCACCAGCAACAAATGATTACTGTCGAGCGAACCTCGCGTTCAAAATTTCAGAGGGCGTTATAAACGATGTAAAAATGGATGGCATGATCTTTGTAATAATAGTAGACTCACCTGCTTTGATGGCCGACGGAAATTGGAAAGTCGGAATCGTAGTGAATGACACAGCCTCAGACGAGCAGATGGAAGCTCTAGGTTTGCTAATGAGCGGTGATATTGGTGGCCCACCAGCGATGTTAAAGGATCTTATTGGTGAAATGTTGGGAATGGAAAAACACCCCGTTTCGATATCCCATAAAGGTAACGATTTCCATGTTCAGATTGGAGATGCTTTTGATTACTCTGCTACTATCATTACGAATCCTATGACCGAAGAACCTGTCAAACTAGTTGGAATGCTTCATCCAGCTGGTAATGAACTGAAAGTAGCAAATGTCCATAAATTATCTGCTTCATCAGTTCTGGGTGTTGATTTTGGAGGTGAGGATCTTAGCGGTTACCAGATAGAATTTTCTTGGGCTGCGTAAACAAAAAAAAACGAACTTAATATGCAGTTAATTAGACAGCAGATACCTCTTCTAGCTATAGTATTGTGCCTAACGATGTTATCGTGGTTAGCCTTATTATGGTTGATCACGGATAGTTGCCATCCGCTAGCTATGATGACTATGCCAATGTCACCAGCCTGGTCTGCTGGAAATCTTATTGCAGTATTCGCAATGTGGGTTGTAATGATGGCTGCAATGATGCTCCCATCAGCAATCCCAATGATTTTGTTACATAGTAAAATGTCCCCCAAAAATGGCTTGAATGTTGAAAACCTAGCTTTTATTCTTTCATATCTTATAATCTGGACGCTATTTTCTGTCGCAGCGGTAACTTTTCAATTTATTACACACACATATGGAATTCTGAATGCTGCGTCCCTAACTACCTCAAAAGTCGTTTCAATAGTACTCCTGTTATTAGCTGGAGGTTACCAATTTACTGAACTCAAAAATACTTGCCTCAAAAAGTGTCGGACTCCGGTAGGCTTTTTTATGGGATACTGGAAAACCGGTTTGGCTGGAGCGTTCAATATGGGCCTAAGGCACGGTTGGTTTTGCTTAGGTTGTTGTTGGGCCATTATGTTATTATTATTTGTTGGGGGGGTAATGAACCTAACGTGGGTTTTACTTCTAACGATTGCTGTTGTTGCTGAAAAAACTTTTCCAGCAGGCGAAGCGATTGGCAAGGTAATTGGTATCGGATTAATCTTAGGGGCATTATATATAGGTTATACTTTATTGAGCCCTCAAACTATGTCGTCAATGCAATCCATGAGTATGGACTGTATGAAGCCAATGAAAATGTAAACTCGTTAGTTTTGCTGACTTTTTTTATAGTCAATTTGGCGAGCTAACCAACAACCTAATAGAAATCCTGTGATAGAACCTGTATGATCGCGTTTTAGGCACAGTGTCCAGTCTCCCGGCGCAGGTGCATCCATAGAACGCTTTGTGCACATAACCCACGTATCCGGTCCAACAGGATGTAGCCGTTCCATAATTCCAAAACCGAGCATTCCTTCAGTTCTACCGTAAACACCACCATCACGAACCTCGATTTCTATAACTGCTCCTAATTCTTCTGCTTCGTAACGCCCAGCAATGTCAGGGTCAATTGGTCCGGTATCCAAAGGAAGTGGGTCTAAGGTTGTTCTCATATTTTCAGAGTCTCGATGCATTATTAGGTTATCTTTATCACTTATCAGCCTAACTCCTTCGGCCTCCAAAGTTCCATTCGTCCCCAACACTAAATCATCTGGCGTGGTAGCAAAATTTAATACGCCCTGCAGCTTATTTATTTCCAGACGTACTAGAAGACTAGTTTCCCGACAGATCCATTGAGTACCCCAACTCCCCTGAATTGGTTTTGGTACAGGTTTTTTTATACCAAGGGCGGCTTGCAGTATAGAAACTGCAGCGCCAAACGTGTTAGCCTCATGATTACACATGACCACTATTGATAGTCGTTCCTCGGCGGCATGCAGCCTAAAGGCACGAAAACCACGAAGTGCTCCTCCATGCCCAGTGATCTTAATACCTGAAATTGTGTGGTGAGCTAAGCCATATCCATAACTTGCTAGTGTTCCATCGCGAAACATAGTTGGCTTAGAAATACGCTGGTAGAGGCCGTTAATATTATCACGATTCTTATCAATCCAAATCTCATAGGCTAACATATCTTTAAGAGAGGCAGCGATTCCAGCATCCCCAATCCAGTAAATTCCATTATCTGCAGGAAAAAACCCAGTATCTTCGTTACCTTCATACCCAACAACATTATCAGTCGGAAACCGGGTATCCGAATTTAGAACAGTGTTATGCATTGCGGCTGGTTTCCATATCGATTGGAAATAAAGATCTTCCATAGGTGCGCCTGTTTCCGTTTCAATCAATTCAGACAAGATACGAAAATTACCGTTGCAATATGAGTACCTAGTTCCTGGTTCAAATTGCCCAGTCTTCATCTTTGCTAGCAAAGGAAGTGCATCACTTCGTTCAAAAGTTTGTTCTGCTGTAGCCCCTTGTAAGATGGAAAGGGCCCAATAATCTCTTAATCCAGATTGATTATGACAAAGTTCCTTTACCGTTGGTAGTTGTCCTGTAAATTCTGGAAGGAACTCCTTAATACGGCTATCTAGGCTGTCTACTTGTGCAATTTTATCTAATAAGACACCACAGGTAAATTGTTTTGATATTGAACAGATCGGTAATCGAGTATTTTCTGTCATAGCTTGATGATTAGATAAATTTGAATATCCCCACGCACGCGTTGCTATGATCCTTCCATCTTTTACAATTCCTGCAACACCACCAGGCCCTCTATGCTTATCTGGCATACGATCAAGGACCTCATGTAATTGAGTATTATGTATATCAACCATTCTCTAGACTCCATAAACTATTGTTCAGTTTGATAGAAAGCTTAGCTGACACGGTCTAAAATGTGAACAGGATTGGGATATACTGACAGTTTGGTAACTCAAATCATAATCTACTATGCAGAAGTATCTCAAATTTTTCGATGAGGAGCATTGTTTATAACAAAAGGCGTAGAAAAATATCTAAATGAATTTAAGCTTAACAATCGTTCATTCACCGTAGCATATCAAAACTACGCTGTAGCTCTGAGCTCTCTAAATTACGAGCAATAACTACAATCCTTGATCGACGATCAGTGCCGGTCCAATTATCTATTCTAACTGGCGGATCAAAAATATGCTGAACACCGTGAAAAACGAACGGCCCTTCAATTCCCTCAAGGAACACAATTCCTTTGACGCGAAGAATATCTGGGCCTTTTAATATTATTAGGGTATCCAACCACCTATCAAAAATTTCGTCTTTTATGGGTTTTTCAATTATAATTGAAGCAGAATTAATTTGTTTATCGTGTAATGCTTCCACGATTGAAGTATTTTCAGTTTTTAATAAGCCTGATAAATTGGAAAAAGGATCAGGCTGGGCTTCAAACCTCGGAGTTGTCCAAGCTATCGCGGTACTTGGCTCAACGCCTTTTCGTAGGCCACTTAGACTCCAAAGACTCTCAGGTATAATATTTCCAGAAACTGTTTGTATTACCTTCGCCGTTGGATTCAAGCTGTTTAAGCGTTTTCTAAAGCTTGCAATAATATTTTCTGAAACTATGTCTGTTTTACTCAATATTATGAGATCGGCCATCGCAATTTGGGAAACAGCTTCAAAATTAGAGTCGAGTGTCGCGGGTCCATTAGCTGCATCGACAACAGTTATCACACCATCCATACGTACATTTTTGGCAAGATTAGAATCAACTAGTAAGGTTTGTAAAATTGGACCCGGATCCGCTAGGCCCGTAGTTTCAATGACTATCCGATCAAAACTCAATTTACCGTTAGTTTTTTCTTCTACTAGATTAGTAATTGTCCGTGAAAGATCACCTCGAAGAGAGCAACACAAACAACCAGATGCCATTAACACCACCTCATCCTCAACAAACTCAATCAACTCATGGTCTAGTCCGACATCGCCAAATTCATTAATTATAACTGCGATGCGTTCTGAAACTGATTTAGTTAAAATAGATTTTAAAAGTGTAGTTTTTCCTGCACCAAGGAAACCAGTGAGTATTGTCACTGGAATCCTTTGGTCAGAAATATCCAAGCCCGTAGGACTTTTCTTACGACTCAAAACAGTCGACTAAAGACTTACCCATATTTCGAATAAGATCACTGTAAAAGTTTGGACCAGGCATTAGTCCAAAGCCAAGTGGATCAATAACACTCGTTTTAGCGCTTGATCCTGCCATTACAGTAGCAACAAGTCCTTCGTTGAATTGTGGCTCCGAAAGTACACAATTGATACTCTCTTCCTGTATCCTACTTTGTATTTCAGCTATACGCGCAGGACTTGGTTTAGATGCATCACCTAAAGAAATTGCACCTGACGCACTAATGCCAAACGATTTTTCAAAATATTGATATGCGTCGTGGAACACAATAAACTTTTTACCCCTAATAGGTTCAAGTAAACTACTAACCTCTGCTTTAAGAGCATCAATCTCCACCCGTCCTGCAGCGGCATTAGCGAAGTAAGTTCCTGCATTTTCTGGATCAGCGATTGAGAGTTGTGACGCGATCAAATTTAACCAAATTTTTGCATTATCTGGAGAAAGCCAAGCATGTGGATCATGAGAGCCGTGACCGTGATCATCATGATCATCATGTCCTTCGTGGTCATCATGCTTTTCATCACCATGGTCATCATGCTTTTCATCACCATGGTCATCATGCTTTTCATCACCGTGGTCATCATGCTTCTCATCACCGTGGTCATCATGCTTCTCGTCACCATGATCATCATGATCATGCTCTTCGAAAAGTGCTCCTTCTCTGAACTCCATTAGGATTGTTTCATCCCTTTCAAGCAATGTGATTATAGTTGCATTACTTGAAAGTGTATCGAGTGCGCCCTCCATCCAAGGGCTTAAACCTTCTCCCATCCAGAATACCATTTGTGCCTCTTGAAGTGCTTTAGCTTCAGAAGGCCTAAGAGAATAACCGTGTGGAGATGCCCCAGCTTGAACAACAAGATCAGGTGTACCGATGCCCTGCATAACCCGTGACACTAACGAATGTACTGGTCCGATATCGGCAGCTACTTTCGGGGTATCGGCCATCGCAGCACCACCCATCATGGCCACACCTGCCGCGAGTGAGATAATTTTTTTTGACATTTGATTCTCCTTGCAATAATATAACATCGCATCTGGTAGCCCTTATGCTATAGTATTGCAATAGGAGAATATCATTTGTCTGCTAGTAAATTAGGAACGATAGCCTTCAAACAGCATGATCATCAAGTATGTGCAGAAACAACACTGAAAAATGCAGAAGATTACTGTAGGATAAATAACTTAAAACTTACAAGTACAAGGCGTAAAGTTCTTGAATTACTACTTGTGGCGCATCGCGCGCTGGGTGCTTATTCTCTCCTAGACCTATTAAAAGAAGCTGGCTTTCGCTCTCAACCAACAGTGGCCTATCGAGCACTTGATTTTCTTGTTAAGCACGGATTTGCGCATAAAATAAAAAGCTTAAACGCCTTTATTGCTTGCACACACCCTGGACTTAATCATTCACCGGCGTTTATGATTTGTCGGCAGTGTGAAGTGGTGGCAGAAACAAATCCTGAAGTACCAGGCTTTAATGTTTTAGTAGATGAGAGATCATTGGGATTTAAAGTAGAGCAAACTGTAATAGAATTACAAGGTCTATGTCACTCCTGTACAGAAATAACGTAACTATGAATTTAATTACTGTTAAGAACTTATCAGTGACTTACGGGTTAAATACTGTCCTAAGAGGGGTTGATTTCGAAATAGAGCTTGGTGAAATTGTAACCATAGTTGGCCCTAATGGTTCTGGAAAAACCAGTCTATTAAAAGCAATAATTGGAGCCATTCAACCGGCTGAGGGTAGTGTAACACTTAAACCAAGATTAAAAGTAGGATACGTACCACAGCGTTTAAATTTTGAATCAACTCTTCCAATTACGGTGGAGCGTTTTGTAAGATTAACCGGGAAAATAGATCAAAAATCCTGTATTGCAGCTTTGGAAACGGCAGGCGTGCCAGAGTTACTTAAAAGTCAAATGTCTGAACTCTCAGGAGGACAGTTTCAACGCGTACTTCTTGCGAGAGCATTACTAGGGAGCCCAGAAATCCTTATTTTAGATGAAGCCACTCAAGGTCTTGATCAACCAGGGTCTGCCTCATTTTATCGCCAATTAGAAACGGTACGTCACGATACAGGGTGTGCTGTATTAATGATTAGTCACGATCTACACGTCGTCATGAGCGCATCTGATCGAGTGATATGCTTGAATGGTCATGTCTGTTGCGCTGGAACTCCAGCAGTTGTTGCCTCAACCCCAGAATATAAAGCTCTGTTTGGAGATGGGACAGACGGTGCACTAGCATTATATCGCCATGATCATGATCATGACCACAGTAAAATTAAGCCAGAGCGATTATAATAATGTTAGATGACTTTATGGTACGTGCAACTTTGGCCGGAATTGGTGTTGCTTTGGCTGCCGCACCCTTGGGATGTTTTGTGGTTTGGCGCAGGATGGCTTACTTTGGCGAAGCCACCGCACATGCAGCTATGCTAGGTATCGCTTTATCACTCGCTTTAAATATATCAATATTTTTAGGCGCTCTATTCGTTGCTGTAATTATGGCGTGGATAGTTACACAACTCTCTAGACGCAAGTTTGCGATGGACACTCTTCTGGGTGTTTTTTCTCACGCATCACTTGCAATTGGGCTTGTTGTTGTCTCGTTTCTAGCCGGTATTCGTCTTGATTTAATGGCATATCTTTTTGGGGATATACTAGCTGTCTCTCGTCTGGATTTAGCAGTAATTTGGAGTGGTGTTGTACTTGTAATAGGGCTTATCTTTTGGCGCTGGGCTGCTCTGTTAACTGCAACAATAAATGAAGAGTTAGCTTACGCAAATGGCTTAAATCCACGGCAAGAGCAGCTTTTCTTAAGTCTAGCGTTAGGAGTTACTATAGCAGTTGCAATTAAAGTTGTTGGGGTACTTCTAATTGTTTCAATGTTAATTATCCCTGCAGCAGCGGCTCGTAATTTTGTTCGCACACCCGAAGCAATGGTAATCAGCACCGCAATAATCGGCTCGGTTTCGGCACTAGTAGGCCTTAGGGGAGCATATATTTTTGATACACCTCCTGGCCCATCAATAGTTTGTATCGCCTTCGCATTATTTATACTCTCAACTATTATAGGCTTTATTAAGGCTAGAGGCTGAGAGATTAATTAAATTTTTATCAAAGGTCTTTTTGTCACGATCATTAAATAAACTTGAAAATGGTTTTTCTTGAATAAACCAGTAATTATTACCAGTACTAAAAGACATAACACCATTCAGTAGAAAAGGTTTTAATCAAAATTAACAGCACAGTGAACGGTCTGCTGTCCATCAATATTGACGGTAATTTTATCTCCTGGTTTTACCCGGAAAAGACCCAGAGCCGTCCCACCTAAAACAATAGCACCCTTTGATAGTTTTAGGTCATATTCCGTCAAGTGTCTAACAAGCCAGGTCAAAGACGATGAAGGGCCCCCAGGCATTGGCCAAAGTTTACCTGAGTCAATTATTGAACCATTTACTTCTAACGAAATTACTGATTGTTCTGAATAAAACTCTGGTGCCCTTCGCCATCGTTTTTCAGATAATATAAAACCCTTATTAAGCCCATTATTCGCAATAAGTTCTGACAAGGTTTTTTTAGGTCCACGAAAAACAAAATTATGAAGTTCAATAATAGGGAAAACCGAAATTATTTGATTGTTTTCCCCAATTTCAAAAGCCATCTCTGCTTCCACGGCAAGATTATAAAATGATCGATATTCCAATAAAGTACCGTTGGTGTGTATCTCGTCCTCAAACAGCGTGCCACGAATAGGACCATTCATACCAAATAGCTTTGTAGTTCCAGGCCCGGTACATCCGACTTTATAGCCTATTACCTTTTCACCTTGATTTACACGTAATCTTGCTACAGCATCTTGTACTGTATAAGCGGTTTTAACATCTATATGGAAGTCTTGATCAAAAAAGGTAGTACCCGGGTTAACGAAACGATAATCATTTAACTGCCGGTTAGCTAATTCATCAATATTAATCTTCATCTAGATCTCTTTAAGTTGGCCCAGATAAAACGTCTAGGCCAACTTTATTTAAATGCAAGCCATCTTTTTATTTACAAGGATACAGATTCCATTCTGCGTTTCCCTCTGGATCTGAATCGTACGTAAACATATAAAACTTACCATTCAGTTCTGATAAAGCTTCAGATGTAGTTTCAAATGAGGCTCCACCCCTAAAAGCGACACCGCCAGATTCTGTCATGTTTCCAACGCCATTCGCTCTAAATGTCGCAACACCTTCAGAGCAAAATATAATACCTGCATTCGGGCATTCACCCAACCATGAACCGTCAGGCCGCATCTCAGCAGTAAATGTTGATTGGGCCATAACATCATGACCTAGAAGCTTTCCACTACCCACAGCGCTTGTTTCCATAGCAGGCATTCCATATTTTCCAGAGTCTGCCGCCTTGTTAGTTTCCTTAAAGGTCATGGACCCTGATTTATCTCCAAGCATTTTTTTCTCCTAATTAATAAATGTAAGATTATCGTATAGTACCGGTCGGTATAAAAATCAATGGAATAATATTAAGAAAGCTTATTTTATTAAAATTTTTCTATCACTTGATCTGATAATCCGCGTATGTACCTATTTTATGTTAAGCCTAGAACTTAAGAATGCGTCGTGCGAACTATCTTTTTCTGCATTTTTATAAATTTTTAAAAAAACTTCTGTAATAGCAGCAGCATCCGGTTGATCTTTTAAGAGTAATTTAATGTATTCCATATCTTTGAGAGTATTGGTGATAGTAAAAACATAACCATCATGAGTACCAGCAATTGCTTTTGGCGCTATTCTGTCAAGACTCATCGAGTGGCCAGATCCTTTTGATGCAAGCTTATAAAACTTCTCCCAATCAACCCCAAAATGATTTGCTGCCTTCATAGCCTCGACAACCAGAGTGGCAGTTCCAAGTGCGAGAAAATTAGATATGAGTTTTGTGGTTGCTCCCATTCCAAGCTCACCAAGCCGTTCAATATGAGCACAACAAGGCTTGAGAATATTACTTACTATTTCAAAATCATCGATATCACATCCTATAATTGCTCCTAAAGTCGCTTCACTAGACTGCTGTTGTCCGCCCGTTAAAGGTGCTTCAACATATCGTAAATTTAGCGCCGTCGCCTTCCTACTCAAATCTTTTACAGCTGAGACCTGATTAGTAGTACAATCAATTATTAGGGAATTAGTTGATAGACAGGGAAATAAAACATTACACACTGAACTCGCTATCTGAGAGTTTGGTAGACATAGAATGATGATATCACAGTGGCCAGCCATCTCAGTAAAAGACCCCATTTCCTTAGCACCCAACTCTACAAGATAGTCGATAGGTTGACGGTTATTATGTGCAATGAGAAATATCTCGTGACCATCAGCCAGGAGGTTTTTCGCCATACCCTGCCCCATTATGCCAACACCAATGAACCCGATTTTATATTTATTAATTATTTCCATATTTACTCTCAAACGTTTTCTAAATTCACTATTATGCTACGGTATCGTTTTACAAAAGACCCGTCCAGTATACCTCAACAGACATAAATTTCTAAGACGAGCTTTGTTAACAAAAACTAGGTTGTCACTCCTAATACACAACAGATGGTTAAAATTAACTTGAGCTCTAGAAATTCTTTTGCATAATACTCTTATGAAAAAAATTAGTTGGAAATACCCTGAGGCAATTGTGAGCTGTGAGTGGCTCAAACATAGAATTGGAAACGACAATATACGAATTTTCGATTGTACGACTTATCTTCACTACGCTGATAAAGATCCTTCAAAACCTTATGATGTAGAAAGCGGATTTGAGAATTACAAAAAAGGGCATATACCTAATGCTGCTTTTTGCGATTTACAGGGAAAACTATCTAATAATGAAAGTCAGTTCAATTTCACCGTACCAGATCACAAGACTCTAGCAAAAAATTTTCAAACCATGGGAGTCGGAGATCCGTTTCATATTATTCTTTATTCTACAAATGCTGTTCAATGGACCACGCGAGTGTGGTGGCTGCTCTTTGTACTGGGCTTCAGAAAAGTGAGTATCCTAGATGGAGGGCTTAAAGAGTGGCGCCGAGTAGGTTATGATATTGAAACAGGTGAAAATTCATATAATCCTGCTAATTTTGAAACTGTCTCTGATAATAGCGTATTTGTTGGAAAAAAACGCACACAGCACTCGATAAATACTAAGAATTGTATAATCCTTAACGCGCTCACAAGTGATCTTCACCGAGGAGAAAGTTCAAGGTACGGAAGGCCTGGTAGAATTCCAGGAAGTATAAATATACCATTTCATGAACTATTAGAAAAAAATACTCATAAATTGTTAAATCCCACAAAAGCGTTAGCTATTATTAAAGAAAAAAATATCAATAGGGAAACTCGAGTCCTTAATTATTGTGGCGGCGGGATAGCTGCAACGTTAAACGCCTTTGTGTTAAGACAGCTAGGGATAGAAAACCTAGAAATTTATGATAATTCTATGAGTGAGTGGGCAAAGGACACTAGTTTACCAATTGAGACCACGGAGTAAGGCAGTCCAGCCCTATTACATTAAAACAGTAATACGTCAGTCTATTGCGGAAAAATATGTAACTTTAAATTCACCTTCGAGGCGAGGCCCCAAAAAATCCATCATACCGCCTTTTACTCTAAAATCTAGATATGCTTGATGATCTTCTTTAGTTGCCCATTTTTCATGTAAATAAATGGTCTTATTATCCTCCGCCAACCATGTTTGTATAAATTCAAACCCTTTATGTTTGCGCGTAACAACATATCCATCTTTACTGGCAGCCCAATTGATAAAATCCTGAGCTCCTTTTTCTGAAAGTGGCGCTTCGACTACTGCAATTACTGACATATCTTATCCCCTTTTTGCCTTGTCTATTGAAGTATTAATGCTTAATTGTTGGTGTATAATTTAAATTATTAACTTAGGAGAACAAATGTCAATACTCGTAAAAGGTAACATCACAATAACTAAAGGCTTTGATACGTGGAAAAAAATGGTTCATGAACAAGACGTTAAGTTGAAAGAGCATGGAATTAAATTTATTTTTGCGGGAACAGAAAAAAATAATCCAAACCAACTACACGTGATTATGATGTTTCCAAATATGGAGACTATTCAGGCATTTGGCGCCGATGAAGAGCTAACGAAAAAGCGTAGGGAAGCTGGGGCTGTAATCGAAAGTAGTGTGATGACACCAATTTCTGATGATTGTTTCACCAATTATCCAGATGCATTCGTTAAGCATTAATCAAAGTTTAAAAGCTATTATGATCCCATAATAGCTTTAACTTCTAAAAATTCTTCGAGTCCCCACTCCGCTTTTTCACGGCCATTACCAGATTTTTTATAGCCACCAAAGGGCGCGTCTGTACCTCCACCCGCATAATTAAGATGTATTTGACCAGCATTCAAATTACGGGCAAAATACATTAGTTTATCGCTATCTTCCCCTGCAACATAAGCCGCAAGGCCGTATTCACTGTCGTTAGCGATAGATACCGCTTCCTCATCAGTTTTATAGGGAATTATTGATAAAACAGGTCCAAATATTTCTTCTTGAGCAATTTCCATATCATTGGAAACATTCCCAAATACTGTAGGCTTCACAAAATAACCTTTTTCTAGACCCTCGGGTTTTCCAACCCCACCCGTAACAAGAGTAGCTCCACTTTGCATGCCTGATTTCAAGAGTTCCTGTACTTTATTAAATTGTATCTCACTCACTAAAGGCCCAATATCAGTACTCTGTAAGGTAGGATCACCAGTTGTCATCGAATTAGCCGCAGATTTTGCAATTTCCAAAGCTTCGTCATGTCTATGTGCAGGTACTAGCATTCGAGTTGGAGCATTACATGATTGTCCTGTGTTTGACATACAACCTGAAACACCTTTCGTAACTGACTCGCCAAATTTAGCATCATCAATTACTATATTCGCTGACTTTCCTCCAAGCTCTTGACTCACTCTTTTTACTGTTTTGGCTGATGCTGTAGCAACTGCTACGCCTCCTCTGGTTGATCCAGTAAAAGACATCATGTCTATATCTTCATGACTGGACATTGCTTCACCAACTATTGGACCATATCCATGCACCATGTTATAAACACCCGCAGGAGCCCCAGCTTCATGGATTATTTCTGAGATAATTATCGCTGATAATGGTGCAATTTCACTTGGTTTCAAGACTGCTGTGCAACCTGCTGCGATACAAGGCGCTAACTTAGAAACTACTTGGTTTATTGGCCAGTTCCACGGTGTGATTAATCCACAAACACCTATTGGTTCTTTTCTAATCACCATATTATTATGCGTATATTCAAACTTTTGTTCTTCAAGAACTCGAATAGCTGTTTTTAAATGACCCAGTCCAACACTTGCCTGCGCACCACCAGCCAGATTAATAGGAGCCCCCATTTCGGTCATGATTGCTTGGGCTATATCATTGAATCTCTTTTTATAGATGTTCCTAATTTCAGTAAGAAGTTCAACTCGTTCATTTACAGGAGTTCTAGAAAATGATTTGAAGGCTTGTCGTGCTGCACTCACAGCATTATTTACATCGTCTTCAGATCCAACACTAATTTGGCCAACACTTTCCTCAGTTGCTGGATTTATAACATCAAGTGTTTCCGGCTTTACAGGGTCAACCCATTTACCGTTTATATAAAATTGCGACAAGTTCATAAGACTGCTCCTTAAATAGTTATTCTCTTTAAGTTCAAATGACAGATGTATTGAACTTTTCGGTGCCATATTGCCTTAAATTAATCCACTGTCCAGCGCATATTTAGGGAAAGTGAAACTTCGTCACACCAAAGAAAACTTGACTACTATAAATATAATAGTGCCTGAAAAATTAACCACCTTACACACTGGTTGTTAGCATAGACAGAAATATTGCTTTTACTTGGACCTTTAAATTTCCCAGATTGGCGTTAAGCCCTTGATAAGATAATCCATACAAATAGATGGTGCTACCTTTTTATAATCTTCTATTGTCTTTACTTCAGGGCGCTCTTCACGAAATTTCTCCAAAAATATCTTAGCATTTTCAAGATCTCCTAAATGGACATAGATTGCCGCACGCCACCCGTTGTAGCGACTATGAGAACCCCGATCATATAAAATATTACACCACTCCAAGCTCTTATTAGAGTCAGCCATTGCCATGTAAAGAAAAGGCATTAAACCTTCATAACCTTTCCTACCAATTGGATTCATTTCCATTGCTCTCAATAGGTAATATTCTGCTTCCTC
This sequence comes from Paracoccaceae bacterium, assembly GCA_045565015.1. Lineage (GTDB taxonomy): Bacteria > Pseudomonadota > Alphaproteobacteria > Rhodobacterales > Rhodobacteraceae. The sequence continues at coordinate 41,813 of JBJLGD010000009.1, forward strand.
AAACCGCTTATCGTTACATAGAGCCCAGCCGTAGTCATTATTCGAACCATCATGACTTGGGTTCAGGTCCAAAGCCTGTTTAGCATATTTCAATCGCAGTGGATAATCTTTTTTGAGATTAAAAGATCTACTATACATTGCGACTGCTTCAGGATTATTAGGATCGATAGAATACGCTTTGAAAGATAAATCATGAAATAGTAACTCATTTTCTTTGCGTTGATGTTGATGAACAGCCATAAATAAATTGCCATAAATGCGGCGAGCTTTAAGTACATAAGCGTCACACAAATCTGGGTCCTGAGCTATTGCGGAGTCGCAAAGATCAAAAAATGCATTGTTTGCGACTTCATCTGGATCGTCACCAGCCCATGTCTCGTTATATATAGCCAGCGCTTTCAGGTAATTGTCCCACGCAGACAAAGATGTAGGCGGTTTGGTCCGTATGCGTTCGTGCTCTTTTCCTTTTAGAGCTGGAAAAATTAATGTTGCAACCTCCTGTGATACCTCGTCTTGCACCTCAAAAATATCATCCAATGAGCGATCCCAACGTTTAGACCAAACTTGTTGATCATCTTTTGAATCTAATAAACTGGCTACTATGCGTACTTTATTACCTCCTTTACGAATACTACCTTCAACAATGTAATCTGCGCCCAACCGCTGAGCGAGTTCTGAGGAATTCAGTTCTTGACCCTTGAAGCTAAATGAAGAATTCCTCGCTATAACTGGAAATGATTTCCAGGAAGCAAGGTTAGCGATAATATCCTCGGTAACTCCGTCAGCAAAGTACTCTTGTTCTTCGTCATTACTCATATTTTTAAACGGCAGCACCGCGATTGTTGGTGGCTTGCTTTCTGCCACTTCAACTGTTTCATTTGATGAACCTAAGACTCTCGTTTCTAAACCGTCTAGGATAATATCGTAAGCGCGGAGAACAGTGTTTTTTACTTTCTGAGTACCAAGATCATTAAACTCCAACTCCACTTTTTTATTAGCAAAATCATATATTGTTTCTGATAAAGACACCCCTCCCGGCTGACTTAACACTTCAAGTCTTGCAGCGTTGTTAACTCCTTCACCGTATAAGTTTGTACCTTCAACTATTACATCACCTACATTAAGACCGATACGAAACTGCATTTTTGACTCTTCTGGAACAGTAAGATTACGCTTTCTTATCATTTTTTGAAATTCAGTCGCACAGACTACCGCGCCTACCGCACTTTGGAACTCCGCTAGGACTGAATCTCCCGCTGTATTAAAAATACGGGCATCATATTCCTTGAAAAGTTGCTCCATTATATTACGACACGCTCGAAGACTTTTTAGCGTAGTATTCTCATTTTTCTCCATAAGCGTACTAAAACCAACAACGTCTGTTACAAATATAACCGCAATCTTACGAATGATCTGGTCGTCAGTCATCTAAACTCTCCTTAGATATAAATACCTTTCGGAAATTAAGCCAAACACCCAAAAAAACTACGATACTGAACTTATACTAAGAGTGTTGACACAAATTTAATATAGAGTGAGCTTAGCAGATGCCGTCCGCTTTGCAAGAATTAGAAAATGATACGTTACCGGCAAGCATTGGGGTGCTCCTTTCCCCATACTTTTTTGGAGTCTTTAGAGACCAATCGTTGCTGTACCCTGTTTAACTCTTCAATTGCTTTTTCAAAACTTCCCGTTTGAGAAAGGATCCGATTAAAAGTTTTGTGTACAGACTTAGGTCGCCAGGGTAATTCTGCAGTTGAAATCCATGTTCGGAGCCCTTGTGGAAGGCGATCAAACTGGTGCATAGAATCTTCGTTACGCTGTTTGCATTTTAAGCTGGTATTACCCAAGTTCCCTGCCATCAACTCTCCTCTTCCAAATCAAAAATAGGATCAATTACAAGAACAGATCTGCATTCTCCTGTGCCTTCTATGGGAGGTGAACGATGAACCACTCCAGACTTTGGAGACTCCGGCCAAAGAGTGCCTCGCAAAACAATTGGAGACCCTAAAGGTACATTAAAAATGTGAGACGGCTCTGCCCCATTAATTGAAACGCCATATTGAGTGCCCGAACCTCGATAGGTACACAAAAGACGAGACTTAATTGCATCGATATGGAATTTTCGACAAGCATTTGTGGTTATCACATCCAATCGTAGCCGAATGTAAGGTGGATGCATGATATCAGTAAAGGCTTTTGCAAGATCAGATATATCTGCAATAAATCGATCGCGTTCCTCACAATCAGGAGTCCCAGAATTATCGCAAATCTGCTTTAACGCTCTTTGTACCCTTTCAGGGGGTAAAATCACACGAGCTTTTGGTAAGTAAACCGGATCTAGCTCCTTAATCCAATTAAGAACCCTAGAATCAGGTTTTCTATGACAGGATACTATCGCACAGCTATCTTCTTGGATGATTGACAAGTCAGAAATTTCATTTGCGAAACCTACACCCGCATCTAGGTCTAAGTCTTGTGTTAATGTCATGCAGCGTCCTCCACTCTATTCCAATTTGGAAACGGGTCAGAAAATTTAGGTAATGAATGTGGCGTTAAGGCCTGATCTTCAGCTACAAGAGCGTTGTCCAATAGCATTTTAATATCTGCCCAATTAATTCCCGCACCAATGAAAACAATCTCTTGTCGGCGATCACCCCAAGGCTCTTGCCAATGCTGTTTCATATAATTTTTACCTACGTCATCTTGTGGCCACCGGTTTTCTGGTACCGAAGCCCACCAGGTTCCTAAGGGCCGGATTGAAGAAAGCGCACCCGCCAGAGAAAACTCTGCTACCCACTCTGGTCTAGTTGCTATCCAAAAATGGCCCTTAGCACGTATCACGCCAGGTAAATCACCATTTAGAACGGTCATAATTTTTTCTGGAACAAACGGTCTACGAGCACGATAGACAAAGGAAGCAACACCATATTCTTCAGTTTCCGGCACATGATCCGCAAAACCATAAAGTTCTTTTACCCACATCGGATGTTCGTGAGCCTTTTCAAAATCAAACAGCCCTGTATTCAATATTTTATTTGCTGGAACATCAGAGTGGTTTACCTCCAAGATCTGCGCATCAGCATTTAAACTACGAATGATCTGGCGAGCGGCCTTGGTTTTATGAGATCCTGCATCTTCTATTTTGTTAAGAACAACAACATCCGCAAATTCTATCTGCTCAACTAATAAATTTACCAACGTCCGTTCATCGTCTTCCCCGAGAGTTTCCCCTCTATCTCGAAGAAAGTCATGACTGGAATAGTCATTGAGAAGATTAACAGCATCAACTACGGTTACCATCGTATCCAACTCAGCCACGTCTGATAGGCTTTGCCCGTCTTCATCTCGGAAGTCAAAAGTAGCGGCTACAGGTAGCGGTTCAGAGATCCCCGTAGACTCAATTAATAGATAGTCAAAACGGTTTTCTTCAGATAGCCTCCTTACTTCGGCCAACAGGTCATCTCTCAAAGTACAACAAATACAGCCGTTAGACATCTCTACCAGCGTTTCATTTGTTCGACTTAAATTGGTATCAGCACGCACAAGATCAGAATCGATATTTACCTCCGACATGTCGTTAACGATTACGGCCACACGCAACCCATCGCGATTATTTAAAACACGATTAAGGAGCGTAGTTTTTCCTGCACCTAAAAAGCCCGAGAGGACCGTAACGGGAAGTTTATTTGTCATATATATTATCCTTACAAAAATGGGTGGCTTTTTACAGATTGATCCACAGAAAAAAAATGAACTGCCAGTAAGTTTCAGTATAAAGTTATTTATAATGCTATGTTATAGCATACCAAATATATTTTATGCAAGAACTGTAAAGTCGATTTTTAACAAATTATGAAAGAATTATAGTTATCAATATCACAAAAGTTTTAATTGTTGAGATTCAGATCTCACTTTAACTCTTGATCTTGATTTTCTACTTCCATGCTTTTCAAAAACTATCCGTGACTCGTGCTTAAACATTTTGTTTTTACGAATTTGATTAATCTTATCTTTAGCAATCTTGGCTTCCTGCGTATGATCTATTATCGGTGCGGGATAATCCTTCCCAACGATTACTGAACTCTCATCAATCAAATTTTTCTGATATTTCCAGGGTTCATGGATAAATTCTTTTGGAAAAGAACGTAGTTCCGGCACCCATTTTTTTATAAAGTCACCGTTGGGGTCGTGTTCGATGGATTGTTTAATAGGATTATACACCCGCATAGCATTTATACCCGTCACGCCTGACTGCATTTGTAATTGACTATAATGGATACCAGGCTCAAAATCTGTGAAAAGTCTTGCTAAGTAGTTTCCAGTTACCCGCCAATCGATCCATAATTGGTAGCTTGCAAAACTTACAAGCATAGCTCTCATTCTAAAGGTAATCCATCCTTCGAACATCAGGTTTCTCATACACGCATCTATGAATGGATAACCAGTTTTTCCACTTGACCAAGCTATAAATTTTTTATCCTCTTTATTAATCTCACGTAAGCCTTCGAAAGCTTGATGCATACAGTTTGTTTCGATCCGCGGTTGGTCCTCCAATTTTTGAATAAAGTGGCAGCGCCAGGCCAATCTTGAATTGAATGCCGTGAGATTCCGCCCATATTTTTTTTTATCATCGGCTGATAATTGTAATCTTCTTTTTTTAATTGATTGTACAACTTCTCTAACTGATAAGGTTCCCCAAGTTAAATGCGTTGACAATCTGGAACAATATTTCTCAGACTGACCAGGTGCTGAAATATGATGTAAATAGTTTCGAGAACGGTCATTCAAAAAACTTTTCAGATCCTTTACTGCTTTCTGTCTTCCTCCCTCCTGAACTCTACCGACAATATTATCTCCAAATATTATATCAGTTTTACTTGGAAATTCCTTATAAACACATTTTTGCAATGGATCTAATTTACTAGGCTTTGGAATAATTTTATCTGACATCCTTTTATTCCTAATTTTGGACCACTCATTGCGAGATGAAAGCCTCCGAACAACTCCATTTGACGGATATTCACATAATTTTATATTATTAGTTTTGCACCAGGTTTGAACTTTTTTATCCCGCTCATATGTCCAATTATTACCTGTTTCTTCATGTGAAAATATACTCTGTACATTAAAGAACTGATTAATTTTTTTAAGTCTTTCTATTACGTCACCAACTTGGACAATTAAGGGCTGGCCTAAATTACTCAATTCAGCATTCAGGCTGCTCAAACAATCATGGATAAAATACCAATGCCGACGGGAACTAAATTCCATTTCCCAATAATTTGGTTCGACAACATATAAAGGTAATAGTGGTAAGTTTTGCATAGATGCATCGAATAATGGAGCATGATCATTGATCCTAAGATCACGTTTAAACCAAACAATATTAATATTTTTTTTTGTAGTCGCGATGCTCATCAGATATTACTAAACCGTACCATCTTCTGGAATAGTCAAAACAATCTTTCCAACAAAATTCTTCTCAAGGAACATCTCTTGCGCAGCGCATATCTCCTCTAATGGAAAAGTTGCTGCCACCATAGGGATCAATTCACCCTGCTCGATATAACGTATTAGATTTTGAAAGCAAGTTTTGTCCTGAAATGTAGAACCCATCAATGTCAAATCTTTCAGATAAAGTGTTCTGACATCTAGCTCTACCATTGGTCCAGCAATTGCACCGGCAGAGATATAACGTCCTCCACGTTTCATAACATTAATAAGATTAGGCCAAGAAGATCCGGCCACCAGATCTACAACAACATCAATACTTTCCTTCCCCAGTAGATCAACAGGGTTATCGTTACGTCCAATCACCCGGCTCGCACCAGCCGCCATTACAGCTACAACTTTGTCCTTCCCAGCTACAGCGATCACCTCAGCGCCCCGCCGCCTTGCCAACTGAATTGCAGCTGAGCCAACCCCACCAGATGCCCCTGTGATTAACACACGTTCTGGTCCTAGTTGCACACGATGAAGCATATTTTCTGCGGTTGAATATGCACAAGGGATTGAAGCCAATTCAATATCACTCCAATCACTATCGATAACAAAAACTTCACTGGAAATTGCTTTACTATATTGGGCAAATCCACCATCACATTCTGATCCCAAAGTCCAACAAAAGTACCGGTCTTGTGTCAGTGGATCTTGCATCATAGTCCGAACTAATACTCGTTCACCAATACGGCTAGAATCAACATTCTTGCCCACTGCCACAATTTTTCCACACACATCTGCTCCTTGAATACGTGGGAAAACTAACGGCACCCCGCTCCAACCAGCGTCATCCGTATTAACATTCTCGATTCCACCAAAACTCCCAGAATTGGTATCTTCAGTCACTGATTTAGAATACCATCCTATGCGAGTATTAATATCAGTATTATTTACACCTGCGGCATGAACACGAATAAGTACTTCATCCTCGTTTATCCGAGGTACCGGCACATCTTTTTTATAAACCAGTTTGTCCATCCCGCCATGCCCAATTAACTGAACAGCATGCATAACAGCTGGAATCTTGGTTTTCGCATTCAGTGTCATTATTATACTCCAAGGCTCAATTATTATTCTGAAAATATAATTATAACGATATCGATAATACTTGCCACCTGAGTTTTTCTATCTTTTCCTAATTTCGATCCAGCTAACTAGACTTATCGCAGAAATTATAATTGATCCTCCGATTATAACCCAAATATCAATAGGCTCTGAGAAAAATACTAAACCAACAATAGCTGCCCAAACTAAATCGAGAAAAACAACCGGTTGGGTAACATTTACTGGCGCAGCTTTAAATGCCATTGACATTGCCCAATGGGCAGCCGTTGCAAAAAAAGCAATCAGCATAAGGACTAAAAGCTCATGGAAACTGGGGTTCACCCAATGAATTAATGCAAGAGGCGCCAGCCAAATTGATACAGTCAGTGTAAGCATAAACACAATCAATAATGGTTTGACCTCATCAGTCGCTTTTTTTGCTAAAAGAAATGAAATTCCAAAAACCACAGTCGCCAACAACATTACGAAATGCCCAGAGCCAAGTTCTCTCAAACCAGGTCGTAAGATCAAAAATGTCCCAAAAAGAGAAATTACCAAACAAAGAATTCGACCTCTTGTTACTTGTTCCTTTAAATAGAAGGATGCCCCAATGAAAACAAATACAGGTACTAAATAATAAAGAGCGGTGACTTCTGTCATTGGTATACGTGCCATGGAATAGAACCATGCAACCACAGCAATCGCATGTAATGATCCTCTGACAAGCATAAGACTTACTAAACTCTTACGAACTCCAGTCAGCCCTAATTGGTGACAAAACGGAGCTAATAACAATAGACCAAAAATATATCTTAAAAACCCAGACTGGCTTGCAGGGAGGGATGTTCCTAAAGATTTTACCGAAGCCGTCATCGCACAAAATGACAAGCCCGTAATTATCATAAAAAATATTCCATACAACGCATTCGATTGAACTTTTTTAGTTTTAGACAACACGTTAATAGACCACCATGGTTACAGTAATGGAGATTAAATATTTTTTAAATTTTTAGACTTAAAATTAATAATCCAGAGGGACAGTATCACTAATTTTGCTAAAAGAAATGTTTCATTTAGTTAAATGCACTCAATCTGCATAACCTGTCATTAGATTTTCAATTACTCCTAATTAAGTCTGCAAATATCCAATCTAATTTAAAGTGAGGATAGAGTTTTTACAATAATTCTATCGAGCAGGGTCAGTTCAGGGTGGGTTATTCGTTGTCTCGCCCTGAACGACCACCACAAGCGCAGTGAAAAAGGATCTCATATGTTATTTTTAAGGGCTAAAGAGTTTATTAAATATCATCTCGTAAATAATATTGTCAGTAATCTTCTCCTTATTATTCATATTGCAGTTATTTTAAGCGTTTCAATTTTTCTGTATTCTAAAACAGTAAAAGCAGATGAATATTTTGAACGAGAACCCTGGAGTTTTACTAATGAACCAAAACCTATGATCTTCAAGCACGGGAATATTACTCACGGAAATAAGTTTTTTATAATTCCAAATCAAGATTGTAGCGCCAACTTGCTAGGTTGGTTTAGTTCTTACAATAAAACAAAGTTAAAAGAGTTAGAGGGAAAAGTCACAGATTTAAAGTTTGAGTTACTTACCAATCAGAAACCTATTTACCTCTCGAAACGTAATCGTGTCTCATATATTTTAGAGCCAGATATATGGAGTGAAATACCAATGCCATTTTCGGTTGCTTCAGTATCATTAGGACAGCTCGACAGTATAGGCAGACTTATCGATATGAAAGAGAATGGGGTAATAGGTCTTAGATTATCAGCGCCCAATGATTACTATTTCGACGTTCCTCAAGAAGAATGGAGCTTCGAAGGGATAGAAGGCGCAGTATCCAAAATCCTTACTTGGTGCGGGCTAAAAGCTTAAGAAAAACATGGCATCCCATAAATAGAGCTAATCATAAAAACCAACTAAAATGATGTTAATGCACCTAATTTTATAACTTTACTCTAGATAAACACTTTAACGCGTGTGCATAGTTGTACTTTTCTTATCTTAAACTGACACTGTAACTTGAAACAAAAGGTTTGAGTTATGTATTTTTTAGTACTTCTTGGTTATCCCCATACGCCACAAATCGTTACACTTCCATTACTCTTCATTAACAAATAAGATATTCAATATATTTACAATTGAAAGACTGACTATGGTTAAAAACAACCAATTAACTTCAAGATTTAAACAAGTTTTTTACAATACTGGTGTTGGCATTATGGTTGTAGATAAAGATCGCAACCTAATCGAAGTGAATCCAAAATTTTGTGAAACATTAGGTTTTACCAGAGAGGAACTCATCGGAAATAGTGCTGAGATGATTCATATCTCAAGTAGAACCTACAAGGAATTTGGAGAAAAAGCCTTTAACCAGGTAAGAAATAAAAAAACAGTTAACTTAGATTGGCCCTTTAAAAGGAAAAATGGAAAAAAAATATGGTTCAGAATAGCCGGTGATCCAGTTGCGAATGAGAATGAAGTTTTATGGACTGTTGTCGACATAACCCAAAGAATTACGGCCCAAGAAAAATTAGAACAGTTAGCCTCTAAACTTTCTAAATATTTATCGCCTCAAATATATCAATCAATTTTCTCCGGAAAGAAAAATGTTAAAATTGAAGCTTATAGAAAAAAACTAACGGTGTTTTTTTCAGATATCAAAGGCTTTACTGAGATTACTGATAGACTTGAACCGGAAGTGTTGAGCTCTTTGTTAAACAGTTATCTTAATGAGATGTCTAAAATAGCTTTAAAATATGGAGGAACAATAGATAAGTTTGTAGGTGATGCAATTTTAATCTTTTTTGGTGACCCTGAAACAAGAGGTGAAAAAGAGGATGCAAAAGCGTGCGTACTTATGGCTTTAGAGATGCGCGAACGTATGAAGCAACTTCGTAAAATGTGGGAAGATAAAGGTATATCGAATCCCTTAGAAATCAGAATAGGAATAAATACTGGTTTTTGTAATGTTGGAAATTTTGGTTCAGAAGATAGGTTAGATTACACAATTATTGGTGGGCAAGTTAATCTGGCTAGTCGTCTTGAGTCAAATGCTGAAATAGGACAAATTCTTATTTCCCAAGAAACCTACGCCTTAATAAAAAAAGAAATATACTGTGAAAAGAAAGAAGAGATAAATGTCAAAGGTATCACTTACAAGATACAAACATATCAAATACTTGATGTGAAAGAAGATTTCAAAAGGAATAAAATGTTATTGGATGAGGAGTATGACGGATTTAGTTTAAAGGTTGATTTTAATATCTCGAAAAAAGAAGAAGTTGTTGCATCTCTAGAAAAAGTACTGGAGAACCTTCAAAAAGATTTTTAATTTAAGAAAATTTTTATAATTATCCGCAGAGATTTTACCAATATTAGTGCTATAAGCGGGACTACTAACCTCCAGCACTCATATTTATAAGTTCACTAACAAGTGCAATTATTGGAATCAATAAGAGTATCTTCCACCCCTGGAACCAATTAAAAAACCAATTCATAATAATACTCCATAACCTCAGTTTAACATCCCAAAAACACAGATGCCAACTGCAAAAAATACGAACACTGAAATAACCTTAAAGTTCCTAATATATTCCTTACTTTTATGTTCTTCACCTTGTTTTTTCTTCCAATCAAAGTAAAGACTGATAGCTATGAGTAGAATAAAAATCCATCCTATCAGTATCATAAATAAATCTCCTTACTTTGGATTATATAGTAGCCACTAAAAGTTCTTTTAATCCTGTTATTTAAAATTTCTTTTATAAAACCAATTTGTTTCCATAAGATCAGAATCAAAAAATCCGTCAAATTTTCTGTTTGGAACATCATATTCATGGGCATAGTAATCAGCCCAACCTTTTTTCCACGCCTTGTACGGAGATATTTTTTCAAACACAAGATTACCTTTGTTCAAAAAGAACCAACCATTATGAGTACTTTGCGGAGGTGCATCGCAAACGCGTTACCGGCGATATTAGAAGCAGGGCTAGCGAAAGATAAAGAACAACTTGACGCTATTTTGCTTGTATTAAATGATGCACAGAAATGAAGAATATCAAAGACTTTCCGTCAACGATAGCCGATGTTATTTCACCTAGAGTCTCGTCCTAGGCGATCAATCAGTCGGGCCCAAGCAATCATACCATTACGAAAGTTTGACAGTCGAAAAAACTCATTTGGAGCGTGGTAATCTTCGTCAGAAGTCGAGAAAGAAAAAAAGATTGTTCCAACTCCCAAATGACGTGCAAACACAGCGCCAATTGGGATTGTAGCCCCCATTGCCACCCGCAAAGGACGGGAACCCATAATATCGGCCAGCACGTCTTCAGCTATGCTCAAAGCAGGCAACTCGGGATCCAATGAGAACGCCTCACTCCCCTCTCCACGCCGCATGATCTCAAGATGATAACCCTGAGGTAATGCCGCTTCTAGATGTTGGGTGATGTTAGCAACAACTTGATCCGGTTTTTGCCCTACAATAAGACGACAAGTAATTTTGGCTGATGCCTCTGACGGGATAACAGTTTTTGTACCAACCCCTATGTATCCGCCCCTTATTCCGTTAAATTCAAGAGTTGGACGCAACCATTGCAAGGTCAGTAATTCAATCCCCGATGGAAGTGGATCAGGCCTTGGCGCACCGATATCGTCAAAATACTTTCCCGCATCAAAATTTACCTCTTCGATTGCCGTTGTAATCGCTGGATCTGGGGGCTTAGCTGTATCCGCAAAGCCGTCAACTACAATATTACCATTATCATCATGCATTGATGCAAGCATTCGAGTAAGAGCACGAATTGCATTTGGCGCACTGCCGCCATGTCGTCCCGAGTGTAGATCTTTATGAGCGCCTTTAACTGAAACTTCCAGAGCTACTAGACCCCGGCTCGCGACGGTCATTGATGGTAAGTCAGCACGCCACATTGCACCATCTGCAGAAACCACAAGATCACAAGCTAATCGATCCTTCAGCCGTTCTACAGTTTGAGCAAAATGAGGGCTGCCAGACTCTTCTTCACCCTCTATAATAACCTTGATATTAATAGGTAACTTACCTCGTACCTCACGAAAAGCAGCAACAACTGCAATTGGAATACTCAAAGGCCCTTTATCGTCAGATACGCCTCGAGCATAGAGCCGATCATCACGAATTACAGGTTCAAACGGTGATGACTTCCATTTATCTATTGGATCTGGTGGCTGCACATCATAATGACCGTAGATCAGAATGGTAGGTGCGTTAGGGACATTACACCACTCACCTACGATAGTGGGATGCCCCTTGGTTTCGATAATTTCGATAATTGGAAAACCGGCATTTTCCAGTTGGTTAGCCACAAACTCCGCAGTAAGACGGACATCCGAAGCAAAGGCCGGATCAGTACTCACACTGGGTAGGCGACAAAAAGCTTTCAGTGTTTCAATCGCTTCTTCTTCATAATCTCGCAACCAGTTTTCGATATCTTTCATTTTCCACCATCCACGCCTAACGTTTCACCTGTTATCCAGCTAGCATGATCAGAGGCAAAGAACATTACCGCGTTGGCAATATCATCTGGCTTACCAAGACGGTGTAAAGCGATGTTAGAAAGAAGTTTTTCTTTACCAGAATCTCCCATCGCTTCCCATTGCTTTTCAGTTGTCGGGTTAGACAAAATAAACCCCGGTGCAACACAATTTACGGTGATGTTCCAATCACCAAGCTCATGTGCAAGTTGGCGTGTCAAACCGATCTGTCCAGCCTTAGCACTTGCATATGCCTGAATGCCTGTTAACGAAACTGTCCGCCCAGCACCACTAGAAATATTAATGATACGGCCAGATTTTTGTCGCTTCATCGATACTGCGACAGCCTGTGACATAAAAAATGTTCCCGAAAGGTTTACATCAAATATTCTTTGCCAATCTTGAGCACTAATGTCTTCGATTGGGCGGCCTACTTGTTCGCAGACGCCCCCCGCATTATTAACCAAAATATCGACTCTATCCCGAACCTCTTCAATTTTTGATACGGCGGTCTGCACCGCTAACTGGTCTCCAACATCCAGGGAAATAATTTCGCAAGAACTTCCACAAATTCGTTGTGTTTCCTGAAGCCTATCTACATTCACATCACAGGCAAAAACATGTGCACCGCACGTCACAAAACTTTTAGCAATAGCGCGCCCAATCCCATGTGCAGCGCCAGTGACAATGACTGTCTTACCTTTAAATTCGATATGCATACGCTAGTTCCATATTTCACGAAAACTTATTTAATTCGTTCAGATTCTCTATCCCTAATCGTCTATCCCCAGCCTCAATTTCCAAAACCATCGCCATTAACTTAGTTGTCAACGGAGTCGCAATTCCATTTTTTTGTCCAACTTCAATAATTGGTCCAAGCTGCGCTTCGGCTTCAGTTTTTCTTTTACGTACGGCCAAATCACGCCAAATTCCAGAATGAGATTTGGCCGAACGCCGATTATGTAGCACCATTTCATCAAAAGATTGATCAAGTGCGGTTTGTGGCGCATCAGGTCTGAAAGCGAACGGGTTGAATCCATCAAAAGATTGAGTTTTAACAGCTTCAGAGTCAGCAACAGCTCCCACTTCTTGCCCCAGACGAGTCAACAAGTTACGTACCGTCAGGTTATCTAAGACATCCGCAATGCTATCATCAGTTAGTGCTGTAGCAAACAATAGTGCGGCATAAATCAGTTTGCCCCAAAGATATCCCAAAATATTTGAGGTAAGAACTGAGTTTGACTCAAAATCACGCATTAACTGGTGTAGAGCAATAATCCGATTTGTCTTCTCACCATTCAATTCTCCAATAACCACCGCGCCACGACCTGCGTATGTCACAACACCGGGCTCAAGGTAATCTGCACCAAAATTAACAAAACAACCAATTGTTCTTTCAACACCAACAATACGTGCAATAATATCCTCATTTAAACCGTTTTGGGCAGATACTACAAAGCCATCACTAGCTAGGTGCGGTACTAAAGCCTGCGTCGCTATTTCCGTATGGAGCGCTTTTACACATAGAAAGATCTGGTCATACTCTCCGATCAGCTCTTCTGGAAGAAACGCTGGTGCTTTCACCACGTCTTCAAAAACTGGACCAACAATACGAAGCCCGTTTCGATTAATCATATCTACATGCATAGGAGCGCTGTCGACCATAGTAACATCATGCCCAGCCCGAATAAATGCCGCGCCAAGCGACCCTCCAATAGCACCCGCGCCCCATATCAGGATTGGAGAACTCAACTCCATTCTCCTTCAAGAATGCTACGTGTCTCGATTGTGGCTACGTCCCAAATTGCTTTCATTTCATGATCTGGTCGCTTGTAATAACCACCAAAATTTCCATCACCCAAATATGCGCGTACGCTTTCCGGGCTCATCAATCGTACTTTTTCCAGATCAATCATCGGCTTCTGATGTGCAGGAAAATCCACCCCTTCAAGTCTCGTCCAGGCAAAATTTTCCATCCAGGATGCATGCGACGCAACGGGGTCTATCGCCTGCGTCTTAGCCATAGTTTTAGGCGCGCTCCACCAGTTGTGGAATTTCACCTTACAGTCTGAATGTTCGGTCATCCATTCGATGGCTAAATTACTAGCAGGCTGATTGCCACCGTGGCCATTAACGATCAAAATTCGACGAAACCCATGTCCGTATAGGCAATCCAAGATATCACGAACCACTCGAATATAAGTCTCGATCTGAAGACTTATAGTTCCTGGGTAACCCAAAAAATATGGGGCTAAGCCATAAGGCATCACCGGGAAAACCGGAGCACCTAACGGTTCTGCCGCATCTAAAGCAATTTTTTCTGCCAAAATTGAGTCAACAGAAAGCGAAAGTCCAGCGTGCTGTTCAGTACTTCCAAGAGGCAAAATAGCAAGATCATTTTCTTTAAGCCAGGCCTCTACTTGTTCCCAGTTCATATCTGAAACTTTCATGATACTACCTTTCTTCAGCTTACTCTAGGAAACTCTGATACTGATAGCTCATAAATACAACCCTCGTTTTAATTAACAATGTGGGTTTTTCTATTTGACCGCTTTAATTTCATCAGCCAATTTTTTCCGCAATCATTAAGACTGGTGCATTCAAATTTGCCGTAACATTATTCGGCATTATTGATGCGTCCACTACTCGTAAACCTTCAGTTTCATGGACTAAGCCGTTACTATCCGTAACTGAGTTTTCACTGGTTCCCATTCGACAAGTTGAACACGGATGGTACTCCGTAGATGCATTCGCTCTTAACCACGAACTTATCTCATTATCAGACTGCACAGAAGGTCCTGGCGAAGTCTCAACTGTACGCAGACCGTCAAATGCTGCCTGGGAAGCCATGTTTCGTGTTTTACGAAGACCATCGATCATCGCCTTCTCATCAATAGGATTAGAAAAGAAATTATATTTTAATTCAGGATGAACCTTCGGGTTTGACGATTTAAGTCTTATCGTCCCTTTACTCAAGGGACGCATCAAACCCATGGAAAACATAAACCCTCCCCCAAAATTTGATATATCTTCATTAATTAATGACGTTAACGCATAGAATTCGTGCTGCAAATCCACATAATCAACGCTGTCTGAGCTTTTAAAAAAGCAACCAGTTTCAGACATTGTTGAAGCTCCGATTCCGTTTTTAAATAACAGCCATTGAAGGCCAACTCT
>JBJLGD010000010.1:0-51292 GCA_045565015.1 Paracoccaceae bacterium
AAGTGTATTAACACGGGAATGCCCAGCTCCGCGCACTTTTCCCACACGGGAAAAGCTGACGGGTCTTCGATAGGCTCTTCGATTAAGGGCGCCAATAGTTTATAGGCGCGCAAGCCTAGGTTGGTTACGGCGTGATCCAGCCGCTCCACCGCATCAGGTAGGAAGGGGGAATGGTGGGCAAAGCCGATAAAACGGTCAGGGTGCCAACTACAAATCTTGGCGAGATGCTCGTTATTACCGCCGGTGACAAAGCCGATAGCGCGAATGCCATAGCGATCCAGCTCGTCTACCCAGCGCTGGGCCTGAGCTTCGTCGCCCGGGTGATCCTCCGGCTTCTCGGGAAGGGGGAAATCCCACATACGTCGCCAGTGGTCTCCATAGGGACGGGCTCGCTCGCGCAAGATTGCGCGCCGCTCAGGGCTGACGGCAGCTTCGTAGTTCTTCATTGTGTCGCCCATGTCGGTGAACCAGGGACCTTGGGTGGGAAAGTGGGAGTGAAAGTCGATGATCTCAAAATTTTGGTACATGGTAAAAAATCGATCCTTATATCTAGTTTTGTTGATGGTTTGCGTCAATGAAGACTAACGAGCGAAACAACGATAGATTAGCAAATTAGGGATTCTCGTGCAACCGAGATAAGATCTTGATCGTCCGAAGGCTTAAGAACTGTATTGAGTTACTCAAATATTGATGTTTGGCTTGATTTAGAAGTTTTATTTGATTTAACCCGTACGATTATCTTTATTAGCGCCTTTATGAAGGGTTAGACGATACGCTTGGATTCTCGTACGTTTCTGCCCAGTTTTCGTGAAGCTCAATTAGTGATTAGATAAGTTAATCGGTAACATTAACGAAAGAGGGGATAGAGATTAAAGTACAAAGTAATAGAAGCTTTAACATAAAAAGCCCGCATATCCAATTGTCTTATAATATATATTATCTTAGTAAATACTGTAGGTCAGTACTGACAGCACAGTCTGTACAGTCTGTACTGTATATACTGTATTATCGTTACTTTTCAGATTGTTACTGGAAAATTGATTTATTTTTTTAATCAAGATATACTTATTTTGATGTCTCATTTCATTAAATATTATATTGGTTTTACGGTTCTAAGCGCACTTTGTATGTATTGCAGTGGGTTTGGTGCGTATTATTTTGGACGTTACTTTTTTGGTGAATCGGACAGTACCTTGGCTTCGTTTTTATGGGTTGTTTTCACCTTCGTAATCACTCTTCACGGATTTGCTGGCTGCGGAATGCGAATTCGAGAGGGACGGGAAGAGGGACCGCCATCAAAAAAAATTTGGGGACGCACTATAATAGAGGGGTATTTGTCTAGCGCGCTTCAACTTATTCTTTCATTACTTGTGTTTGTTTGTGCTTGGATTGGAGCCTACATTACTGTTAAATATAGTTTTTTGGGATTAGTTGAATTTAGAATAATTGCGGAAATTCCTGGTGCTAGTCATGTTATTGGCGCAATCATAGGCTTACTAGCCGGCGGGAGTTATCTTACTCTGTATGACTTAGAAAGCTATTTTAAGCCAGTTATCAGAGGTCCATATGATGACAACTAACGCCTGCAACGTATTGAAAGAAAAAGAAAATGTATAAAATTTGTTATTTAATATTGACGTTGATAATGTTGGCTACCACGGCCCAAGGAACGGATTGGAACTTAATATATTCTTCACAATGTAACGTAAAAAATGTAAGCGGCGCTGAAGCCATTAAGCGTATTGATACTATCCAGGAATATGAGGGTTGCAGAGATTTTATTTTTGAGGAGAATTCTAGCGATAATAATAAGCAGCTAAAAGCCTTAACTAAAGTAGTAGGGAGGTCGGATGAGTGGATTTTCTTGAACAGCGAAATTATCCATGTATTTGGTACGTCGGATGGATTAAATGAAATGAAAACTTTCCTTGTTTCTTACGATAATGCTCTTATTTTCAGTTGCCACTTGTTTTCAATGAATGGTTCATTAGCTTGTTATAGGATTTCAAGCACTAGAGTTCCCGAGCTGGGAGACGTTATCCTACCAAATAGCGCAGCTTATTATGAAAGAAGGAATAGAAAAAACGAGAAATGAAGGTATGTACAGATTCTTAACGTATACGTTTAGGTTCTTGTATGTTTTGGTCTAGGTTCTGTACGGCGCAATAGTTGGTAAAATAATTCAATTAATAACATTAACAAAAGAGGGGAAAGAAATGAAAGTATTAAATAATGTTAAGTTTAACTCAAAAAGCCCACTTATCCAATTGTCCTATAATATATATTATGTTAATAATTTATCAAATTAATATAATTTAAAAACGCTAAATTTTTGACGTTAAAACATTATAATCAATAGCTTAAACTAGTAACCTAAACTACTGGTTTAACTGTGATGCAACTTCTTCCGCAAAATTTTCAGCCTTTTTCTCTATTCCTTCACCAACTTCAAATCTAACAAAGCCAAGAATCACTGTACCAGCATTCTCAGCCGCCCTTTTTACAGTAAGATCAGGATCGACAACAAAGCTTTGTCCAAGAAGCGTGATTTCTGATAGATATTTTCTAAGACGCCCTTCAATCATCTTTTCTATAACATTTTCTGGCTTACCACTTTCTCGAGCCTGCTCACTTAAAACTGCTCTTTCTCGCTCGAGAAGATTGGGATCCACGTCATCCTCACTTAAAGCGGCCGGGTTAGACGCAGCTATGTGCATTGCGACTTGCTTTCCAAATTCAGTATTTTCTCCCTTTAACGCAACAAGTACTCCAATTTTTCCCATATCTTGAGCTGCAGAATTGTGAACATAAGAAACTACTTTATCTCCTGAAATACTTTTCATGCGCCTTAGCGACATGTTTTCTCCAACAGTTGCGATGCGATCAGTAAGTATATCTGAAACACTTGCCCCGTTAATGGAAGAACTCTTCAAAGACTCTAAATCGGCTACCTGTAAGGCTGCTGAAGCGAAACTATCAACCATTAACTGGAAGTCCTTATTCTTTGCTACAAAATCAGTTTCAGAATTTACTTCAATAGCTACACCCTTGTTTTCACTAACTTTTACCGCAACAAGTCCCTCCGCAGCAGTTCTACCAGATTTTTTGGCAGCAGTCGCAAGGCCTTTTGTTCGCAACCAATCTATAGAAGCCTCCATATCTCCGTTATTTTCAATTAACGCTTTTTTAGCGTCCATCATACCTGCCCCGCTAATATCACGAAGCTCTTTAACTAATGCAGCTGTTATCGACATTACAAAATCCCTAAATAAAAAATTAACTCAATATAAAGTCACTTAAATTCAAATATTATTAACTTCTAATTAAATATGAAATCTACAAAATATTATTCAGTTTTTTCTGTTGAGGAGCTATCTTTTATGTCTGCTCCTTTTTCAGAATCAGGCAAACCACTGTCTGTTTCTACGCTGATCGAGTTTTCAACGATTTCACTACTCTTATTTGCCTCAACAGTATCCGCTTCAACAGGTTCACTGTTCTCAGTTTCTTCAGAAATATCAGCCAATATATCATTTTCTTCAGTAGAATCTTCCACAAAGAGTGCTGAGTCCGAAACTGGTTCAATTTTTTTTGCTTTTTCATCGGAAACATCAGACTCATCTGATAAAGCTGCCTCTAATGGGGCCTCATCTGATTCACCAAGATCAACTCCAGAATCACCTAGTTGGGCAGACATGCCGGCTAACGCAGCTCTAGCTATTAGATCACAATAAAAAGAAATTGCTCTTGAGGCATCATCATTTCCTGGAATTGGATAGTCTATACCCTCGGGAGAGCAGTTTGAAATCTACCACAGCTACTACTGGAATACCTAACTTGTTCGCTTCTGCTACAGCAAGATCTTCTTTGTTAACATCAATCACAAATAAAACCTCTGGTGTACCACCCATTTCGCGAATTCCACCTAACGATGCTTGCAGTTTGGATTGATCCCGCTCCATTCCAAGCCGCTCTTTTTTTGTTAACCCCGTCAGTCCCCTCTTCCATAGCACTATCTATTTGTTTTAGCCGATTTATGGAGTTTGAAACTGTTTTCCAGTTAGTCAATGTACCGCCCAACCAGCGATGATTCATATAATATTGAGCACACTTATCAGCAGCTTCAGCAATAGGTTTTTGGGCTTGCCTTTTTGTTCCGACAAATAAAACCCTACCACCTCTGGAGGTTGTTTCTTTTACCATTTCCAACGCTCTATCGAGCATCGGCACAGTTTGGGTTAGATCGATTATGTGAATACCGTTTTTGGAACCGTATAAATATGGTTCCATTTTAGGGTTCCACCTCTTTGTTTGGTGACCAAAGTGCACACCAGCTTCAAGAAGTTGGCGCAATGAAAAATCTGGCGTAGCCATGATATAAGTTCCTTTCCGGTTTGTTCCTCGATGAAGCGCTAGAGTTTTAACTCAACCGGCGGACCAAGAGGATTTGTCCCTCTGAAGCCCTAACCTCATCTGTGATTTAACGGCGGTATAAATAAAAGTTAGTTATTTAACAAGTCTTCTTTTTTTTTGTTTAAAAATAATATTCTTGAACTTGCAACTTTTTCTTTTGAGGAGCAATAAGACTTTATGGATAAAAAAACCAAAAATATTATGTATAGGTTCAATCCTTTGGGATATAATTGGTTATTCTATCACTCCTCTGGCTCGAGGTGATGATAAAGAAGGCATAATTAGTAGACAACCTGGAGGGGTAGCTATGAATCTCGCCGTAAGACCTCAGTAGGTACGGCATAACTCCTGCTATCATCTCTGCCTTAGGTGATGACACCGCGGGTCTTGAGCTAATTGAAATTTGTAAAAAACATGCTATAATATGGGACGACATATTAGTTTGCCCCAAACGACGTACAGATTTTTTATATGGCGATCGAAGATCCAGATGGTGTCGCCTTAGCAATCGCAGATACTAGGTTACTAACTGAAAATAAAAGGAAAGTTTTAAATCCCTTAATTTCAGGTCGTTACAAAAATTGGAATAGTCCAATCATCTTAGATAGTAATCTTTCTAGTGAGGTTCTAGAAGAATTACGCTATAACTCGGCTTTTAAAAACTCTGATTTCAGGCTAGCTCCTGGGTCACCAAGTAAAGTGGATAGACTGATAATGTTTCTTACTCATTCTGGTTCCAATATTTATCTGAACTTAAAGGAAGCAAATTATATTTTAAGGAAGACTTTTCAGTCATCTGTAGATGCAGCGCTCGAAATATTATCGTATGGCTTAAATTCTGTGCTAGTCACAAATGGAGAGAGAATGGCGTGTTTTGCTCAAGGAAATGAGTTAATTAAATTAAAACCACCAACTGTTAAGGTTTCAAAATTAACTGGCGCTGGTGATGTCTTAATGGCAACCCACATAACAAAACTTTTAGAAAGATCTTCTAACTACGATGCAATGTCTTTTGCGTTAGAAGAAACAAGCAAGTTTATTTCGGAGGGTATTTGAGATGGATTCAATAAAATTTTCCGATGAAGTCAAACATGCTCAAGAGAATAATATTCCAATTGTTGCTTTAGAGAGCACTATAATAACTCATGGCATGCCCTACCCTGATAATTTAAAAACTGCTAGATTAGTAGAAAACTCTATACGTAAAATGGGTGCGGTCCCGGCAACAATTTCTGTAATGAATGGTTTAATTAATGTAGGTATGACAGACAACCAGTTGAGGGAATTCAGCCAAACACGTGATTCAATAAAACTATCGCGTGCTGATTTAGCTATCTGTCTTTCGAGCAAACAAACAGGTTCCACAACAGTTGCAGCTACCATGATAATAGCGAAATTGACTAATATAGAAGTTTTTGCAACTGGTGGAATTGGAGGAGCCCACCCTGGTTCTGAAACAAGTTTTGATATATCTGCAGATCTCTATGAACTATCAAAAACGGCTGTTAATGTTGTTTGCTCTGGTCCTAAAGCAATATTGGATATTCCTAAAACATTGGAGATTTTAGAATCCTTGGGGGTCCCAGTGATTACCTACAGGCAAGATCACCTTCCAGCCTTCTGGTCATCCTCAAGTGAAATAAAATCACCATTTATGATGGACAGCATTACAGAAATTGCTAATTCTTTTATCTATCGCAAAAAAATACAATTAGAAGGTGGCCAGCTGATTGCAAATCCAGTTCCTAGAGATTTTGAAATACCTCAATATGAAATATCTATACACATTAAAGAAGCTCTAAAGGAAGCAGATGCTAACAAAGTAGTTGGAAAAAATTTGACACCGTTTTTTATTAAATAAAATTTTTGAAAAAACTAAAGGAGCCTCTTTGCAGGCAAATACCGCATTAATTATAAATAATGCTAAACTAGCAGCTCAATTGGCAATCAGTCTCAAGAAGTTACAGAAGGCTTAATAAATCACCTTTTTCTTGCACTTACTTGAGATAGGAACTAGAAAAATAATTAATTAAACTAGCCAGGTGTGTGCCAGTGAATAAAAAAAATAGAGATACAAAAAAAAATCTAGGTCGTGGTATACTCGGCAACATCAGAGGGAACTTTCTAGCTGGATTAATAGTAATTGCTCCTATCGGGTTTACTATTTGGATAGTAATGTCATTTGTTAGTTGGATAGACGGTTGGGTTTTACCTTTAGTCCCTTATAATTACCATTTCGCTGATTATTTGGGGTTAAACCTTAAAGGGATCGGAGTAATCTTTTTCTTAATTTTTACAGTCATTATTGGCTGGCTAGGTAAGGGAATTTTAGGTCGCACATTCCTTAGATTTGGAGAGAATCTTGTTGACCGAACTCCAATTGTTAGATCGGTTTATAATGGAATTAAACAAATTGCAGAGACCGTTTTATCGTCTCGAGATAGTTCATTTGAAAAGGCCTGTATGATTGAATATCCAAGAAAAGGAATTTGGGCGATTGGGTTTGTTTCCAGTGATACAAAAGATGAAATAGCGGATAAAAACCCTGTGAAAAACGGACAAATTAATTTCCGTGTTTTTACCAACGACTCCAAATCCTACTTCTGGATATTTACTTTTCATTCCTCAATCAGACATAACTTATCTCGATATGTCAGTTGAGGATGCAGCAAAACTAGTAATATCTGCGGGTCTTGTTTATCCTAAAAAGAAAAAATAACATTCTTTGTTTATACTTATTCAAACCACCAAACATCTGGTAAAAAATTTATCCAATCACCATATGCAGGTATGTTTACAGGATACTTAAGATTTGAGTCATGCGCTATCATTGAGTATGGTGAATACCAAATCGGAATTACATATCTTCCAGCCATTAATATTCTGTCTAACGCTCTGACTGCAGAAATATAATCTGCTCGATCTGGTGAAGTTAGCATTCTTTGAATCATTTTTTCAACAGCTGTGGACTTTATACCCATCCAGTTCCTAGAACCAAATTTAGTAACTCCTTCCGAACCCCAATATAAAAATTGCTCATTGCCTGGACTTAAAGAAAGCCCGCGTCGATAGTAGGTCATGTCAAAATCATAAACGTTTGTTCGTTCTTTGTATTGCGCGCTATCGATTATCGAAATAGTAACATTAATTCCCAAACGTTTCAGTGTTTCTCGATAAATATTGGTAATCGCTTTAAGTTCTGAGCTACCCTGCCTCAAGAGGATTTCAAAACTCACTTCTTGGTTGCTAGGGTCAAGTAAACGTCCTTGACTAACTGTGTAACCAGCCTGTTCAAGTAGTTTTGAGGCTTTCCTTATTGAAGGCCTATTACGTTCAGTTCCGTCACCCACTGGTAGGTTATAACCGGCTAGTGCACCTGGTAATAATTCATCCTTAAATGGAATTAGAAACTCCTTTACACGTCCAGATGCTGGTCCATCTATCTTTCCTAGTACAGAATTTGAAAAATAGGATGTTATTCGAGGCATTTTTCCATTATTCAGCTTTTTGTTTATAAATTCAAAATTAAATGCTTGAATAAGAGCCTCTCTTACACGCCAATCACTAAATATTGGACGCCTAGAATTCATAACTAAACCCGTAATTCCAGATGGTCTTCTATGCGGGATTAGAGACTTTACAATTTGACCATTTTTTACTTTTTCAAAATCATATTGAGTATCCCACTTCGCACCATTGGTTTCTCTTAGAGCACTAAGTTCTCCCACCTTAAATGCCTCTTTTAATGCTGTTCCATCCCCAAAGAATTCAATTATAATGTCATCGACATTATTAGTTCCTCTTCGAAATGGTAGATCTTTACCCCAGTAATTTTTATTCCTTGATAATTTTATAAATTTCCCTGGCTCAAAATTACTAATAACATAAGGTGCTGAAGCAATAGGTACTACATCAAGTCCACTTGATTTAAAGTCATTCTCTTTCCACTGACTTTTTTTGAGTATTGGGCGTAAGCCCATAATTAACGCTAGTTCTCTGTCAGCTTCATTAAATTCAAACCGAATTTTATTACTTGATAATTTAATAGACGATTTTATTTTTGACCAAGTGTTAGCGTATCGAGGATGACCTTCCTTTCCGAGCGTCTCGTACGACCATAATACATCATCAATGGTTACAGGCGATCCATCTGAAAATTTTGCCTCTGAACGCAGGGTGAACTCTACCCAGAGATTATTGGGGTCAACCTCTATAGATTCGGCTAACAACCCATAAAGTGTAAATGGCTCATCCCAACTTCTACCCATAAGTGTCTCATAGGCTAAAAATCGAAGTTGCCATGGGACACGACCTTTTCTGATATGAGGATTTAAAGAGTCGAAGCTTCCAACAACCCCTGTAACATAAACCCCCCCTTTTTTAGCATCAGCATTAACATAAGGCAAAGATACAAAATCTGGTGGTAATGCAGGTTCGCCATACATAGATATACCATGTCTGCTGTCCGCAATTGCATAAATTGGATTTAACCCAAAAACGAAGAACAATGATAAATAGGTGAATAATTTATTTGTCTTAAACATAAAGCTAACCTCAGATTCTGTTGCATTAATACTAATCTAACAAATTTTTATAAAAATCAAACTTTTAACTTGGCCTGCGTATGTAAATTGGCTATACAGATCGATACTGCTCGATAGGTTTCTTGCCTGTATGAAACCTGCCTCAATAACTTGACGCCAGCTTCGGCTGGCGTTTTTTTTTTGGCTTCGCACTTTTTGGGAATTTTTTGTTAACTCTGTTTCTTAATATCCAAGAAATATATCCCGTATTAAAACTTTTTTGTTTCATAGACTCACAATATAATACTATTCAGATTTAAATAATAATTTTACTTACCTTTTTTAAATAAGAATCGTTGCAAATCTCATAACTTGAGATAATCATAATATAAGCTTGATTTGTTTAAGTCTAAAGCTGTCATATTTAAAAAAAAAGGGAGAAGTAAATATGGAAAGACGTAAGTTTTTAACTGGAGCCGCATTGGCTGGAACTGGAGCGGCACTTGCAGCCCCAGCAATAGCACAGGGCGTAAAGACGATAACTATAGTATCAACTTGGCCACGGGATTTTCCAGGGCTTGGTACTTCTGCTCAGAGACTGTGCGCTCGAATTGATGCGATCTCAGGCGGAGCTCTAAAGACCGAATATTTTGCTGCCGGCGAAAAGGTTGGTGCTTTTGATAGCTTTGACGAAGTTGCTGCAGGAAACTCACATGCTTATATCGCTGCTGAATACTATTGGGGAGGAAAGCATGCAGGCTACAACTACTTCACGTCGGTACCGTTCGGAATGACAACTCCAGAATGGAACGCGTGGATTAAATTTAAAGGTGGCCAAGAGCTCTGGGATGAACTCGCTGCTAGTTTTAACCTGAAGGCGTTTACTTGTGGTGGAACAGGTGCTCAGTGTGGTGGTTGGTTTAACAAGGAGATAAACTCTCCAGAAGACCTACAGGGGTTGAAAATGCGTATTCCAGGACTTGGTGGAACTGTTCTATCAAAACTTGGAGTTTCAACCGTATCCCTTCCAGGCGGACAGATTTATGAGAACTTAGTTTCAGGTTCTGTAGATGCAACTGAGTGGGTTGGACCATATAATGATTACTTTATGAAGTTTTACGAAGCTGCTAAGTACTACTATACTGGAGGTATGCACGAGCCAGGCGGTGGTCTTGGGTTTGGAATGAACCTCGATTTCTATAACAATCTCACAGATCACGAGCGAGCTGTAATTGAAGCTGCGTGTATGGAAGAGAATGCTGCTCAGCCAGAAGAGGCAATGGCAAACAACGGTACATACCTTAAGAAGCTTGTTGATGACCATGGAACACAACTGCGTTCGTTCAACGACGACGTATGGGATGCATTTGGAGATGCCGCGGCTGAAGTTTTTGATGAAACACGCCAGCACTCTGAATTAGCTGCTAGGATTAACGACTCCTATCAGGCTGCATTGAGAGATATTGGTGGATTCAGAGCGATTGCTGAAATAGAGTTCTCAAGTCAAAGAAACAGAGTTTTAGGTCTAACCTAAATCTACTCTTAGCTAAGGGGCTACTTTCTGTAGCCCCTTTTACAAGCTAAACTTTTATTTAAGACAATGATGGCCTGTAAAGGCGGCCTTCGGAGGATTTTATGAACTTTACGAATGTGACATCCGAACAAACCCTAGAAGGCAAACCTGCTCTTTTAGCGCGAGCATTTGGTTGGTTAACTTTATCGTTTTTAGTTGCCTTCATGATTAATAATGTTCTTTCAATAGGGTTTAATATTCCCTCTGGTAAAGATTTACTAACAAACCCCACTTTAATTAATCTCGTTCAACCAATTGTCTATTTCGTTTGCTTCGCCTTAACCTTGTTTTGGGTTTATACAACTCGAAGTAATACACTTAGAAACGACGCAAATCGAATTACAAACTTTAATACATATTTTATTCGCGGTTGTTTTTTTGCAGTACTTTTTGTTGGAATTGTAGATGCTTCTATTGCCTGGTTACGCGTAGAAAGCCTTCTTCCAGTTGTTTTCAATGAGGCAACAGCATCTGCCCTTTTAAAATCACGTTTTATTGGTCCAGTAATCCATGTCCCTTTGGTTATTTTTGGATTTGTGGTAGCATTATTTTCACGAACATTAGGCTTTTTCTGGTTGGCTCTTATGATTGTTGGTGCTGAACTTTTAATTGTTATTTTCAGATTTGTGTTTTCTTACGAACAAACAATGATGGGAGACTTAGTGAGATATTGGTACGCTGCACTATTCTTATTCGCTTCCGCTTATACACTTTTAGAGGAGGGCCACGTGAGAGTAGATATTTTGTACTCCGGGTTCAATCAAAAGAAAAAAGGAAAAATTAACGCTTACGGATCTATCTTATTGGGTATGATGACGGCAATAACAATATTTCTAATATGTTTATGGTCTAAACAGGCGATTGTGAATTCACCTGTAATGAATTTTGAGGTCACACAAACCGGTACTGCTGGGATGTATACAAAGTACCAAATGGCGGTATTTTTACTTATTTTTGCTATATCGATGCAAATACAATTTGTTAGTTATTTCTTGGAATCAGTTGCCGATACAAGAGGCGAACCTGGTAAACGAGTACCAAAACCAATTTCACACTGAGGCTGTAACAGATGGAACTATTTTTCTTAGCGATACTTGTGATTATCATGGCAACGGCATTAGGGTCTGGTTACCCTGTTGCATTCGCACTACCAGGTGCCGCTATCATGACTATAATATTAGCAGGTGTTAGTGGTTATTTTTTTGCTGGCGATCCTGCAGCTTATTTTCATCAAGGCGGACCGTCACAGTGGCTCTCTTCTGGAATTACAAATCTAAGGGGGGTCTACTGGGAGGTAGAGCGTGACACTCTAATAGCAATACCACTCTTCATTTTTATGGGAATCATGCTCCAAAAATCTAAAATAGCAGAGGACCTTTTAGTAACGATGGCCAACTTATTCGGACCGGTACCGGGCGGTCTAGGTATATCTGTTGTATTTGTTGGAGCTCTTTTAGCTGCTACAACTGGCATAGTAGGTGCTACTGTGGTTGCGATGGGCTTAATTTCTTTACCCGCTATGCTCAGGAATAATTATTCAAAAGCCTTGGCAAGTGGTACCATAGCCGCGTCAGGAACCCTTGGTCAAATTATTCCTCCGTCTATCGTTTTGATAATTTTAGCAGACCAATTGGGATCTGCTGCCGATCAAGCTGGAACTGCAAGAAAAGCCTTACACAAGGAGGCTACCGGTGAGCTCTCAATGCCTAGTATGTTTGATGTTGGTTCTACGAGCGCTGGAGAAATGTTTCTTGGAGCACTTGTTCCTGGGTTAGTTTTAGTGGGCGTTTATATGCTTTTCCTTTTAGTGTTCGCATTTATTGTTCCCAAGGCGGCTCCTGCAGTAAGATATAAAGGCAAAATGGATCTTAATTTTTGGGGGTCAGTTTTCTTAACTCTTATTCCTCCATTGGGACTTATATTCCTAGTTTTGGGATCAATTATTACAGGTGTTGCTACGGTCAATCAAGCCGGCGCAATAGGAGCATCTGGTGCACTAATAATGGCTGGTTATAGGTTAACTGAAAGCTCAAAAGTAAGGTATTACCCTGCCCTATTGGCTATTATTTCAATTTTGCTAATTGCTTATTGTCTGGCGAATTACAACATGAACGTGAAGGCAATTATAGTAAATGGTGGCGATAGTACCGGTATATGGTTGGGAGTGGTCGCGTCAATTGGATTAATTGTCTCTATCGCGTGGAGCGGAACTAGGGTTTTAAAACTTAATAATACACTTCACGAGGTAATGATAGAGACCGCAAAGACAACCTCATTGGTGTTCATTATTCTCTTAGGCGCTGCAGTTTTAACTGCTGCATTTAGAGCCTTTGGGGGAGAGGACCTAGTTCGTGACTTCTTGAATTCTCTGCCTGGCGGTTTCTGGGCGAAATTTGTTATCGTTATGGCAGTTATATTTGTTCTTGGCTTTTTCTTGGATTTTATTGAAATTGCAGTTGTTGTAGTCCCTATTGTAGCACCAATACTTTTAGCCGATCCGTCTGCAAATATTACAGCCGTATGGTTAGGAGTGATGATTGGGCTTAATATCCAAACCTCTTTTTTAACCCCACCCTTTGGCTTTGCCCTGTTTTATCTGAGAGGTGTAGCACCTGCAGCAGTAAAAACTTTAGATATATATAAAGGTGTAATAGCCTTTATCTGCTTACAATTGTTAGCACTTGGAATAGTTGGATATTATCCACAGTTAGTAAATTATTTACCAAATAGAATGAGCCTGCTTTCTGAATCGTCTCCTCCACCTCGAAATCCTAAACTTCAAATATGTTTAGAAGAATACTCGATGCGAGAAGTCACAACAAACCGGCAAGAAATAATGGATTCAATTATTAACAGCAAACAATTGGATCTTTCATTCCTTCCCAAGAAAGTTTCGTCAAATCTCAGTGGAGCATTTAAATCAGCTGAGGAAGCGGTAATCACTTTGGAGGAAATATTCATAGCGGAGAAAGAAGTTGTCAAAAATGCACCTAGTTATCGGCCTCTTTTGAGGATAGTAAGAGACATCGAGAGCTCGATAAGATCAGCAGAGAAAGAATCAAAAAAGTTAAAAAGTTCGTTATCTTACTTGAAATCTGAAGATGACGCAGCGGAACGCGAAACCGTTGTAAAAAAGATGAAAGATTTAGAGAAAGAAATAGCGGGGCTTAATTCGGAAATACCGGCTGATTGGAACAGTGTTTATTCATCATTTAGCAAACTTGTAAAGGCCGAAAATACTGCTCGAAAGAAATATCGGAGATCAGCAGACAAATCATATGAACAAGTAGCCGAGTTTCTAGCAATTTTAGATGCAAATGATTCATTTATGAGCCTTGAAAACGAGCTTATTGCTTTAAGGGATACATTCGAACAAACCGAAGATGGATTTGCAGAGTTAGAAACTAAAAAGCTTGGTAAGAAATTTACTAAAATAAAAGGAGCGTCAGCCGTTAAATCTAAGTTAAGTAAAGCTGCACGACAATTACGACCCGGTAAGGTAAAGTTAGAAAAAGCTTTAAAAGAATATGATAAGGCCATAGGTATTTTTAATGAAGACAAGTTATGGCGAATCGAGGCCGAAACTAAACTTAGAACCGCTCTAACTGGATATTTAAATGTAATTGCAAATAATATTGGAGCGCGTCAGCAAACTAAGATTTCACGAGATCAAGGTTTATTTTTAGCAAAATGTAACGCTGGTCATAGGGACCTTTCACTGAACTTTTAATTGAAAGTTTTTTTAATGGATCTTTCAGGTAAATCTGCTCTAATCACGGGTTCAACTTCTGGGATTGGGTATGCAATTGCTGAAGGGCTTGCAAGTAAAGGTGTTAATATCTTCTTACATTCCATAACTGATAATAAGACTGACCATCAGCTTGCAGCAAAACTGTCAAAAAAATTCTCAATTAAAACAACCTACTTACAGGCAAATTTGAGTTCCTCTTCTGCAGCAAGAGATCTTGTAAGGCGTACTAAGCATATTGATATTTTAATAAATAATGCTGGCTTGCAGCATGTAAGTCCAATTGAAAAGCTAGAGATCTCCACCTGGGATACAATGATAGCGGTAATGTTGTCGGCAGTTTTTCATACCACAGCAATAGCGCTCCCAATGATGAAAGGATCTGGTTGGGGACGAATAATAAATATCTCTTCAGCTCATGGGTTGGTGGCATCCTCACAAAAATCAGCATACGTTTCCGCGAAACATGGAGTAATAGGACTTACAAAAACTACTGCTTTGGAGACCGCTGAACTTCCTATAACAGCAAATTCCATATGCCCAGGTTTCACTCAAACACCATTACTGGAGAAACAAATTCCCGCATTAATGAAACAGTATGGGATGAGTAGAGAACAGTTGGTATCTGATGTATTGATGGAAAGGCAACCTTCAAAGGAATTTGTTGAAGCTAATCAGATAGCAGGTTTGGTAAAGTTTTTATGCACAAGCGACGCTGATCAAATAACAGGTTCCGCAATTAGTATCGATGGTGGTTGGACAGCAATGTAGATATTAATTAGTATTTATACTCAGTTATTATTCTGCAATATTTGCCAATTGAATTATTTGTGGGTAATTTATTCTAATGGTATCACTTTTTAATAGTAGTAAACAGCTGCCCTGCCCCGATAAATTTAATCTTGCAAAATATGTACTATCGTCTTCTGATAATAACAGCTCAAAATGTGCTCTTGAGTTGATTGCTTCTCCCCAAAATTTAAAATGGAGTTATGAGGACCTGCTACATCAAGTATGCAGCAAAGCCAGATTACTAAGAGAGCATGGAATTGTTGAAAATGACAGAGTCCTTTTACGTCTCGGAAATACGGTTAACTTTCCGGTAATGTTTCTTGCTTGTATTTGGTCAGGAGTAATACCTGTGCCAACGTCTTCGCAGTTAACCAAAACTGAAATTAATAAGATTGAAAGCCTAGTAAATCCTAAGTTAATAATTGCGGGGAAAAATATTGTTTTACCAAAATCAAACGCTCCGGTACTAACTGAAGAAGTCCTCATGACATACAAAACGGATAGATTATCAACCGCTAAAATTGGATCTCCTGACCGTGTTGCTTACATTGTCTTTACTTCTGGTACATCAGCAGAACCTAAGGGAGTTGTCCACGCCCACAGAGCTATATGGGCTCGCAGGATGATGTTTGATGATTGGTATGGTATAACTGAAAATGATAGGATTCTGCATTCAGGCGCCTTCAATTGGACATACACCTTAGGAACTGGTTTGTTAGATCCTTGGACTGTAGGAGCTACGGCGGTAATGTCTGAAAAACCTTTTAATCCAAATGACTTTTATGAAATCATTAATGAAAACAAAATAACTATTTTCGCATCTTCACCATCTATTTTTCGTAAAATACTTAAGAATAAGAAAGCTTTAAAATTAAACTCTCTCAGACATAACTTATCCGCTGGAGAAAAGCTTTCAGATAGTATCCGCGAAAAATGGGAACAAAAGACTAAAACTAGGATCTTTGAAGCTTTCGGAATGTCGGAGTGTTCTACTTTTATATCTCAAAGACCGAACGAAAACTCAACTGATTTACAAAGTATGGGGAAACCACAGAGAGGTAGGTCGGTTGCGATACTAAACGAAGAAAATAA
Organism: Paracoccaceae bacterium; assembly: GCA_045565015.1. Taxonomy (GTDB): domain Bacteria; phylum Pseudomonadota; class Alphaproteobacteria; order Rhodobacterales; family Rhodobacteraceae. The sequence continues at coordinate 16,142 of JBJLGD010000010.1, forward strand.
TCCTGTAGGGTTCGATAAAGTAGGTAATTTAGCTGTGGCCTCCACAGATCCTGGATGTATGCTTTACTATTTAGGTGAAAAAAAACTTAAGCAAAAATGGTTACTCACAAATGATCTAGCCAAAATGTCAAAATATGGAGAAGTAACATATATCGGTCGAAATGATGATATGCTTAATTCTGGTGGGAACCGTGTTTCTCCGATAGAACTAGAGAATTTATTTAGTAGTTTAGAAGGTATAGATAATGTTGCAGCCGTCGATCTTACTATAAAAGAAGATACCACTATAATAGCAGTTTTTTATGTTGCAGAAGAGTCATTTGAGAAAAAATTAAAAATTCTTTCGGTGCAGAATCTAGCTCGTTACAAACAACCTCGACTGTTTATTCAGGTCGATTCATTTCCAACTTCAGGGAACGGGAAGATTAATAGAAATCAACTTCGCTCTCAGTATGAGGCAAATAGAAAGAATGTTTAGAACTCAACCTCCCCTGACATTCCATCTCCAATAGGATCTGCCCCTCCATCAAGATTACCTTCATTTATCCTAATAGCGTGGACTCTAGGATTTATAAAACTAGCTGGATTCCTATAGGTAGAGTAACCCATATCGCATAATTCACGTTCTACCGATCTGAAAATTCGGTTTGAAATCTCAATCTTATTAGAAGTTACACAAATTCTTGGCGCACTTACAGCATGTTGAGCTGACATATTAAAATCTACAACATTTAAAATTCCTTGCAGTACCCCCATCGTAATAGTTGTTCCACCGGGCGCTCCGAGCGCTAATCTAACCTTTCCATCTTTTAATAACATAGTCGGGCACATAGCCGTAAATCTGGCTTTACCAGGTTCTAAAGAGCCGTTGTGACCTTTACGCGGATCAAATACCATCATGCAATTATTATACATAAAACCTAATCCCTCAGTCACGACACCAGAGCTAGAACCCAGCGAGTGAGTAAGATTCACAACGTTACCTTCGTTATCGGCTACCACAAGGTGAGTTGTATCTTTGCTCTCAGGAAGGCCACTAATTTCTCTATTAATATTGGCTTTTTCTCCATTCTTAATTTTCGTAGCCATCTCTTTTGCATAACTTTTAGAAGATAATCTTTCGATAGGCACAGAAATAAATTTCGGATCACCCATCGAAGTATCCTTGTCAATTGTGGCAATTTTCATAGCTTCAGCAATAATTGAGATATATCTTGAAGAGTTGTGACCTATCTCTTCTAAATCAAATTGTTCAAGAATATTTAACATTTCAATTATCATTAACCCACCACCAGGAAGTTGATTGGTTACTATCTCAAAACCTCGGTATGTTCCTCTTAAAGGCTTACCGACACTAGGACTACAATTGCGCAAGTCTTCCTTTATTAATAGTCCTCCATTTATTTTCATGTCCTTTTCTATGGTGTCGGCAATATCGCCTTCATAAAAAATACCAATTCCTTCATTTGAAATTCTTTCGTAAAGCTTTCCCATATCTGGGTTTTTTAGGGTATCGCCAATTTTTGGAATCCTACCATTTTTGTCTAAATAGATTTTTTTTTGCCGCTTCGAGTTTATTGATCACGGATATTCGAGCCATGCGGCCTGCTTGCTCTGGAGCCATCCAAAAAGCATGTAATCTAGGTCTGACCATAAAACCATCATTGCAATACTTTATGGCAGACTCCATTGTCTCCCCAAAATGTAACTTACCAAACATCCCGTGAGCTAAATTTAAGGCCTTTAAAGTCAATGGTGTCGTAAGTGATTGATAACCAAACTCATTAATTCTTCCTTTAAGGATGTACCCAAATCCATCCTCGCACACACCTTCAATAAGTTTTTCCCACATACCTTCTTGAGAATTCCGAGGAGCTCGTCCATGAAAGTCTATACTTGTGTGTTTTTTTTAACTTTTCAATGTATACCTGCATAGATCCGAATCCAGCAATTCCACACATTTGAGGATCAACAACCGTTTGAACAAAAGCAGCGGTGACCGCAGCGTCCATCACGTTACCACCTCTTTCAAACGCCTCTAAACCAGCCTCAACGGCCTCTGGTTGTGGAGCTACAACCATTCCTTTCATGACCGAGGCTCTTCGAAACAGTTCATCAAACCAATTTCCTATTCTAAATTTTCAAATAATTTTTTTAATAACATCATGCGTGGGATGAGTGAGGAAATAAATAAATGCTCATTTAGAGTGTGAGGACCTACCCCATCGACCCCGAGACCATCTAGAGTTGGAACTTTTTCTGCTAAAAAACTTCCATCGCTTCCTCCTCCAGTATGCATTCCTACTAGTTCAAATCCTATTTCTTTTGCGTGACTCTTCGCTTTTACATAAAGGTCTTTACCCCCTTCTGTGACAGAAAATGGTGGTCTATTGATACCACCCTTTACTTTTACTTGTATGCCATCTTTTTTATAGTTTAATGCCATTAATTTTTTTTCAACTTCTTCTGCTAAATTGGAATTTTCTATTCTTAGATCAATGGAGCTTTCACAATAGTCAGGGATAGTATTATCCGCTGTACCGCCAATTATCTTTCCAACGTTAAGTGTTATACCTCGTTCATAATCTGTTAAGGATTCTATATATAAAATTTGCTTAGCCATTTCTTTGATGGCACTTATACCTTGCTGATGGTTAACGCCCGAATGTGCGGCGGTACCTTTAACAGTAATTTTGTATCGACCTACACCTCTTCGACTGGTAACAACCTTTCCTCCGTTGCGCGCTGGTTCTGTGACCAACACATACTTTGCCATACTTCCTGCGTTCTCTATTAGATTTCTAGAAGTTGGACTTCCGACTTCTTCGTCTGAAGTAAAGAGAATATGAACAGGTAATTTTGGCAGTTTAGAAGACTCAGATATCAACTTTAGGGCTATGAAAGCCAAAAAAGCCCCACCTTTCATATCCAGTATTCCTGGTCCCTTTACGGTATCACCACTGATTACAAAATTATTGTTTCCAAAGCTACCGTGAGGATGCACGGTATCCATATGCGAAAGAACTAGTATTCCTGGTTTTTCAAAATCATTGTCATAACCCCAATTTGATCTTATCGATAGATGATCTCCAAAACCATTTGTTCCAGCGATACGTTGAACATGAAAGCCTATACTTAACCAATTTTTTTCAGCGAGAGTCATTACCTTATTTACGGCATCTGCATCCGAGGTTGGGCTTTCCGTTTCTACCCAAGGTTTTAACCCTTCTAAAATTTCATTCTCAGTTATCATAAGAGACCTCTAATATTAATATATAAAAAATATATATTTTTATTTAAGAAAGTATATAATAAATAAATACAATGATAAAAATTTATATCTAGAACCTGATACTCTTTTAAAATGGGCGGTACTATAATGACACGAGCTAGAGCAATAAATAACTCCTATGAATATTTTGATACAGGTGATTTCGAAAAGGATTTGGCTAAATTAGTTAAGATACCAAGTCAAAGCCAAATACCGAGTGAAGTCAGTTCATGTGAAAAATATCTTAAAAAGGCTATGATACCAAAATTTCATGAAATGGGTTTCCAAACCAAAATTTATGAGAACCCAATTAAGAATATCGGTCCGGTCCTTTTAGCAACCAGAATTGAAGATCCTAATTTAACAACTATTCTAGGATACGGGCATGGTGATGTAATTCTTGGGCTTGATGATCAATGGACTAAAGGTAATGGCCCTTGGAATGCTACGAAAGATGGAGATATCCTCTACGGCCGTGGAACAGCGGATAATAAAGGTCAGCATTGGATAAATATGAGCGCGTTATCAACGGTTTTAAAGGTAAAAGGGAATCTAGGTTTTAATGCTAAGTTTATAATTGAAACCGGTGAGGAAAATGGCTCAAAAGGTTTAAGAGAAGTAATAGAATCGGATATGGCGTCCTTTTCTGCTGATGTTTTCATAGCTTCGGATGGCCCCCGCGTTAAACACGATTGGCCAACTATATCGTTAGGAGCAAGGGGAGCAATAAACTTTGATCTTACATGTAACTTACGAAAAGGTGGCCATCATTCGGGAAACTGGGGAGGAGCGTTGGTTGATCCAGCAATTGTTATATCACAGGCAATCTCTTGTATAACAAGTAAAACTGGAGAACTCAAAGTTTTCGATTGGAGGCCAGAAAAACCATCCTTAAAAGTACGTGAGTTATTGAAAAATATAGAATTAGACTCTGGGCCAGATGGACCTACTCCAGATCCGAATTGGGGCGAACCTTCTTTTTCACCCGCAGAGAACGTTTTTGCATGGAATTCTTTTTCAGTGCTAGCAATGACATCAGGAAACCCTAACAATCCGGTTAATGCTATTGCTCCTACTGCTAGGGCGCATTGTCAACTTAGATATATCGCAGGAACCAATGTTGATAATGTTGTTCCATCTCTTAGAAAACATTTAGATGATAATGATTTCAATATAGTTAAGATAGAACAACCTCCAAAAGAGAATAGAGGTGGATTTATGGCAAGTAGAACCGAAATAGATAATCCCTGGGTTCAAATTGTTCAAAACTCTATTGAAAAAAGTGCTGGCAGAAGTCCAGCGATTTTACCGCAAATGGGAGGTTCAATTTGTAATGATCTTTTTACGGACCTACTCGGTATCCCTGCAATTTGGATTCCACATTCCTATTCGGGATGTTCGCAGCATGCTCCAGATGAACATGTAATACTACCTGTATGTCGGGACGCACTAGGTCTAATGACTGGGCTATACTGGGATTTAGGAGAAGTAGAGAATTGACTCACTCTACCCCAGATTTACAGCAAGTAATTATTCACGCAGAAAATGCTTTTGATGATCCGGACGAGTATTTTAAAAATCTTTCAAAACTTGTTGCATTTAAGACTGAAAGCCAGATCTCAGCGTCGCTTCCTATTTTATTTGACTATTTGAAACGAGGTGTTGGTCCCCTATTTAAAGAGTTGGGGTATCATATAAAAATTTTTGAGAATCCTATTATCGGTGCTGGTCCTGTAATGCTTGCTGAAAGAAATGAAGGCTCGCAATTTACGGTTGTTGGATATGGCCATGGAGACGTAATACACGGACAAGATGGAAAATGGGATAATGATAGAAACCCCTGGAGGTTAAGCTTTGAGGGTAATAAGGTTTACGGAAGAGGAACAGTCGACAACAAAGGTCAACATCTTGCTCATTTAACTGCCCTTAAATCTCTTATCAAAATGAAAGATAAATTAGGCTTCAATCATCGGTTTATTATTGAAATGGGTGAAGAAAATGGCTCAAGGGGTTTTCGAAAACTAGTACAAAATAATTTAGATTACTTCTCTGGAGATGTTTTCTTTGCGTCGGATGGGCCTCGAACAGAGATAGAAAGACCAAATATTACCTTGGGGAATCGTGGAGTTCTAAACTTTGATCTTGTTTGCAACTTAAGAGAAGGAGGACATCATTCGGGTAATTGGGGAGGATTACTATCAAATCCAGCCATAATTTTAGCAAATGCAATCTCCAGCATAATAGACTCCAAGGGTTCGCTAAAGGTAGATGGGCTCATGGTTAAGCAGATACCAGAGAATGTTAAAGAGGCATTAAGAGGGCTAAAAAGAGAGGGAGGACCAAATTCACCAGAAATAGATTTAACTTGGGGGCCTACAAATCGATCAAGTATTGAAAAGGCGACTGCTAGCAATACATTTGAAGTTCTAAATTTCAGTGCAGGTGATCCACTACATCCAGTCAACGCCGTACCACCTTTTGCCAAAGCTGCCTGTCAAATCAGATTTGTTATGGGTACTAATTTAAAAGACATTATTCCTATTTTAAGAACACATTTAGATAAGTTTAATTTTGAAATAGTCGAGATTACTGATCCTTCACAATCAAATAGTATATCTTTTGAGGCGAGTAGAACTGATCCAAACAGTCCTTTTCCACAGTGGGCTTCATCTATCATATCCAATGTTGCTAAAAATGATTGTGGTATTTTACCAAATTCTGCTGGATCCAACATGACCGAAGTCATTCAATATGATTTAGACATCCCTATTGTGTGGCTTCCATTAAGCTATACAGGATGCTCTCAGCATGCTCCAAATGAGCACATGTTAAAACCACTAATGCGAGAAGGTATAGCTTTGGTTACCTCAATTTATTTTCATTTGGGAGAGAAAAGCTCTCAATCTTTTTTAAAAAACAGATCTTAAGTTTCTGTTTTTATATAAATTAATTAAATCTTTCAGCTCTTTGATATTGAGGAGGAATAGAGGATGAGGCGTTAAGTGCTTTAGCAGCCCTCCATGTCCAACGAGGGTCTCTAAGAAACTCCCTTGCCAACGCAATCATATCGGCTTGGCCTGTTCGAATAATTGAGTCAGCTTGTACAGGTTCAGTAATCATTCCAACGGCAATCACATTTGCACCTACTTCTTTACGAAGGTGAGAAGCTAAACTTGTTTGATAAGCACTACCCAAAGGAACTTGCTGTTTTAGCGAAATGCCACCACTTGAAACATGAACGGAATCACAACCGTTTTCAATTAATAATTTACTGAACGCTGTAGTTTGCTCAAGATCCCAACCACCATCGACCCAATCGGTAGCGGATACTCTCATAATAAGTGGAATTTCTTTTGGTAGAACTGTTTTAACCGCCTCTAAAACCTCAAGTGGAAACTTAACACGGTTATCAAAAGAACCTCCATAAGCATCTATTCTTTCATTACATATTGGTGAAAGAAACTGATGAAGTAAGTACCCATGAGCACAATGGAGCTCTACAGCATCGACACCCATCCTTATAGATCTTTCAGTAGATTCAACAAATTTCCTAATTATTCTTTTCATTCCTGTTTGATCTAACTCTTCAGGAGTATGCCAATCCTCTGCAAACTTATTCGGCGATGAGCTGTAAGTTAACCAACCATCAGATTCGGGTAGAGCATTCCCTCCTTCCCATGGTCGTTGAGATGAAGCCTTTCTCCCTGCATGAGCCAGTTGAATAGCAATTTTACTGTGACCTACAGATTTACAGAAATCGATTACTCTTTTCATTTCTTTTTCATTTTCGTCAGAGTAAAGACCTGTGCAGCCATGGGTTATTCTACCCTCTTGTTCTACAGCGGTTGCTTCAATTGTGATTAATCCAGGCCCGCCCATCGCAACCTGCCCCAAATTCACAAGATGCCAGTCAGTCATTGTACCAGAAACGGCTGAATACTGGCACATTGGGGCAACATTAATACGGTTTTCTAAGACTAAATTTCCAATTGAAATTTTATCAAAAAGGCCAACAGACATAAAAACTCTCCACAAATATATTTTTAAGTATTTACTTATTAATTCCGATAAAAGTAAATCAGAAATTCAAAAAAAATACATAAAAAGCTATGGCAAAATCTAATCCATACTATTATCTTTTTTTTGACGTATTGTTTTGGAGATACATCTTGGTAAAATATAACAACTCTAAATTAGTAGAACATGAAACACTTATCCAGGAAGATTTTAAAAGATTAAACTACCCGGTCAAAAATTGGGTTCCAAGTTTTATTGGACCAAATAACAAACCAGTTATTGACGTTCTCATAATTGGTGGCGGCATGAATGGATTAGCTGCCGCTTTCGCTTTAAGGTGTCAGGGTATCCAAAATATCTGTCAAGTTGATCAAAAAGAGTTTGGTCAAGCTGGACCATGGTTAAATTTTGCCAGAATGGAATATCTTCGATCACCGAAGCATTTAACAGGACCAGCCCTAAATATTCCAAATCTAACTTTCCGAGCATGGTGGGAAGCAAAAAATTCAAATGTTAAATGGGAGAAATTAGGATTTATTAAACGTGAGGAATGGGCAGAATATTTAGAATGGTTTGAAAAAATAACAAATTCAAAAATCGAGTATAATACCAAGGTCACCAATATTGATTTTGTTAAACTTAAAAGCACTGAGAAGCATAAACTTCGAGCGTGTTACCGTGTTAACACAAAAAATACCAAAGATACCAACAGATTATCGACAGAACCTGTTACCAATGACCCAATCTACGCTCGATATATAGTACTAGCAAATGGACGAGAGGGACTCGCACAACCCAGAGTTCCAAAGGTTTTTAAAAATATAAAATCAAAAAATATTTTCCATTCATCAGAAAAAATTAACTTTTCCTTTTTTAAGAATAAAAGAGTTTTTGTTGTTGGCGTAGGAGCCTCTGCATTAGATAATGCCGCATGTGCGGCCGAGGCTGGCGGTTCTGTTACGGTTATTGCTAGAGCCCCTAAAATGCCATTGTTGAATAAAATGAAGAACACCGTTTATCCTGGTTTCGCCGAAGGTTTTCATGCGCTTGAAGATATCGAAAAATTAACGTGGATTACCCATATTCAAAATGAAAGAATAGCTCCACCAAAACACACCGTAGAAAGAGTAGAAAAACTAGGAATAGAGCTAATCTTAGGAAGTGAAGTATATGACATTAAAGAAGTAGAGAGAAAGTTTGAATTAACTATTTCTACTTTTAAAAGTAAAACAAAAACCTTTGCAGATTTTATAATACTTGGAACGGGATTCGTAATTAATCTCAAAAAAATACCAGAGTTAGAAAGTTTTTCCAGTAATATTTTACTATGGAAAGACATTTTAAAAAGTTATAAAAAAGGAGGCTCAAGTGTTATTGAGATGTTAGAATTCCCTTACTTAGGGAAAAAGTTTGAATTCAAATCAAAAGAAGTTTCAAAACAAAATCATCTTAAAAACTTTCGTTGTTTCAATCACGCAGCTCAACTATCTTTAGGAAATTTGGCAAACGACATACCTCATAGTAACGAGGGAGCACAACGTCTAGCAAAAGGTATTTCTGAAGATTTATTCGAAGAGGATAAAGCTATTCATTTTAAAAATTTAAAAAATTACAACGAGTTAGAAATAACTGGCTCTGAATGGTCACAAATTCCAGACTAACGTTTAAAGTGCTCAACTCTATCCTCCGGCGCATCGTAAAAGTGTTTCCGGTGAAACATTTTCTGAGACCGAGAGGCAGATTCCCTCACCTTAAGTGTCTCACTTTCATTTATTTCTCTCTCGCTTTTTTGTAGAACTACCCCGTAATCTTTAAGTGCACTTTCTTTAGATACCTTACCGTCCATTACATCGTTTAACACGTCTGAAGGACAACGATCATAGGGAGAACCCCATCCTCCACCACCAGGAGTGATAATTCTAATGAGGTCGCCACACTTAAGTACATTGCCGTCACCCAGTGGCTTTAATTTTTTTGGAGAATTAGTATCAGGGTTAATAATAACTTGTCCCCCTGCTCCGTTTAATCCTCCATTAACTCCAAACGCAGGATAACGGCAGTTATCAATTCGTGTTCCAAGTACCATCTCATCTAGTAAAACTCTAATATCACGAATTATACCGCAACCACCTCGATATTTTCCAGGACCACCTGAGTCAGGATGAAAAGAAAAACTCTCAATTTCGATACCAAACTCCATTTCAGCGAATTCAATAGGATAATTTTCTTGCGCCACGTAATAAACGGCGTCTAGACCATCTGCAAAATTACGGGCGCCGTAACCCACTGAAAGTCCCTCAATACATAATTCTTCTCCCTTGTTAGGCGATTTTCCACGCAAGTAATATAATACATAAACACTTGACGCCGCAGATGCATTACCATTAGTGGCTTGAGCTAAAGTGCCAAATAATGATGTATTCACTCTAAACATTGAGTGTGATCTTAAGCCTAAGGGGGCTGGTGAGTCTGGATTCAATAAGCTACCTGATCGTGTTTTAACATGCTTAACAGCACGTTGAAAACCTGCGTTCATTACTATATTTGGATTATCCTTTGTTAAAAATAATCCCAACATAAATTTAGGAACACTACTATGCATGACAAAATTTATAGGTCCTTTAGCCTGCTGCTCTGTTTCAGAGAAATCTAACGTTAATTCACCTTTTTCAGATTTCATTTTTAGATCAATGTAATAGCTAGTGTCGGTTACGGCATCACTGTCAATCCTGTCTCTGAATGACCATTCACCGTCAGGAATGCTCTTCTCAATTTCAGACTTAACTGCAAACTCACTTTGACTAATAATTTCCTCGAAAGCATGCTCCAAGCTACTCCCACCATATTTAGAAATTATAGATTCAACTCTTTGTTTTCCAAGCTCGCATGCAGCCATTATACTATTTAAATCTCCTTCTAACAGATCTGGAAATCTAGAGTTTTGTGTAAAAATTCGAAAGACTTCTTCATTTCTGACTCCGTTACGTACAATTCGAACTGGAGGAATCATTATACCTTCTTGAAATACCGAAGTTGCTGATGGGCTTATCGACCCAGGTACGGAACCGCCAATATCCCACAAATGCCCCCAACACTCAACAAAAGCTGTAAGTCTATCAGAGGAAAAGACCGGCATGATAAATACCATATCTGGCAGATGGCTTACAGCTCCCTTCGTATAATATGGATCGTTGTACCAATATATATCACCATCGAGCATCGTTTCGATCGGGTAAGTCTCTAAAACAGAATCTAAAAGATTTCCAGCTAAAGTTAAGCTTGTCGAAACAACCAACTCACCATCTCGACTCAAAATAGCAGTAAAAAAATCCTTTTTCTCACGAATAAAAGGTGACATTGAAGTACGCGTTATTAAGGCTTCCATTTCCCTTCGTGCGCCAGTTAATGCTCCTTTAATAAGCTCAAATCTAATTTGATCCTTCGCAGACACACGAAATGCTTTAATTGATCTATTGGTCATTAAGACACTCCTTAATAAGTAAATTCCCAAATTGATCTACACGCAACTTTTGTTTTCTAAGAAGAATCGTTGTTGAGTCTAATTGATCAATGATTGCAGGGCCATAAATTACGTGACCATGACAAAGTTTATCTCAATCAAAGACTTTAACTTCTTCAAATATTTCTTGATCGATTACAGCTAATCTACTTTTTTCAGATTTTGGCTTTCTTTCTTTTGTAACCTTAATTATTGGCGGAGCTATATGCTCTAATAATCCGAAAGCCTGAACTCTAAGGTTGACCAGTTCAACAGGAGCCTCTGGATCCGAAAATGTATATAATTGCTTGTGAAGTTTATGAAAGTTATTAATTGCTACATTTGTAGTTTGTTGGTTAACTTTTCCTAAAGGAAAAGAGACGGATAGTTCGGTTCCTTGCCCAGAATATCTGAAATCAGCTAAACGAACAATTTTTCTTTTTTTGGGTACTATATTATCTAGCGCTAGTCTTTTATTTGCTTTGTTATTAAGTTCATTAAACGCTTCATCCATTAATCTAAAATTAAAACTGTCTGATCTCTGGAGTTTAGTGATCATAAAATCGTATTTTAAGTCTGTGGCTAACAATCCATTAGCACATAAGATGCCAGGATATCTCGGAATAATAAGAGAGTTTACTGACAGTAACCTCATTAAATCTCCTCCATGAACTGGACCTGCTCCCCCAAATGCAGCTAGAACAAAATCTGAAGGATCCAGCCCTCTTTCAACGGACATTAATTTCAGAGCCCCATGCATGGTCTCATTAACAATTTTAATAATTCCAAGACTTGCTTCAACAATATTTGTCCCTAGCGGTTTTGCAACAAACTCCTCGATCGAGTTTGAAGCTGCTTCCACATCTAACTTAACAGATCCCCCAAGTAGATGTGGTGGTATTCGACCCAAGACTAAGTTAGCATCGGTAACTGTCGGAAAAACCCCACCCTTATTATAGGATGCTGGTCCTGGATTAGCTCCTGCGCTCTCAGGGCCAACTAGTATCGCACCATTATCAGCAACGGACGCAATAGAGCCCCCTCCTGCCCCAATAGTATGAATATCAATTATAGGTAATGCCAAAGGCTGTTTGTTTATTCGTGCTTCAGTGCTTACTTGAAGTTTTCCGTCCAAAACCAATGCTATGTCTGCACTAGTTCCACCCATGTCGATAGTAATGAGGTTCTTGTGACCCGAAAGTTCACCTATAAACGCAGCACCACTCATACCCGCAGCTGGCCCTGACAAAGCCATATAAGCCCCAAAACGCGATGCTTCTTCAGGTGGAAAAATTCCTCCATTAGATTTCATAATATATAGAGGGGATTTTATTTTAATATCTTCTAATTTATTTTCTAATTGCCTTACGTAATTACCTACAATGGGTTGAACAGCAGCATTAATTACTGTCGCCATTGCACGTTCGTACTCGCGAAAAATTGGTAAAACTTCTGAAGAAATAGAAACCTCTACGTTTGGAAGTGACTTTTCAATTTCTTGTTTTATCTTAATTTCATGAATTGGGTTAGCGTAAGAGTGGAGTAAAGAGATTGCAACAGCGCTATAACTCTCTTTACCAATAATTTTTATAATATTTTCGAGAGAAGAAAACTCTAGATCTTTCACAACTGAACCATCATATTTAATTCTTTCAGTTACTTCAAAAATATCTCTAGGAGAAACCGGCCTTTGTGGTTTAATCCATCCGTATAAGTTTTCTTCTCTAGGGATTTCTGCTCTACCGATCTCTAAAACATGCCTAAAGCCCTTTGTTGTTATTAACGCTGTTTTTGAAAGTTTTCCTTCCAGAATGGCGTTTGTCACCACGGTAGATCCGTGGAGGACGACTTCAATTGATTTCTCTTTGGCACTAACTAAATCCATCACTTGCTTAACCGCATCGATGAACCCGTCCGAAGGAGTTAAAGGCGTCGACGGTGTTTTTGCTATTTCAAATAGAGTACCATCTCGATCTGCAATAACCACATCAGTAAAAGTACCACCGATATCAATCGCTATTGAAAGCTCTGGATCCTGTATGCCAGACTCCTTCTTCACATCATGGTCCTCCAGTTACCGCGAGAGTTTGTCCTGTCACCCACTCAGCAAGATCAGAAGCAAAAAATAACGTTGCATTTGCAATATCCTCAGGCCTCCCTACTCTTCGCATTGCTATTGAGTTAACTAGAGCAGCCTGACCTTTATCACCATATGACTCCCATTGTTTTATATAATCAGGGCTTGTTGGCATAAAACCTGGAGCGACGGAATTTACAGTGATACCGAATGGGCCTAACTCCGCTGATAACTGTTTGACAAGCCCTATTTGAGCGGCCTTTGCCGTTCCATAACTTTGTATACCAGTTAAGGATACTCCAAGGCCCGCTCGGCTGGATATAACTATCAGTCTACCTCTTTTATTGCGTTTCATTCCAGGGACAATAGCTCGCGCTAGGTTAAAGAAACCATCAACATTTACGGATTGTATAATTCGCCAATCCCCATCTGTGACGTCTTCAATTGGTGTTTTAGATAGAGAACGTATACCTCCAGCTGAGTGCACTGCTATATCTATAGAGCCTTTTTCAGCTTGATTTTCTATGCTACTTACCACTGCTTCAACTTCATCTGGATCAGTAACGTCGCAATGAACACACTTTATTTTTGATGCTATCTTTAATTCTAGACCTGATACTATCTCATCTAAAAGTTTTTTTTCAATATCCAGAGCCCAAACATTCGCACCATTTTCTGCAAATGTTCGAACTATTGTCCTGCCAATTCCTCGGACTCCACCGGTTACAACGACAGAAGACCCTTTAAAGTTTATTTCCATCTTATTCACCTCTCAATAATTACTTAAATTTTTGTTGGCACTGAACTTTTTAATTCTGGGAACTCATCAAGAATATCATTAAAGAGTGAGACAACAGCTTGACCATTGAACAGATTGGTATCACTCTTATCCCATTCCTCTATCGCCTTAAAAATTCTGTGCTTTGTGTAAAACCTCCAAGTCACTGGAAGTTTTGCCAAGCAACCCGTTAATGCGTCGTAATTATTTTTGTTCCAAAGCTTTTCATACTCAACGCGAGCATCACACGGATTATAGAAGGAACCAGTAACTATTTGGCTTTTTTTCTTTTCTTTTCTTAAGACTTCTGTTTCTTTTATATTTAATTCTAACAAGTTACTTTTTCCCAAAGTTATTCTCACCCCATACTGTTCTTCAGCTTGTTCCAGAGATACCCAATTCCGTTGAACATCGAGTAAGACACTTTCAGGATCCCGATCTAAAGCATTCCCCCATCCCCCAGCTCCACCACTTGAAACATGCATTATGTCACTCGGGTCTAAAGATACGATGTCAGTATTTCCCAAGTTAATTTCTTTCTTGGTGTTTGGGTTTCTTATAAATTTTGATGGTCCTCCAGCTTTTCCTTCTGAGATCCCCCATCCTGCGAAACGGGTTCTATCTCTATTCCTTGCTGTTACTTTTGTATTTGGAGATAAGGCTTCAAAAACAAAGTCAGTTCCAAGGCCACCTCTATGCTGACCTGGACCTCCAGAATCCTTACTCAAACCATAACTATGGACCCGGATCCCCGCCTCAACTTCATTTACTTCAACCGGCGAGTTTTTTAAAAATCCTGCGTTAGCCCCAGATCCATCTGTTCCATCACTTGATTTCGTTCCCCCAGAACCACCACTCATTGGATTGATTGCGGCCATAATACGTCTGCCAGTACGGGTGTCTGTTGTGTTCACATTTAAGATTGGTCCTCCACTTGCTGGAGCTGCAGCCAAACGATCAGGTACAGCTTTTGCAAATGCTCCAAAGGTTAATCCATGAAGACGATTGCAAGATAAAGTTCTCATCCCAACTGCGGCAGGAAAGACAGGGTTAACAATCGTACCAGAAGGTAAAATACATTTACACGCGCGAGTAATACCAGAATTAAGATATAAACGCGGATCTAAGGAATAAAGAACATATACTACTCCCACCATCATCAACACGTGTCTAGGGTCACCGCCGGTAGGCATATTCATAGAACTTTCTAATTGAGGATCTGACCCGGTAAAATCAAGGATTAGTTCATCCCCCTTTACAATAAGTAACAACCTAATACGGCAGGGCCATCCTTCAACAGAATCCTCATCGATATATTCAGAGAAATCATACTCACCGTCAGGGATGTCCGAAATTATGGCACGAGCTTGTTGCTCCGCATAATCTAAAAGATCTCCAACACCATTTTTAAAAGTATCCAATCCAAAACGCTCAATCATTTCGTGAACTTTTCGCTCACCAGTATTACAGGCTGCAATTTGCGCCTTCAAATCACCCCAATTCTGTTCAGGAGAGCGCACATTTGCTAAAAAAACATCCAGCATTTTTTGATTTATTTCTCCATTCTCTAAGAGCTTCATCGGAGGCATGCGTATTCCTTCTTGATGGACTTCCGTTAAACTACGAGAGAGCGATGCTGGGACAGCACCTCCAACATCTGTGTTATGAATATGGCCAACAGAAAAGGCTACAAGTTCGTCTTGATGAAAAATAGGTTTCCAAATATGCATATCCGGTGGATGCGTACACACAAATCCAGAGTATGGATCATTTGTCATGCAAATATCACCAGGTTTGTAATCTTCTATTAAATTTATGGCTCCAGAGTAATTTAATCCAACAAACCAGGTAGCACCCAGCTCTGTTGGTGTAGCAAACGTTTCACCAGTTGGAGTTGTTAACCCTGTTGTAAAATCTTCTGTTTCTTTGACAAAGGTCGAATGCGCCGTGCGATATAGCGTAAAGGCCATACTCTCTGCAGCGGCTCTTGTATGGTTTTTTAGAATTTCCAGAGTAATCTTGTCGATTGCCATTACTTTAAGCCCTCTTACTAATAATTAAATTCTTAAACTTATCCACTTTCACATCAAACTCTGGCAGAACGATCGTGGTCGTATCATCTTGACTGATAATCGCTGGACCAGAAAAATAGTGACCTGATTTCAAGTTAATTCTATCAAATAACGAGGCCTCATACTCTTTTCCTTCTAAATAGATTTTATGAGTATTAGAAGGTTCAAGATATTTAGTTTCTTCGGAATGGGTTAAGAACTGTGGTTTAGGAACATCCCCTGAAATCACCAGGCGCAAGTTCACTATCTGGATTTCTGCTTCGAGATCTGAGTGTTCGTAAATCTCATGATGAGCTTTATGAAAAGCATTAGAAATGCTTTCCAAATCGATAGAGCTTAACCATTCTTTATCAAGGCTGGTTTCAATCTCGTAAGACTGTCCTCGATACCGCATATCAGCAGACCATAATAATTCAGAGTTACCGTCAAAACCTTGATCAGCTCTAAGCCAATGATCAGCCTCACTTTCTAGCTCATTGACAACTTTTTTTATTTTTAAAAGACTGTCCTCGCTCAAATCAATCATAATTGTTCGAATAAAATCGTTTCTGATATCAGCTATTAACCCACCGTAGGCGGATAGAACACCTGGTGTTGGAGGAACAATAATGTCTCTTAAGCCCATTTCTTTCGCTAAAAGACAACCTATCATTGGTCCTGCACCCCCAAAAGGAAGTAGGCTAAAATTTCTAGGATCTGCCCCAAATCTCGATAAAAGTTTTGTTGTTTCTAGAAACATTCCTGAAACAGCCACATCTATAATACTTTGCGCCGCTTGTTTTACGTCCATAGATAGAGCGTCAGCTATTGGTTGGAGTGCTTTAATTGCAGCACCAATATTTAACTGAACCTTTCCGTACCCAAGTTTTCCTTCCCCCAGCAAACCTAAAATAGAAAAAGCATCAGTAATCGTTGGCAAGGTTCCACCTTGATTATAACAGGCAGGACCTGGACTGGACCCTGCACTTTCCGGACCAACTTTAAGAACGCCAAACGCATCAACCCACGCGATTGAGCCCCCTCCCTCACCAATTGATGTGACCGAAACTGTTGGAACATAAATAGGAAAATCTCCAACCATTTCACCGCTACTATATGCAGGTTCTCCATTACTTATTACAGCAACATCAGCACTTGTTCCCCCAACATCAAAACTCAATATACTATCGGTTCCAATTTTCTTCGCTATTTCTGCTGCACCAATTACACCTGTTGCCGTTCCCGAAAGCAGCATAGAAATCGGATCAGATTTTCCTAATTCAGCAGTCATTACGCCTCCATTTGATTTTCCAATCATTGGGATTGCAGGTATTCCTGCTGAGCTTAGCGCTTCTTGAAAAGCTGTTAAATAATTTGCTACCCGTCTTTGAACATATCCTGCCACTGTGGTCGTTACAGTTCGCTCATATTCTCTAATAACTGGCCACACGTCAGACGACAGAGTTACAGCCATTTCAGGAGCCGATGAATTAATAATTTCTCTAATTCTGCGTTCATGGGTATTATTAGCATAGCTATGAAGCAGTGATATAACTATCGTATCACTTCCCATTTTTTTTGTTAATTTTATTAAATCTTCAACGACTGATTCATCTAGCTCAGTGTCAACGCTACCATCCTTTAAAGTTCGTTGTGGCACTCCAAAGACACGTTCTCTTGGTACTAATGGATCTGCCCTACGAGAGAAAATATTATAAGGATCAGGTACTTTAAGACGCGCTACTTCTAATACATCTTCAAACCCATGCGTAACGAATAGTGCTAATTTAGCTCCTGACCGTTGGATTACTGTGTTAATTCCCACGGTTGTTCCATGGCTGAACCATGAAACGTGTTCTGGTTTCAAAAGACCTTTTTCGTTGAGCTCATGAACCCCCAATGCGACTTCAGATCCAGGACTCTGAGGTGTGGATAAAACCTTATGGGTGCTAAGAACCGAATTATCTTCATTAAAAACACAAAAATCTGTAAATGTTCCACCTATGTCAACAGCGACCCTATAAGTCATAATTTTATCCTCTATTTAAATTAACGATGTTTGTTTTTTGCTCTCTTGGGAAAAGTTTTTTTTTCTATTATTGAAACGGAGTGCCTTACTTCTTTTATAATGATATCTTTACGGTCGAAAAATCGCGGTGTCAGCATCACCATGTTAAGTGCCGCTTTTGGATTTCCTGAGCTATCAAGAATTGGAACCGCTACCCCACTGGCACCATCAAAACGTTCATCAACGTTAAGAGCATAGCCTTGATCACGAGACTGTGCTAATTTATCCATAATTTTCTCTGTTGACGTTAATGTCTTTGATGTTAATGAAATTTTATGTTCCTTATCAATATACCTATGAACGATATCTAGAGGTAAATGAGATAGAATAGCGTGTCCCAAAGACGTACACCAACCAGGAATACTAGGAGCTTTTTTGACAGAATAGCTCATCAATTGTTTTGACTGGCGAAATTCTTCTATCTGAACATTTAAATTTCGCATTGGTACACCTAGTACTACGCTCTCTTCAAAAAGTTCTAATAATCTATCCATTTCAGGGCCAGCAGTTCGCCTAATTGGACCATTAATTCCTCCGACCCATCCCGGTTGTCTCTTTAAATTAGTGTTTAATGAAAAAGCATTGTGTGAAATCTTTTCTAAGTAACCTTCCGCTATCAGAGTATATACTAGAGTATGAGTTGAACTCTTAGGAATCGATAAGCTAGAACTAACCTCTCCTAAAGACATTGGACCCCGGGCGGACTCAAAGCATTCTAAGATCCGAAGTGTTCTAACGGCAGATTTAACATTATTATTAACCATATCTATCTATTCACATACATGAACAAGAGTTCACATTTATATAATTAAATATTGACTTCCATTTTATTATTTTGTCAAGTTTTTATATATAATAAATATATATAAAAATTAATAACAACTTAAGAACGAAAATCCAAACTTTAAAATTTTGTTTAAAACAAGTTGTTTAATTCTAAACTGAACCTGAGGCAGTAACTACGGCACGAAAATAAAAAAAACAAAAAAGGAAAAATTATAATGCAATCAATTATAAACACTATACATCAATTTAAACAAAAACTCGTTGCTCTTGTTACAGCAATGGGACTGATCCTAATATCTACTAATTCGATTTTGGCATTTCAGGACGAAGGAACCATAAGGATCGGCATGCTAGAGACCATAACTGGCGGAGCTGCACCTTACGGTCTTGCAGGCGCTAGGGGTACACTATTAGCAATAGAAGAGGTAAATGCGGAAGGTGGAATTGAAATCGGCGGCAAAAAAGTAAAAATTGTTGTCGTAGGTGGTGGAGAACTCGGCTCTGACGGAGGGTTAGACCCAGCATTAGCTATCGCAGGTCTAAAGAAATTAGTTCTGGATGAACATGTTTTAATGGTCAAAGGCCCAACAACTTCTACAAACTCAGAGGCTATTTTTAATTATCTCAATGAACTTTCAACTCAAGGAAGTGGTTTAGTAGTTCACTCTTCATCAGCAGGTGCGCCGGGTTTAGGTGAAATAAGCAAATGGGGTTTTAGAAACTCATTTGCAGAGTCATATGCGCTTTCATTTTTAGTTGAAAATATGGTTAAGCATACCAATGCAAAAACTGCAGCGATATACCATTTAACTGATAACCCTTACTTCCCCGCAATGGCTGAACTTATGACAAAAGAGCTTTCAAAGGTTGGAGTGGAAGTTAAAGCTACTGCAACAGGGTTATCTAAAGACGCCGAGTTTTCTAGACAAGTTAAAGAAATCAAATCAACTAATCCAGACATAGTTTATCTTTCTGCAGATAATTTGAGAGGTATTGGTTTCATGAAAGAAGCTTTCCGAAGGCGATTACAGCCATCGGTTTTCATTGGCGGAATTTCTCAACTAGTCCCAGACACGATAAATTCCGGTGGAGAAGCCGCTGAAGGGATGGTTATGATTGGTTCATATGATGATAACGGACCAGGTATCAGTGCTTACCGCGAGAAATTCAAAGCTCGATGGAATGAAGACATAAATCTCTTTTCAGTCAACGGTTATGAAGCAGGTCAACTTTTAATTAAAGCACTTCAAGAGTCGGGAATATCTAATACGAAAGATTCTCTTCAAGGCGATCGGGAAAAGCTTAGAGTTGCATACGAAAGTGTTTCAATAGATAGTATAAGTGGTTATTCAGTTGGATTTAACGCTGCCCACGATACACCAAAATCTGGGGTTATACTTACTATTAAAGATGGAGCATTCCAAGCTTGGGAGTCGCACTAGACTTTATAACTAAAAAAGGACTTCAAATTGTTAGTAATTGAATATGCAATCAGCGGCCTCCTGTTTGGAGCCACATATTCTCTAGTTGCAATAGGCTTTACTTTAATTTTTGGAGTTTTGAATAGGTTTAATATTGCTCACGGAGCAACTCTGATGGTGGCAGCATTTGGTGGTGCCACCATTTCTATATTATTTGGAGGTCGGGACAGTTATACTATTTTGATAGCTGCCTTTATTTCCGCAACCCTTATTGGAGCGATTGTAGGCTTGCTGGTAAGACAAATTGCATTCGCTCCCCTACGGGGTGCGACTGAGTTATCACCGTTTGTAACTAGCGCTGCAATGGCGTTAATATTAGAAGAATTATTTGTAACCTTAACACAAACTGTACCTATTTATTCAATGGAAGTGACTGAGTTTCCAAATCCGTTAGAAAACATTGTATTTTTTCTAGGAGAAATTTATATTCGTGGGGCTTATCTGGTAATTTTTATTATCGCACTTCTTATAATGGGAGCGCTACATTGGTGGCTTCATCATACAAAAAGTGGACTAGCTATTCGATGTGTTGAAGAAAATCCCACGGCAGCATGGTTATTAGGAATAAATGGACATCGGGTTGAAATAATTGTTTTTGCCATTGCATCAGCTATTGCTGGGGCCGCAGGATGTTTAATAAGTGTTGCCTATGGAACGGTGACGCCCTTCTTGGGCTCTAATTTACTTTTAGTTAGTTTCGTTGTCTTAGTTATAGCAGGAATAGGAAGCGTCCGAGGCGCAATGATCTGTGGCCTTTTTGTAGGCATAATTGAAACCGTAACAGCAGGTATAATATCCGCACAAACAAAAGAGGCTGTTCTTTTTATAATTTTATTTGGTGTTTTACTAGTAAAACCTCAAGGAATTTTCTCTTCAAATTTCACGGAAAGAGATTAGAATATGGCTTACTATACAGCGCTTTTTGAAATTTCTGGACTTAATATTATTCTTGCATTGAGTGTTTTTGCAACTCTTATGGTCGGACAATTCTCTCTCGCACAAGTTGGATTTTGGTCAATTGGTGCTTTTGTGACAGCAATTTTAACAACAATGCATGGTGTTCCACTATACGCAGCACTTTTGATCTCCGCAGTGATATGTGGCTTCGTAGGGATGCTTTTAGGCTACCCATGCTTAAAAATTAAAGGAATATACCTCACATTAGCAACAGTAGCATTTGCAGAAGTTGTAAGAGTTTTCTTTAATAACTTGAATTACCAAATTGAAATAGGTGATAGAATGGTCGGGCCTTCAGGCGCTTTAGGGTTTCGTGGTGTGAAAGTAATGGCTGCATGGCCAGAAATTTATTTAGCATTATCCATTATTGTTTTATTATTTATCTTAATAACATCTTCAAGATTAGGTTTATCAATTAATGCTGTCAGGGAAGACGAAACTGCAGCAGCATCACTTGGAATAAATGTGACAAAAGTAAAAGTTTCAATGTTCGTGTTTGGTGCAGCAATAGCCGGTGTTGGGGGTGGACTTTATGCATCATTTTCTTCTTATGTCCTAGCAGAAAATTTTAGTTTTCATATGGCTTTAGTATCGATTTTTTATGTAGCCGTTGGGGGGATGTATACTTTTTCAGGTCCTATCGTTGGAGCTGTTGTATTAACCTTACTACCAGAAGTTTTTCGGTTCGCAGCTGATTACCGGATGATTTTATATGGCGTCGTTGTAATCATAGTAGTAATCGTTTTCCCAAGAGGAATTGTTGATGAAATACTTTACAAATTTGAGAAAAGAGGCCTCAAAAGAAACAACTCACCCGGTAGTAAAGATCTTTTAAAAAATGAAATATCTAAAGATGAAAGTAAACAATAATGTTCGAAGTTAAGGGTTTAAGTAAATCATTTGGAGGGCTTAGCGCTTTAAAAGACTTAGATGTAACTGTAAGCGGCAGCCAAATTATGGGACTAATTGGTCCAAATGGATCTGGAAAAACAACAACGATAAACTTAGTAACAGGTTTGTTAAAAGCAGATACAGGATCGGTAAGATTGGATGGTACAGATTTAACAAATAAATCCGCAGACTTTATCGCTAAGTCAGGAACAGCTAGAACATTTCAAAATTTACGTATATTCACTCGCGAAACTGTCCGAAATAATATTAGAGTTTCACAAACTACTCTATGTAAATCACTGTTTTCTAAAAGTTTTCCTTTTTTATCGAGTAGTGAATTAGCGCTTTCTGAAGAAGCTGACAAACTTATTGAACAGTTTAATTTAACTCACGTAGCAAACAAACGTGCGGCATCCCTTTCATACGGGGAGAAGAAAAGACTAGAAATAGCACGTGCTCTCGCCTTAAAACCTAGAGTATTACTTCTCGATGAGCCGGCAGCTGGCATGAATGCCTTGGAGCTAGATTGGCTAGCAGATACTATATCAGGTCTGAAGCAATCAGGATTAGGTATTATTTTGGTCGAACATCATATGAGTTTAGTCATGAAGGTGTGTGATCATATTACCGTATTAAATTTTGGTAATAAGATTGCAGAGGGAACTCCGGACGAGGTGGCGAATAATGAAGAGGTAATTACCGCTTATCTTGGAAAGGATTTTTCTATTGATTAAAATTAATAACTTATCATCGGGATATGATAATATTCAAATTTTAAAAAATATAAATCTAGAGGTTCTTTCTGGAAATTTAACCACGGTGATTGGTCCTAATGGAGCAGGAAAATCAACCTTATTACGGACGATATCAGGTTTAACTTCCATCAATCAGGGTACAATTGTTATGGATGGAGTTGATATAGGTCGGCTAAGACCAGATGAAATCGTTGAATTAGGAATTATTCATGTCCCAGAGGGGCGAATGATTTTAAGTCGTTTAACTGTAAGAGAAAATTTAATCATGGGATCTTTTAAACGAAAGGACGATATTCAGGTTAAAAAGGATTTAGAAAAGGTATTGGACATGTTCCCCATTCTAAGCGAACGCATTAATCAATATGGTGGAACACTAAGCGGTGGTGAGCAGCAAATGCTAGCTATAGGTAGAGGAATAATGGCTAAGCCGAAGTTACTCATGTTAGATGAACCTTCCTTGGGTATCGCACCTATCGTGGTAGAACAGATTTTTGATATGATAAAAGAAGTTCAAAAAGAAGGTGTCACTATTTTAATGGTTGAGCAGAATGCAGCAAAAGCGCTTACCTCTGCAGATACCGGTTATGTATTAGAACTTGGTAGTATTGAAGCCAGTGGCATTGCGAGTGAACTTCTAAATGACGAGGCAATAAAGAAATCTTATTTAGGTATTTAAAGCTATACTTCCCTCGACATTGGTTAATAGATTACTGTTATTTTCCTTTATTCACATATATGAATGAGAATTCACATTTATATTAATAACTATTGACTTATAACAAATTTATTTGTCAACTTTTTAATATATACCTTATATATATATATTTTTTTATAATTTTATTTTTTGCGAGCTTAAACTTTGACTAGCCAGATAAAAAAATTACAAAACCGGGTCTCCATCGTAACGGGTGGAGCAAGAGGTATTGGTCGGGGTTGTGCTTTAAAGTTAGCGTCTGAAGGATCATCAATAGCTTTGGTAGATCTACTAAGTGATGAGTTGAAACGAACAAAAAATGAAATTGAAGAGTTAGGCGTTCAGTGCCTTACATTTATTGCTGACGTAATGGATCATCAAAGAGCAAAAGATATTGTATCAGATATTATAAGAAATTGGGGACGGGTCGACGTGTTAGTAAACAACGCGGGCAAGGCCAACCCGAAAGGGATACTTGAAATCACAGAGGAAGAATACGACACAACAATGAATATTAATTTAAAGAGCTGCTTTAATTATATTCAAGCAGTAGCCCCTTTTATGTTAGAAGCTAAATGGGGGCGAATAATTTCAATGTCTTCGTTAAATGCGCATAGTGGCGGAGTAACCGCAGCTGTCTCGAGGTTTTCCTATACTTCGGCGAAAGCAGGTATACTCGGAATGACGCGAGCACTTGCAAAGGAACTTGGCCCAGATATTTTAGTCAATGCTGTGTGCCCCGGTTTAATAAAGACTGAAATAACAAAAAATGCCGTTATTGCCGAGCGCGAACCCGAATTAGTTAAAGGTATTGCTTTAAAGCGCGTAGGTACACCAACTGATGTAGCAGAACTTGTATGTTTTCTTGCTCTATCAGAACCCAACTTTATCACGGGACAAGATATAACCATTGATGGGTTCCAATGGAATCGCTGACTAAAATCATTACCAAAGAAAGGAAAAGTAATGTTTAAATTCAATATTATAAAGAGCCTGACTCTGGTCATGGCTCTAACACTAGGGGGAGCTATGATTGCCCCAACAGGAGTGGAGGCAAAGAATAAGTTCATATTTGCTAACTCATCTCCGTATGACACTATGGATCCTCATGCATTGTACGACGTTGGTCGAGTTGCATATAGGATAAATCTATACGACGGGTTGTTACGCTGGTTGGATAATCCACCTAAACTCTCGCCTTGGTTAGCAGATAGTTATGATATTTCCGATGATGGTATATCCTATACTTTCCACCTAAATAAAGGGGCAACCTTTCACGATGGATCTCCAGTTGAGGCTACAGATGTTGTATATTCAATGGAGCGGATACTAGCTTTGAAAAAGGGAGCATTTTCTCTATTTACAGGCTCAGTGAAGCCAGGAACTACGAAAGCATTAGACACTCATACAGTGCAGTTTAACTTAGTACAGCCCTCTTCAATTTTCCTTGCAACAGTTCCTGCTATCCACGTACTGAATTCAGATTTAGTAAAGTCTCATGAGGTAGATGGTGACCTAGGTGCAAAGTGGTTATCTCAAAATGATGCTGGTTCAGGATCTTTCGAATTAGATAGATACGACCCAGCAATCGGTTTCTCTGCTAAACGATATGCAAATCACTTTAAAGGATGGGGAGACAAATATCTTGATGAGATCGAGTTTAGAACTGTAGTAGAAATAAACTCAAGAGTTCTAGGATTAATGAACGGCGACTTTCATGGAACGGACGGTTACTTACCTCAAGATCAGGTAAAACGTTTAGATGCCTCCGATAACGTAAATGTGCAAGTCGAAGAGTCTATGCGTATTTTCTATGTTATACTTAATCATAACAGGGAGATTATGCAGGATATCAACTTCAGAAAAGCTTTATCTTATGCATTTGATTATGATTCATTCATAAATGATATTTTATCCGGATCAGTTGCCAGAAACCCTGCTCCAATGCCTAATAATATCTGGGGCAACCCTACAGAAGAAAAAGGTTACACCTACGATATGGATAAGGCTCGCGAGTACCTAGCTAAAGTTAAAAAACCGATCCCCGAATTTGTACTAGGGGCATTGGCAGGTTACGGCCAAACTGGGCAGGCAGCTGCGCTCTTCCAAAATAGCCTTAATAAACTTGGCTTAAAAACAAGAATTGTTGAAGAGCCGTGGTCAGTGGTTTCCAAGAAAATGAGAGATGAACAACAGATGTACGACTCTCTATTTATATGGAAATCCACATATTATGCCGATCCAAATAACTGGATAGGTGAATTATATGCTTGCGACCAAATAGGAGCACGAAACAATTCTTGGTACTGTAACGAAGAAGTTGATAAGCTTCTGATGGAAGCTAGAGTTGAGCCTGATCAAGCAAAAAGAGCTGCAAATTATAAAAAAGCAGCTAAGCTTGTAATGGATGACGCTGGTGGTATCTTTGTGTATAATACCGTATGGTTTGGCCCCTATAATAAAGATGTTAAAGGTGTCCGCTTTTCTCCAATCGGTAATGCTCAAGAAATGCGTTGGGTATACTTCGATTAAAAACGTCATGGAGCAGCCTTTTGGCTGCTCCTAATTCTAATTTTTTATTTTGGTGAACTTAACGAACTGATATGAGAATTTTATACCTAATATTCAACCGCATGATTTGGTTTGTTCCCACTCTTTTTGGGCTTCTTGCTCTCGTTTTTACTATTAGTCATATTATTCCTGCAGATCCAGTAGCCTTTTTAGCTGGTGATAACGCAACAAACGAACAAATTGCTGAATTAAGGGCTCAATATGGATTTGATAAACCATTATATATTCAATTTTTTAATTATGTGATAGGTACGTTTCAGGGTGATTTGGGGATTAGTTTATATACACAACGCCCAATAACGGATGATTTACTTGGGCGTCTCCCTGCAACATTAGAATTAACTTTCGTTTCAGTTTTTGTTTCTGCGATTTTAGGAGTTCCTCTGGGAGTGATCGCAGCTGTGTATCGGAATTCAATTGCTGATCATATCTTGAGATTAATAACAGTCTCAGGTTTAGCAATTGCAAGTTTTTGGTTAGCAATTTTATTTCAATTATTTTTCGCAATGGAACTACAGTGGACACCCCTTCAAGGTCGAATTGATGGTTGGGGTCCTGATCATATAACTGGGTTTTTTCTTTTAGATAGCCTCTTAACTCAAGATTGGGAAGTATTTGGGAGCGCCTTTAGTCACTTAGTTTTACCCGTTACAACTTTAGCATTTCCGGCTATGGCAACAATTGTACGGTTCACTCGAGCAGGTGTTTTAGATGCGATTAATTCTAACTATGTTCTGTACGAACAAGCAATGGGTTTCCCACAAAGAATTATAATTTGGAAATATGTTTTAAGAAATGCATTAATTGGGACTGTGACCCAAATCGGTCTTATTTTTGGATTACTTTTAGCAGGTACAGTAGTCGTTGAAGCCGTTTTCGATTGGCCTGGCCTAGGTCTTTACGCAGTGCAGTCTATTTTAAACTCAGATTATAATGCCATTATGGGATTCACATTAATTACCGGCTCTATGTTCATTCTAATAAACCTTCTGGTTGATGTTTTACAAGGCGTAATCGACCCTAGGAGTGAAATATAAACATGTTAAACACAAGTGTCTTTTTACTCAAAAAGTTAGCTAAAGATAGGACTGCTCTACTTGGAGCACTTTTGATATTAGGTCTAATTTTGGTCGCAATTTTTGCTCAGGTGTTATCAACTCACCCTGAAGATATAACAGAGTTTCATCCACCAGAGAGATTATTACCCCCGAGTTCAGAACATTTTTTTGGAACAGACAGGATGGGATCTGACGTCTATTCCAGACTTCTTTATGGAGCGCGAATTACAATTGCTATTGCCTTAATTGCTATAAGCGTATCTGTTATAATAGGTGTTCCAATAGGATTATTAGCAGGATATTATCGTAACTGGGTTTCTGATGCATTAATGCGTATTTCAGATATTTTTCTGGCTGTTCCTCAAATTATTTTGGCGATCGCTATTGCTCAAACTCTAGGTCCATCTATACAAAATGTTATTTTAGCCCTTTCGGCAACATATTGGCCATTTTGGACAAGGCTTGTATATGCCGAAACAAGATCGGCATTAAATGAACCCTATGTAGAAGCATCTGTTGCGCTTGGCGCGTCTCCAATGAGGGTAATGATACTTCATGTTCTACCTAATATCTCGTCTTCCATTATCGTCCGAACTACTATCGGAATGGGAGGTACTATCTTAACAGCAGCTGCTCTCGGGTTCTTAGGGTTAGGCCCACCTCCTCCTAGTCCAGAATGGGGTAGGACAATTGCTGAAAGTAGGGAATTTTTGCCAGAGGCTTGGTGGTATGCAGCAGCACCTGGAATAGCAATTTTTCTCGTTGTGATGGGATTCAATCTTTTAGGGGACGGATTAAGGGATATTTTAGACCCTCGTACTCGGAGAAGTAAAGATGGATAAAAAATTATTATCTGTCAGTGGGTTAGAGGTAGGTTTTGATACTGATAATGGTCTTGCTGAAGTTCTTGATAAAGTAAATTTCGAGATGAACTCGGGCGAAATCGTAGGGCTCGTGGGTGAGTCTGGTTGTGGGAAAACTACTTTAGCTAGGGCAATCCTTGGAGTATTACCCTCCAATTCCGCACGAATATCTTCAGGATCAATCGTTTTTGATGATAATGACTTATTAAAGCTGTCTCCGGGTGTCTTAGCTTCGGACATCAGAGGGAAATTAATAACTTTTATTCCTCAAGATCCACTCTCCTCTTTTAATCCAGTGTTTACAATTGGTGCACAAATGATGGAATTAATGAAGTGGAAATCGCCTGATCGTCCACCTGCTCAGAAATTCATGAGATATGATAAAGCTCGTAGAACATCAGACAGAAAACGAATTTTAGATTTACTTCAAATCGTTCAACTTCCTGATCCTGAAGCGATCTTAAAAAAGTACCCTCACGAAGTATCTGGAGGACAAAGGCAAAGGTTGATGATTGCAATGGCACTCCTACCTGAACCTAGAATGATTATTGCTGATGAACCGACAACCGCATTAGATGTAACAATACAGGCCCAAATTCTGAAATTACTTAGAGGTGTAGCCGTAGAACGCGGCGTATCAGTTTTATTTACGACACATGATTTAGGTGCAGCCTATGAAATATGCGATAGGATAACTGTTATGTATGCTGGGCAAGAAGTCGAGACTGCAGATTCGAGGGATTTTTTTTCTAATCCACTTCATCCTTACACGAAAAAATTACTTCAAAGTCTACCTAGCCATTCCGAGAAGATTGAAGGTATCGCTGGACAGATTCCAGCCCTTATTAATCCACCAACCGGATGTCGTTTTCATCCTCGTTGTGATTTCTCAAGTGATGAATGTCTAAAATTAAGACCTGAGGTCGAGTGGCCAAAAAATGACCATATGTTGAGATGCTTCAATTCCAACTCTTCACTTGGTGAGGTAAGTAAAAATGTCAAAAAATAGTGTTGATAATATTATGAATTCAGATGCAAATATCAATATTGGAGAAACAATTTTGAATATTGAAAACTTTTCTAAATGGTTTCCAATTCATAACTCCTGGAACAGGCAAACTGGCTGGTTAAAAGCGTTAGATAAGGTTTCTTTAACTGTCAAAAAAGGTGAAATAATAGGTGTTGTTGGAGAGTCCGGGTGTGGGAAATCAACACTGGGAAAAACTATTATGGGAATTCATAAATTAACTGAAGGTTCTGTTAATTTCGAAGGTAGTGAAATCGGTCATATGAACCCTTCTCAATCACGTCAATTAAGGCGTCGCCTACAATATACATACCAAGATCCTGGCTCATCATTAGATCCACGATGGAAGATTGGAAGAGCGTTACACGAACCTCTAGAAATTCACACAAATCTTTCAAAGGAGCAAAGACAAAAACGGGTTAGCGCAATTTTGGAAGCAGTAAATCTTCCAGAAGCTCATCTCGACTTATATCCTCATGAAATATCTGGTGGACAACAACGTCGTATCGGTCTGGCACGGATTTTAACACTCCATCCAAGTTTAATAATTTTAGACGAGCCAACATCAGGACTAGATGTCTCTGTTCAAGCTACGATATTGAATCTATTTTTGGACCTTCAAAAACAGTTCGATCTTACCTATATTTTTATAAGCCATGATCTATCTGTTGTAAGGATGATATGCGATCGTGTAGCAGTTATGTATTTGGGAAAAATTGTTGAAATAAACAAAACAGAGGAACTTTTTTCTAACCCCAAGCATCCTTACACCCAATCTCTCTTGTCTGCTATCCCAGTAATAGGCGGAGAAAAAGTTACTGAGAATTTTTGGCTTGAAGGAGAACCACCGAATCCTAGTAATCTTCCCTCGGGATGCAGTTTTAGGACCCGATGTCCAAAACAAACTGAGAAGTGCAAAAAATCAAGTCCACCTCTGGAAGATGGACAAAATGAGCATGCAGTCGCATGTTTTAATACGTCCACATAGCAAGTTAAAACAATTCATTAGAGGAGTTCATCATGAGTAAAGACACAGGACACCAAATACCGGACCAACCAGAAAGTTGGCGCTGGCCTGAAGAAAAGTGGCGTGAGATAGTAAATAAGATACGAGCAGGCCGAAGTATGAAACCTAAAAATTGGCCGAATGATGCCAAAGTTGCCGTTGCTTTGTCCTTTGACTCGGATCATGAAACCCAAACATTACGCTGGGGTCATCATTCCCCTGGAAAATTAAGTCAAGGAGAATATGGAAACCGTGTTGGCGTACCTCGAGTGTTAGAAATACTTAAGAAATACAACGCCCCGTCAACTTTCTTTGTACCGGCAGTAATTGCCATGCTTTACCCTGATGAACAAAAGCGGGTTATAGCTGAGGGCCATGAAGTTGCCATCCACTCCTGGATACACGAACTTAACAGTGCCCTCGCCCCAGAGGATGAGCGTGAATTACAGATGAGATCGGCAGATAAGTTAGAAGAAATAACTGGGGTAAGGCCAGTTGGAATCAGAACACCATCATGGGACTTTTCTCAACACACAATGGAAATCACTCGTGAAATGGGATTAATTTATGATAGTTCGTTAATGGCAGATGACGAACCCTATGAAATTTTAGAAAATGGAAAACCAAGTGGTGTTGTTGAACTTCCAGTTGAATGGATACGCGACGATGCTCCATATTGGGCTATGGACCGTTTTACCGGTCTACGTCCCTACACCCCTCCTTCTGGTGTACTAGAAGTCTTTAAAAGAGAGTTCGATGGGGCATATACCGATAATGGATTATTCCTCCTAACCATGCATCCCCATTTTATTGGGCATCGTTCCCGAATCCAAGTGTTGGAGGAGTTATTAAGATATATTAATTCACATCCAGACGTCTGGTGCGCGACCCACGCGGATATAGCTCGATATTGCCACGAGCAGAGCCCAGCTTGATTTAAGATTTTAAGAAATCACGATATTAGGGTAGACCTCCATGAGTAAAGTATGGCTCCCATTTTTATGCGTACTTTGCCCTCAACTAAGCTTAGCAGTTATTAATCACGGTAAATTAGTTCTTGCACCCCTTTATACAGCTGCAGCTGGACTATCTCCCGAAACCGTCGGCATAATTGGTGGATTAAGTGGTTTAGGTTCTGTTTGGCTTTTTTCTGCAAATAGTGTAATTTTACCTAGTTTTGGACCTATAAGAGCTCTTATTTTTGGATGCTTCTTAGCTCCTATTGGAGCAATGCTACTGTTGTTTCAACAACCTATTCTGATTTTTATTTCTGCAATAGTGATGGGGTTCGGATACGCTATTACAGCGCCAGCTGGTAGCGAAATACTTGCAAAACAAACCCCTAAAAAACTTTGGGGAACACTTTTTTCTCTACGAATGGCAGGTGTACCTGTGGGTGGAGCCATAGCTGGTATTATTGGAGCAAGTATAGCAAGCCTGTATAGTTGGAAAGCAGCGGTTATTGTTATTGTACTACCGGCGTTAATTACCGGAATATTTCTTATCAAAATGCAATCAAAATTTAATGGTTCAAAATCTAAAGTTAATTTTCAATTATTAAATCTCTTTAATCCTTTCAACTTCTTAAGTCCATTTAGAGTTTTAAAAAAAATTCCGGGACTCCCACTAATTACGTGTGTAAGTATCGGATACGCCTCAATACAAGGAGGTGTTTTTACGTTTCTAACGACTTATCTTGTAACTGAAGTTAAAATCTCAATTGTGTTAGCGGGAGGTTTATACGGAACTATGCAAATTGCTAGTTTTTTTGGGCGAATAACTGTCGGTATTATCGCTGATCGTTTCTTTTCGCCTAGGTCTGTATTAATGGCGCTTGGTCTAACTGGGCCGTGTGGGATATATATACTAACCACATTAGAAAATAATTTATCAAATTTTATATTGTTTTCATCAATGATTGTAATAGGAATTTCCACTGCAAGTTGGAATGGACTCTTTATGGCAGAAGTTACTAAGATTGCTCCAGAACATGATGTGAGTGAAGCAACCTCAGCTTCAACTTTTTTTACCTTTATTACCTACATGCTTGCTCCTCTATTTTTTGGACTTCTAGCTCTATCATTAGGTTATAATTTTGCCTTTTATACAGTTGGGGTATGTGGGTTAATATCCGTTGTTGCACTATCAACTACAATATTTCGGGAGAAACTGCTATGAAAGCTGCCTTTTACAACAAAACAGGAAAAGCTGAAAAAGTTCTAAAAATTGGAACTGTGAAAACCCCAAAACCGGGGCCAAATGAAGTTTTGATTGTTGTGAAAGCATCAGGAATTAATCCTTCTGATGTCAAGCGTCGCGGAGGCTGGCAATATAAAGATTTACCCTTTCCTTTGATTATCCCCCACTCAGATGGAGCAGGGACTATTGTAGAAGTTGGGAAAAACATATCATCAACGTACAAAGATTTAGATGTCTGGATATGGAATGCACAGGGAGGCTACTCAGGACCTGGAAGAGCTTTTGGAACAGCAGCCCAGTTCATAACCGTTCCAATCACTCAGGTTTCTAAATTGCCAGAAGAACTGACCTTTAACGAAGGCGCATGCTTAGGTGTGCCTTTCCGTACTGCACATAGGGCTATTTTTGCCGATGGTTCAATCACAGATAAAGTGGTACTAGTTCAAGGTGCAGGCGGAGTAGTTGGAAACTTCTCTGTTCAAATTGCACGACACTTTGGAGCGATTGTAATAGGAACTGCTGGATCACCAGATAGTTTAAAACATGCAGAAAGAGCAGGTGCGCATTATACCGTAAATCGACACGACAGTTCATACTCAACGCAGATTATGGATATTACAAAAGGATTAGGCGTCGATCGGATAATAGAACTAGAATTTGGAAAAAATTTAGAGACAGACATAGAGTTATTAAAGCCTAATGGGATAATAGCCGCCTACTCTTCTACGGAAATACCAAAACCAACTTTTCCATATTATAACCTCGCAGCGAAAGGTGGTCAGATTAATATAATACAAAGCTTTAACCTTCCTGCTGAGGCAGAAATCCTATGCCAAAAACATTTAGAATTATTAACTGCTTCAGGAGAATTCAAAATTCCGATAGGTGAAACCTTTGATTTAGAGCATATTGCATCTGCCCATACGCGTGTTGAGACTAAATCTATAATTGGAAATGTTGTTTTAGATATCTAGAGTAAAACTAATTTTACTTTCCTTAAAAACAAACTTATTGCTCTACCCACATTCATTAACTAACTAAAACTTACTTAAACTTAATGGAGTTAAACGTTGACTAATCCACTTTTAAACGAATGGGAAACCCCATTCAAATTTCCACCTTTTTTGTCGATTAAAGATAAACATTTTGATGAGGCTTTCACAAAAGCGATTAAGGAAGCTGAAGATAAGTTTGAGAATATCTCGAAAACTCAGGGACCTGCCAGTTTTGAAAATACGATAGAGGCAATGGAAAAAGCGGGTTTTTTATTGGATAGAGTTTCAAGTGTCTTTTTTAATCTTGTGGGAACGGACAGTAATGAAGTTCGAAAATCTATTCAAACAAAACTGTCCCCATTATTAGCACAGTTTAATTCAAGGGTATTGACGAACAAAGATCTATGGACACGTGTGACTTATGTCTATGAAAATCGTTTTATAGAAAATCTCTCTGATGAACAGGTTCGTGTGACTGAACTTTATTATCAAATGTTTAACCGAGCGGGAGCAAAACTTAACGATAAGCAAAAATCTCGTTACACCGAAATAATGTCACGGTTAGCCGAAATTGGAACAGAGTTTTCACAAAATCTACTTTCTGCAGAGGGGAATTGGGTTTTATCGCTCGAAAATTCAGAGGTAGAGAAATTACCAGATTTTTTAAAAAACTCAATGGCTCAGGCGGCTTCAGATCGTGGATTACCAGGATATGCATTAACACTTAGTCGTTCTATATTAGAACCTTTTCTACAATTTTCTGACCAAAGAGATTTAAGGCAGCAGGTGCTAGTCGCGTGGCAAGAACGTGGATCAAATGTAAATGGTGTTAACAATAATATCCTTGCAAAAGAGATGCTAAAACTCAGAACTGAACGAGCTCAAATCTTAGGGTATAAGTCATTTGCTGAATTTAAACTTGAAAACCAAATGGCAAAGAATCCAAACAATGTAAGAGATCTCCTAATGGCAGTTTGGGAGCCAGCAAAACAAAAAGCTGAAAAAGATGCAGAGATCTTAGAAACACTTTTATTAGAAGATGGCGAAGCAGTTCCACTTCTACCGTCAGATTGGCATTTTTACGCAGAAAAATATCGACAAAAGGAGTATCAACTTAGCGAAACTCAGATAAAACCATACTTTCAATTGGAGAAGATGATTGAGGCATCATTTTATTGTGCAGAAAAACTATTTGGATTAAATTTTGAAAGGGTTGAACTTGATCTTTATCATCCCGATGCAAAAGCTTGGGAAGTGACAAAAAATGGTAAACATGTTGCTTTATTTATAGGTGATTATTATGCCCGAAAGTCCAAGAGATCTGGTGCTTGGTGCTCCTCTTTTAGAGGGCAATCAAAATTAGTAGGAGAAGAGACCCCTATTGCTATTAATGTATGTAATTTTACAAAGCCAATAAAAAATGAACCGTCTCTTTTAAGTTTTCAGGATGCATTAACTCTTTTTCACGAATTTGGTCACGCCCTGCATGTAATGCTATCGAACGTTACGTATCCTTTTGTTTCATGCACATCTGTTCCCCGTGACTTTGTAGAACTTCCAAGTCAATTATATGAACATTGGCTTGAAGTACCAGAGGTATTAAATAGGTTTGCAGTTCACTATCAAACTGGAAAACCTATTCCAGATTCATTACTCAAAAAAATTCTAGAAACACGAAATCTTAATCAAGGTTTTAGTACTGTTGAGTATGTTTCTTCCGCTTTGGTTGATTTAAGTTTTCATGAGAATATTAAGGAAATTGATCCCCTAATAGAAGAAAAACGGATATTAGATAAATTAGGTATTCCGTCTGCAATTAAAATGAGACATTCCACTCCCAATTTTTCACATATATTTTCTGGAGATGGGTATTCCTCTGGCTACTACTCCTATATGTGGTCAGAAGTAATGGACGCAGATGCATTTAAGGCTTTTGTGGAAGTCAATGATCCCTTTGATCCTAAGACAGCTGAACGACTTCTTTCGTGCATATATTCTGCTGGCGGTTCTAGGCCGCCTGAAGAGTTATATGTGAGTTTCAGAGGCGCTCTTCCGTCAGTTAACGCCCTTCTTGAACAACGAGGTTTAGATGTTTGAATTACAACTT
>JBJLGD010000011.1:0-47191 GCA_045565015.1 Paracoccaceae bacterium
TAGTAACGGCAGCATTGGCCTCGTTCGCTGGGGGGACTATTTCAACAGTACTTTTTACTGGTTTTGCACCATTACTAGCGTCTGTTGCTCTTTCTTTTGGAAACCCCGAAGTTTTTGCGCTTATGTTATTAGCATTTGCAACCTTTGTTGGATTAGGAGGCGATGACATCCCCAAGACTATTTTTTCAATTTGTATTGGTTTAGTCTTAGCAACAGTGGGGTTCGACATAATTTCAGGCGAACCGCGCTTAATACCCAAAATACCATTTACGGATCAACCAATTATTGGTTTTATGCACGGTTTTCGGTTTTTAGTCTTGGCGATTGGTGTGTACGGCATAGGTGAAATGCTATGGACAATAAATACCTCTCGAGATGGAGCCTCCATGTCAAACGTGGATGTTAGTGCAAAAAGTATTTTTGCAGCTATTAAAGACTTTAAAAAAGCATGGAAAGGAACTTTAATAGGGTCTTCTTTAGGTTTCTTCGTCGGTATTTTACCAGCTGCTGGTGCTACCCCTGGTGCGTTAATGTCATATGGTGTCGCGAAGCTATCTGCAAAAGACCCGGATGAATTTGGGAAGGGGGCAATAGATGGTGTTGCTGCTCCTGAATCTGCTAACAATTCTGCCTCTACTGGAGCAATGTTACCAATGATGACCTTAGGCATCCCAGGTTCTCCAACCACAGCTGTTCTTTTAGCTGGTATGGTGATTTGGGGATTACAGCCAGGACCATTACTTTTTACAAACCAGCCTGAATTTGTTTGGCCGTTAATTGGATCCTTCTATATCTCAAACATTATAGCGGTTTTGGTAAATTTAGCTTTTATACCAATATTTTTGTGGATGTTAAGAATGCCTTTTACAATTTTAGCACCAGTAATTTTTGTTTTATCTCTTGTTGGAACATATGCAGCTTACCTTGATAGTTTTGATGTAAATTTAATGGTTTTGGTGGGCGTTATGGCATTTTTGCTTAGACTTTTAGACTATCCTTTAGCGCCCGCGGTTCTTGCTATTGTTTTAGGTCCAATCGCAGAGCCTAAGCTACGTCAATCACTTTTACTTTCTGATGGTGATTTCTCGATTTTTTTCACTAGGCCTATTGCAGGTCCAATAACAGTAGTGGCTATAATTCTTATTCTGCTGCCTGTTCTTAAATGGATGAGGGGAATACTTTTCAAACAGGCTCGATAAGAATAGTTCTTATGATTTGTGAAAGTTGTCTTTTGTGTTTCTAACGTATTTGGTATAACTTAAAGGTGATCAAAATGCCAACTCATAACGCCTGGAACCCAGGAGTTGAATCAAATATTCCTCCACATTTAAGACATTTAATAACTCTTTTTAGTATTAATAATAGTAAGGTCTCCTTTGTTGAAGCGACAGAAGCAGCTGAATTTTGTGGGTTAAAAGCTTCTCAAATGTGTGAGCTTTCCTTAGAGCGCTTGATTGTTCACGAATTATTAATCCGGGTTACAGGTGATATCTCTGTTCCAGATGGTCCAAATTATGAAGACCTCGGAATCTCATTAAGGTCAATAACAGACCAAATTTTAAATAAGCATATTATGACGGAAATAAGTACTTTGAGTATTTTGTTTAATACTTTTATGATAGAGGCTCAGAGTATTATTTCTAAGTTAATTACAACAGAGCTTATTGAATCTAGTAGTAAAAGTGTTGGGAATATTAAGCCGAAAGGACTCAAACTTATTCCTAGTGCGTTTAAATATCTACTCAAGCCTAAGGTAATTAATCTTAAAAAAGAAAAGATTTTTTCTAATTATTACGAACAAAAAACTAATGAAAGTCTGAATTTTGACTCAGACTGTAATAACTGTGTTTCGATAGTTTTAAACGGCATTCTAAAAACTCATGGAAGAATAATATATGATAAGGAGTTATTGATAACATTAACGGTTCGTTTATTTAGAAATATTTATGGTAGTCAAAAGGTTGGTGAACTGATTTCATCGATTTTTTATTCAGCTGTAAAAGCAGAAGGTTATAAACTTCTTCCATTTCAAAGCAACCCAATGGTCATGAACACAAAGGGTGCATCGGCGTCAGGAAAGAGTACTATTAGACCTCAACAACGATTGCTTGCTGAACGAATGAAAATACCATGGGACGAATTTGCCTTAATTAGTCCAGATTATTGGAGGAAGTTTCTCTTAGATTATGATTGCTTGGGATCTGATTACAAATATGCTGCCATGCTAACTGGATATGAGTTGGAAATAATAGACAAAAAATTAGATTTATATATGGAAGTAAAAGCAGCAAAAAATGAAATGCCTCACTTACTAATAGATCGATTTCGATTTGATAGTTTCAGAATAGACAGTGAGGGAACGTATCAGAGTAAGTTACTGAGTAGATTTGGTCAAAAAGTTTTATTATTTTTTATGATTACTCCACCACAAGAAACTGTAGAGCGGGCGTGGATTAGAGCTCTTTCGACGTCTAGATTTAAGGCTGTTGAAGACCTACTTTTCCATAATATAGAGGCTTATACTGGAATGCCTGAGCTATTTTTTTCCTGGATAGGAATTAAAGATAAAGACATTAATTTTGAATTTTTAGATAATACTGTTCCGCTGGGGAAAACCCCGAAGACTATTGCATTTGGAAAAACTAATGAAATGTATATTTTGGACTTGGTTGGATTAAACAATATTGATTTGTTTAAAGAAGTGAATGTTAGGGCAAAACGCCCCGAGGATGTTTTAATTAAAAAAGAAATAGTAACATATGATTTTTTAAAACAATGTTTTTTAAATTTCAATGAAATATATCTGATTAATAGTAAGAGTAAGAGAACCTATGGTATTATTAGGAAAGGTGCCTGGGTCTATAAAGATAAACTGTCTAGTCCTGGTGGGCGTGAAGAACATGAGTGTCTAGTAGCGCTTGGTTGGGACACAGTTTCTAGCGAGAATAAAGTAGGATACGAGCAAAATTCTAAAACTATCAATTTCAATCAAACTTTAGGAAGTTGATTAATATTTTTGATATAAAAAATTTAGCATACCTCAAATGTACATATACTTGCCCTATCTTTAGCGTAAGAGCCTGCGATATTTTGGTAAATTTTTACTTCCGTAACACAAAAATTTCTAATTTTCTTTTGTGTTATTAGGTTCTTAATAAAGATATCAAACTTTAACTTTTTATAATGCGTTTTATTGACCCCCAAGAAACATAATGCGCCTGATCTACAATGCATGATTAATCTACCGATTGGTTCAGGTCCAAGGTGTCCATGTGTAAAAGTACCAGAGCTGATAAGTGCTCCATAATTGCGAGGGAATGCATAACAACTTTTGGTCAAGTCTTCATTATATAAATTTCTATAAATCGCTTTTTCTTTTGCAACTTTTAACATTTCATCGGAAATATCGATGCCATCAATAGGAACTGTTTCTTTTTGTCCAATCAACCATTCACCAACTAACCCAGTACCACATCCAATATCACAAATAGCCCCACTTATTGATTTTTCACTCTTGAGAAGAAGCTTACCAATTTCGTCAGGATAAATATAACCGAGTTCTTCGGCAAAATTTTTATCATATTCAGAGGCTATTTGTTTATAGTACTCTCTATTATCATTGGGAGTTTCTAGAGAATATGCATCCTCTAGTATTTCTGTCCCATTATTAGTAAATTGGTTACTTTTTTGTTGCTTTGACATGAGATAGTAGATTTTCCTTTAACTTTATATAACAGTTTACAGTTGATTGATATAAGCTCAAGAACTATCTTATCTTTCACTTTTTCTCATAAAAATTTATATTATGATATTTATATTCAAGAGGGGATTCTTTGTTTAATGAGTTATAGGTCTTATAATTTTACACATGCCATAACACGTAAGCCGAGTAAGGCTGTTGTTCGTGGTTTAACTTCGCAAGATAGAGGTGTACCAGATTTTAAATTGATGAGCATTCATCATATAGCTTACGTTAAGGCTCTAAAAAAAGCTGGAGCTAATGTTATCGAGCTGGATGCTCTAGAAGAATTTCCTGATAGTACTTTTGTTGAGGACACCGCTCTATGTTTACCTGAGGGAGCGGTAATAATGAAACCTGGAGCTCCGAGTCGGTTAAAAGAAGTAAATTATATTGAACCTCAGTTATCGGAGTTATACCGAGAAGTTTATCGAATTGAGGGGAAAGGCACTATCGAGGCAGGTGATATTCTAACTACAGAGAGCGAGATTCTAGTTGGACGCTCGGAGAGAACATCAGCGGAGGGTGTCTCCGAGTTAAAAGAAATTGTCAGTAAGTGGGGATATAAAGTGACTGAGGTTATTACCCCCCCTGAAATTTTACATTTTAAAACAGATTGTTCATTACTCAACAATGATACGATACTTTCTACTGAAAGGTTGGCAAGTACTGGTTGTTTTGAAAATTATAATATCATTTTAACCTGTGATGGTGAAGAAGAAGCTGCAAATACGGTTCGTTACAACGAATGGATTATAATGCCTGATAGTTTTATAAATACAACGAAACGATTAATAGATTGTGGTTTCAAGGTATTGAGAGTTGGAAACACTGAGTGTGCAAAAATTGATGGTGGTATGTCATGCTTGAGTTTGAGGTTTACACCCCATGCTTAAAGCTTAAAGCTGTGGCTTTTTGTCGTTAGATTGATCTCTTTAAAAGGTTTTACTTGACCGCGGTGAATTCCTTTTCCAAAGTGGAGGTCGTTGTGGCTCTTAACATGTTTGAGCTATTTATTTGAGGAGTTAATTATGAAGAAATTTTTTGTTGGACTACTTGTTTCAGTAACCTTAGCTATACCTGCTATGGCAGCTGATCTGGGTGGTCGAGTTTTAAGTATAGGGTCTGATACTACGTATCCGCCACATGAATTTATTGAAGATGGTGTGGTTAAAGGATTTGATGTAGATGTAGTGGCCGCAATTTGTGAAAAAATTAATTGTCAGCCGAACTGGGTAACTACTGCTTGGGACGGTATTTTTGCGGCATTAGCCGACGGACAATTCGATATGGTGGTTTCTGGAGTAACCATAACTGATGAAAGAGATAAAATAGTAGACTTCTCTGATCCATATATCATTGTGCAACAAGGTATCTTGATGAGAGTTGAAGACAAAGGCGCGACTATTGATCACTTTA
Organism: Paracoccaceae bacterium; assembly: GCA_045565015.1. Classification (GTDB taxonomy): domain Bacteria; phylum Pseudomonadota; class Alphaproteobacteria; order Rhodobacterales; family Rhodobacteraceae. The sequence goes on from JBJLGD010000011.1 coordinate 5,159, forward strand.
AGAGTGGTAGTAAGCGATTAGCATCGCAAAATGGTACTACCAACGCACAGCTGGGGGAAGAGCTGGTTGGAAGAGCAAATATTCAGCTATTTGATGCCTTTAACAATGCAGTAGTTGCACTGCAGAATGGAGATGTTGATGGTGTAATAATCGACTCAACTTCAGCTGCGGCTTATGAGCAAGAATACGCTGGTGAATTAACAGTTGGTATTACTGGGCTTTCGTCTGATCCTCTTGGACTTGTTTTCCAAGAAGGTGACTCCATTCAAGATGCGTTTAATGAGGGTTTGGCAGCGATTAAAGCTGATGGAACACTTAACAAACTTACCATTAAATGGTGGCCTAAATAGGGTAAATAATATCAGTATTTGCCGCAATTTAATATTTGCGGCAAATATCTTTTTGAAAGTCTCGTAATGAATCAGGTCTTGAGTATGTTGCGTAATACTCGCGCAAGCAATTTGGTATTTCTTTTTGCATTACCAGTACTAATTTATTTTATAGCAACCTCTAGAAATTATGGTCCAGCCCTGACTGCGGTATTGGGCATTGAAGATCAAGCACCAAGATTGTTAATAAGTTTTATCTTTTTCACTTTATTAGGTTGTTTCGGATCTATTGGTTCGCTATTTTTGTTGAAGTCATTCAGGCCAGACCAAGAAAAGAGCACTGAGCTACATCTGCGTCGGCGAGCTTCTTTATTTTTTGTTTTACAGACTCTAGTTTGCTTAATCCTTTCTCAGAGTTCCGCAGTAGACCCCTACTTAATTTCAGTAGTTGTAAACAGCTTTGATCCGAGATCTGTTGAATGGGTAGTTCTAGTGAATCAAGTTTTTGTTTTAGATCCAGTTTTTCAAGAAAATATCTTAGTGGAAATACACAATGCGCTATTGGTGGCTGGAATTATATTACTACTTATATCATCTATCTCATTTTTCCCCGGATCTCTGTATAAAAGGAAAAGTTTTAGAATTGGAGTGTGGGTCTTATTTTTTGTTAACTTTTCATTTGCGTTTTATATACTGATGATTGGTTATGCTGGTTTTGCGGTTGGTATAATGGTTACTCTGAGGGCAGCTTTTTTCGCATATATAGGGGCCTCTATTCTTGGGTTGGTATGGGCGTTGTGTACTCGCTTAAAAGCTTCAGAGTTTGCAAACAAAACTTTTTTTATTTTAGGAATAATTTTAATTATTTTTGGAACTTTTAATGTTTTAAGACCTCATGAAAATGTAGCCTTAGTTGGAACCTTGGAAGGAAAGATTGGTATTGTTTCTGGAACACCACAACATTTAACTGATATTGTTCGATACGGAGATTTTCTAACTCACAGTCCTAGTGAACCATTTAAGATCCGCTCTCTTAAAAGCGTTGAACAGGCAAAAAGTCTGCTCGAACGGGGATCGATTAGTGCAACGATCTTGTCAGTTTCTGATGTAAGTGGATTTCCAGTCTTGTGGGAAACAAGCTACTTACCCTCTTTAAATAAAAAACTGGCTATTGCTGGGTTTGTATTTGGCTCTCTGTTTATTCTCTTAGCAGGAATTGGTAGATTGACATCTTCTCACCCTTTGGCAGTTTTTTCAGACTTTTTTGTGGATACAATTCGTGGAATTCCAATGCTAGTAATTATTTTATATGTTGGCTTACCTCTGGCGGGAGCCATTAAATCCGGTACTGGCGGCTTAATAGATATGCAAATGATGACTCGAGGTATAATTGCTATTGCTATTGGATATTCAGCTTATATGGCAGAAATATTTAGAGCTGGAATTGAAGCTATTCCAAAGGGACAAATAGAGTCAGCGCGAACATTGGGAATGAGAGAGTGGCATGTTGCTCGTTTTATTATTATTCCGCAAGCTATTGCTATTGTTTTACCGGCTCTTGGAAATGAGTTTATAGCCATGCTAAAGGATACCTCACTAGTCTCTATTCTTTCTGTTAGAGATTTAACTCAGCGTATGAAAGAATTTCAAGCGCAAAGCTTCTTGGCTTTTGAGCCCTTTAATTCTGCGGCATTGATTTATGTTATGTTGACGCTTATCGCTGCCTCGGGGATCAAAGCTCTTGATAAAGTAGTTAATAAGTCACGTGAACATTAGGGTAATTTAACTTATGTCTGATGCTCTTTTTGCTCGAACCTGGTATGATGATAATAGTAAAAAGCTAAAATGCGTTGAAGATTCAAAATTAAAATTAAAATGTTATGACTTTTTAGTTATTGGCGGGGGTTTGGCTGGTTTAGTAGTAAGCCTTAGACTGGCTCAGGGTGGAGCAACGGTAGCTCTTCTGGAGTCAAATAAAATTGGTAGTGGTGCGTCCGGAAGAAATGGTGGGTTTTGTTCAAAAGGTTGGGCAGCAAGTCATACAAAAATAACAGATCTTCTGGGAGCAGACAGTGCGAATATTCTTGATGGTGTGGCGTCTCGGGGGTTTGACTGGATGTATGATAAAGTATTACAGCCAAATTATACAGCCGTTAATGCAAAGTTTGGTGAGCTTAATCTATCTTTTGATAACTCATTAAAAACTAACGAAGAAAATACACTCAATAGCTCTGATTTAAAAAAATATATTAACGGTCCAAGATATAAATCCGGTAAGCTTGACTATCATGCTTTCCAATTTAATCCTCTTAATTTTCTTCGCATATTATCAGAAGAGTGTTCCAATTCTGGGGTTCATATCTTTGAGGATAGTCATGCCAAAAGTATAGAAACGGCTAATGGGAAAGATATTTTTCATATACAAACAATTAAAAAACAAAATTTTATGAGCAAAAAAGTGATTTATGCAACTGGAGGCTATGGTGGAACACTTTCTCGTGATCTGAATAAAATATTACTTTCGATTAAAACCTTCATTGCTGTCTCTGATCCAATACCGGGTTTACTAAATAAACATCTGCCGACAGAGTTTATGATTGCGGACAGTCGACGAGCCGGAAATTATTTTCGTAGTCTAAAGGATGGTAGATTACTCTGGGGGATGGGTATTTCAGCATTTGGAGATAAGAGTATTACTACAATTAAGGATGATGCATTTAATAATCTCGCAGCATATATCCCTGACCTTGCGAGAGATATGAAAGCTAGTAATGCAAAATTTGAATACGCCTGGTCAGGGAATATGGCCTATGGTCGGGATTACCTTCCCTTTGTTGGTAAGGTTTCTAATAATAAATATGCATTGACCGGTTTTGGAGGGCACGGGATGAATACTGCACCTGGTTCGGCTCTTTGTCTTGCTGATTATTTGTTGGGCAGAAAGTCAGAAATCGACGTATTTAAAAAAATAAAACGGAAGCGAACTTATGGTACCATTGGAAAGGTTGCCGCTGAAAGTATATATAAATATTTAGCTTTAAGAGATGTAATTGCAGAATATAGAGGTTAAACTCATAAATACTGATAGTAATTTAACTATATGATTTCTTAATAAACAGTTTTTTAATTTTTTGGTTTATAGATTAAAAAAGATATATCTATAATATATCTATTTATTGTTTGACTTATTGTAATTAAACCGAAAAAGTAACCTACTACTATATAAATTTTAGGGAGAAATAAAAAATGAAAAAATTTATGAAACCAATTATCGCCTCAGCGGTAATAGGAATGTTCTCGGTCTCTTCATCAGCTTTTGCTGAAGATACATTGAGAATTGTTTCCTGGGGCGGAGCTTATCAAAAAGGTCAATCAATTGGTATTTTTCAGCCAGCTGCTAAGGCTATGGGTATTACCGTTAAAGAAGATACATACGGTGGAATTTCAGACGTAAAGCTGATGGTCAAATCCGGTGCTGACAAATTTGATATATTTTCTAGTGGTGCTGGTAGCTGTGCTTCCGGTGCAGCAGAGGGACTTTTAGAAAAATTAGATTTAACAATTATTGATGTCAGTAATCATCTACCAGATATGTGGACTGATTATTGTGTTGGAGCGGATATCTTTTCGGTTGTTGCTGCATGGAACACTGACACTTATGGTGAAAACGGACCTAGGACCTGGGCTGATTTTTTTGATGTAGAAAAGTTTCCTGGAACAAGAGCTATGAGAGCAAAAGTTGATGCTCAACTAGAAGCTGCATTACTTGCTGATGGAGTCCCAATGTCTGAAATTTATAATGTTCTTGATAGTGAAGAGGGAATAGAGCGGGCTTTGGATAAAATTAGATCAATTAAAGACCATATAGCCGTTTGGTGGACTTCAGGGGCTATGCACGCCCAGCTTATGAAGGATGGCGAAGTTGATATGACGACTGGTTGGAATGGTCGTTTTGATGTTGCGAAAAAAGATGGTGCTAAGGTATCGTATGATTACAAAACAGGGATCATGGACTGGGAAGGCTATGGAATTCCTAAAGGTGCGCCTCAAAAAGATCTAGCAATGAAATATATTGCTGAAATGATGAAACCAGAGTACATGGCAAATTTTGTTAAACATATTACTTATGGGCCAACAAATAAATTAGCCTATGAAAATGGACTAATCGAAGATAGTCTTGCAAGAGCACTACCTAGTCACCCTGACAATGCAAAACATCAGTTGACTTTGAAAACTGCCTGGTATGCGAAATGGCGTACGATAGCAGCGGAAATGTATACTGATATGATGACTGAGTAATAAATAAGTGTCTAGTAGGTGGACTTTGGTCCACCTACTTCTCAACAAAAAGAGTATAATTTATGCAATTTGATGCACTAAATATTTCAATAAATGAGATTACAAAAAAATATGGCGATTTCTTTGCACTTAAGGATGTAAGCTTGGAGATCAAGTCAGGAGAATTTCTGACACTTTTAGGCCCATCCGGTTCTGGCAAAACAACATTACTTATGGTCCTAGCCGGGTTTACTCGACCCGATTACGGGAGCGTAAAATTTGGTGATGAAGAAGTTGTTTTGAAACCACCACATTTACGAGATATTGGAATGGTCTTTCAAAATTATGCACTTTTCCCACATATGAATGTTGAACAGAATATAGGTTATCCCCAAAAGTTACGTGGAAAAAGCAAGTCTGAAATCAAAGAGAGCGTCACCGAAGCTCTCAGTATTGTCAAGTTAGATGGCTTAGGCCATCGGGGGGTAAGTGAGCTTTCAGGAGGACAGAAACAGCGTGTTGCCTTGGCAAGAGCAATAGTATTCAAACCTCAAATTTTGTTAATGGATGAACCATTATCAGCTCTCGACAAGAAACTTCGAGAGGAAATGCAAATTGAGTTAAGACAACTTCATGATAGTCTAACAATGACTACAGTTTATGTAACACATGATCAGAAAGAAGCACTGACCATGTCTGATAGAATAGCTGTTATAAATGATGGGGAGTTAAAACAGTTAGGTTCTCCAAATGAAATTTATACCAGCCCTAAAAATGCCTTCATCGCTGATTTTATAGGTGAGTCCAGCTTATTACCAACAAAGGTAATTAACAACAAGGCGTACATAGGGCAGTCCGAAATATTAGTTAAGAAGAAGGTTAGTACTGATGGTGAATTTCTTCTCGTTATTAGGCCTGAAAAGTTATTCATTACTAATGGAAAAGAGAAAAACTCTAATATTTTTACGGGTATAATTGAGGAATCTATTTTTCAGGGCGAGAGTCAGTTAGTAGTTATCAAGTTGGACCCTAAGAACTTTGGAGAACAGCTTTTACGGATGCGTCTACCTAATGGCACTTCAATTGGAAATAAACCACCTATTGTTGGTGAGGAAATTTCTGTTGGCTTAAGAATGACTGATAGTTTTTTGGTGGAATGAATAAATGGCTCTTACCGAAGAAAACCTGAACGAGTCTATATTAAAGAAGTTAGACCGAAAAGAGAATTACACTTTATTTGGATTAACCCTGCCGTATCTATTCCTTATTTTTTTCCTAATAATCATTCCTGTTGGTTGGTTATTTTATATGTCTTTCATAGGACGTGATGGTTCCCTTTCGATGGAAAACTATATGCGAATGTGGAAAAGCAAAGCTTATATGAGAATATTCATTACAACTTTCAAAATAAGCTTCTTAACTACTTTGATATGCGCATTATTAGGCTATCCATTGACATATTTTATGTCTCAACTCTCTAATCGATGGGCAAATATTTGTTTGATCGGTGTTCTGATCCCTTTCTGGACCAGCTTACTTGTACGAACATATGCATGGCTGGTACTTTTGCAAAGAAAAGGCCTAATAAATAATTTAGGCCTAGATTTAGGCATTATCTCTGAGCCGATAAAATTTGTTCATAATACTTCGGGAACTCTCATTGGAATGGCACATATCATGTTACCATTCCTTATTTTACCTTTGTATGCGAACATGAGGGCTATCGATAAAGACTGCTTAAAAGCTGCTGCTAACTTGGGAGCCACACCAACAAGAGCGTTTTGGACAGTATTCTTTCCGCTATCCATTCCTGGTTTGTTGGCCGGTCTATTAATTGTTTTTGTTATATGTTTAGGGTTCTACGTCACACCGGCCGTATTAGGTGGTGGAAAAGTTATAATGGCAGCAATGAAGATCTCGGCAAATATCGAGTTATACTTTAGCTGGGGGGCTGCAAGCGCTCTTGGAGTAGTTCTTTTGGTTGTCACTATGATTATTCTGTATATAGCTTCTAAGCTCGTTTCTATAGATCAGGTCGGAGCTAGTAAATGAATTTTTGGAATAGAAACGTGTCTGAAACACAAATCAAGTTCAAAGATCGGCTTTGGTTATATATAGTCGCATTACTTGTTTTGTTTCTGCTTATTGTACCCTCATTAGTCGTGATACCGATGTCATTTTCTGCCAGTCAATACTTGGAGTTTCCACCTAAAGAGTTATCTCTACGCTGGTATGAAGCATACTTTTTTTCATCGGCAGATACAGGACTAGGTTTTAATGATTGGATGGGTGCAACTTGGACATCGGTAAAAGTAGCAGTTCTAACGATATTCGTGGCAACACCTGTTGGGACCATGGCTGCTTATGGGTTAATTAATAGTAGTTCTAGGGTTAGGGGGATTTTGTTCCCAATCATGATTTCGCCGATGATGGTTCCAATTATTCTAGTTGCTATAGGATTATTTTACTTTTTTGTTCAATTCAAAATGGTAAATTCTATTCTAGGTTTAGTACTTGGCCATTCACTTGTAGCTATGCCATTGGTCTTAATTATTGTTCTTTCAGCGTTAAGAAACTACGATATGAATCAAGAAAAAGTCGCTCGCTCTTTGGGTGCATCACGTTTGCGAGCGTTTTTTGAGATAACATTACCTCAGATTAGGTTTTCAATTATATCAGCATGTTTAATTTCGTTTCTAACATCCTTTGACGAAGTTATAATTGCCTTATTTGTTTCTGGTGGTGATAATTCTACTATCACCCGGGCTATGTTTCTCGCGTTGAGAGATCAAATTGATCCAACAATAGCTGCGATCTCTACAGTCTTAATTATTATCTCTACTGGGCTTTTACTCCTGTCTCAAATGTTTGGTCAGAAAAAGGACTAGATATTGCAGGAGGTTGATCTAGTAGTTGTTGGTGCCGGATCTTCTGGGTCTATAGTTGCCAGTAAGATTTCTGATCAAACTGGTTTAAGGGTTGTCGTGATTGAGGCGGGTGGGAGTGATTTTCGTCCAGATATAAAAACACCGATCGGCTATGGACTGACGTTTTATAATGATCAAGTAAATTGGTGCTATGAAACAACAAAGCAAGAAAACTTGGGTGATAGAGCAGTTTATTGTCCAAGAGGTAAGGTTGTTGGAGGGTCTGGGTCAATAAATGCAATGGTCTATGTACGTGGTCAACCTGGTGATTATGATCATTGGGAAATGTGTAGTTCTCCAGACTTTAGTTGGGAGTCTGTTAAATCCACTTTCAATTTACTTGAGGGACACGGTAAAAATCATGGATCAGATTATATAAAAGTTACAAATGTTGAGGCTGAACATGAAGTTGTGTTAGAAAACTTCTTTGAAGCAGCAAAGCAGTTGGGCATTCCCTATACGAAAGATATGAATGGTGAAGATTGCGGAGGTGTAGGGCATTACCCGATTACAACCAGAAATGGTTTTAGATGGACCGCTGCAGACGCTTTTTTGAAACCAGCTCTTAGAAGTAAAAAGGTAAAGATACTTAAGAACTCTATCGTTACAAGGCTATTAGTTGAGGACAAACATGTTGCGGGGATAGAGCTTATAAGGAAAAATATTAAACAAACGATAAAAGCTAAATTTGGTGTTATTCTAACAGCTGGTGCTATTAATACACCACAACTCTTGATGTTATCAGGGATTGGTCCCGCAACTCATTTGAAGAGTAAGGGAATAACCCCCATTTCTAATATAAAAAATATTGGGAAGAATATGCAGGATCATTTGGGAATTGATTATTTATTTGAGTCAGACACTCCTTCTTTAAATAGGAAATTGGGTAGTTGGCGAGGACGAATTTCATCCTTGATACGGTACGCATCTTTTAGAGATGGACCTTTCTCTTTAAGTGTAAATCAAGGGGGTGGATTTATTAATTGGAAAAGTAGGAACTCATGGCCAAACCTTCAAATCTATTTTAACCCGTTGACCTATTCATTGAAAACGCCAGGCAAAAGACAGCTTTTAAAGCCAGATAAAAAAGATGGGTTTGCTCTTGGTTTTCAACCATGTAGGCCCATGAGTCGTGGAGAAATTTCGCTAAATTCTTCTGATCCGCTAGATGCGCCGATTATAAACCCTAAATTTTTAAGTGATAAAAGAGATATGTATGATGTTGAGGCGGGTATAGATTTTATAGAAAAAATGATTAAATCAGAAAGTTTAATAACTATAATTAAAAAATCAAAATCTCTTGATTTTTCTGCTTCATCTTTAGCAGAAAAAAAGGAAGATTTTCTTAATCGAGCGGTATCGATCTACCATCCGTGCGGGACGTGTAGTTTGGGACAAAACCCTGATCATAATCCTGTCGATTTAGACTTTAAACTTCAGGGATTTCAAAATTTATGGGTTGCCGATGCCTCTACCTTTCCTAGTATACCATCGGGAAATATTAACTCCGCAGTGATGATGTTGGCTTTAAAGGCAGCTAGTTCAATTTCTGCTCAAATAAATAATAAACTAAATAAATTTAGGTAAATAAATATGGATGAGTTGAAATTTAAAATTAAAAAACTTGAGACCTTCACAAAGTCGTATGTAAGTGTCGTACGCTTGACTATGGAAGATGATACTTACGGATGGGGACAAATGTCGACATATTGTGCGGATATAACGGCTCAGATATTCCATCGTCAAGTAGCACCTCATGTCTTGGGGAAGTCGTTTACTGATTTTAATGACCCTGAAAATTTAATATTAGAAAGAGAACATAAGTATCCCGGCTCTTACGTTTTAAGAGCAATCGCCGGTCTAGATACCGCTTTATGGGATTGGCTGGGTCGATATAAGGGTCTGCCTGTGACTACACTAATTGGAGGCAGTCCTGGTAAACTTAGAGCTTATGGCTCGTCTATGAAACGCGATATTACGCCTGAGCAAGAAGCAAAAAGATTATTAAAGCTACGTGATCAATTTGGTTTTGATGCGTTTAAGTTTCGAATCGGCGCGGAGTGCGGCCGTGGTATGGATGAATGGGAGGGTCGAACAGAAAGTATGATTCAGATGCTCCCCAAAGCACTTGGTTCGAACGTTATTAAACTAGTAGATGCGAATAGCTGCTATAGTTCGGATCAAGCAATACAAATTGGAAAGCTCTTAGAAGATAATGGCATAACCCATTTTGAAGAACCATGTCCTTACTGGTTACCTGATGAAACAAAAAAGGTCACTGATGCTTTAAAGATTGATGTTACAGGTGGTGAGCAGGATTGTGACTTCAGGGTCTGGAAAGATATGATAACCCGTGGAGTTGTAAACGTTACTCAGCCAGATGTTATGTACATGGGCGGTTTAACGAGGACGTTAGAAGTTGCCAAGATGGCTAATGACGCTAAAATGATTTGTACGCCCCACGCAGCTAATCTGTCGTTGGTAACAATGTGTACTATGCATTTCCTAAATGCGATCCCAAATGCGGGTCCGTATCTAGAACTCTCAATTGAAGGAAAGGATTATTATCCATGGCAAGAAGATTTATTTCTTGGCGACCCTTTCAAAGTATCAGATGGGCATGTAACGATAACTGATGAACCTGGTTGGGGAATTAATTTTAACCCTGTTTGGTTAGAGAAGGCCAACTATAAATGTGTAGAGATTTGACGTAGCTCCAAGACAAAATTTTAATATTACATTTTAAACCTGGCAGCAGAAAAAGGAGAGGGGTCTATCTCAGGACTTTTATTATTTATAAAAGATGCAATCAAGTCTGCCGATCCTGGAGCCATTGATAGACCCAAATGCTGATGTCCAAAATTAAACCATAAACCAGAATGGTTCGGAGCAGGGCCTATTATTGGTAAAGAGTCAATTAAAGTAGGTCTTCTACCCATCCATGGAATTTCATCAATTTCGTCCTTCATTTCATATACTTCTCGAGCTCTTCTTACACACTCATGTATTTGCGTATAATTTGGTTTCGCGTCTCTCGAAGTTATCTCAACGCCTGATGTTATTCTTACACCTTGTTCCATTGGAGCCATTATAAAACCACCATCGATATCATTGATCGTTCTGTTTAATGCAGGCGCATCGGATGGCTTTAGATGCATATGATATCCTCTCTCCCAAAAAAGTGGTATTTTATAACCTAACCATTTTGCAATCTCTTCAGACCATCCACCTGCTGCCAGAACAACGTGATCTGCACTAAAAATTTCGTTAGAAGTTTTTACTGACCATTGTGTCCCCTTTTTTTCTAAATTAGAGACACTGCCTTTAACGACTGTCCCACCTGCATCTAAAAACATTTTGACGTATGCATCAGTCAATGCCGCTGGATCTGAAATTCTACTCGTTTCGTCCATTAGAACTGCTTTTTCATAAATTGGTTTTAAACCTGGTTCAATTTGTCTAATTTGTTCCCTTTCAAAAATAGTAAATTTTACTTTTAATTTTTTCATCAAATCTAGTTCGAGTTTGTATTTCTTATATGTCTTTGGTGATCGGAATAATTTAAGCCACCCTCCTTCACTTTTTAGTAAACGATCTATTTTAGCTATTTTTATCCAAGTTTTATGTTTTGCGAGTGATAAGACTAGAAGAGATCTTAAAGCTGCCCCAGCATGGTTCATATGACGAGTTGTACAATATGAAAGAAAGCGCAGTATTTTTGGAAGGTTATTAATTACAAAGAAAAAATTATAGCGTAGATCATTTTTATTATTGAATAAGTATTTTGGAAGGCTTTTTAAAAGTGAAGGATTATTGATTACCATAACTGAAGACTCGGATAAAACACCCGCATTTCCGTATGATGTCTCTCGTCCAGGTTTTTTAGGGTCAATCAAAATTACTCTATTTCCCGTTTTCTGTAATTCAAGAGCGGAACAAACACCAACTATACCTCCACCAATAACGATTGCTGATCTCTTCATTTGAACTCCTCAATTGACTTATTATGAGTTATGTTTCTTTGGGTTTATGTGTTCGTATAGTGCGGTGTGATCTGCATTGCTTTCCAAACTTTCTAATGCATTTTTAAGGAAGTGGGGAAGTTGATCTGAGAGCGGAGTTGAAAAGCCTCCATTTTGCATGATTAGACTGGCTACTTCCACGTCCTTAGTCATCAACTTTAGGGAAAATCCTGAGCTATAACTTCGAGGTATAACATAAGGCTTAAGTTTGACTTCGGTAGAGTTATTTTTTCCTGTAGAGTCATTTATGACGTCAATAAAACTTTGAGGTCTTATTCCGTAGGTTTCAGCGGTAGCTAATGCCTGCATGCTCGCTAATAATCCTGACGCAGATACATAATTATTAAGTGCTTTCATGGCATGACCAGCTCCTAGTGGGCCTATATGTACCACTGTTCCGAGCAAATCCAGAAGAGATTTTACATTGGATAAATTTTCCTTCCGACCTCCAACCATAATCATCAGTGAACCAAGCGCCGCTTTTTTTACCCCGCCCGATACAGGAGCATCAATAAGACTGATACCATGAGTTTTCAGTAAATTGCCCAACTCGATTGTTTGGTTCGGGTCGCACGAGGACATATCGATTAATTGACCCTTAAAACCGTTAGTTACTAGCTCCAACGCAATTTCTCTAACAACTATCCCATCGGGAAGCATTAAAAATATAAAATTACAATTCAGTAATTCATTCAAGCTTTTAGCTTGTAGCAAATTCTTTTCAGTTCTTATTTTTACCGCCTTATCAAAGGTAATTAAATTGAATCCTGCTCTAGAAATTAGAGGCGCCATAACTGATCCCATTGCGCCTAAACCGACGAACCCGATATATGTTTGATCATATTTCATTGGAAATTCCGCCTACTCTTATGTAAAACTTGATTATATTTAATTAATTTTATTTTTCATAGTTAGGAAAGAATAATTTTTGACCATGAACCTTGTAAGAACCTATAAGAGATTGGCCCTTTTTTGATAATAACCAATTTATTACCGTTTGTGCTTCCCCGAACTTAACTTCGGGGCATTTAATCTTGTTTAAAGAAATAAGTCCATATTGATTAAATAGCTTTTTATCATTTTCGATAAAAACTCTAAAATTATTTTTATTAGTATATGTTATCCAGGAGGCACGATCGACTAGGGTATACCCCTGTATTCCTATCGCGATGTTGAGCGTTGCGCCCATTCCCGAGCCAGTTTCTAAATACCATTTACCAGAGGCTTTTTTTATATTAATTTTTGGTAAACTCCATAAATATTTTTCTTTAGTATCAGTTCCTGAATTATCACCTCTAGAAATAAAATATGATTTTGAGGAAGAGATTTTTTTTAAGGCAGTAACAAGATTATCGTTTAATTTTATATCAGCGGGATTAGTTTTTGGCCCAACAATTATAAAGTCGTTATACATCAATCTAAATCTTTTATTGCCAAATCTGTTCTTTATAAATTCTTTTTCCTTTTCGACATCGTGGACTAATAAGATATCACCATCGCAGTTTTCAGCATTCTTGATCGCTGCTCCAGTTCCCACTGCCACTACATGGACAGTTACGCCAGTATCTTTTTTAAGTAGGGGTAATAAGTAAGTATATAAGCCTGAATTTTTTGTCGAAGTCGTAGATTGCAAGATAACAGATTGTTCTGCTATTAGAATATTTTTTGTAAATAGAAGAAGAATAATTATTAGGAGGGTTATTCTGAATGCGTACATATTTTTTCTCTAAATAACTTTTTTATTAAACTACTATGTTACCACTCAAAAAAGACTGTGCTTCTTTAGTCTTAGGTTCATTAAAGAAACTTTTTGCTTGTCCTGACTCAAGTACTCTTCCTTTATGCATAAAAATTATATCATCCGCTAGCCGTCTTGCCTGCCCAATATCATGAGTAATAAGAATAATTTTCACTCCTGATAACTTTATATCTTTTATTAAATTTTCAATAATAAATACTGACCCTGGATCAAGACTAGAAGTGGCTTCGTCTAGAAACAATATTTCAGGATTAGAAACCAAAGCTCTCGCTAAACTCAACCGTTGTTTTTCACCGCCGGAGAGGTTTTTTGCTGACTGATTTTTTAATTTTGTTAGGTCTGCGTCTTCTAATAATTTATCTAAATCGTATTTAATATTTTTATTCAATTTAGCTACAAACTTTATATTATCAATAACATTGCGTCGAAGCAATTTTGGCGTTTGAAAAACCATGGCTTGTTTCATACGAACTTCTTTACTAATTAATTTATTTCCAAAAGAAATCTTACCGTGCGATGGAGTAGTTAAACCATGGAGACATCGGATAAATAAACTTTTTCCTGCACCATTTGGGCCAATAACTACAGTCAAAGTTTTTTCCATAATTTTACAGTTTAGATCGAGTAGTAAATTTTTTTCTGAAATCTTTAAAGACAGACCTTGGACTTTTATTGGAAAAATTTTGCTATTTGGTATTTTTTTAAACATTTTCTTTACTTTTTGAATAATTCTTAATCCACATAGCCACAAAGTTTATCACTAACGAGATAATAAGTAATATTATACCTAATGCTAAAGCTAAAGTTAGATTTCCCTTTGATGTTTCTAAAGCAATCGCCGTAGTCATTACTCGTGTCAAATGGTCAATATTCCCGCCAACGATTATCACAGCGCCAACTTCTGAAATTGCTCTTCCAAATCCAGCCAGGACGACAGTTAAAAGAGAATACCTTGCATCATAGATATATGCAAAAACTGCTCTTTTGGGGGATACATTTAAAGACAAAAAGAGATCTCGATAGTCATCATGTAAGTCTTCAATTATCTGTGTAGAAAGTGCTATAATAATGGGAGAAACTAAAACTACTTGAGCTATAATCATAGCAGTTGGAGTATATAATAGACCTAACCATCCGAGTGGTCCTGATCTTGATAAATATAAATATACGATAAGGCCAACCAGAACCGGGGGTAGCCCCATTAACGCGTTTATAATTGCGAGAAGAGGTTTCCTTGTTGAAAAATTCTTAATGGCTAACATTGTTCCAATTGGTATCCCAATAAAACATGAAATGGCTAAAGATGAAAAAGACACTGTTAAGGATAGAGCCAATATTTCAATCAGGTCTTTATCGAAACTCAGAATGAGCCAAAAAGAATGATAGAAAGATTCTAGAAAAATGGACTTATTCCCTGTTTAGTTGATATAAAACTTAAGTATCTATTAAATTATTCCAGACAAGTAAATTTAAGTTTTATAATTTGTATGCCTGGATTGAATGAAATATTTTTAGAGCTAAACCCCTAATACCGAAAATGGTATAAATTTTATAGGGTCACCAACACTGACTTCGGTAATTTCAGCTTGTAAATCAACTAATCCATTAGCCCAAGAAATACTATTAATCTTACCGGAACCTTCAGAATGATACACTTCAACATTATTTTGCTTATCAACTCGGGCTCTTAAAAACTCTCTACGCCCTGGCTTTTTCTTTTTAGAGAATGTCGAAGATACAATAAAACTTTGAGGGGTATGCCACCCAGCTCCGGACATAAATAGTAGAGCAGGACGAGAAAAAATCACGGCACACACAAAAGCTGCCACTGAGTTCCCGGGTAACCCAAACAAAGGAATCCCATGAATCATGCCCATAATAATTGGGCGTCCAGGCTTTATTGCTACTCGCCAGCTTGTAACAGATCCAAATTCATTCACTACTTTTGAAATATAGTCCTCATCACTTGCCGATGCGCCTCCGGTCGACAAAATAACGTCCACATTCTTTGAAGCTGATAATAATCTGTTTTGAACTTCCTTTTTATTATCCCGCACTATCCCGAGGTCGATTGCTTCAAAGTTCCAGTTTGCAATTAAGGTCATTAACATTAGCTTATTAGAATCACAGATTTGGAGTTCTGAAATGTTTTTATCGAAAGAATTAACTAATTCATTACCAGTTGATAAAATTCCGATCTTAAGTTTTTTATAGACGCTAACAGTAGTTAACCCAACAGATTTTAATAGTGCAAGATCTGGTGGTCGGATGATAGAACCAACCTCAAGTATTTTCTTACCTTTATTTATATCCTCCCCTTGTCTTCTGGTGTTGGAGCCAATTTTTAATGAAGAAGAGAAAGCAATTTCAAGGTCGTTAAAATTTGTATCCTCCTTTAATACCACCGTATCTACTCCAGTTGGCAAAGGCGCGCCGGTAAAAATTTTAATAGCGTAGCCAGGTTTAATCTTTGAGTTAAATGGAATGCCAGCGGCTGAAAACCCCTTTTGAAGTTTTAAAGTTTGCTTCCCTGGGGTTATTGAAGAGTGCGCAAAACCATATCCATCCACCGCTGAATTAGATACCGGTGGGCTTGAACGAATAGCTTTTGGAGCCTTTGAAAGTATTCGTCCATGTGCTTCATCGACAAGAATTTCCTCCACATCTGCAATTATCTGAAGTGATTTTTTTAGTTTCGATAGCGCTTCGGAAACTGGCATCCAAGTGACGCCACGTGGAAGAGCAAAACAGTCATTTGTAAGTTTTGGAGGTTTTAAGGTCAATTTTTATACAGCCCGACTTTATTCAAAATAAAATTAGTAATTTCTAATGTATTGTTTAAATCAAAAACTGGGAGCTTAATTGCGAGTGAAGGGCAATCTGACATAACAGCTTGAATAGTATTATTCGTCATTGCTAATAGTGGTTTTTTTGAAATACTTCGATGTGTTTCAATCTTGGGATGTTTGCTGGTTTTGTAACCTTCAATAAGCACTATATCAACAGGATCCATCGCGTTAATAATATCTTGAAGAGAGATCTCTATTGAGTTATTCAATTCGGTCATAATTGCCAATCTATTCTTTGTAGATAAAGCAACTTGTTTAGCCCCAGCTGTTCTATGTCGATAACTATCACGCCCCGGACTATCAATATCTGTATCATGGTGTGCATGTTTTATAGTTGAAACTGAGAGTCCTCTACTGATAATCTCCTCTATTACTCGTTCAATTAAGTGAGTTTTCCCGGTGTTTTTATTACCAGTTATACCAAATATTTTCATACAAACCTTTCGGACATACTATTAGCATATTGGAGGTCCTCTATTGTATTTATATTAAAAAAAGGATCAATATTGTTAATTTTATAAATCGTGTTGCCAGCATTATGTTTATCTGTCCAGATTATAATTTTCCGATTACCATTTAAAAGTTGTTCACTCAAACTGTCCCTGAGACGGCAAGGCCAAATACCAAAAGTGGGATGTTTTTTATTTTCTAAACTGTTATTGATAGAAGATGAAATTGATAGTCCGCCATGGTTATTTGCGGTTTTTATAAGTCTGCGCACTAAGTCTTTAGGAAAGAAAGGAGTATCAACCGCAACAGATACTATAGATGAGTAACCATTTATAATTGCATGATCAAGACCCGCTAATATACCTGCAAGAGGCCCCTGAAAGCCTAGTGCTGTATCAGGTACTATTTGTTTTTTTTGGTCACGAAAACGGTTTGGATCTCCGTTTGCGTTAATTATGACATCTGCCACCTGTGGGCTCAATCTTTCTATAGCATGCTCGATGAGTGTCTTATTATTGATTTTTAATAAACCTTTGTCTTGGTTCCCTATCCTAGTGCCTTTTCCTCCCGCTAAAACCACTCCTAAGATTTTTGCCCTATCAGTCATTACTAGCTTTCCGTTGGTTCTCGTTTCTTTCGTCAGAAATTTTTTGTGGGTCAACATCTCTAACTAAACGATTTTCGCCCGAGAGACATATGAATCTTTTCCCTCGGAGTCTTCCGATTAATGTCATACCTATCTGGTTAGCTATCTCCACCCCCCAGGCGGTAAACCCAGATCTAGACACTAGAGTTGATATCCCCATAAGGGCTGTTTTGATCACCATCTCAGATGTCAGTCTTCCTGTAGTATATAAGATTTTATCTGATGGGTCTATTTTGTGAACAAACATCCATCCAGAAATCTTATCAACTGCATTATGCCGACCAACATCCTCCATGTAGACTAAAGGTTTCGACTCCCTACAAATAACTGTTCCATGAATCGCGCCAGCCGTTAAATATAATGAAGGAATTGTATTTATTTGCTTTGATAATGAATATAACCAACTAGTTTTAACATTAACCTTTGATAATTTAACAGAGTCTAAACCTTCAAACATGTCACCAAAAACTGTCCCAATAGCGCATCCTGATGTTCGTATTTTCTTTTGTAGTTTTTCCTCATAACTTGTTTTTCTATTGGTGCGAACGACAATTGTCTCTAGTTCCTCATCGTAGTCAATCCGTTTTATTTCGTCACTCTCTAACAACATTTTTTGATTTAATAAAAAACCTATAGCGAGATAATCTGGATGGTCACCGATAGTCATGGCTGTTATTATTTCTTGCTGATTAAGGAAGATTGTCAATGGACGTTCCTCCACAACAAAAAGGTTTTGAGAATTTCCATTCTGATCTAAACCAGTTAGCCGTCTGGTAAGTTTTGGATCAGTTGGATCTGGCAGAATTAAAGGCTTTGAACTCATTTTTACCTATATATCAAGTAACATGATTGGTATTATACGACTAAATTAATGGATGTTTTTAAACACCCCATATTCTTTTTCTTCCACAGTCGATATGGACGAAATTATCTCTTGTATAGCGTCCTACACCTCCAGCAGAGCAAGACGCTGCGGCACGAGAAATCTGTTTTACAGACCTACTTTTTAAACTGATATCAGCTGCCTGGCCTGTTACGTGTAAAGAACTTCTTGCTACTAATTTGGACCTTCGTCTTAATTTTTCATTTGTCCTTTTTGTTCGATAACCTGAGTTAAGTACATAAAACTCTGATGTGTCCATCATATTATGTGTAGCCGAAATTATATTGATTGTCCGCGTATCTATTTTTTTTGCCTTATTTTCTCTAACATCTCTCATGAAATAGCTTATTTCATTAATGGCTTCGCTTATATAATAGCCATTAATAGAGTAATATATATTTATCCGTTCTCCAGTAATTTTTGAGTACATTTTAATTCTTCTAGCATCTCCGGCGCTTTTAAGAAATCCAAAAGTTTTTGAATATACAGGGGCTGCAGAAATCATTGTAGCTCCAAACGCTAAAAGTATGGAACGCCGGTTTAAATGTATGAATTTATTTTGTTGATTTCCCACGCTCATACTCTTATTTTTTCTGTACTAACCCATTATATTACACAATACTCATTATCTTCAAACGAAATTGTTAATAAATTTTATTAACCTTATTTTTTGCGATAGGATAATTGAATTTATCTTTTTATTTTTCTCTATATTTTATTACAGACAAATCGTATAAAAAGCTGACAAATAGATACTTAATTAACTTGATAGGCATCAAAGGAATAAATTTTGTTTAATAAAATAAAAAATAATTTAAAATTTCTTTTTAAATACTTTTTTTTGAGTTTTACTTTAATAATTTATTTTGAGCCAGTTAGAGCTGAAAGTGAACTAGATACTTTTGCATTAAAGCTCTCAATTTATCAGAATAGTAAAAATACTCGATTTTTAAGCAAATTTTATTCAGATAGAGATTATTCACCCATTTTTGTCACTGAGAAAAATGAAGGAAGAGCCTCTGCATTATTGATGGCTTTAGAGTCGTCAGATTATCATGGTATTCCAAGTGCATTATATAATTTGAATGAAATACGTTATGATATCAAGAAGTTACGTTCTGAAACAGAACTTGGAGAGTTAGAGGTAAAACTAGCCAAAAACTTTATACTTTATGTTAGACACATGAAGTCAGGGGTACTTGATCCGGAAGCTATAAACGTCAGACTTATAGAAAATACAGTACTGGAAGATGATGTTGTGATTCCAAAACAATTAGATTTAAAATTACAAAAAATAGATTTTTTAAGTGTTTTTACAACTTTCTTGGAGTCCAACCCAGTTTCTTTTTTTAAACAGATCCAACCTCAAGTGAACGACTATGTTTTATTAGTAAGAGAAAAGAGATATTTAGAGCGGACCAAGAAAATGGGTGGATGGGGTGAAAGAATTAAGGCGTCCATTCTCGTACCCGGTGATCAGGGTGAAGAGGTAGTAAAACTTCGGAACAGATTAATAAGAATGGGTTTAATGCAAAAATCATATAGCCCATTTTATGATAATAAGCTTAAACGTTCAGTTAGAAAGTTTCAAATGCTTCATGGGCTGAGTCAAGATGGTATAGCAGGCGAAATAACATTAAATGAGATCAACAAACCAATAAAAGATAGGCTTATGTTGATAGTTGCTTCTTTGGAGAGAAGGAGATGGTTGAACCGTAATTATGAACAGAAATATCTAATAGTGAATATACCAGAGTTTAAGTTGCGAATAGTTGAAAAAGGAAAAACTATTTATCAAAGTAAGGTCGTCGTTGGACAAAATCGTCCGAATACGCGAACTCCTGAATTTTCAAATAAACTACAATTTATGATAATTAATCCTAGCTGGTATGTTCCAAAATCAATAATTCTGGAGGAATACTTACCAGAAATCCGAAAAAACATAAATGCAGCAAGTGAGTTATTCTTTACCGATAAGCAGGGTAATTTTGTAGCTAGAGAAGATATAAATTTTGAAGCGCTGATTGATGAAAACTTTCCGTATGGGATGAAGCAACCACCATCTAAAGATAATGCATTGGGAGCAGTTAAATTTATGTTACCAAATATTCATAACATATATCTGCATGACACACCTCATAAAAATCTTTTTTCGGAAGAGGTTAGAGCCTTTAGTCATGGATGTGTGAGGGTTCATCAACCATTTGAGTTAGCTTCTGAGTTACTTTCGGCTAACTTTAGAAATCCAGAAATAGTATTTAATAATTTATTAAAAAATGAAGTAGAATTTAGATTAGATTTGAGAGAGGACATCCCAGTTCATATCACTTACTCTACGGTTTGGAGCGATAATAGTGAAGAAGTCAATTATAGGCGAGACATATATGGAAGAGATGCTGAAATCTATAAATCTCTACAAGAGTTAGGATTATCTTGATGACAATAAGATCTTTGAGATAATTTGAAGAGATGGGAGAATAAATGGATTACACAATTGCACAAATAGCAAAAGCCCTTGGAGCGGACTTTGATGGGGATGGTGAATTTAAGATTGTGTCTGCAGCAGAACCAGTAGACGCCAATCATAATTCATTGGCCCTAGCGATGAATGAAAAATATTTAGAAGATCTTAAAAATGGTTCTGCCAAAGCTGCTGTTTTAGTCAAAGGCGTCGATTGGAGAAAATTTGGATTAGAAGCGGTGATTTTCATAGATAGGCCGCGGCATGCAATTTCTAGAATAACTAAACTATTAGATAATCATCCTTTAAGCGAAAGTGGAGTTCACCCAACTTCAATTATCGATACTAGTTCGATAATAGGCCGTAATTGTTCTATCGGAGCTTTCTGTAATATTGGAGCTAATGTTGAGCTAGGAGATGGGGCTCAACTCGGAGTGCATGTAGTTATTGGAGATGGGGTCAAAATTGGAAATAATGCGGTTATTAATAGCCGAGTAGTAATAGAACACGATGTTGTGATAGGAGATTATTTCCGCTCCCAAGCTGGATCAGTAATCGGTTCTGATGGTTTTTCTTTTGTCACCAAAGATGAGTCAGATGTAGAGGAAGTTAGGAAGAATCTTGGGAAACGACAAGGTTTTAGTAAACAATCTTGGATGCGTATCCATTCTTTAGGGTCTGTTGAAATTGGAGATGATGTAGAAATTGGGGCAAATGTAACGATTGATAGAGGTACCGTTCGTAACACATCAATTGGTGATCGGTCTAAATTTGATAATTTAGTGCATGTCGGTCACAACGTTAAAATTGGAAATGATTGTCTGATTTGTGGTCAAGTTGGCATAGCAGGTTCTGCCATTATTGGTGATAGGGTGGTCCTTGGCGGACAATGCGGGGTAAACGATAACATTTTTGTTGGTAATGACGTTATCGCCGGGGGAGCAACCAAAATCTTTACAAATGCTCCTAGTGGGCGAGTTCTGTTGGGATACCCCGCGGTGAAAATGGATACTCATATATCTATCCAAAAAGCATTAAGAAGACTCCCTAGAATTTTAAAGAAATTGTCAAAAATTTAAATACGAATTATGCAATTTCGTTATACTGAAGAGGTATGTTTTTCAGATTGGGTACCCCTTTCTCTATATGGAGTTATGTCATAATGCGATCGATAACATTTTGAAAAATGCGACGGAGAAGAAAAGCCGCAAGATAAAGCCACGTTTATAACACTCATATCAGTTTGCATTAACAAATTCCTAGCCTTTTGTAACCTCAGCTCCATGTAATAGCGTTTAGGACTTCGATTTAGATACCTACGAAATAGTCTTTCTAGTTGTCTAGTTGACATTCCAACATTTGCGGCTAATTCCGATGGGCTAATAGGGTCCTCTATGTTCAGCTCCATTGTTTGAATCACTTTACTTAACTTCGGATGACGCACGCCAATGCGAGTTGGTATAGATAAACGTTGCTGATCTTCGTTGGTTCTTATCGATGAATATATCATCTGATCTGCTACAAAGTTTGCTTTTTCCTCTCCTAAATCTGTCGCAATAACCTGAAGCATAAGATCAATCGATGAAGTGCCGCCAGCTGTGGTCATTCTATTCCCATCTACAACGAAAACTGTTTTCGTAAGATTTATATCTTTTTCTTGAAACTCTTCTGCAAAACTATCCTGATTTTCCCAATGAATTGTTGCTTTTTTCCCATCGAGGAGCCCAGCTTTACCCAAAGTATATGTTGCTGTACAAAGAGCGATTATAGTGACGCCTTTACGAGCCTCTCTTCTCAACCAATTTAGTAAGCGCTTAGTAGTCGCTTTTTGAATATTGATACCTCCACAGATCACAATAGTATCATCTTTCTTCAATTCCATAAAACTAGAGTCTACATTGTAGCTGATATTTGCGGAACAACTGACAGCACCCCCAGTTTCGCTTGTCAAAACCCATTGGTATGAACTGGGAGAAGCTCTATTAGCTATTCGAAGTGCATCAATCGCGCCTGCGAACGAAAGCATTGAAAAGTCTTCCATTAATGCAAAAATAAACCTTTTGGGTGCAATTTTTAAAACGTTGCTATTATCTATAAGTGCTAATTTGGCTTGCATTCTAATGTTACCTTTAGAAGAAAGTATCTATTTCTCTTCTCTGAAGAACTGATTGACCGTAATAATGAGTATTATATTTTTTTTCGTTGATAATAGGTTTATATGTAACTGAGATTTCTGCATTGGCAAGAGCAAAGAATAAAGGTTATAACGTAACACGGTTAAATATTAATTTTTTGTCGTAAGGTTTATATAATGAAACAAGATTGGAATAGAGGTAGTTGGCGTTCGTTTCCCAGAGTTCAAATGCCTGATTATCCTAATGTCGAAGATTTAAATATCGTCGAAAAACAATTACAAAAATATCCACCTCTGGTATTCGCAGGAGAAACGCGAACGTTAAAAAAACAATTGGAATCGGTCTCTAAAGGAGAAGCTTTTCTTTTGCAAGGTGGTGACTGTGCAGAAAGTTTTAGCGAGTTTTCGGCTGATAATATAAGAGATACTTTTAAAGTAATGTTACAGATGGCTATGGTTCTAACGTATGGTGCTAAGGTTCCAGTTGTTAAAATTGGTCGTATTGCGGGTCAATTTGCCAAACCCCGTTCTTCTCCAACTGAGAAAATTAACAATATAGAATTACCTATCTATCGTGGTGATATTATTAACGGTTTAACCTTTGATAGTAACTCCCGTGTTCCAGATCCTAGAAGAATGCTTCAAGCATACACACAATCTGCTGCTTCATTAAACTTACTCAGAGCTTTTTCTAAAGGTGGATTTGCTGATATTAATCATGTCCATTCATGGACATTGAACTTTACAGATGAAGAAAGCGCAGCTCAATATCGTGATATGGCGTCTCGTATACAAGATAGTATTGATTTTATGGCTGCGGCTGGACTAAGTGGTAATAGTAATTCAGAGCTGAGCTCCGTAGATTTTTATACTAGTCACGAAGCGCTTTTATTGGAATATGAAGAGGCTTTGGCGAGGATTGACTCAACTAGTGGACTACCGTTAGCAGGATCTGGGCATATGATATGGATTGGGGATCGTACCCGTCAACCTAACGGTGCTCATGTTGAGTTTGCAAAAGGTGTACAGAATCCGATTGGTTTAAAATGTGGACCATCTATGGGCAAAGAAGACCTAAAAGTACTATTAAATGAATTAAATCCAGAAAATGAAGCTGGAAGATTAACTTTAATTACGCGGTTTGGTGCCGGTAAAGTTAGTGAGCATTTACCCTCACTAATAGAGTGTGTCAAAGCTGAAGGAGCAAACGTAGTATGGGTCTGTGATCCCATGCATGGAAATACTATTAAATCTTCAACTGGATATAAAACGCGTACTTTCAACAGTGTAAGGCAGGAAGTAAAAGAGTTTTTTGAAATTCACCGAAAAGAAAATACCGTTCCAGGTGGAGTTCATTTTGAGATGACGGGTCAGGATGTTACCGAGTGTACTGGAGGGGTTAGGGCAATAAGAGATGAAGATCTGTCTGACAGATACCACACAGCCTGCGATCCAAGGCTCAATGCGTCACAAGCATTAGAGTTGGCTTTTCTGGTTTCCGAAGAGCTTTCGTACAAAGTTAATAAATAATTTTCTGATGTTGATTAAGGTCAAATTTAAATATTTCTGGTAAAATCTATAATGACTTTTTATTTGGTGAAAAATTTATGAAAAATCGTAGAGGTATATTATTTATTCTTAGTTCGCCATCTGGTGCAGGAAAATCGACACTAGCACGTAGTTTAATGGAGTGGGATAAGTCACTATCGTTTTCAGTATCTGCAACTACTCGAGCTGCACGCGCAGGTGAAATTGAAGGTCGAGAGTATTTTTTTAAAACTAATAAAGAATTCCTACTAATGGTTGATAATAATGAGATGTTGGAGCATGCTGAGGTATTCGGAAACTATTATGGATCACCGCGAGAACCTGTGGAAAGAGCGATTGATTCAGGAAAAGATGTCATTTTTGATATTGATTGGCAAGGTGGGCAACAGCTTAAAAACTCAACTTTGGCAGATGATTCTGTTTCAATCTTTATTCTTCCACCGTCACTACATGAGTTGCGAAAACGTCTTTGTTTTCGAGGACAAGACTCTTTAGAAGTTATAAATGATCGAATGAAAAAATGTTATAGTGAAATTAGTCATTGGGCAGAATACGATTATTGCTTAGTTAATCGTAACTTACAGAATACTATGGCTGAAATAAAAAGTATTCTTAGAGCTGAGAGATTAAAAAGACATAGACAACTATTTTTAGTTGATATGGTCAGGGATCTAGGTAATGAAACGGAAACCCTATTATAATGCCAATTTTTTCAATTAATGGGCAAAAGCCTTTCCTACCGGAAAGTGGAAATGTTTGGGTTGCGCCAGATTCAAACCTGATTGGGGAAGTCATACTTAATAACTTTGTATCTGTTTGGTTCAACTCTACCTTGCGAGGTGATAATGATCTTATTGTTGTTGGTGAAGGAAGTAATATTCAAGAAAATTGTGTCTTGCATACCGATACGGGATTTCCATTGCATATCGGTGAGAATTGCACAATTGGCCATAAAGCTATTTTGCATGGATGTAAAATCGGGTCTGGGTCTCTCATTGGCATGGGATCAATTATATTGAATGGAGCAAATATAGGTAAAAACTGTCTAATTGGTGCTGGATCCCTTGTACCTGAAGGAATGGAAATAGCAGATGGTACCTTGCATTTAGGATCACCGTCCCGTTTCAAGCGGAATTTATCTGAAGGGGAGAAAAAAAATCTAATTTTAACTGCTAAGCAATATCAAAAAAATATGGCTAGTTATAAAACCAGCTTAAAAAAAATCGCTAATTAAATATACAAGAACGAAACACTAGTTTCTAATTTAGAAGCATTTTATTGGATTTTTGATGTAATTCTGGTAGCTTAAAATAGATTGTCGAGGAAAGTGATGGGTTTATTGGAATTAGCTGAACCACAATTTGAAATTAAAATTGCTGCTACGAATGAACAAATTCGTGCTTCTCAACGGTTACGCTATGAAGTCTTTATAGAAGAGATGGGTGGTAATGGTAAGTTTGTCGATCACGTTAACAAGTTAGAGAAGGATGAATTTGATCCCTTTTTTGAACACTTGATATTAACTGATAATGCAAATCCTAAGATGGGAGTTATAGGTGTTTACCGGATTTTAAGAAGTGATAAAATGAAAGAAATCGGACGGTTTTATAGTGAAGATGAATATGATTTGTCATTATTACATAAATCCAATCTTAGATTACTGGAATTAGGACGATCCTGTGTTCACCGCTACTATAGAGGTGGAACTGCAATGTATCATCTATGGCAAGGTTTATCGGATTATATAACTAAATATAAAATAGATATTTTATTTGGTGTCGCTAGCTTTCATGGTACTGATATAGACGATTTTGTTCAACCATTGTCTTATCTCTATCATCATCATCTGGCTCCAGATTATCTGTGCCCTAAATCATTAGTACACGAAAGTTTAAATATTTTAGATATTGATCAGATAGATTCTAAATCAGCCAAAAAAGATATTCCACCACTAATCAAAGCTTACTTACGGTTAGGCGGAATGGTCGGTGATGGGGCTTATATTGATAAGAGTTTTAAGACAATTGATGTGTGTTTAGTTATGGAACTTTCAAAAATGTCAGAAAGACATAAAGAAATTTATACTAAAGTACGTGGATAATGTTGTCGTTTAGAAAAGTAAGTTTCGAACGAATGAAATCAAAGTTGAATTTAATATCATTATTTATAATATTTATACGGCTATCTTTAATAATTTTGATATTATTAATCGGTTGTCTAGTATTTATAACTGTTCGCGTATTAGAAAAGCCATTTTTTAAAAACAACAATATGTTATCAGGATGTATAACGACCTATGTTTGTAAAGTTTCTTTAGTAATTTTTGGATTTAATCTCTTTGTTAAGGGTAAACCAATGACTCACATAGGAGCTATAGTGTCCAATCATGTATCTTGGCTTGATATTTTTGCTCTCAATTCCATAACAAGACTGTATTTTACCGCAAAATCGGAGGTTTCTGGGTGGCCGGTAATCGGGTGGTTAGCAAACCTAACTGGAACTATTTTTGTGAAAAGGAGCTGGACAAAATCTAAAATTCAAGTTGAGGTTATTCAACACCGACTTCGAATGGGACAAAGAATTATATTTTTTCCCGAAGGTACTAGTAGCGATGGCACACGGGTTTTGTCATTTAAAAGTACACTGTTCGAGTCGTTTTTTGAGAACGAGATAAGAGATATTGTTTTTGTCCAACCAGTTACTATCTTCTATTTGCCTAATAAAAAATATGATCCTACCTGCTACGCATGGTTTGATACGATGTCATTTGTAAGTCATTTCTTATGGGTATTATCTTTATCAAAAAAAGGACAAATAAAGGTAATTTTTCATAAACCATTGAAAGTGTCTGCCTATAGAAACCGCAAACAGTTGACAGAGACCTGTCATAACTTAGTAGAAAAAAGTCTTATTCAGCTGGTTATGAAGGAATGAGGTCCTCTAAACTTCTTTCTATATCAGCCGCATTCCAAATTTCATTGGTGATTGTGATAAAGTCTGTTTTGTCCCAAAGGTCCTTAATTATGTGTTTATTTAGGGCACCTTCGGCAACAATTGGTATTTCAACAAATTCTGACCACCAACTAAAAGTTTCAGTTGGAACCACCTCTTCATTTCCTAGATTCTGGGTAACTAAAGGACCCATGCTGATATAATCAGCACCATTTTCAGCCGCAATTAATGCATTATGTTTTGAGTTTCCGCAGTATGCACCAATAATATATTCTGCACCAAGGTGTTTTCGTACATGCTTTACTGACTTACTTCCGTTTGAGAGGTGTACACCGTTTAAACCAAGCTGTGGAACTAATCTATAATGATCTTCAATTAGAATTGGTATTCCCAGTGGGTCTATGAGAGATTTAACATTTGAAGCAGTTTCAATAATATCTTTTTCTAGTGAAGATGATAAACTTAATCTAAGACATGATATTTCAACTTTTTGTACTATTTTTTTAAATTTTTCAAAAAACTTATCTAATATAATTTCTGATGGGGAGATAAGATAAATTTGCGGTTGCTTTGAAACAATCATGAAATAGTCCAATCGATGCATAAGTTTAAATAACGGTTTCTTAAATCTAATGTATACTTTGTTCAGTTTATGACTAAAAGGGTTTGTTTGAAGAGGTACTTAATTTGATTAATTCACAGGAAATTGGAAATATTGATGATGGCTTACAGCCAGTCATTATATTAGTTGATCCCCAATTAGGTGAAAATATTGGGGCTTCTGCTCGAGGCATGTGGAACTTTGGTTTAAAAAATTTAAGACTAGTAAATCCTAGAGATGGTTGGCCTAATCCTAAAGCGGGTTCGGTAGCTGCTGGAGGAGGAATAGTTTTGGACAATGTAAAAGTATATTCAGATCTACAAAATGCTGTTAAAGACTTAGATTACGTTTTTGCAACGTCAATAAGGCATCGCGATTTAGATAAAAATGTTAGTTCACTTGAAAAAGCTATGGAAAAAACTCAGAATTTGTTTTCGAGGGATATGAAGGTTGGGATTATGTTTGGACCTGAAAGGTCTGGCCTAGAAAACAAACACATATCCATTGCTAACAGTATAATTTCTATTCCAGTTAACCCTAAGTATGGTTCTCTAAATTTAGGTCAGTCGGTTTTACTCACGGGTTATGAGTGGTTAAGATCTAAATCCAGGGAAGGGGATGCAGCCCAGAGCAAGGCTATATCTAATATAGCTAAACAGGGGGACGTAGAAAAATTCCATGACCATCTTGTAGACAGTCTTCAGAAGATAAGTTTTTTCTTTCCAGAAGAAAAATCAAATTCAATGAGAATAAATTTGAGAAATATGCTTAGTAGAATGCCATTAACAAATTTAGATATTAGAATCTTACATGGGATTTTAAGGCAGTTTGATAGATGGAAAAGTCGTAAATAATAATGTATAAGAATGCTATTAAAAAAATTAATTTTTTGAGTTGACAAAAAAATGGTAAAAAAAAGTTTTATTTTTGAAGAAGTTAATACCGCTAGTAATCAGAAAGTAGAGGCAGGTATAATAAACAGATCTGGGAAAAGTAATAATAAATCGTTTCTACTTTTCTGGTTATATAGTTTATTATTTTTGGTTACACTGATGATCATAATTGGTGGGTTAACTCGACTGACCGACTCCGGCTTATCGATAACAGAATGGAAACCGATATCGGGTATATTACTTCCATTTTCCGAAATTGCCTGGCAACAAGAATTTTTAAAGTATCAGGAAATTCCAGAATATAAATTGCAGAATTTGGGTATGTCGATTGGCGAGTTTAAGGTGATTTATTATTGGGAGTGGGGTCATAGACAATTAGGTCGAATTATTGGGTTGGTCTGGTTTTTTGGATTTGGCGCGTTACTTCTGACAAAAAAAACTACAATTTCGTGGACAAAAAGGGCACTACTAGTCGGGATCCTTATAGGCTTTCAGGGTTTTTTAGGGTGGTGGATGGTTTCCTCGGGACTAAATGGAGCGATGCTCGATGTGGCGTCGTATCGATTAGGGATACATCTTACTTCAGCGTTTATAATATTTGGATTAATTTTTTGGTACATATTAAGGTTGCGTCGCACAGAGGTGAGTCTAATACAGTCTCAAAGATATGCGAATACTTCTTCTATTAAAATTACTATTACTTTTTTAGTATTACTATATATTCAAATTTTTTTGGGTGCATTGGTTGCGGGTATTGATGCTGGACAAACTTATACAGATTGGCCGTTAATGGCAGGGGAATTTTTTCCGACACTAGCCTTTGAATTGAACCCTTTATGGAGAAACTTTTTCGAGTCAGAGGCATTGGTACAATTCAATCATCGCCTGAGTGGCTATATTTTAATTCTGTTTGTTTTATATTCATGGTTTAAGTTTAGAAATTCTAGTAACCAAAGTTTAAAGAGCTACTCTAATTGGGTTTTACTGGCCATATTAGGGCAAGTAGTATTAGGTGTCATAACTGTTTTGTATGCAGCTGTCTGGTATATTGCTATTTTACATCAATTTAGTGCAATAATCCTGGTAAGTTTAGTATTATTATTAAAATTTGAAGCTAACTACCCTGCTACACAGTTTACCAAAACCTCATGAATTCAGCGTTTAAATCATTAACTAAGTTTGACGCCATTACTCGAGGACTTTGTAGTTTGGCTGACCGTTCAGGTTGGGATCAAGAGACGATGATGCCAAAAGGTGCTTCCGAACAGAGATCGGAAGAAGTAGCAGCTATACAGGAAGTGATACATTCTCGACGGACTGATCCAAGGATAGGAAATTGGCTAGAACTAGCTGAAACTGATGATACAGCGGGTAAAGCTTCTCTTCGCATAATTCGCAATGATTATAATAATTATAATAAAATTCCTATAGATTTGGCGGTTGAAATAGCAAGGCTATCTTCGGAGGCACATAATTCTTGGCTAGAGGCACGTAAAAGTAATAAATTCTCTATATTTAGTCCAAGCTTAAAAAAAATGGTTTTATTGAAGCGGGAAGAGGGGCAAGCATTAAATGAATACAATGCTTATGAAGGATTATTAGAAAAATTTGAACCTGGTATAAGTTTTAACAAATTAGATGAAATGTTTGGACGAATGCGTCCTCGATTAATTAAACTTCGAAAAAGAGTCTTGGCATCAGGAATTATAACTAAACCCTTGTGTATGAATTTTGATGAACAGAAACAGATGAAGTTGGCAAAAGAATTAGCTCGAACGTTTGGATTGGACTTTAACCGCAGTCGTATAGACAAAGCAGTTCACCCCTTTAGCTCCGGTACTGGATCTGACGTAAGGCTTACAACACGAACGTCTATTACTGATCCGTTCAATTGTATTTATAGTACAATACACGAAGTGGGGCATGCCTGTTACGACCAAAATATAGATAAAAATTATATACTGACAGCATTAGGCCAGGGAGCGTCAAATGGTGTTCATGAAAGTCAATCGCGACTTTTTGAGTGTCAATTAGGACGATCAAGACCATTCACTGATTGGCTTTTTACTAGGATGACTGACTATTTTAGCGATTTTGGAGTTAAAAATAATGAAGAGTTTTATAGGTTGGTTAATAAAGTTGAAAATGGTTATGTGAGGACAGAAGCAGACGAAGTTAACTATAATTTACATATTATGCTCAGGTTTGACCTTGAGTACGCTTTAATTTCTGAGAAAATCCAGGTCGATCAAATAGAAGATTTTTGGAACGAACGGTTTTCGCAAGATTTTGATATGGTTATCACAAAACCTACAGATGGAGTTTTGCAAGATGTTCATTGGTCTGTTGGTGCACTTGGTTATTTTCCTGGTTATACTTTGGGAAATATTTATTCGGCCTGTTTAATGAATAAAATGAAAAATGATGTCGTGAAACTCGATGAAGAGCTTTCCCAGGGTAAGACTACTCAGTGCGTTAACTGGCTAAATAATGAAATTCATAAGTTTGGTAGCTTATATCAACCCGTTGACTTGATAACCTTAGCTTGTGGTAAAGAACCTAGTGAAGTAGATCTCTTGGATTACCTAGATAAAAAGTATGAAGAGCTATATAATTTATGAGTGATCGTTAAACAATCTTTATAACCGGTTTCATTGAATTTAGTGTTTCAATATCAAGATGACACATTATTTTATGCTCATCAGATATTTGTTTGTACTCTGGAATCTTTGTTTCACATAAATTTTTTCCAGCTTTTTCCTTCCATCTACAGCGTGTTTGAAAAGGGCAACCAGTCGGTGGATCTATTGCTGAGGGAACGTCGCCTTCTAAGACTATGTGTTCTTTTTGGACATGCGTGTCTGCTATTGGGACAGCGCTTAATAAAGCTTCGGTATAAGGTTGATATGGTGGAGAAAATACTTGGTCTGTTGTTCCAATTTCTACTATATAACCCAGATACATCACCATTACTCTATCAGATAAATACCGGACAATACTTAGATCATGTGAAATAAATAACAATGTTGTTTTATTCTTCCTTTGAATTTCCATTAGGAGATCTGTTACCGCAGCTTGCACTGAAACGTCTAACGCTGAAACTGGTTCGTCAGCGACTACTACGTTGGCATCTCCTGAGAATGCTCTTGCTATGCCAACGCGTTGCTTTTGGCCGCCGGACAACTGCCTGGGCATACGTTTTGCAAATTCTCGTGGTAGTTTAACTAGATCGAGTAGCTCAAGCATCCTCTGATGCCGTTCAACATCATTTTGTCCAAAATTAAAAACCTCTAGTGCCCTAATAATTTGTCTTCCAACCGTCATAGATGGGTTTAGAGTGTCAAAAGGGTTTTGGAATACCATTTGGATATTAGAAATAGTTGAGGTTTCGCGTTGTTCTATAGGTGTATTTTCTACATTTTTATCGTTCAGCGTAACACTGCCTTCAGTTGCAGTCTCTAACCCCATTAAAACTTTTGCTAATGTAGATTTCCCACAACCCGATTCTCCCACTATTGCTAAGGTTTCACTTTCTCTAGCCTGAAAGGTTAAGGTTTCATTAGCTTTGACTACTTTTCGATTAGCCCCTGCGAAAAGAGCGTTCGCACTTACCTCATAATATTTTTTAAGATTTTCGACGTTCAGAACAACTCTTCCTAGTTCAGGCTTTTTATTATGACCCGTTAAGTCAGGATTGGCGTCCCAATCTATCTCCCCAATTTTTAAACATCGAGATCCGTGCGGATTATCAGATTTAAGATTTTGCATTTCAATTTTTTTGACATCGCATGAACCATTTTCAAAATAATTACAGCGAGGGCCAAAATTACAACCCTTTGGCCTTTCATGAGGTAGTGGAAAATTCCCAGGTATTGCAATTAACGGTCTGGTATTTTTATCTGCTCCCGGCAGAGGAATAGATCGAAATAGAGCCTGTGTATAGGGATGCCGCATATTCTCAAAAACTTCTTGTATATTACCCGTTTCTACGGCTTCTCCAGAATACATAACACAAATCTGGTCACAAGTTTCAAGAACAAGACCTAAATTATGAGAGATGAATAACATTGATGTCCCATATTTTTTTCCTAATTCTTTAACGAGCTCGATCACTGCTGCTTCGACTGTAACGTCTAAGGCTGTAGTAGGCTCATCTAGTATTAGTAATGATGGTTTTGACATCAAAGCCATTGCAATAACTATCCGCTGTTGCTGGCCTCCTGATAGCTGGTGAGGATAACTATTTAGAATTCTTTCTGGATCGGGTAGTTTAACATCATTTACAACCTCAAGAGCTCTTTGATATGAGTCAGCTTTAGAAAGTCCTTCGTGTATCGATGGCACTTCCATTAGTTGTTGCGCTATACGCATAGATGGATTTAATGAGGCCATTGGTTCTTGATAGATCATAGCTATTTCCGAACCTCTGATCTTTTGTAACTCGCTTGAACTCATATCATTGAGGTTTTGACCCTTAAATTTAATTGTACCTTCCACAATTCGCCCGTTCACCCCCAAGTCTTGCATAATACCCAGAGCTACTGTGGATTTACCACATCCACTTTCCCCAACAAGTCCCAATGCTTCGCCTGGTTTCATAGAACAAGAGAAGTCCATTACGGCGGGAATTTCTCTTAAGCGTGTAAAGAAACTTATAGAAAGGTTCTCTATCTCTAGTATAGGTTCAATTTGGCTAGTTATGCTATTTGACATACTTTTACTTTTAATCCTTAAGAGATTCTTCTCGTAAACCATCTGCTAATAGATTTAGTCCTAAAACTAAGCTCATTAGAGAGAACGCTGGTACAAGAGCTGGGTGAGGGTAAATACTTAATAAACGACGGCCGGAGTTGATGGTTGTACCCCAATCAGGACTCTCTGGTGACAGACCAAGACCAAAAAAACCAAGAGTTCCAAGCAGTATCGTAGTGTATCCAATACGTAGACAGAAATCGACGATTAATGGTCCCCTAGCATTCGGTAAGATTTCCCAAAGCATGATATACCAAGGCCCTTCTCCTCGAGTTTGTCCTGCAGCTACATAATCACGAGTTTTTATATCTAGTACGATCCCTCGCACTATTCTAAAAACTGTGGGGGAGTTAACAAAAACTACTGAGACGAAGACGATCAAGATATTTGGATCGACTGATATTATACCCAAAGGGTCTGCGTCCCAAGCGAGACCTAGATATAACCAACCACCCAATAATATTGTTAATCCAATAAATAGATTACGCTTATTTGGTTGAGTGAAATATCTAGAGTTAAATAAAATAATTGTGAAAATAATAGGAAAAATAAATAAGACAGATGCCATCATTGTTGGGATCGTCCACGTGTAAGTTCCAATATTAATTCCTGCTAATCTAATTTCTGGGGTAACCAACAGAAAGAATAGTAATATAACAGGAAAAGCTAATACTAAATTAGAAATAAAGCTTAGAGTCGTATCAAAGCGGCCACCATAATAACCTGCTGGTAGGCCAAGAGTTATCCCAACCATAAAGGCGAATGCTGTTGCTGCCGGAGCGATTATTAAAACAACTCTTGAACCAAGAACTACTCGAGAAAACACATCTCTTGCCATAATATCGCCCCCTAAAAGGTAATATCGAAAAGCTTCGTCTTTTCCAGCTGAACTCATGGGATAACCTGGTGTTTTATTTTTCATTCCTGAGATTTGAGTTAAGGGATCATGGGTCATAATTAGGTCTGCAAACAGAGCCGTAAATATCCAAAACATAACAATCCCAAAACCGACCATACCTAAAGGGCTGTCAAATAATTTTCCATATAACCCGGTGCGTCTCTTTGAGTATATTGATATAGAGAAGATGAGTGCCAATGATATCCAAACAGGTATAAAACGAATTAAAACTTCAAGAATTATTTGGCCCCATGATAAAGATTCCATATTACACCTAATTTATCCGAATTCTTGGATTGAGAACTACGTAACCGATATCGGAAATTAGTTGTGTTGCTAATACTACAATCACTGCAATAACAGAACAGCCAAGAAGTAAATCTATATCATTATTTGAAGCAGCTTGTACCAAAACCCATCCGAAACCCTTATAATTGAATATTGTTTCAACGATAACAACACCGTTGAGCAACCATGGGAATTGAAGCATGATAACTGTAAATGGCGCGATTAAAGCATTTCGTAATGCATGCTTAATAACTATCGAAGTGAAACTGACACCTTTAAGGCGAGCTGTTCGGATGTATTGAGATGTCATAACTTCGGCCATAGATGCTCTTGTCATTCGGGCGATATAACCCATCCCGTAAAGTGCAATTGTCATGACCGGCAAAGTGAAATTAATCCAAGTAATATCATCCATTGCGGAGGTCGCCGATCCCTTAAACCATTTTAATCCAAAGGCAGAAGATGAAAAAATAGCAATAAATACGATACCTGATACATACTCAGGTGTTGCAGTTGACGTAATTGAAAAGGCGGACAAAGTTCTATCGAGTTTCGAGCCTTCACGCATCCCTGAAAATATTCCAAGCAGTAATGCGGCAGGGATCATTACTAGCATAACAGTAAGCATCAGCCAGCCGGTAAGGCCCAATCGTTTAGTCAATATGTCTAAAGCGGGTTCTTTGAAAACTGTTGAATAGCCCCAATAGCCTTGAAGAACACCACAATATTTTGGTGAATCTTCCATTGTCACTCCGGGTAGCTTACAACGCCCAGTTATTTTACCATCTTTATCTGGTTCAGAAACGTAGCCCGGAATCACACCTAGCCACTGAGCATATCCAATCGGTGTTGGTCTTAGATAGCCATTCCTTTCTAAATAACTTGTAACGGCATCATCTGACATCCGAAAATTAAGTTGAGTTTTTGCGAGTTTCTCTAAATTTGGATATAAGTTTGTGATGAAAAAAACAAGAAGTGTCAGACACAAGGTCGTTAAAATCATAAGGCCAACTCGGCGAATTATGAACTTTATCATTTTGACCCTCAAAATAAAATTAGCGGTTACTCAATTCTATGAATAATAAAAAAAATACTTTACTATAAAAGGGGCAGCAAAAAAATTTACTGCCCCTTTGTTTATTGGTTTTAGCTTAACCAGCCAATGCCCATTTGTAGATTTGGGGTAGATAGGCGATATGCATATCGTTACCTACTACACCTGGTCTGCTGTGACGGTAAAGCGAGCGCCAGTACGGTTGAAGTGTTACGCCTTCATCTCTCATTATGGTTTGAAGTTTTGCCATTACTACTCTTCGTGCATCAGCATCAGCAATCCCATTTGCTTCGGCAAGCAGAGCATCAAACTCAGCGTTTTCAAATCCAGCTTCATTCCAGGCCTCACCAGAACGATAGGCTAGACCTAGAACCTGTGTACCGTAAGGCCTGTGGTTCCAGTTTGTTGAGCTGAATGGATATTTTGTCCAATCATTCCAGAATGTAGAGCCAGGCATAACTGTTCGCTTAACCTTGAACCCGGCATCCCTCAGTTGAGCTGCTACCGCGTCAGTGGTATTTTTACGCCAATCATCATCAATTGAAACAATATCAAACTCATGGTTTTCCATTCCAGCTTCTTTTAAAAGAGCCATTGCTCCTGCTGGATCATGAGCAAGTCCTGGTACATCAGCGTATTCCGGATGCATTGGACCAACGTGAGTATTGTCTGCTGGAGCTCCCATACCCGCTATACCGAGCTCTAGACAAACATTTACGTCAACAGCATGTGCAATAGCTCTACGAACTCTTACATCCGCATAAGGTTTTTTACCATCGACTTCTGCAACTTGGTTTGGTCTGATAACAATGGTTGAACCGGTTGCGATTTCTGATTTCTCCCAGCCAAGGCCATCCATAATATCAACAAAATCACCAACAGTTTCATAGAACGTATCAACTTCATCTGCCTCTGCTGCGGCAACCCATGCTGCAGGATCAGTTCCGTAATCAATAAATTCTATTCTATCGAGGTACCCACCTTTTCCAGCGGCATAACCCCACCACTCATGATCTTCGTTTCTTACCAAAGACCCCTTAACACCAACTTCCAAACCATCTGGTTTCATGTAACCTGTACCGATTGGGTTAGAAAGCATTGTATCAAGACTATAACTTGAATGGCAAATAGCTGCTGGGTAATCTGACATACCAGCGATCAATGTGATATCTGGCCCAGAACAGGTAAGTTTTACCGTATGGCTGTCAACAACTGTAATAGCG
Source organism: Paracoccaceae bacterium (assembly GCA_045565015.1). Classification (GTDB taxonomy): domain Bacteria; phylum Pseudomonadota; class Alphaproteobacteria; order Rhodobacterales; family Rhodobacteraceae. The sequence goes on from JBJLGD010000011.1 coordinate 42,106, forward strand.
CCGTCATTTGCCATCCCTGTGTCGGCATTGATTAGAATAGCAAATCGAGCCGCCATAGAATTACCTTCTACTGACTTATCACACCAACGAGCTATATTCCGTGCAACGTCGTCCGCGGTAAAATCATCACCATTATTCCACTTTACGCCTTTTCGGACGTTTAAAGTGTACTCAGTTGCATCTGCATTTGCTGACCAGCTTTCCAATAACATTGGCTTAAACGAACCATCTGAGTTGTATTCTGTTAGATACTCTAACCAACCAGCAGAGTAAGTTGCGATTTGTGTCCAGTCATAAGTGCAAGGCTCTTTTAGAGCACGGACTTCCATTTGCATTCTTAATGTACCACCTTGAGCGTGTGCCCCTGCTGCTGCAGGTTCTTTTGCTCCGATTAGTGCATATGCTGCAGTGGCAGTTACGCCAAGAGCAGTTGTTCGCGATAGAAACTCTCTTCGGCTTAGTTTGCCTTCGATGCACTCTTTTGCGTACATGTACGCTGCTTTATGGATAGGTTTTCCATTTAGTGTTTTCTTTGTCATTATATTCTCCCAAAAAGGTATTGTAGTATAATATCGGTTTTTTTACTTGCCGACGGATTTAGTATTAATTGTAAGTTTAAACTATTTTGATTAAAGATCAAATCCTACACAATTAAGACTTCCCGTCAATCTAAAACGACTCAGTCAATGTCGCTAAAAGAAAAGTCAGTTAAAGTTTTAAGATTTGTTACTTTATGATTTATAATTCGTGCATAATCCAATTAGGCGCATTTTTTTTTAACCAAGTTCGCTGACGCTTTGCGTATTGGCGTGTGGCAATTATTGAATGTGTTCGTGCAGTTTCTAGATCTATTTCGTGTCTTAAATAAGAAATAATTTCTTTACCTCCTATTGCTTTTGTATAATTCTTTGTTGAGTCCCATGATTTTTCCATTGCGCCTACTTCTTCGAGTACTCCTGTTTGTAGCATTTTATCAAATCTATTAATAATACGTTTTTCAAGAAGTTCACTCGGGGTTCTAAGAACTATCGCATCAGTTTGATTAAAATTTATTAATGGTAGTGGCGTATGTTTTTGCCAGCTTCGAAGGCTTCGACCCGTTTCCATTTTAACCTCCCAAGCACGCTGAACTCGAGCCTTATTCTTTGTATCAAGCCCCTTCAAAGTTTCATAATCTATAGATTTTATCATTTCGTTTAGGCTCAATTTATTACCTAATAATCTAGTTTTTGGGCTAATTTTTGGTATGTCTGCTAAACCATTAATCAGTGAGTTAAAGTATAATCCAGTACCTCCAACAATTATCATGCGTGATTCACTACTTTGTAAATTAGCTACCTCGCGCAACCAATGACCTACTGAATAATCATCTTCGTGATGGATATGACCAAACAAAAGATGAGGTACACTACTTACTTGTTCCTTTGATGGACGAGCTGATAATATATTCCAGCACTTGTATACTTGCATTGAATCTGCATTAACAATCACCCCTCCTAGCCTTTTGGCAATCAAAACTGCCAGTTCTGACTTCCCAGATGCTGTAGGGCCAGCTATCAGAATAGTTTTTTCTTTATTTAATTTTTTTAAAAGGTTTTCTGTCACTACTTTCCTCAAAATAAATTAAAAACACAACTTCTGACTAGCGGCAGTCATTGAAACTTGTTAATCCTAAGACATATCAGTTACAATTAACATACCAGAGGTTAGGAATTATTAATGAGCGAAGCTTCTATCAATAAAATTTCGTATAAGCGTGTACTTTTGAAAATATCAGGGGAGGCATTGATGGGTGATCTTTCCTATGGATTAAACCCGCCTACAGTTGAAAGGATCGCTCAAGAAATCAAGATAGTTCATCAGATGGGGATAGAAGTTTGTATGGTGATCGGCGGTGGTAATATTTTCCGTGGTCTGCAGGGTAGCGCACAAGGTATGGAAAGAACTACCGCCGATTATATGGGTATGCTTGCAACTGTAATGAACGCCCTAGCAATGCAATCTGCCTTAGAAGGTTTGGGAGTTCACACCCGAGTGATATCTGCGATACCAATGGATCAAGTTTGTGAGCCTTACATTAGACGACGAGCAGTCCGGCATTTAGAAAAAGAGAGAGTGTGCATATTCGCGGCAGGTACTGGCAACCCATACTTTACTACAGATACAGCAGCAACGCTCCGTGCAACTGAAATGGGTTGTGAGGCTATTTTGAAGGGAACAAAAGTTGATGGTATTTATGATAAAGACCCAGTCCAACATGCTGATGCTAAGAGATATAATTCTGTAAGCTTCGATGAAGTTTTACAAAAAAGATTAGCTGTAATGGATGCGTCAGCTATCGCTTTGGCGCGAGATAATAGTCTTCCAATCATTGTCTTTTCTTTGAATGAGGAGGGTGGTTTTAAAAGCATTTTATCAGGTGAGGGGTCATTTACGATAGTCGAAAATAAATAAATCTTTAGTTTTTGAGGTAAAAATGAGTGATGATATAATGATTGATACGGACGATTTGCAGCGACGAATGAATGGAGCAATTAGTGCTTTAAAGAGTGAATTTAGTTCACTCCGAACAGGGCGGGCATCTTCCTCTATGCTGGATACAATTATGGTAGATGCGTATGGATCTCCAACACCAATTAATCAGATTGGCACAGTTAATGTTCCCGAGTCGCGTATGTTAACAGTTAATGTTTGGGACAAAAGTCTAGTAGACAAAGCAGAAAAGGCTATTAGAGATAGTGGTTTGGGTATAAACCCTCAGTTGAATGGAACCATTATTATGCTGCCCATACCTGAGTTAAACGAAGAGCGCAGAAAAGAATTGACACGAGTAGCGTCTCAATATGCTGAAAATGCAAAAATTTCAGTACGAAATGTGCGTAGGGACGGTATGGATCAAATAAAGAAAGCAAAATCTCAAGGTATGTCAGAGGATGATCAAAAAATTTGGGAGGCCGAAGTTCAGGAAATAACTGATGCTGAAATAAAAAATATTGATCAAATGTCAGAGAATAAACAAGTAGAGATAATGAAAGTTTGATATTTTTGGTGATTTATAAGATTTCAAATTCAATATTTAATATTAACTCTGGTGTATGATGATGAATGATCTTGGTCCAAGATTAAAAACATCTTTTATATTGATTCTGGTTTACGGATTTTCGCTATATTTTGGTGGCTTAATTTTCATTCTGGTAATTTTATCAACCTTAATTCTTATGAGTTTTGAACTAACTAAGCTCATTAGTTTTAAAAAGAGTACTAGTTTGTTTTTTTTAGCTTTACTTGTATTAGTTTTTTCTGTTTTCACTCTAATAAACGCCGGGTTACATGATAAGAAAATCCTATTATTTATTGTTACCGTAGTTGTCATTACAGATATTTTTGGTTTTGTGTTCGGCCGTTTGTTAGGCGGGCCAAAAGTGATGCCATCCATTAGTCCAGGTAAAACTTGGTCAGGTATTGTTTTTGGATGGTTCGGCTCTGCCCTCGTAGGTTTTTTCTATACACTAATATTTGTTCCGGGAGGGTTTGGCGTGATAGCTGCAATATTTCTTTCAATTTTTGCTCAATCTGGAGATCTTGCTGAAAGCTTTTTAAAACGTCGGGCTAAAGTAAAAAATAGTTCTGAACTCCTACCTGGCCATGGTGGCTTTTTAGATCGTTTTGACGGCATGGTCGGTGCAAGTCTTTTTTATGGGTTGGTGCTATTTTGGATTCAGTAATCAAGAAAAAGAGAATTAGTATTTTTGGATCGACGGGTTCTATTGGTAAAAGTACTGTAGAGATATTAATCAAGTCAAAAAGTTTTGACGTGGTCTCTTTAACTGGTGGACAGAATATTAAGGTTTTAGCAAATCAAGCCAGATTGTTGAATGCGGATTTAGTTGTCACAGCTTATGATCATTTGTATGATGATTTGAAGACGTTAATGGCTGATACGAATACACGAGTTGCAGCAGGCCCTAAAGCGCTGATTGAAGCAGCAGAGATATACGCGGATATTTTTGTATCAGCTATAATAGGATTTCCAGGCTTAAATCCCACAGTTCGATGTCTTAAACATGGTAGCACTCTGGCGCTTGCGAATAAAGAGTCTTTGGTTGTGGCGGGACAGTTACTGCAAAATGAGAGTAAACGATACAGTTCCAAAATAATACCGATAGATAGTGAGCACTCAGGACTCTTTCAACTTCTTAATGGAAACAAACTTCAAGAAGTTAAGAAGATGATAATTACTGCTTCTGGTGGAGCGTTTAGAAATCTTCCTGCTAAGAACTTTAGTAAAATAACTGTTAAGCAAGCTTCATCACATCCTACCTGGAAAATGGGCTTTAGGATAACTATTGATTCCAACTCAATGTTTAACAAAGCTATGGAGCTAATAGAAACAAAAGAGCTTTTTGGTATAGGTCATGAAAAAATTGATGTTCTTATTCATCCTGAAAGTCTTATTCATGCGTTAATAGGATTTAAAGACGGGGGTATGATTGCTCATTTGAGTAAGAATGACATGAAGCATGCTATAAGTTACGCATTGAATTTTCCCAAACGTATATGTTCAGGAGTTTCCCTTTTAGACTTTGATAGAATATCAACATTTAATTTTGAAATGGTTTCTGAAAAAAAATTTCCAGCATTAAGAATTGCGAGGCAGGTTTTGGACGCGGGTGGGTTAAGTGGAGTAGTTTTTAATGCCGGTAAAGAAGTGGCTTTGGACCGTTTTATTTCAACTAATATAACTTTTGATCAGATGAGTACCATCGTTCAGAAAACTGTAAATTGGATGGAAAAAACCGAAGAAGTATCTGGTTTAGTTTGTAATCTTGAAAATATCTTTCAGATCAATTCTAAGGCTAGGAAGTTTGCTTGCAAATTAGTCCTAGATTGATTTTAAAGTATTTTAGAGGAAAGATATTACGATGAGCAGTTTTTTTGATGGTACTTTTGGAACGGTTTTTTATTTTATCATAGCGTTAAGCGTTATAGTTTCTGTTCATGAGTATGGTCATTATATAATTGGCCGTCTATGCGGTGTCCATGCAGAAGTCTTTAGTATTGGATTTGGTCCCATTTTATTTTCACT
>JBJLGD010000012.1:0-46004 GCA_045565015.1 Paracoccaceae bacterium
ACGGCAATGGATTTTGGAGAAAATAATTTTGATAAAGATGCCATTTCTTTAAGCTCCGAGACTCCTTAAAAGATCACGGCTTATTATATGGCGTTGAATTTCTGAGGTTCCATCCCATATCCTTTCAACTCTAGCATCCCGCCAAAACCTTTCTAAGGGCAAATCATCCATTAAACCCATACCTCCGTGAATCTGTATCGCTTGATCTGTAACGCGGCCAAGCATCTCACTAGCAAAAAGCTTAGCTGATGCAATTTCTCGATTAGATGGCTCTCTTCTGTCTAATTTATTTGCTGCTGATAATGTTAATAAATCTGCCGCATCTATTTCTGTAACCATATCAGCCAATTGAAAACTGACACCTTGAAATTTTCCAATTTTCTGACCGAACTGTTCTCTATCGGCTGCGTATTTTAAGGCATAATCGAAAACTCTTCGAGCACGACCAACTGACATTGTAGCAACAGTAATTCGTGTTGCGTATAACCATTCGTTCATTACATCAAAACCACCATCAACAGCTCCAAGAACCTGAGAGTCTGGCAAACGGCAGTCAGTGAATTCTAGGATCATATTTTTATAACCGTTATGACTGACCGATTTGTAACCATCTCGAATTATAAATCCAGGCGTCCCTCTATCAACGAGGAAAGAAGTTATTTTCTTTTTTTTCCCCCTTGGGGTTTCTTCTTCACCTGTCGCAATGAAAACTATTATGAAATCAGCATGGTCCGCACCAGATATAAAGTGCTTGGTTCCGTTAACCACCCAATCACCCCCATCTCGCTTTGCAGTACAAGACATACTTCGGATATCGGATCCAGCACCAGGCTCTGTCATTGCAAGAGCATCCATTTTATCACCGATTATGGCGGGTTTTAGATAATTATCTATTTGGTCCCCATTACAAGCCATGAGAATATTTTGCGGTCTTCCAAAAAAATGATTTAATGCCATCGATCCACGGCCTAATTCCCTTTCGACAAGAGCAAAATCTAAATGGTTTAAGCCCGCACACCCCAGTGATTCTGGAAAATTACAAGCATAGAATCCCAGATCTAGCGTCTTCTTTTTTATCTCCTGTGCGATTTCTTTTGGAACTTCCCCAGTTCTTTCAACTAAATCTTCATGTGGATAAATTTCTTTTTCAACAAAGCTCCTAACTGTTGTTACTATCATTTCTTGCTCTTCATTTAGGCCATACAGCATCTCTTTCACCCTAATTCTTTAAATTTTTTTTAAACAAGTGATATTTGAGAAGATCACGTCAGAAGAATTTGGCGGTTTTTTATTAATTTGTATATAGGAATTGTTGATATTTAGCTGACAGTTTTATCAAGTCTGTGAAGTTTCTGGATAGTAATAGGCTAAAAAGAGTGAATTTTAGCTAAAAATAATACTTCTGATGTTATTTTGACAAAATTTTCGTAAAAAAAAGACTTTATACCTACTAGGTATTGTGTTGCACCCCTAGATAAAGTTATATTTTGCTTATCAAACCCCAATTATAGGCAAAAAGGAGACTTAAAAATGGCAGTGAAACCAATGACAAAGACGCAATTGATATCAGCATTAGCTGATGAAACTGGGTCAGACAAAAAGACAGCAGGGGCAGCCCTGGATGGTATGATTAGTATCATAAGTAGAGAAGTTTCTGGAGGTGGAGCCGTTACTCTACCTGGTGTTGGAAAAATATACTGTAGAGAGCGTCCAGCGCGAACAGTAAGAAACCCAGCGACTGGAGCAACTATGCATAAGGATGCAGATAAGGTTGTAAAAATGACAATTGCTAAAGCTCTTAAAGAAAGTGTTAATGGTTAGAACAAAAAAATAATCTAATTTTCGGGCTATCCATGGATAGCCCGTTTTTATTTCTAGTCCTATTTTTAATAAAAAAAGATTACTAAATTTAATTAAGAGAATTAAATGGATATCAAGGCTATATTTTTAGGGCTGGCTTTCGCATTCATGTGGTCGAGTGCGTTTACATCTGGTCATATTATAGTTTCGTCGGCACCTCCCCTTACAGCTCTAGCGTTAAGATTCTTAATTTCTGGACTAATTGGAGTTCTCTTAGCCCGCTATCTAGGTCAGACTTGGACGCTAACTAGAAAGCAGTGGATTGCAACTTTTATATTTGGGGTTTTTCAGAATGCTCTTTATCTTGGTCTAACTTTCGTTGCGATGCAAACGATTGAGGCCTCGCTGGCTGCTATTGTGGCTTCGGCGATGCCTTTAATGGTGGCCCTGTTAGGATGGCTCGTCTTTAAAGAGAGAATCAATGGTGTTGGTTTCATAGGGTTGGTGGCAGGGTTATTTGGTGTTTTGTTGATCATGGGCACTAGAGTTAATTCTGGGGTAGATTTGTTTGGATTAGCTGTTTGTATAATTGGAATGTTTGGATTAACTTTTGCCACACTTGCAGTAAGAGGTGCCTCGTCAGGTGGTAACTTACTTATGGTAGTTGGGTTGCAAATGTTAGTAGGTAGCTTCACGCTTTTTGCAGTTGCATTTCAGACTGAAACAATTTCTGTTAATTATACTTGGAGCTTGTTGGCCGCCTTTTTGTATACGACCCTTGTACCTGGTCTATTAGCAACTTGGGTTTGGTTTGTACTTGTAGCCAGGATAGGAGCAGTCAGGGCATCAACATTTCACTTTTTAAACCCCTTTTTTGGTATTCTTATCGCTGCAACAATATTAGGAGAGGCTATTACGTTTATGGATACTATTGGTGTGATTATTATTGCTATGGGAATTCTTGCAGTTCAGCTAGCTAGAATTGATATTCAAAAAAACAAGCTATAATTAAAGCCTATTTAATTTTTCCAGATAGATTTCCAACTTGACCTCTATGAAGTAGGAATTGATCTAACAAGACACACGCCATCATAGCCTCTCCCACAGGCACAGCTCTTATCCCTACACACGGATCATGTCTTCCTTTAGTTACAATTTTTGTAGATTCTCCAGTTTTTGATATAGTTTCACGAGGTGTTAAAATTGAAGAGGTAGGTTTTACTGCAAAACGTGTGATTATTTCTTGACCTGTAGAAATTCCACCAAGGACTCCTCCCGCGTTATTTGTTTTATATTCAGGCCCATCGTCTCCCATAACGATCTCGTCAGAATTCACATCACCCGTGAGGGTTGCAGACTTCATACCGGCTCCAATTTCTACTCCTTTGACGGCATTTATCGTCATCATTGCCATCGCTATTTCAGAGTCTAATTTTCTATAAATTGGAGAACCTAAACCTGATGGAGGTTTTGATGCCACGATTTCTATTATTGCCCCTATAGATGTACCTTTCTTACGTATGGTATCAAGATGTTCTGCCCATTTTTTTGCTGTAATAGAATCTGGACACCAAAATGGATTCTTTTCAATTTCTAATTTATTAAAATTATTTCTATCAATTGAAATATTTCCAATTTGAACAAGGTAGCCCTTAATGGTTAGCTTTGGAAGCAGGGCATTTAATGCTTCTCTTGCTATTGCTCCTGCTGCTACACGCGATGCTGTTTCTCTAGCGGAGGAGCGTCCACCACCACGGTAATCTCTTATACCATATTTTTGCCAATAAGTAATATCTGCATGCCCAGGTCTAAATTTATCTACTATGTCTCCGTAATCTTTTGAACGGTGGTCAACATTTTCTATCAGAAGTTGGATGGGAGAGCCTGTGGTAATGCCTTCAAAAACCCCAGACATTATTTTTACAGAGTCAGGTTCTTTTCTCTGAGTCGTATATTTATTTTGCCCTGGTCGGCGTCTATTTAGCCAATATTGAATCTTGGCTTCGTCTATTTTAATTCCAGGCGGGCATCCGTCGATTGTAGCACCTATCGCGGGCCCATGGCTTTCGCCCCAAGTAGTGACACGAAAAAGATGACCAAAACTATTAAAAGACATTAATCTACTCCTTAATAAGAGATCAACTACCTTTGATTTTACAAAAAGCCAAGCAACTCTAGCAAAGATAATTAGCGAGAGTCTATACCTGTTGCTTTATAGGCTACACTAAGTTCTAAAACATTAGTACTTGATAAACATTATATAAAAATTTAAGGATGAGGTACCTCGGGGGGCCTTGCAGGCTGAGATGTTGAAACAGACCCGTTGAACCTGAACCGGATAATTCTGGCGGAGGGAAGGTTTAGATCACTCTTTACCATTTCTCCGTTTAAAATGGAGAATAAAATGAAAATACTAATAACCCTGTTTTTTTTTATAATAACTACAACAATTGGTTGGACTAAACCAATTTTAACTATTTATGCACCGGATTACTTTACCTCAGAGTGGGGTCCTGGCCCAGGAATTGAAGAGGCCTTTGAAAAAGTTTGCAACTGTAACCTCGTATATGTATCTGGTGACCTATTACCTAGGTTAATGATTGAAGGTAGCAGAACAAAAGCAGATATAGTAATAGGTCTTAACACAGATGTAACTTTTCAGGCTAGGAGTCTTGACCTTTTTGTACCCCATGGACAAGATATTTCAGATTTAACAATTCCAGTTGATTGGACAGATGAGACCTTTCTTCCTTTTGATTGGTCACATACAGCGTTTATTTATGATAACAACAAATTAAAAAACCCACCAAATTCATTTGATGAGTTATTGAGGTCTGACACAGATTTAAAAATTATAATACAAGATCCTCGTACATCCATTTCAGGCCTAGCCCTCGTTTTATGGGTAAAAGCTATATATGGAGATAGAGCAACCGAGGCCTTTGAAAAGCTAGCTCCAAAAGTATTGACTGTAACAAAAGGTTGGTCTGAGAGCTATGGGATGTTTACGGGAGGTGAAGCAGACATGGTGTTAAGTTATACAACATCACCAGCTTATCATATAATTGCGGAGAATGATAATAGTAAGTCTGCGGCAATCTTTTCCGAGGGTCATTACTTTTTTACAGAATTAGTGGCTATGACAAATACTTCTAAAGAACCAAAACTCGCAAAAACTTTTATGGAATTTGTTTTGTCTGAAACCTTTCAGGAAATGATTCCAACGAGTAATTGGTCATTTCCAGCTAAGTTGGACCCTAAAAAATTACCTAGTGGTTTTGCTAATTTAGATATGCCAAAAAAGGCGTTGTTCTATAATGAGCTTGATGCACAAAAATATAGGGACATAGTGATAAACGAATGGTTAGAAGCATTCCAAAAATAAATCAGACGGTATTGGGAGGGGGAGTCGTTATCTTCCTCCTTTTATTTCTTATTATTGGAACGTTGATTGCAGTTGTATTCAGGATTGAGAGCTTCTCAGGATTGACCCGAAATGAATGGCTAGCCATTCGATTCACTTTCTTTCAATCTTTTGCATCGGCGTTTATTAGTGTGTTGCTTGCAATACCAGTATCACGGGCACTTTCTAGAAGAACATTTATAGGCCGTAAAATTTTTATTACTCTACTTGGTGCCCCTTTTATTTTACCTGTAATAGTAGCAATACTCGGATTAGTTCTAGTTTTTGGAAATAATGGCCTAATCCGAAATTTATTCCATTTGGATGCATTATCGATATATGGCGTCCATGGCGTTATAATAGCGCATGTCTTTTTCAACCTACCATTGGCAACAAGATTATTATTGCAGGGTTGGGTTTCAATACCGTCAGAGAGATTTCGGTTAGCACAATCACTTGGATTTACACCTTTTAATTTTTTTGTATATTTAGAGCTACCAATGTTGAGACGCCTTGTTCCAGGAATATTTTTAATAATTTTTTTGATTTGTACAACAAGTTTTGCAGTAGCATTGGCGCTTGGAGGAGGGCCAAAAAGTACAACTATTGAATTAGCAATTTACCAAGCCTTTAGATTTGACTTCAATCTTTCTAGAGTAGCAATCCTGTCAGTTATACAAATTACAATATGCGGGGTAATCGCACTTTTTTCTCTTTGGGTAAGCATCCCTGTTAATTATGGAGGCGGACTGGACCGAGTGCGACCTCAATCATCTAACGGACGGGCTATAGATTTATTCTTTATATCGGTTGCCATACTATTTCTTTTCTTACCTTTGATAATGATAACTTTTCGGGGGTTAGGTTTCTTATCCTCTATTCCTTCTACTGTTATTTTTGCAGCAATTCGATCGATTATCGTTGCACTCATAGCGACATCTCTTTCAATTGTTATGACTTTGTATCTAGCGGCTTTATCGGTCTATTACTCGAAAAGATTTGAAATTTTTGGATATCTACCAATAGCAGCTTCTCCACTTGTTGTTGGAACTGGTTTATTCATGATGCTTTATAAGTGGACTGACCCAACTATTTTTGCGTTACCAATAGCCATCCTTGTAAATTCTATGATGTGCTTGCCTTTCTCGTTAAAGATAATCACCCCAGCTTTTTTTGACCTCGAAAGAAATTTTGGTAAATTGGCTACCAGCCTAAATATGACAGGGTGGTCACGTTTTAAACTACTCATATTACCTCGACTAAAAGGACCTATAGGTTTTAGTGCGGGCCTTTCAGCGGCATTATCAATGGGTGACTTAGGCGTAATAGTATTATTTTCTGATCCGAGACTTTCAACATTACCTATGGAAATATATCGTCTTATGATTTCTTATAGGATGGACGAAGCTTATGGTGCTGCGGTACTTCTTTTGGGTTTAAGTGTATTTCTTTTTTGGTTATTTGATAGTGGAGGAAAAACAAATTTTAACTCTTGAAAATTTATATTACTCAATTAATGGTTTTGAATTAGCGGCAGACTTTCAGGTCCCAAGAGGTTCTAAAGTAGCAGTTATCGGTCCTTCGGGCTCTGGCAAATCTACACTTCTATCTTTGATCGCAGGTTTTGTGAGCCCCAACAAGGGTAAGGTAATTATTGATAACCAAGATGTTAGTGAACAAAAACCTAATGAGCGGTATGTCACCTCGATTTTTCAAGATGGAAATCTATTTCCTCATTTAACTGTTGAACAGAATATAGGCTTAGGCATAAGCCCAAGCCTAAAACTAAATGACTCACAACTGGAGATTTTAAATAAGGCTATCGTTAGAGTGGGTTTATCCGGCTTTGCCAAAAGAAGTCCTGGAACATTGTCTGGCGGTCAACAAAGTAGGGTCTCTTTAGCTAGATCCCTTGTACGTGATCACCCTATATTGCTACTTGATGAACCATTTTCTGCGTTGGGACCCTCGTTAAAGTCTGATATGTTAAACTTAGTTAATGAAATTGCAGATGAAAAAAAATTAACTCTTTTATTTGTTTCTCATGAACCACAAGATGTTCAAAAAATATGTAATTTGTCAATTGTTGTTGGGGATGGTTGCGCTTTTCCACCTATCGAAACCAGAGAATTATTTAAAAACCCACCAAAAGTATTAAAAGATTATCTATGATATTCCTATAACTTAGTTACGTGTGTTTAATTGGGCCCCAAATTCGCTTATTTGTAATATATAGAAGACCTGTCAGTACGATTAAGAAAAATACAGCTAAAAACCCTGTTTGCTTTCGCGCATTTAACTTAGGTTCGGCTGTCCACATCAAGAATGCTGAAACGTCTTCTGAAATGTGATGAATTGATGTTGAATGGCCATCAGCATAACTTACATCGTCGCCGTAAATAGGGGGGGCCATTGCTATCCATTTTCCTGGATACGCCGTGTTTTCATATAAGATTACACCACCCTCTTCTTTTTCTTTTCCAGTATACCCAGTCAATAATGACGCTATGTATTCTGGACCACCTATACCCTTTAAAAGCTGATTTATTCCAGTCCCGTAGGGTCCGTGAAAACCAGATCGACCTTTTGCCATTAACGATAAATCGGGCGCTCCGGCTGCATTATTTACTGGGAAATTATCTGATGGTTTTAATTCTCGATATTCCCCGCTTTCAGGGTCTAGTAATTTTGGGTTAGCGCCTTCATCATTAACTGAGAAAGCTTTAACATATGCTTTCATTTGGTTTTTTGGTAAACCGGGCCCGCCCTCATCCGAAATTGTTCTGAGAGGTACGTATCTAAGACCATGACATGCAGAACAAACTTCAGTGTAAACTTGTAAACCCCTCTGAAGTTGCATTTGATCGTAGGTGCCAAACGGGCCTTCAAAAGAAAAATCAACATCATGTATATGGCCAGCGTCACCGGCAGCAAAGGAAGTTCCCACCGTGCAGAAAACCGAGGCTATTATAATCAGTATTTTTTGTAGCACGGCCGATTCCTTCTATTCTGCAGGGGCGGTTTCTGGATTAGATGGTTTATCTTTTGTGGGATAGTGGGAATTAAAATCTGCTTCAATAGTATCGGGTTGGTTATGCGGTTTTTCAATAAGCCCCAATAGTGGAAGTATGACTAGGAAGTATGCAAACCAATAGGAGGCAGCAATTAGAGACAACGTCGCATAAGGCTCCTCTGCTGGCATAGCTCCGAGCCACATTAGCGCAAAAAAGTCGAAAACTAATAACCCAAACCACCACTTAAACATTGGTCTATATCTACCTGAACGCACGGATGACGTATCAAGCCATGGAACCACTGCCATGACACCAATTGCCCCAAACATAGCCAAAACCCCGAACAGCTTTGCATCTATTATTCCACCAGAAATAAATCCAGCAAATTGTACTACCCATACTTCTGCGGTAAAGGCTCTTAGTATCGCATAGTAAGGCAGAAAATACCATTCTGGGACGATATGTGCTGGCGTCACTAATGGATTAGCTTCTATATAGTTGTCAGGATGTCCTAAGTAATTTGGCATGAAGCCTACGATCGCCCAAAAAATGATCATAATTATACCAAGCGCGAAGAGGTCTTTGATAACAAAATAGGGCCAAAACGGTAGTGTATCTTTTTTTGCTTCTGTTTTAGATGTGCGTCTAACCTCAACACCTGTTGGGTTATTATTTCCAGTAGTATGAAATGCCCAAATATGCACTATTACTAACCCAGTTATTATAAAAGGTAGTAAGTAGTGTAGGGAGAAAAAACGATTTAGAGTTGCATTATCTACGGCGGGCCCCCCGAGCAAAAGAGTTTGAATTGGTTCCCCTATTCCAGGAATTGCTCCAAAAAGCCCTGTTATAACAGTTGCTCCCCAAAATGACATTTGCCCCCACGGCAGTATGTAGCCCATGAACGCTGTAGCCATCATAAGAAGGTATATTAGCATTCCTATTATCCACGTTATTTCTCTGGGTGGTTTATAAGAGCCGTAATAAAGGCCTCGGAATATGTGCGCATAAACAGCGATGAAAAATAATGACGCGCCATTTGCGTGTAAATATCGTAGCATATGGCCGCCATTAACATTTCGCATAATATGTTCAACAGATGCAAATGCCATATCTACATGTGGAGTGTAATGCATAGCTAAAACGATGCCGGTTATTATCTGAAGAACTAGACAAAATGTTAGTACAATACCCCATATCCACATCCAATTTAAATTTTTTGGTGTTGGTATAGTCAAAGTATCATAAAGCAAACCGGCTATAGGTAAACGTCGATTCAACCATTTTTGTCCAGAGGTTTTTGGTTCATATTGATCGTGAGGAATGCCAGCCATAAGTTATCTTTCTAACCTAGTTTAATTGTATTATTATCTATAAAATTTGCGATCGGAACAGGAAGATTCTCAGGCGCAGGCCCTTTTCGAATACGTCCTGATGTATCGTAGTGTGAGCCATGACATGGACAGAACCAACCACCAAAATCACCTGCACCATCGCCCAATGGGACACATCCAAGATGAGTACAGACACCCATCATACAGAGCCATTCCCCACCTTCATCAAGAGATCTATTTTCGTCAGCAGCACTTGCGTCTCCAAGGTTATCATTCCTTGCTTGCGAGTCTGGTAACTCATCAATACTAACTGATCTCGCAGCATCAATTTCGTCTTTTGTCCGCCGCCTAATGAAAACGGGTTTACCGAGCCACTTTACTGTAATTTGAGTTCCAGGCTCCAGGTCACTTATTGAAACGTCTATAGATGCTAAAGCTTGAACGTCTGCTGTTGGGTTCATTTGATTAACTAGTGGCCATATAGCTGCACCAGCTGTTATCGCTCCTACACCAGCTGTCGCATAATAGATAAAATCCCTGCGCGTACCTCCTGCATGGTCTGTTTCAGACATCAGAAAGACTCCTTTAGTTTGGCTACTGGTTCGTAGTTCATAATCAACTTACTGTAAACTCTGCGTTTAATTGAATGCTTGAACTAGATATAATCTGTGATTAGGAATCGTCCATAGGTGAAAGTTGATTAAAGGAAGCCATTTGTCGCACCCAATCGAAATTGTGGCCTATGAACCTGATTTGGCACCAAATTTAGGTTCGTTAGTTCGTTTAGGAGTTTGTTTTGATGCGCCAATAAACGTTATTGAGCCTTGCGGATTTCCATTTTCACTCAAACTTCTAAAAACTCGCGGTTTAGACTATGTTGAATCGGCTACTATCAAAAGGCACAATAGCTGGGAGGATTTCCAATTTAACCAGCGGGAAATTCAACGGCGGTTAGTTTTACTGACGACTAAAAGTAGTAAAAGTATATGGGATTTTGAATTTTTGCGAGGAGACTCTATTGTTTTGGGTCGAGAAAGCATGGGAGTTCCCGAAAATGTTCATCAAGAGGTTGACGAAAGGATTAATATTCCAATGTCGGGTCCCGCGCGGAGTTTAAATATAGCGATAAGTGCAGGTATCGCCCTAGCAGAGGCATCCAGACAATTGAAGCTTCATGGTTAGCCTATATACTATTTGGATGGTACAGTCATTGACATACTCTCTCTTTGAGAAAAACCCTTAAACCAATTGGATAGAGTTTTATGCTTTTCTCGCCAGTCCCGATCGGGGTTTCGGAAATCTAAATAACCCAACGCACATCCAACACCTATTTGACCGATATTGAGTTTATCGTCTAATTGCTCCATCCACTTATTTTCTAAAGTATCTAGAGCACGATCAACTTTTGACCATTGCGCTTCTATCCAATCAGGAAATATAATCTCTTCAGGACGCAGTCGCCATTCATAAGCCATTAGGAGTGCAGCATCTATTATACCCTCAGCCGTCGCTTCTAACGTGAGCATTTCCCAATGTTGGTTATTATTTTTATATAGATTCAACGTTGCCAGACTATCGAGATACCTACAGATTACTCTGCTATCATACAAGGCGACCCCATCTTCACGTAATAAAACTGGAATTTTTCCAAGTGGGTTATATTGAATAGGACTATTACCAGGATCTAATGGAGAGCCAAAAACTGAACTAACTTTCACTTCAATATTCTTAACACGACTTATTTCCTTTAAAACTACATTGACCTTTCGCCCATAGGGTGAAAGGGGGCTTAAGTATAGTTGCATATACGTTCTCCTTCTTTTTATTTTGCATTAAACAAAAAGTTTTGCGTCTATCGACCCGAGTATTTTTTTCCTCACTATATCTCCAGGAATTTGATTGGTGCCAAATAAGACTTCTGTAAATTGCTCTGTTCGCCCATTGCGGGGGGTTTCAACAAGAATATTATGTCGCTTTCCTATTTCGGATTTCAAATGTTTTGCAACCTGAATTTTCCCTAAACTTCTTAAAGCAGCAGCTCTTTTTTTAATTATTCTCCTGTCTGTTTGTGGCATTCTTGCGGCTGGCGTCCCAGTCCTGGCTGAGAAAGGAAAAACGTGTAACCAAGTTAAACGACATTCTTCAATGAGCCTCACAGAGTTTTCGAACATCTCATCTGTTTCAGTAGGAAAACCAGCTATTATATCAGCTCCAAATGTTATTTCGGGACGTAATTTTCGAGCTGTATTACAAAACATTATAGCATCATCCCTTGAGTGACGTCGTTTCATCCGTTTCAGTATCATATCATCTCCGGACTGGAGACTGAGATGAAGGTGAGGCATTAAACGACGTTCATTAGCTATAGCCTCCATAAGCAATGGATCGACCTCAATAGAGTCTATAGAGCTTAACCGCAATCTTTCTAAGTCAGGGACTAATTTTAGAATTCGTAATACAAGATTTCCGAGTTTAGGGTTGGAAGGGAGATCTGCCCCCCAGCTTGTTAAGTCTACCCCTGTTAAAACTATTTCTCTATAACCATTCCCAACAAGGCGTTTAATCTGATCCACTATTACACCAGCTGGGCTAGACCTTGAGTTTCCTCTACCAAACGGGATGATACAAAACGTACACCTGTGATCACAGCCATTTTGAATTTGAACATATGCACGACTCCTAGTTCCAAATCCATCAATTAAATGACCCGACGTCTGCTTTACCGCCATTATGTCGTCTATGATTACTTCTTCAGTTTCGAAGGATCCTTTTTGAGATAAACCCAGCCATGTCCTAGGGTCCATTTTGGCTGAATTTCCCAAAACTAAATCGACCTCAGCCATTTGTGAAAAGGTTTTTGGTTCGACTTGAGCCGCGCATCCTGTGACAATTAACTTAGCCTTAGGGTTTGAACGTCTCAACCTGCGGATTTCTTGCTTTGCTTTCCGCACTGCCTCTGCAGTAACTGCACAGGTGTTCACTACAACGGTATCCTCTAGTGAGGCTTCAGATGTTAGTTTACGCATGGCTTCTGTCTCATAAGAGTTGAGCCTACACCCTAAAGTACTAAAAATTGGTGCCTTGTTATCCATCTATATACCCAATAGAAATTCATCAGTTAAATAGCCAGAGAATACATGAGTACTCTCACCTGTCATCCATACCCCAGATTCTTGCCAGTCAATTTCTAGTTGTCCACCATCTAAGTGGACCGTTACCGGACTTTCAGTCAAACCAAGACGAGTTGCTGCAACTGCTGAAGCACATGCAGACGATCCAGAGGCTAAGGTATGACCTACACCGCGTTCCCAAACCCGCATACGAAGACAGTTTTTATCTGTTACATTTACGATCTGAATATTAGTTCCGTGAGGGAAAAGTGGATGCTTCTCAAAACGTTTTCCGTAATCATTGAGGTCGTACTTTTCTGCATTATCTACAAAAAATGTACAGTGAGGGTTACCCATACCGGTTGCTGTTGGCAACCCTTCAATGGGTAGGTTTAGTGTATCTACATCTTCAGAGAGAGGTATTTCATTCCATTTTAAAAAAGGGTGCCCCATATTTACAGTGGTTCTTGAACCATTTAGTAACTTGGCTTGGAGTAAACCTCGTTCAGTCATTATTTTGAGAGTTTTTAAACCCAACCGTTTCATTTCATAGTGGGCTACACACCTAGTTGCGTTTCCACATGTAGATATTCTACTACCATCAGCATTAAAGAAAGTTAAACTTAGATCAGAATTTTTACTGCTACTAATTACTACTAGTTGATCAAACCCGACACCTCTATTACGATCACTGAGAGAAATCACTAATTTCTCATCAACAATATATGAAGAGCCCCTTAGATCGAGAATGACAAAGTCATTACCGAGGCCATGCATTTTCATAAAAGATAGTTTGTTTAAGTTTTCCATGCCTTTCACATAGCCCAGAAACATTATTATTAAAAGATGTGACGCCTAAAACTATTTTGGGGGTTGACCAGACGCT
This sequence comes from Paracoccaceae bacterium, assembly GCA_045565015.1. Taxonomy (GTDB): domain Bacteria; phylum Pseudomonadota; class Alphaproteobacteria; order Rhodobacterales; family Rhodobacteraceae. The sequence continues at coordinate 13,548 of JBJLGD010000012.1, forward strand.
TACGGCTTCCTAGATAGACCAGTTATGGGGGCCCTTAGCTCAGTTGGTAGAGCAACTGACTTTTAATCAGTGGGTCACAGGTTCGAATCCTGTAGGGCTCACCATAAAAATATCACAAGTTATAAGTTTCTGTTAGAAACCTTGTAACTAAGAAGGCTTCTAGACCTTCAACACCCCCTTCTGAACCATAGCCGCTATGCTTTATCCCACCAAAAGGAGTTTCAGGTGTACTTACAACCATCGAATTGATAGCTAAAAGGCCAGATTGAATATCAGCTTGAAGCGCATTTATAATTTTAGAATCATTGGTGAACGCATATGATGCTAAACCAAACTCTAATCTATTTGCTCTTTCAATAACTTCATCAATAGAATGGAAGCTATCAATTGGAAGTAAGGGACCGAAGGGTTCATCATTCATTAATTTTGCATTATCTGAAACATTACTTAGAATCGTGGGTGCGTAGAAACTACCCTCTCTGTTAAGCCTGCGTCCGCCGGTAAGCAGTTCTGCACCAGTGTCGACTGCATCTTTAACAAATTCGTCCATGATAGATATCCTTCGTTCGGCTATTAGTGGGCCCATATTGACCCCTTCATCTAATCCGTTTCCAACCTTTATTTTTTTCGCTTCTTCCAAAACAGCCTCTATAAAGGGTTCCTTTACAGAATCTTGAACCAAAAAGCGTGTGGGCGATATACACACCTGACCAGCATTTCTAAATTTTCCTGATACTGAAATTTGTGCTGCTTTTTTTATATCAGTATCCGCAAAAACCATTAACGGAGAATGACCCCCAAGTTCCATCGTGCATCTAATCATATTTTCTGCTGCTAATTTTTGTAAGTGTTTTCCAACTGGTACACTCCCAGTAAATGATAATTTGCGAGGGATATTTGAGGCACATAGACGCTCTGAAACTTCGGATGGAACGCCAAAAACAATATTTAGCACACCAGGAGGCAATCCAGCGTCCATGAAAGCCCGAGCAATAGCGATAGCAGTTCCAGGCGTTTCTTCACTAGGTTTAATAGTTATTGTACAACCAGCGGCAAGTGCTCCACCGACTTTTCTCACCACGTTCATTACAGGGAAATTCCAAGCAACAAATGCAATTACTGGTCCGATTGGTTCTTTCACAACTGTTTGTATTACGCCTGGAGTTCTTGATGGAACTACTCTTCCATAGGCTCTTTTCCCCTCCTCGCCGTACCATCTAAGTACGTCGAGACCTACTGATAACTCCAGTTTAGCTTCTCCGAGAGGCTTACCCATCTCCTTTGTAAGATTTTCAGCTATTGTATCGGATCTATCTTCCAGTATCCGACACGCTGTTTCTATAATCTTTTGTCTGGCAAGAGGCGTAATTATTTTCCAGGACTTAAAAGCTTTTGCATTTGATGCCAGGGCTTCATCAAGGTCTGAATCTGTTGCATGAGGAAGTTCACCTAAAACATCATTTGTGGCTGGATTATAAACTTTTTCTGTTTTATTTGACGATCCTTGTCTCCAATTCCCGTCGATCAGTAATTCGAGCTTTTCGTATGACATTTTAAAACCTCACTTATGTAAATATTTCTTTTCAAAAGCTAGATACAGTTTTTCACTTAGAGAATAAACATCATATTGCGAATTATCCAAACAATTCTTTTTAATAATATAGCTATTTATCTATGGACGTTTCGTATCAGAGTGTTTTAAATAATCCTGTCTACAAAAAATAATTAGGATAAGAAAATGATTACAGGCCTCATAGCACCGATTCTAAGCCCATTTGATAATAAGTTAAAATTTGATCAAAATCTTTACAACGAGTTGGCACAAAAATTACTTGAGACGGGATGCTCTGGTCTCGCACCATTTGGAACTACTGGAGAGGCTCTATCCGTTAGTAATAATGAGAGAAAGGCTGCTTTAGAGGGTCTAGTAAACTTTGGTATTGATCCAAATAAACTTATTCCTGGTACGGGTTTGTGTAACCTTCCTGATACAATTGATCTTTGTAAGCATGCATTAAAGCTTGGGTGTAAGGGTGTTATGACGTTACCACCGTTTTACTTTAAAGGTATGAGTGATGATGGACTTTTTGACTATTACTTAAAACTTATTGATGGAATCGATGACCCAAATTTAAAAATATACCTTTATCACATTCCACAAGTTTCTGGTGTGGGGTTATCTATTGATCTGGTTAAAAGGCTTTTCGCAGAATTTTCGGGTGTAGTTGTGGGTATTAAGGATAGTTCGGGGGATTGGGAAAATACTAAAGCTCTTCTCGGGATAAAAGGTTTAATTGTATATCCAGGCGCAGAACTACCAGTAATAGATGCTATCCGGTTAGGCGCACCGGGCTGCATTTCAGCTACTGCTAACTTAAATGGTAGTGACATTTCTGAAGTTATTGATCTTTGTCATGCGGGAAAATGGGAGGAAGCGGAGGAAAAGCATAAAAAGGTTCGAGCTGTGCGTTTAATGTTTCAAGATTATGCGCCTATACCTGCACAAAAAGCTTTATTAGCTAAAGCCACAGGCAACCGAAATTGGGAAAATCTGCGCCCACCTATGCAGCCTATGACAGCGGACAAGTTATCTACTTTGGTTGATCATTTAGCAAATCAATTTGATATGCGTTTTTAATGCTAAAAGCATAAAAACTTAGAACATTAATAAATTAACCCAGGTTGCTACTATTGCTGGTTTACCTACGTTTTTTATTTCAACAGAAACATCCCATTTAGTCACTATTTGTGTGAGTGAGCGTTCTTCAACTTCCTTTAAAATAAAACGAGCCCTTAAGTTAGAGTCCGCTGCAACAGGATAAATAAAACGAATTTTATCAAACCCATAATTTATTGTAAGTTTTACATCTTTAATTTTTGGTAGAGCAGATTCAGCTAATTTAACAAGCATCGAGAGTGTTAAAAATCCATGTGCAATCGTGCCACCAAAAGGTGTTTCTTTTGATGCTCTCTCAGGGTCGATGTGAATAAATTGTTCATCTTCTGTAAGTTTGGCAAACTTATTAATTCTACCTTGATCTATCATGATCCAGTCAGACAATCCAATTTCACACCCAATAAACTTTTTTAGTTCAGGGATACTATATTCAGCCATAATCAATCATCCGAAAAAATCCTTGGACCAGTCTCTACATTTATCCCCCCACTTAGTGGGAGTATGGAACCAGTAAGATATGCTCCAGCTTTGCTAGCCAGAAATATAACAGCCCCTGCTATATCGTCGGAAGAACCCACTCGACCAAGTGGAACATTTTCTCCCACTTTATTTCGGCTTTTAGGGTCAGCAGTAGCAAATGCTGTCATATTACTGACAAATGGGCCTGGCGCTAACGCGTTTACAGTTATTTTTTTCCCAGCGAGTTCTTTTGCAAGAATCCTAGTTATCTGATGTACAGCCGCTTTTGAAGCTGAATAACTATAGGCACCATCTCCCATTGGTATTTCTCCCATAACTGACCCTACGTTAATAACTCTTGCGGGGTCTTCAGTAGTTGCTGAGCACTCCAGAACAGGAATTAATAATTGAGTCAAAGAAAAGACACCAGCAACGTTAAGGGACATTACTTTTCCCCAAGCATCGTGGGGGAAACTCCCCAAGGGTGCTCCCCAACTCCGCCCTGCGTTATTCATTAAGATATGTAACACATCTGTTCTATTTTTTATTTCATCTGCGACTGAAGTGACACCGGTTTCTGTAGAAAGATCACCTTCAAAGCTATCAACTTTGCCTGTATAGCCTTTTTTATTTATTTCTTCAGCAACTGACAAACAAACTGAACCCTTTCTACTTGCTATGAACACTTTCGCACCAGCCATAGCCATAGCCTCTGTTGCCATTCTACCAATGCCAGTAGCCCCACCACTTACAAAAGCAACTTTGCCACTTAGATCAAAAAGATTGTTTATGTTCATTTTTTAGTGTCCTCTTTTATGTTTCCGTCTCTTGTTCAAGAAAGTATGTCTTGTATTCATTCCTGAGGGTTAATTTTGATACTTTACCTGTAGCAGTTAAGGGTAGTTGATCAACAAAAAGTATGTCCTCTGGTATCTGCCATTTTGAGAACTGTGTTTTAAGTAAATCTATTATGGTTGTTTTTTTTGGTTTTATATCTTTTACCGGTATTACAATAAGGATAGGTCGTTCTCCCCAAAGAGGATGCGGGGCTGCGATAGCAGAACAGTTTACGATATCAGGGTGAGACATAGCTACATTTTCCAAATCGATCGAACTTATCCATTCACCGCCAGATTTTATAAGATCCTTAGATCTGTCAACAATGGTTAGATATCCATTAGGATCGATAGTAGCTATGTCGCCAGTAGAAAACCAACCGTCTGGGTCGAATGCGTCTCTTGTGGCTGCTTCATTGTTAAAGTACCCGGCAGTAATAGCGTGCCCTTGAACATATAGATTTCCTTGAGTCTTTCCATCATTCGGCACTATTTCTCCATTTTCCCCCACAATTTTCAACTCAACTCCGAATAAGCGCCGCCCATGTTTAGATTTCAAATCTATTTTTTCTTCCAGGCTTAGACGATTATGGGAGTGGGGTATATTTCCTTGGGTCCCCACGGGACTCATCTCTGTCATTCCCCATGCATGACAAACATTTATACCTAAATTTTCAAATGTCTCGATCATCGATCTAGGCGCTGAAGAACCACCAATTACTACATCACCGAAGCCTTGAGGAGGTTTCTGTTTTTTCGAAATCGTTTGTAATAAACCCAACCAGACTGTTGGTACCCCCCAGGCAGAATAGACCTCTTCGGATTCCATCAAACTATAAAGACTTTCACCATCTAATTTTGGGCCAGGAAAGACTAAACCCGCCCCTGTTAATGGCGCGGCATAAGGTAAACCCCAAGCATTGACGTGAAATAATGGAACAACTGGTAAGACCTTCTTACCTTCTTTGAGAGCGTCTGATAACGAAATAGATATCATCATCGCGTGCAAAACTGTCGAACGATGAGTATACAGCGTTCCTTTGGGCTCTCCTGTAGTTCCAGAAGTATAGCATAGAGATGCAGCCGTATTTTCCTCAAAATCAGGCCATTTAAAAATTTGAGACTTGTTAAGTAAAAGCTCTTCGTAGCATTCCATTTTCAAAGATGTTTCAGGCATATATTTTTTTTCAGTCAAAACGACGATTTGTATATCTTGCGAAAGACTATCTCTTACACTTTCTATTATTTGTACAAATGCTAAATCAACAAATATTACCTTATCTTTCGCATGATTAATTATGTATATTAATTGTTTATTTGATAGTCGTGGGTTAATTGTATGGCACACAGCACCTATTCCAGAAATTGCATAATAGAGTTCTAAATGGCGATACCCATTCCAAGCTAACGTTGCCACCCTATCTCCTTTATTTATGCCTAATGTTTCAAGCCCATGAGCCAACTGAGAAATACGCTTATAGATTTTGAGGTAATTAGTTTTGTGAATATCTCCTTCACTCCTTACAGATACTACTTCGATATTTGGATAATTTTCTGATGCAAAGGTTATAATGTCCGATATTTTGAGCGGACGGTTCATCATTAGGCCTTGCATTGGTAAATTCCTTTCACTACGCGTTCTATTTTAGATTTAACATACTTCTAGTGTTTATACTCAACAGAAAAAACCCTGTTTTTTATTGATAGACTGAAGTATATAGAAACTTCTAGAAAAAAGTGCGACTTTAATTACTAAACGGAGTAAATAATTACATGTCTATCGAAGATAAGATCATAAACGATTTTGTAAAAAACGATATTAGTTTTGTTACCACGGTTCCCTGTAAACAATTAGCTGGGGTAATAAAAAAAATTGAAGAGTGTGAAGATATTTATCATATACCCTCAAATAAAGAAGACGAAGGCATGGGACTTTGCGCTGGCGCCTATATGGGTGGAAAAAAACCGGCTATTATTATGCAAAATACGGCGATAGGCGTAACAATTAATACTTTAGTTACCCTTACTCAGTATTACAGACTGCCATTACCAATGTTAATTAGCTATCGTGGTGAGCTGGGTGAACCAGTCGCTTGTCAGGTTGAGATGGCCGTTCACACAAAAGCTCTTTTAAATCAATTAAATATTCCGACCTATCACTTTCATAAAGAAGAAGACGTTGAAGAATTAGATAAAATTCTTCAATACACATTTATGTGCAATAAACCCGTAGCAATTTTAACCGATGCATCATTTTGGAAAGGTTACTGAGATGATAAGATCTGAAATACTAAAAGAACTGGTTCCAATAATCTCTGATCATTTGGTGGTGTGTAATATTGGACTTCCTAGTCAGGAGTTGCATTTAATAGACGATCAGCCCTCAAATTTCTATATGTTGGGAACTATGGGGTTAGCGTCATCTATTGGTTTAGGTTTGGCTCTGTCTCAAAAAAAGAAAGTCATTTCTATTGATGGGGACGGTTCAGTGTTAACTAATCTGGGAACATTACCAACAATTGCAAATAACGTAGCAAATAATTTTATTCTATTAATTATTGATAATGGTAGCTACGGGTCTACTGGAGATCAGCCGACATATGCAGGAAAGAAAACATCACTATCAGCGGTTGCGAGAGCATGTGGGTGTGAAAATGTAATCGAATGTAAGGCTGAAGATACTGCACTTGCCGTAAGAGATGCATTAGATGGAAATCAAATGACAATAATTATTTGTAAGTGCGACTCAGGAAATGTAAAAGTTCCCGTTATTAGTATGGACCCAGTAGTGATAAGAGATAGATTTATGAAGGAAGTTATTTCAAAAAACAATTGAATTAAACTGCGTTTTACTAAGATTTTCTTGATTCAAAAATTTTTAAGTCAAGATTAATTTTTATAAGCCTACTCGCTAGAAGTTTTCTGAATGATTTATTATAGTTCAAAACAGTGGTTCCATAGCTCAGCAGGATAGAGCATCAGTTTCCTAAACTGAGGGTCGCAGGTTCGAGTCCTGCTGGGATCACCAAAAAACCACATAGAATAACTATACTTTATTCAGATATAATCTTCCTAAAACTACTTCTTCGTCTTTCCATGCTTCGGCCCATACCTCATTATTTTCAAATTGAGCTCTCCAGTTCAGGTTGTCCGGCCCCTTGCCATCAAAGCTTCCATCACTATCTAGTTCAATAATTCTATTCCAAATTAGGCCTTTTATATCAAAATCATGAAGCTCTTTATTAAATTCATTTCTAAACAACTCCACTGAACCAAAATTGTCGATTATCCATTGCGTTGGAAATGGATAATGCCAGCCAAATATGTCAACTGAACTGAATAGTACTTTTGTTACCCACTCGATGGATTTTTCAGACACACTCAACACTCCTGAAACATATTTTAATTAATCTTGGATTAGATAGGTGCATTTATATCAATCGTAAGTGATTACTTCAGAGTAGCTATTTTCAAAGAGCACCTCACCCATAGGCTCGTCAAGAATCTTACTAATATCCGGATTTTCGTTAACATTTTTCCTACAGGTTCCCGCATGTACAACATCGTCAAAGTAAGCAACCATTGACATAGCTCCGTAAAGGCCACCAGTCATTGTTGCAACGGTTGTTCGATTAGCACCTGAATCTTTCCAAATTTTGGCAACTTTCTTAATAACGTTCAAAGTTTCTGAGCGAGCTTGATCAGGGTTGGGCTGTACTATAAATTGAATGGCGTGCATGCTGTGTTCTCCTTTAAAATATATAATGTATTCAATATAAGACAACTGTTATAATTTAAAAAGTCAAAACGAATTAATTATAAGTATAACTTTTTAAAACTTTTGATTATATAATACGCTGTATATAAGATGTAAAAAAATTGTTACCGTTAAATTTTTTAGTAAGAATAAATTGTATATGAAACACGGGTTAATGAGTATGAATACTAATCACGGTAACTGGGTAACAAGCATCTATATTTTAAAATCCCAAAAATGGATTGAATATTATTTTATAAGTTCGACGGTAATGGCTGATTGGTTTGGTTCAGTAAATGGGTTTATCCAGTGCAGAGATAAACTTCTTGGAGATGGAGGAGAATATGGGATACCTGACTTATTGGAAGAAATCGCCGACGAAGAACATGAGGGCTGCCATAGAGAAGGTCCACTTATAGTGAAAAACGAAGAGTGCGTTGTAGATTTGGTTCCAGGGTATTTTTTAGGAAAGTTAGGGAGTGAGTTAGTTAAATGAAATTAGAGTTTCATCACATAAATTTTGTTTCAAAAGATGTTTCTTTAATGAATAATTTTTACCGAGATGTATTGGGAATGGATGAAATACCGGTTGATAAGTTCCCTCGTACAAAAGAAACAAAAAACAGAGGTTATAGTGGAAAAATCAATTTTGTAACTGAAGGTAAAATTGAAATGCACCTTGCTGAAAGAGATTTAAACGTTGGGTTTAAGAATAATCAGGGAATAAATCCAGTCGAAAAGGGTCACATAGCGTTTAGAACTGATGATCTCCAAGCATTTATAAAAAAACTTGAAAAAGATAACATACCTTATTCAGACTATGGCACAACTTTTGCACAAGAGTGGCATCAAATATTTTTTTATGATCCAGAGGGTAATATTATAGAAGTTCACCAGAAGGTAATTTAAGACTGTCGATTATTGACTTGAGATAACATAAGTTTTTTTGTTTGCTTCACATTGTGATCTATGAATGCTCTTTCTGATTTTGTTAGATCAACGTGTCGTGGATATAAGGGGTTTAGCCGATCATCTCTTATTGTGATATCCCATCCATCAGTAGTGGAAAAGAACTCTGTAGCTATTTCTTCACCAAATTGTTTTAAATAGCCTTGGATTACACAATCTAAATAACTTTGTAACAATCCTTTATTATTATTTCGTACGGAAAAATTACACTCTGGTACATAGTATATTTGAGTAGATTTAACTTCACCAGAATTGATAATGCAATTGGTTGATTTTCTGTTGTAACCTTTTTCCCGTAAGTCTAAGCTTTTCCAATCGTTGTTTGGAACTTTGGCAATTAAACCATACAGTTTCGTTTTATCAGCAGGGCAAACTGAAAGATAAGGAATATCTCTTAAGGAAGTATGTTGCCAATACCTTCTCCAACCTTGGACAAACCCAGTTTCATAGGTTTGAAAAGAATGGGTACTCGTATTTACTAGCGAACCATAGCCAAAAAAATATGAATTTGTCATATTATAATTTATTGAGTTAGATAAGACTGTTGTCAATTTAAATGAGCCCAAAGGAAAATAAAATTAGTTATAAAAGAGTGAGAAGAATTAAGACTTTGCCAGATTTCAATTTAGAAACTAAATTGAGTAGAGCCGGTTTTAATAGAATAGCCGGTGTAGATGAGGTTGGCCGAGGGTCACTTGCGGGACCAGTAGTTGCAGCTGCGGTTATCTTGGATCCAAGCAATATTCCCAATGGCCTAAATGACTCAAAAAAGCTTTCGAAAAAGAGAAGGGAAGAGCTCTTTTCTTTGTTATTAGATACGGCCTTTCACTCAGTAGGACACGCATCGGTAAAAGAGATAGATGAGTTAAATATTTTGCGGGCGTCGCATTTGGCGATGGTTAGAGCATTAGAGGGGTTAGACATGCAGCCAGATTATGTTCTAATTGACGGGAACATAGTGCCAAAAGCTTTAAAGATATCAGCGTCGTCCATAGTAAGAGGTGATAGCAAATCAGTATCAATTGCTGCTGCATCAATTATAGCTAAGATAATTCGCGATAAGATAATGGTGGATTTAGGGCAACACTTTCCAGGATTTGGATGGGAAATGAATGCTGGATACCCCACTTCAGCTCATATTTTGGCATTAAAAAACCTGGGAGTGACACTACATCATAGGGTCTCCTTCCGTCCTGTACACAACATATTGTATAAAGAATGATTTGTAACTCATTGATTAAAAATAGTTTTTGACAAAGATTCTAGTTTGAATCATTTTAGCTTCAAATAAATTAAAGCGTGACAAGCGTACAGTTGAGGCAGAAATGAGAAAAATTGATAAAGTTATAAATGCGGCTCTGCCGCTAAATGAAATCATTGAAACTGATTGTGTTGAAGCTATGAAAAGCTTACCATCAGAATCTGTTGACTTAGTATTTGCAGATCCACCATATAATTTGCAACTGAGAGGCGATCTACATAGACCTGATAATACTAAGGTTGATGCAGTTGATAACGATTGGGATAAATTTTCTAGCTTTCGTATTTATGATGAATTCACCAGGAATTGGTTGGCTCAAGCTCGAAGGGTGTTGAAGCCAAACGGAGCAATTTGGGTGGTTGGTAGCTATCATAATATTTTTCGTGTTGGCAGTGAGATTCAAAACCAAGGCTTTTGGATTCTTAATGATGTGGTTTGGCGTAAGTCCAATCCAATGCCAAACTTCCGTGGTATGCGTTTAACAAATGCCCATGAGACGTTGATTTGGGCGTCAAAGTTTGAAGAAAGTAAGTATACTTTTAATTACGAAGCATTGAAGTCTTTGAACGATGGTGTCCAAATGCGTTCTGATTGGGTGCTACCTATATGTACAGGTCACGAAAGATTAAAAAATGAAAAAGGTGATAAAGCGCATCCTACTCAAAAGCCGGAAGGGTTACTCCACCGTATACTAGTCGCTACTACAAAACCAGGAGATGTAATTCTTGATCCATTTTTTGGGACTGGCACTACAGGTGCCGTGGCAAAAAAACTTGGTCGTGATTTTATAGGCCTTGAGAGAGAGCCCGAATATAAAAAAGTTGCTCTCGAACGATTGAAAAAAATAAGGAAATTTGATCGATCCTCTTTAGAGGTGACACTCTCTAAACGAAGTGAACCCCGGGTACCGTTTGGTCAACTTGTGGAGCGTGGAATGCTTAATCCAGGAGAGGATTTGTGGAGCTTAAATGGCCGTTATAAAGCAAAAATTAGAGTGGATGGTACCCTAATTGGCAATGATATCAAAGGTTCAATTCATCAAGTGGGTGCAGCTATGGAGGGAGCGCCCAGTTGCAACGGATGGAATTACTGGTGTTATAAGAGAGATGGAAAGCGGATACCGATTGATTTGCTTCGTCAACAAATAAGATCAGAAATGACCTAGAACTAAGTCGCCTAAGCATGCTGTAAAATTGCAGTAGCTCCTACCCCGCTTTTGTTGAAGCGGGGTTTTTTTTTAATTCTAATAAGGCGACATCGAAAACTTTTTGCATCAACTTTGGTAGGTCAGATTTCATGAACTGATCATCATTATAAAAAAAACCAACAGTTGGTTTAATATTTTCTGGGACAATAGCTACCTTAACTTTTAGTTGAAGAGTGAAATGGCTAAAGACGTGACGGACTAAATTTTTACTTGTCATCCATGTTGTTACCACTGGAGGTGATTCATAAGGTTCCCCTGACCATTCAGAGCCTGGCCACCCGAGCATCCCCCCCAGTAAGCCTTTTGGTTCACGCCGCTCTAAAAGCCATGAACCATCTCTACGCTTAGTGACGTAAATTATACCATAACGTAGTGGTTTAAGTTTTTTCTTTATTTTAATTGGCAAGCTTGATTCAATACCTCTAAATTTTCCCAAACAGCTTTGCATCCATGGGCAAACATCACATCGCGGGTTTTTGGGTAGGCATACTGTAGAACCTAAATCCATAATAGCTTGAGCGTAGTCACCGGCCCTTCGTTTTGGGGTGATCTTTTCTGCGCCCTTAAACAGGAGAGCTTTTGCCTTTGGAAGTGGTTTTTGTATAGCATATATTCTTGATATTACGCGTTCTACATTTCCGTCCATAACTGTTTCAGATTTATCGAATGCTATGGCAGCTATCGCGGCTGAGGTGTATGGGCCGATTCCAGGTAAGGTCTGTAAGTCATTTATATCAGTAGGGAAAACACCATTAAATTCTGACACTACAATGCGAGCACATTTTAAAAGGTTTCGCGCTCTAGCATAATACCCTAAACCTGCCCAAGCTGCCATAACTTTGTCGTCATTAGCATTTGCTAAGTCAGAGATTTTTGGCCACATTGAAATGAAATTAATAAAATAGCTCTCAACTGTTGCAACAGTGGTCTGTTGAAGCATTATTTCGCTTAGCCAGATTTTATAAGGATCTGGCTTTTCACCCTTTTTTATCCTTTTAGGAGGTACTCTCCAAGGCATCTTTCGAGCATTTGTGTCGTACCAATATAGGAGATCACTGGAATTTACATTAATCGTCAAAACTTTACCCTGTCGGTTGAAATTAATACGCTGTATAAAGAGTTACAAAGTTTGATGAAATAAGAAATATATAAATGTACAAAAAAGCTACATATCAAGAGAACAACACGCGTATCAGAAATCAAAAAGGTTTCAGAGCAATTTCGAGTTTTTTGGATAATGAAACAAAGAGAGTTACTGAGAAGCGGGGCTTTACTATCACAAAAATACTTACGCACTGGGAAGAAATTGTTGGTTATGATATCGCATCAATTGCAATACCTGTAAAAGTGTCATCTCAAAAGAGGAATCTTGGTGCAACATTAACAGTTTTATGTTTGGGAGCAAATGGACCAATCTTACAAACAATGTTACCAAAAATCAGAAATAGTGTTAATTCGGTTTACGGTTATTCTGCTATAAACCGAGTCAGAGTTACTCAAACCGATTCCCTTGAAAACTTAGATATAAAGAACCAGAAAGCTACGGATAAAAAACCTGTATTAGATAAAAAGCTTCATTTGAAGATTGAAAATTCATCTAATGTAATTGTAAAACCCATATCAAGCTCTGACTTACGAGAGGCGTTGCAAAATTTAGGGAAAAATGTACTATCTAAGAAAGTTTTTGAGGGTTCTTCTAATGGTTAATAATAAATTATGTAGTCTTTTGGCTTCTGTTTTTATAAGTTTAGGGCTTATTATTTTAGCCACCTCAAATCTCAACAGTAATGGAGTTAGAGCTCAGACATTAAACTCAAACTCTATAGAGTCTGAAACTATCGATGAAATGGTTTTAGGTAATGAAGATGCACCTGTTGTTTTAATTGAATACGCTTCATTCACTTGTCCCCACTGTAGAAATTTTCATGAGGATAGCTTTTTAAAGTTAAAAAAAGATTACATAGAACCTGGCCTGGTAAAATACATTTTTAGAGAAGTATACTTTGATAAATACGGTCTTTGGGCAGCCATGGTCGCTCGTTGTGGTGGTTCTAAAAAATATTTTGGCCTAATTGATCTAATATTTAAAAAGCAAGATGAATGGACCACAGGAGATGTTGATGAAGTGGTTGCTAAACTAGAAAGAATAGGAAAAATTTCAGGGATGTCTGATAGTGAGATTCAAAATTGTATGCAAAACAATACAAAAGCAAGAGCTCTAGTAGAAAAATACAGAGAAAATGCCTTGAAGGACGATATTAAGTCGACACCTTCATTTATCATTAACGGTAAACTTTATACTAATATGGACTATGATAAACTAGCAGAGATTATAGAAAATAATTTAAATTAGTTTTTTGATATAATCATTTTAAGTGCTTCATCCAGTAAGCCCCAGTCGTCAATTTCGAGTCGAACCGGTAAGATTAATATTTTCTTTATAAAGTTTATGGGTAATCTAACGGCATCTTTTTCTGTTGTAACCAGTTGGGCATTTGCAGCTAGAGCTTCTGATTCTAGTCTAGCGAGCATTTTGATATCAAATTTTTGATGATCTGCTAGTTTTTTTTCCAAAACTATTTTAGCTCCTAAATTCCGTAAAGTATGAAAGAATTTATCAGGATTACCTATCCCAGCAAAAGCTAAAACGCGTAACTTATCCCAATTCATCCCAGTATTAAGTGGGGTAATTTTTGCCTTTACATGATTTTTTTCTGAGATCAGGTGATCATATTTTTTACTAAATTTCTTCTGACTTTTATTAGATCCAATTGATATCAAAATATCTGCACGTTTAATACCAGAAGTAAATTTCTCACGAAGTGGACCAGCTGGTATTATATGCTCGTTTCCAAACCCTAAACTTGCGTCAGCAATAACAATAGATAAATCTTTATGCACGCTCATATTTTGAAACCCGTCATCCAGTATAATTATATCAGCACCTGCCTGGATTGCGGCTTTTACCCCTAAAACCTTTTTCTTAGAAACCCATGTAGGTGCATAATTAGATAGTAACAAAGGCTCATCACCAACCTGGTTGACACTATGACTTTTATTATCCACCAAAAGTGGGCCTTTTTCACTACCCCTATAGCCACGCGAAACGATTTGAGGTTTTAGGCCCATACCCTTTAACCTTTCGGTAATAGCTATGGTCGCCGGGGTCTTTCCAGTTCCACCTGCCGTTATATTACCTATGCATACTACTGGGATATTAGAACAGTACGGTTTACTGAGTATTCTGTATATCGTTATTGCTAAAATATAGATGAATGAAGGCAAAAGAAAAATTAGAGATAGTAGGCCAGACTTATTGTACCAAAAATTTGGAGTTTTCATGTATTAACCTCCGAATTAGTTAATACTTTTAATATTTCATCTAACGCTCTAGAGGATGCTTCGGCATCTTTAGAACAAGCTTCCCAAGCTGAATGAGCCATTGAAGCGGCTGTATCAGGGTTTAAAAGATCAATTACAGCCTGGGAAAGTTCTTCTGGTGTCTGTACCTGCAATGATGCCTTGGAGGCTCCCAATATTTCGTAGGCCTCTGCGGCACTCCAGATATACGGACCATGAAGTACAGCGGAGCCTAGTGCAGCTGGTTCAAAGGGGTTATGGCCGCCCACTTTAACGAGTGAGCCACCCATAAAACTTATTGGAGAGATCCTATACCAAAGGCCCATTTCACCAAAAGTATCAGCTATATATATTTCGGTATTTGTGTTAATCCCCTCACCGTTTGATCTGAGGGATACTTTCCAACCTAAATTGCGTAGGTTGGAACAAATTTCTTTACCCCTATTGGGATGCCTAGGTGCAATAATCAGTAATAACTGTCTTGAAAATCTTCTAGCAAACGCATGCGCGCGCGCTATGATTAACTCTTCATTTTCATGAGTAGACGCCGCGAGCCATACGGGTCTGCCGCGTACTTGACCACTAATTTTTGTACGTTCACTTTCAATAAATGGGAGTGGGGCTGCACTTTGCTTTAAGGAGCCTGTAATGTGAGGGCTTATTTTTAGGTTAGATAGTTTTTTTATAAAACCAGCAGTTTTTTCATCTTGGCAAAGTATTACGCTAAAACTGCTTAAGATTGAACTTGCAATACCTCTAAGCCATCTCCACTTAGAAAAAGACTTCTGCGAAATTCTAGCATTAATTAATAAAAGCGGCACTTTTTGTTTAAATGTATAATATATTAAGCATGGCCAAAGTTCGCTTTCCGTGAAAATAGCTATGTCTGGTTTCCAATGGTTTAGAAATTTTTTAACAAATTTACCAACATCTATTGGTATATATTGGTGGATAGCTCTGCTGGGCAGACGAGACTGTATTAGGTTCGCCGAGGTGGTTGTGCCAGTGGTAATCAATATATTTGTCGTAGGCCTTTCCTCTAAAACGTCTTCTATAAGCCCAAGCAAAGCTAATGACTCGCCAACGCTGCAGGCATGAAACCATATGAGTTCACCTTGTGGTCTAGTGACATTAGATACCCCTCGTCTTTCGTCAATACGATTAGGATCCTCTTTTCCGGCCTTAAGTCTGGACTTAAGCTTTCTACTTGCTAATCCTGAAAGTCTATCGGTAACTAAAAGATAAAAAGACAGAGAAAATGAATATTTCATAGAGTTACTCTTGAAAAAAAAGTAATAGTATTCATTTAATGCCCAACCCTTTGAATAGTATTGAGTTTATAAAATCTGAAAAGTTCTATCAAGCTAGACCTCGAAGTCAATTATAGCTCTATATAATTTTAGAGCAAATTACTTTATGCAACTTAATCCCCGCACCAACGCAACCCTCTGTGAATGTATTTGCTTTATTAAAGCGAAGGGGATGACCAAATTTATTTGTTGATTGGCCCCCAGCCTTTCTTATGATCAGATCCCCCGCTGCGATATCCCATTCCCAGCATTTTCGCGTTGTTAATACAGCATCGAATTGCCCATCTGCTACTAAACACAAACGATAGGCTAATGAGGATCTATACTCTATATTTACGTTTGGAGCCTCAGATTTCCAGTTCAGCGCACTGATGTTTTTTGATGTGGTTAATATCAAAGAATTATCCATGGTATTTGTATTTGACGGTTTGATCAGGTTTCCATTTAATTGTGATGGACAGAGTTCCGCAGCCGTATACATGAGATCTAGAATAGGTAAATAAACAACGGCAGCTACTATCTCACCGTTCCTAGCAATTGCCAATGAGTGAGAAAACATACTATCACCTGAAATAAATGATCTTGTGCCATCAATAGGGTCGATGATGAAGGTGTTTAAATGGGATAATCTTTCTGGAGAGTCTTCTGTTTCTTCTGACAACCAACCAAAGTCGGGTCTGTTATTTATAAGTTCGGTTTGCAACATGTTATTAATAACTATATCGGCCTCTGTAACGGGTCCAGACTTGTCCTTTTTTTCCCATCTTTCTGGATTTTTGCGAAAAAAAAGTTTTGGCAATTTTCCCACACTCATATGCTGCTTCTTTAAGCAAAATTAAATCTTTATTTTCCTGCAATAGTCATTCCCTCTATCAGCAAACTTGGAGTACTAATATTTTTATATGGTTCTGCATCATTTCCTGCTAAAATAAATGAAAAGATCTCTTTTAAATTCCCGGCTATTGTACATTCATTCACCGGGTACTTCACTTCACCATCTTCTACCCAAAAACCAGAAATTCCTCTAGAATAGTCCCCTGTATTTTGATTGATAGTTAAACCTATCATAGAAGTTACCAATAGGCCTGCATGCATTTTTTGAACTAAGTCTTTAAAAGTATTATTACCGCCTGTTAAGACGGTATTAGTTATACTTGGTCTTGGAGGCGATGCTGCGCCTCTAGAAGCGTTGGCGGTACTCTTAAGATTCAACTTTCGAGCGGTGGCTAAGTCAAGCGTCCAGCTCTCTAGAGTACCATTTTTGACTATATTCCTTTTTTTTGATTCTAAACCTTCCACATCAAACGGCCGAGAAGCAAAACTCCTTTTTTTCCGTGGGTTCTCGATCAAAGAAAGATTAGTTGGGAGGATAGGTTTCCCTAGTAAGTTTCGAGCCCAAGAAGTGCCTTGTGTTATTGATGTGCCATCAACCGCAGTTAGCAAATGACTTACCAAACTACTAGATATGCGCTTATCAAATAGTACAGGGTAATAGCCAGTTTTTGGCTTTCTAGGATTTTCTCTTTTCCTAGCTCGTATTCCAGCTTTTCCACCTACCGTTTCTGGAGAAAATAAGTCACTTCGATGGGTTCTGGTATCCCCAAAGCTATCTCTTTCCATTTGAGCCCCTGTCCCTACGATTGCGTCACAAAACAACCCATTTAATGTTTTGGAATAACCGCCTGAAAAACCGTTCGTTGCTGAAAGGTATAGTTCCCGTTTAGTATAAAACGCCGAAGCTGATTGGGTTTTTATCACTCCCTTAATTTTTAAAGCTGAGTTTTCTGTACGTAACGCTAAATTCTCAAGGCTTTCAATTTTGGGCTCTTGTTGAGATTCACTGAGTTCAAGGGTTTCAATCTTCTCATCAGAAGCTATTTGTTCTTTTGAGGCCAGCCCAATGAATGGATCACCAACTACTTCGTTAGCCATTGCCACAGCTTTTCTTGCCGATTCTTGAAGTGAAAAGTCATCTAGTAAGGACGATTCCACACAAACTTGTTTGTTATTGATTATTACTCTAAGGCCTATTTTTAGGGTTTCTGATCGTTCAGTTTTTTCTATTGACCCATTTAATACATTTACTGAGGTTGAAGTATCTCTTATCGTAATCACGTCTGCTGCATGTGCCCCAGCTTTCTGAGACTCCTTGAGAAGTTTATTTGTCAGATCTACTAATTTGCTATCCATAATAATAGAGAGCTATTATGTTGTTTGTGGCTAGGCAAGTATACTTTTTGTTTCAGACAAAAAGAATGCCTAATATTAAAAAACTATGACCAAAAACTAGGAGCATCTAATATGATTTTTAAGGATAAAACTGTGATAATTACAGGAGCCAGTAGAGGAATTGGTTTTGAAACTGCCAAGTTATTTCATGCAGCGGGTGCTCGTGTTTATTTGGTGGCACGCAGCCATGAAGACCTAAATGTTCTATCCAAGAGTCTTGGACGTAATGCTGTAAAATGTATCTGCGATGTCAGTAAAATCGAAGATTGGAAAAATGTTGTGAGCCAAGCTTTAAAAGATACGGGTCGCATCGATATATTAATAAATAATGCTGGAACTATAGACCCTATTTCTACTATTTTTGATACAAATCCAGAGGATTGGAGTAAATCGATAGATACTAATCTGAAAGGTGCTTTTTATGGCTGCTATACAGTAATACCAATTATGCGAGAACAAAAATCTGGATGCATAATTAATATTGGCTCTGGTGCAGCTTATAACCCATTGGAGGGTTGGAGCCATTATTGTGTTTCAAAAGCTGGTTTATCGATGCTAACCCGTTCGGTCAAACTGGAGTTAAAAGGCACTGGTATACGAGTCATGAGCCTGTCCCCTGGTACAGTAGCCACAAAAATGCAGCAAAGAATAAAAGAAAGTGGTATTAATCCTATAAGTAAGATAGATTTTTCGGAACATATACCGGCAATCTGGCCTGCCAAAACATTACTTTGGATGTGTTCTCCCATTTCTTCAGGGTTTACTAATAACGAAATATCTTTGAGAGAAACTGCAATAAGGAAAATGGTAGGTTTACCTTAGAGATAGAGTGGCTGTCGAAACACCAGATATCAAATCTAGAAAAAAAGGGACTTAAGTATTAGGAAAATAAAGTGAGAAACTTTGCTGTGGTAATAGGAGCTGGACCGGCTGGTTTGATGGCGGCAGATAAATTAGCTTCCAATGGCTTTCAAGTTCTTATTGTAGATCGAAAACCGTCTTTTGGCCGGAAATTTTTAATGGCTGGGAAATCAGGTCTTAACCTAACAAAAAATGAAAATTTAAAAGATTTTGTCAGTCAATTCTATGAGGCATCTGATTGGATGAATCCAATACTACGAAATTTTGGACCAGATGCTGTTTCTCGTTGGGCGAAAGGATTAAACCAGAATGTTTTTATTGGTTCCAGTGGAAGAGTTTTTCCTACTTCAATGAAGGCCTCTCCACTTTTGCGTTCCTGGCTTAAAAAATTACAAAATATGAATATAAAGTTTGAAACTAAGTGGAATTGGGTTGGATGGGAAGATAATAAACTATGCTTTCAAACTGAAAGCGGCTTGATAAAAATCCAACCAGTTGTCACTATTTTAAGTCTTGGCGGTGGTAGTTGGAAAAAGCTTGGCTCAAATGGTTTATGGGTCAAAATAATGAGAGACGAGAATATATTGGTAAATAGTTTAGAACCTGCAAATGTTAGGTTAAAGGTTTGTTGGTCAGATAAAATGTTACCTCATTATGGAAAACCTTTAAAAAATATTATTTTAAAAGCTGGCGATTTGTGGACTAGAGGGGAAGCCATTATATCAAAAAGCGGTTTAGAGGGAAGTGCTGTCTACACGGTTTCAAAATCAGCGCGAGAAGGTTACAATATTTTCTTGGACCTCCTGCCGGATCTTTCTCATAATGCAATCATTAAAAAATTACGTCAAAGAAATAAAAAATTAAGTTTCTCTAAATTTTTACAAAAATCCCTCAAATTGACTGAAGCAAAGAGGGCTATATTTTTTGAGTTTTCTCATCCATTACCCAGTGATGATAAAAGCCTTGCAAAACTACTAAAAGCAGTCAAAGTAATTTATTCTGGTCTGGGTAATTTAGACGAAGCTATTTCTTCATCTGGTGGTGTTTCAAAGAAGTCTTTTGATAATGGCTTGATGCTGTATAAGAAACCGGGAGTTTTTGTGGCTGGAGAAATGTTGGATTGGGAGGCGCCTACAGGAGGTTACCTCATTAATGGTTGTCTAGCCACGGGTTCTTGGGCGGGGTTGAATGCTAGTGAATGGGTAAAAAATAACTTAATATCACCGTCTAGGCATCAAAGATAAACGTATCATGACCCGCTCCAGCATGGCTCTGTTAGGAGTGCTGGATTTTGTTCGAAGTTCCAAATCAAGATTAACCAACATACCGATAGCTTCTGCCAGCTTAATAGGGCCCCATTCTCCAATTTGTCTAACCATTTTATCAGTTTTTTTAAACGATATAGGTGGCCTGAGTTTTTTCAATCCGCTTTCTGCTCCGTACGGGTCACTGGATGCTCTATACAATTTCTTGAAATATAAAGTTGTTCCTAAACACATAGTGATCACTTGAACTCCCTGAGCCTCCAGTTTTCTGAGTAAAGTAACTATTCTAGCAGTCCCTCCATCTGCAATTATACTTGCTGCATCTTCAAGGTTTTTATCAAAAGTTGTAGGTGCAATTTCTTTTACATCTTTATAGCTTATTGGCGTTAGATCATTAAGCTTATATACACTCAGCTTTTCAAGCACTTGAGAAAACCCTTCAATATTTAATATCTGGCCTAAGTAAATTAGTTCCGAATATGCGTCCTTTTCGATCTTTTCAAAACTGAATTTTTTTATTTCAATGTCTATTTCGGAAGAAGTTAATAAATCATCAAAAATGGGAGCTACATAAACTTTATTATCATTTTCAAAGAGTTTTCTTAAGGTAGATTTAGGAGATAAGAAATTTGCTGTAAGTAAGATATGAGCATCACCAGGGTTCCACACACGTATGCAATCTTTTATTATAACTGCTATGCTGTCGGCTGCATTCTCTACTACGATACATCGTGGGCCAGGGAAAAACCCTTTAATCTTGATAGCATCAATTAGAAGACTAGGCTCCTTTCGTATATCTGATGAACTGATAACTTCTAGTCGCATCTCTTCACTAAATTTCGGACCTAGTATGGACTCTATAAAGTCTTTTTTTTTCTTCTGGACTTTAGTACTATCGGCGCCATACAAGAGTATCCCAGCCATTGAAGTATCAGGATTCAAAAAATACGTGTTTTTATTTTTTTGTAAGAGCTTCATAAATCAGAAGGGTATTTCATATTAATGGATGTTGTTATCTGGTCTGCTAAAGCCTTCATGAGTCGGTCTCTAGCAGATCGCTCAGCTGTCTCGGTAGCTAGGGTTTGTGCTGAAGCTGAATAAGAGGTAAACGTATTGACTTTATCACTTAATATAACTTTTCCAGTAGATACTTCGGTTAAAACATAAGACGCGCTTCCTGGTAAATTATATCTTGATATATTTCCAAGACCTCCAAATCCCTTTTTATTAACAGAAGTTGAAACAGAGAGGTTAAATAAAACCTTTTCTAATGGGCCAAAATTCTCCTCTAACCTGGAAACAAGTATGTAAGCCTCCCTATTTGCTGGTTTGGAGAACTCAATTTTACCTTTTAAGTTTTCAGGGCTATTTTGTATTTTAAAAACTGGTGTGAAAGAACACCCTGCAACAGCAGAAAAAAGAAAAACGAACTTTCTTCGATTAAATAACAACATTGAGTATTCGTCCTGGAACATAAATAATCTTTTTAGGAGTCTTACTTCCTATTATTTTGGAGATATTATCGTCTGACAAAGCTATTTTTTCTATATCATTCTTTCCCATATTACCCTTTATTTTAATTTCTGCTCTGCGTTTCCCATTCACTTGAATTGGAATAATAATTGAATTCTCTTCTAAGAGTGTTTTGTTCGCTTGTGGCCATTGAGCTTTTGCCACTAGCCCTTTTCCATCCAAATTAGTCCAAATTTCTTCAGCAAGGTGAGGAGTCATTGGAGACATTAGCTGCGCCATTATTTTTAATGCTTCTTTCTTTGACGATGAACTCGAGTGCGACTTACTTATAATATTAAAGAATTCATAAATTTGAGCAACGGCTTTGTTAAATGCAAAATTTTCAATACCCTCTGTAACACGAATGATAGCTCTAGCTGAAGCTTTCTCGAGATCGTGGTCATGGTCCGACGATTTATCATCAGAGCCAAGCTCCGATACTGTTCGCCAAACCTTACCTAGGAACTTCCAAGCGCCTTCTGCACCAGACGCTGTCCATTCAATATCTCGTTCAGGTGGGGAGTCAGATAATACAAACCACCTGGCAGTGTCCGCGCCGAACTGATCAATTATATCTGTTGGATCCACAACATTTTTTTTAGATTTTGACATTTTTGCAGAGGAAAGAATTTCTACATTTTCCCCAGAACTTTTTAAGGTAGTCTTCTCATGATCTATATCCTCTGGAAGATGATAGATTGCTCTACCATTCTCATCTCTAGTTTGGTAAACAGCATGGGTAACCATTCCTTGAGTGAATAAAGCGTTAAAAGGTTCCTTAGATAACGCCTCCAGGTGGCCAGTTTTATACATAGCTCTGGCAAAAAACCTTGAATATAATAGATGCAAGATAGCATGTTCAACACCTCCAATGTATTGATCCACATTCATCCAATATTTTGTTTCTTCTAGATTTGACGGTGTCTTTGATTTTGGATCAGTAAAACGGACAAAATACCAAGAGGAGTCTACAAAGGTATCCATAGTATCCGTCTCCCTTAGAGCTTTACCTTGACATTTTGGACACACACAATTTCTCCAAATGTCATGTCTATCGAGAGGGTTTCCGGGTTTTTCCAAAATAACGTCTTCTGGTAATTTTATCGGTAAATTTTCTTTTTTTTCAGGAACGACCCCACATTTTTCACAATGAATCACTGGTATTGGACATCCCCAATAACGTTGACGTGAAAGCCCCCAATCGCGCAAACGATATTGCGTGACTGCCTCACCCCATTTTTCAGTTTCTGCTTTTTTAATAGTTACATTAATGGCTTCCACACCGGATGCTTCCTCTAAACCTGCAAAGTGATTAACCCACTGAACCTTTTCAGTCTTAGGGGGAACGAAAGCCACCAAACTTTTAGAGTTTATTGGTTCGGGGTTCGTGACTGATAAAAAGGTGTCTATTATTGGTAAATTGTATTTTTGACAAAATTCTAGATCACGCTGATCATGTGCCGGGCAGGCAAATATCGCACCAGTTCCATAGTCCATCAGAATAAAATTAGCTACCCAAACAGGAAGCTCCCAATTATCGTTAAGGGGATGTTTTACAGTTATTCCGGTATCAAACCCGTTTTTCTCACCTTTTTCTATAACCTCTTCTGACGTTCCGGATTGCCGAATTTGACTATTGAATTTTGCGAGTTTTGGATTCTGATATTCTAATTTCTTCGATAGAGGATGATCAGGTGAAATTCCTATAAAAGATGCTCCCATTAAGGTGTCAGGTCTGGTGGTGTAAACCTCTATGGATTGGAAGGAATCAATGGGAACTGAAAGGTTAAATTTTATTTTTAGCCCCTGGGATTTACCAATCCAATTCGATTGCATAAGTCTCACTTTGTCAGGCCAAGCTGGCATTTTTTCCAAAGTATTCAGGAGGTCCTCTGAATATTCTGTGATTTTGAAGAACCATTGTGTTAATTCTTTTCTCTCAACAGGAGCTCCTGACCGCCACCCTTTTCCATCAATTACTTGTTCGTTGGCTAGTACTGTCAAATCTACAGGGTCCCAGTTCACTGTCGCATTTTTACGATAAATCAAACCCTCTTTTAGCATATCCAGAAACAGAGCTTGCTGTTGTCCATAGTATTCTGGATCACATGTAGCAAACTCTCTTGACCAGTCTATAGATAGGCCTAGAGGTTTCATTTGTTCACGCATGTCCGCTATATTTGAATAAGTCCACTCTCTAGGATTAGCCCCAATTGCCATAGCAGCATTTTCTGCAGGCATCCCAAAAGCATCCCAGCCCATCGGATGTAAAACTGAATAGCCACATGCAAGTTTATAACGAGCTATCACGTCACCCATGGTATAATTCCTAACGTGACCCATATGAATTCTCCCAGAGGGGTACGGGAACATTTCTAATACATAATATTTAGGTTTCGATGTATCTTTAACCGCAGTGAAGGTATTATTTTCATCCCAGGCTTTTTGCCAAAACGATTCTATCTTTTTCGGGTTATAACGCGACATTTTTGTTGATTCCTAGATTTTATTTATTTTTGAAAGTCTTTTCGACTACCTCACAGTTTGGCTTCCTCTTGATAAATTTGGCGCGCTCTATTTAGAATGGCATCCTCAACGGCTATACGTGTTTTTAAATCAATTGGTATTCCATTTTTTGTTATTAGAGAGATTTTCAGTGATCTAGCGTCCAGAGCAGGGTCATTTATTAAAACTGTTCCTCGATACATTTGTTTGGATCCTGGAATATTTCCAAACCCAAAGGAAATAATACCTGTAAATGGATCAGCTGCTTCTATTGGAAGAAAGTTTAATACGTCTAATGTTGCAATCCAAATGTATCTATTTACCCCTATAGCGGTATTAGGGTCTTGTTTGTTCTGGAAAAAATCAATTAATGTTTCCTTTTTTTCTACTACTGGAGGATCACTGGCTGGAATTATATCGCCAAATATTTTCTTACCACACGATGAAAAGCTCAATAGAACTGAAAGTAATACAAAAATTGTTAACTTCTTCATCTTGGAACCTCTTTTCTAACTTATAACCATCCTTAACCATGCAAATGCCCTGCGGCAAGAAAGAACGTCGTAATTATTGAGTTGATTATCAAAATAATTTAAAATCTTGGCATATTAACTGTGGCAAAGGTGCATCATACTTTCAAGTATAGTTGGGCATTTGAATGTTGATAGTTGAAAAGTTCTATCGCACGGGTGAAAAGGGCTTATTCAGGTTTTCGCTTGGAACTTAAACAAATTTTAAATTGAGGAAAAATAAAATGAAAAAATTTCTATTAGCTTCTACAGCTTTAGTAGCGACTACAGGATTTGCTGCGGCAGAAATGTCATGGTCAGGTTCTTCCAACATGGGTATGAAATATAGTGACAATGGCACTACAACAATGCACATGGAAATCGACCTAGGAATGTCAGCAACTGGTGAAACAGATGGTGGTCTTGCTTGGAAAGTTGAAATGGGTTTAGACTCAAACGTCAGTGACTCAGCTGAAGCTGGAGCAGCAGACGTAGGTTCTGCATCACTTACTGGTGACTTCGGAACAATCAGAATGGGTGCTGTGACTAATGCGGCGACAACTGTTGGTATTCCAGACTTGGGTTACGATGGTATCGGAATAGATGATGTGGCTGAAGGCAACATGGCTGCTGGTACTGGAAAAGACCTACAGTGGGACTATAGCGCCGATAGTATTGCTCTAAGAGTTTCTACAGATTCTGACGGTGATGACATGGCAGCTTCTGCAAAATGGACAAGTGGATCACTTTCTATAGCAGTATCTCACGCGGCTGCCGGAGCAACTGGTGGAGCTGATGCAACTAACGGATCTATTTCAACAAGTGTTGGTGGTTTCAGTGTAACAGTAATGGCAAGTCAGCATAGCACAGCAGCAAATGATGCATGGGGTATGTCTGCTTCTATGCCAGTTGATGGCTTAGGAACAGTTACAGTTGTAACGGCTTCTAATGATACAGACGCTAAATCATCATACGGTATCGGATTCTCAAAATCACTAGGTGGCGGCGCTACGCTAGCCGGTGGTTACGGTTCAGACAACGGTAACGATGTTGGTGATCTAGGTGTTAGCTTCTCGTTTTAATAGCGGATAACAATCAAATTAAAAGAGCGGGTTATATACCCGCTCTTTTTTTATAATAAACAAAAATGGTTTCTTTAAATGTCGTTAGACGTAATAAAGGCTCTGGTTGAGAAAGAAGAAAAGGTATTAGGCTTATCTGATGGTTCAACTAAGGTCATTGCAGTATCAAAACTTCAACCTAATGACAGAGTTCGGCATGTTTTAGACAGCGGGCATCGTGTTTTCGGCGAAAATAGAGTACAAGAGGCTTTACGTAAATGGCCTGAATTTAAAAACAAATATGATGGTATCGAGCTTCATTTGTTGGGCCCCCTGCAACGGAATAAGGTCAGACAAGCGATGAGCCTTTTCGACTATATTCATACAGTTGATAGTCTGAAGTTAGTTAAAAAAATTGCTGAAATTAGGGATGAAATTAGTTTTTGTCCAAAATTATTTATTCAAGTTAATATTGGAAACGAAGAACAAAAAGCCGGGGTAGATGTTAGTAATTTAGGCGAACTATTACTAGCTTGTAAGCACTTTAACTTATTAGTATGTGGATTAATGTGTATTCCACCCAGCCATGAAGACCCTTTGAAGCATTTTTTAGCATTAAAAAACCTTGCAAAAAAAGAGAACTTGAAGGAGTTAAGTATGGGAATGAGTAATGATTTCGAGGTGGCTATAAGGTCTGGAGCAACATTTATTAGAGTTGGTTCGGCTATTTTTGGACAACGTCCTTAGATATTTACTATTAATCTGGAACTTGGTTTAATTTTGCTCACAAGCCAAAGAAGATTTTGCCTTGATAGGCCAACGCATCCTTCAGTGGGATGCCTTGGTTTTCTCCAGGTATGAATAAAGATTGCAGAGCCGCGTCCTTTTACCGGGTAAGGCCAATTCCAATCTGTAAGAACTATAATGTCATAAAGAGAGTCTGATCGGAAAAGTCGTTCGTAAGAATATTTGTGTGGTAAACGGTTTAACATATTATAATCTGGATCCTGAGTATCATCTGACCAGATATCAAAAGGTTTGATTTTTATTGCCCAATCACATGGCCTGATAACTCGATCAGCTCGATATAAGACGCCAACTATTTTATGCACTCCCGCAGGGGTTGCATGATCCCCTTCACTTTTTGATAGTGTTATCCCTGATTTTCCTACGCATGCTGGGAAGGATCTTCCTAGAAAGCGAATACCCCATTTCGAAACCTTGATATCTAAATTATTCAAGAAAATGTCCTGATTTCTTAGCTTTTGTTGCGAGATATTCTTTATTGAGGTCTGTTTTCCCTGTTTTTAATGGTAGCCGTTTCACAACTATAATACCATTTTCTTCAAGCATAGAAACTTTATTAGGATTATTGGTTAGTAAATTTACTTTTGAAAAACCGAGTCTTTTAAGAATTTCAGCACCAATTTTATAATCACGCTCATCATCTTCAAAGCCAAGCCTATGGTTCGCATCTACCGTATCAAAACCTTCATCTTGAAGTGAATAAGCCCGCATTTTGTTTGCCAGACCAATACCACGACCTTCTTGATTGAGATATAATAATAAACCAGATCCATGCTTAGAAATTTGTTCCAAAGCACTATTGAGTTGAGGGCCACAGTCACACTTCAAGGACCCTAAAACATCTCCTGTAAAGCATGTAGAATGTAAGCGAGTAAGAACTGGCATCTTACGTAAAGTTTTACCCACTTCTATAGCATAATGCTCGGATGTACCGTCATCTGGCCTAAATAATGTTATTTTAGAGTTTACAGATGCTAAAATAGGTATCTTTGTGCTAACTATAGGATTAATTTTAGATATTTTTGATTGTTGAAGCCCAAGTTTTTTAGAATTTATATATGTTAAATTATTGTTTTTAGCATAAACTATACCACACTTTAATTTACCTAAAACTACAGATGGTAGTAATTGGGTTTCCTTGACGAGATTTATTGCCGATCGAGGCTCTTTAGAATTCCCATTTCGTATGCTCTTTACTGGTCCCTTTAATGGATTTGCTAAATCTAAGGAAGGATCAGCCAATGCCCTTACCCAGCTGGAAGTGGCATCATGTGGTAATACTAGCCGTACAATATCATTATCGTAAAAACCCAACTTTAACGTTTTAGCCCTCCACTTAGTTATTACAAGTGATAATGGACCTATTTCTTGAAGGAGACTCAAACGCGATTGGGTAAGAGTTTCAGATGCAACGACTATTATATCTCCAATTACCACGGGAAGACCAATTCTTAAGTCATTACGAGCACGAGCAAGAACTTCAGTAGTGTTGGGCTTTATTGACATTTAATTTTTTATATCCCTTGAATTTTTTAGTTATATAAAACTAATATTAAGTCATGTGTTATTTATTATATATCCTTGATTTAAAGATGTCTTTCAACATCGTAATCTGTATAAGGGAAATTAATGGAGAGTTTTAGTAATATCACCATTATTTACGACGATATATATTTTGTTGATGCTTTAGGCGACTTATTAAGCCTTCTAGATGGTGTTAGTGCAACTAAAGTCCAAATCGATAGTTTTCAGGTTGGAACTTTACTCTATGGAACGTCAGATCTAATTTTAGTGGACTGTGAAAATCAAAAGAAAATTAGGAAATTTATTGCTAAGGAATTATCTAATATAGAAAATATAATACCAATTTTTTTTATCGTTACTGAAAATATAGCTTATGAAGATGAGAGTGAAACAAAATTCGATACTTTCCAAAAACCAATATATTTCCCTATCTTTTTAAAATCCTTAAAGAGAGGGGTGGCAGAGTTTGTTGGGAAAAAAAACAAAGAAGTTATGATAGGGCCATACTTTTTTAACTATCTATTAAAAACTATGATTGTAAAAGACAGCAAAGAGGTAAGATTGACAGAGATGGAAGCCAAGATTTTAAATTTCTTGTATAACTCTGATGGAAATCTAATAAAGCGTGATACTCTTTTAAAAGAGGTATGGGGATATAATTCTGAGGTTATGACCCACACACTTGAAACCCATATTTACAGATTGAGAAAGAAAATAGAAACAGATAGCATTGGCAAAAATCTTCTAATTAGTGAATCCGGGGGATATAGGTTAAATTTATGAGATTAGATAAGTGGAATTCAGGGCTAATAAGATGACTCTAAAGATTGCTACATGGAACATAAACTCTGTAAGACTTCGTATGCCATTGGTCTTAAAGCTCTTAAAGCAAGAAGCTCCGGATATACTATGTCTCCAAGAATGCAAGAGTCTTGTAGAAGATATACCTGTTGAGGAATTAAAAAAAATTGGTTTCTGTTATATCACTGCCAGGGGCCAAAAAAGTTATAACGGTGTTGCGATCATATCAAGAATACCAATTAAAGATATGGGTTCAATTAACTATGCAAACTTAGACCACGCTCGTCACGTATCAGCTGTGTTAGAAAATGGGATCACTATTCATAATCATTACATACCAGCTGGTGGTGATGTTCCAGATAGAAAGGTTAATGAAAAGTTTGGTCAAAAACTAGATTATCTTAATGACTTAATGAATTCATTTAGACAAAAAAAACCTGTTAAATCTATTTTAGTTGGGGACTTGAATATAGCACCCGATGAAGACGATGTTTGGTCTCATAAACAGTTAATAAAAGTTGTTAGCCACACTCCAATAGAGATCGAAAGTTTACTAGAAGTTAAAAAGAGTGGAGATTGGGTTGATATAATTCGAAAACTAGAGCCCACCGGGAAGTTATACTCATGGTGGTCGTATCGAGCAAGAGACTGGTTGAAGGCAGATAGAGGAAGAAGACTAGATCATATTTGGGCAACAAATGACATAGCATCGTATGCTAAAAAATGTTATACTCTTAAAGAAGCCCGTGGTTGGGACCGGCCTTCGGACCATGCGCCAGTTTTTACCATATTTGATGTTTAGTCTGTCCAGTATAGAAAATTAATTTGATTAGATAAATTAGAAGAGTTGGTAAAAAATGTTAGAACTTAATAATAATGAAAATCACAAAAACTTGATAAAGGATGGCGATGAGTCGACATTCGGCGCTGACGTAATAGAAGCTAGTCAGAAGGTTCCCATTATAGTCGATTTCTGGGCCCCTTGGTGTGGTCCTTGTAAAACACTTGGACCTGCTTTGGAAAGTGCTGTAAAAGCAGCGAGTGGAAAAGTTAAGATGGTTAAGATTGATGTAGATCAGAGCCAACAAATAGCAGCACAGTTGCAAATTAAATCTATTCCGACTGTTTATGGTTTTTTTGAAGGTAAACCAGTTGATGCCTTCCAGGGAGCACAATCAGAAAGTGAAATAAAGAAGTTTATTGATAAGCTAATTTCGCTCTCTGGAAATAATACAGAAAATGGCCTGGAAGAAGCGATGTCTACTGCCGAGGAAATGTTTCTTGAGGGAAAATACCAAGATGCTATAGAGATTTTTTCTGCGATTTTGGGAGAGGTCCCGACGCATGATAAAGCATATGCAGGTCTGGCGTCAGCTCTTTTGGAACTTGGAGAGATCGAAAAAGCAAAAGATTTGGTTGAAAACAGTCCGACTGAAATAAAGAGTTCAAGTGGTATTAATTCAGTTAGAGCAAAACTTGACTTGCTCGATAAATCCGAAGGTTTAGCTAGTATTGAGGAGCTTAGCACTAAGGTGAAAAGTAACCCTGATGATCATCAAGCAAGATTAGATTTAGCGCTTTCATTGATAAAAGACTCACGAATATCTGAGGCCATAGATCACCTTTTGGAACTATTTAGGAGGGATAAAGATTGGAATGACGAAGCAGCCAAAAAAAACTTATTTAGTGTTTTTGAGATCATGAAACCTGATGACCCGGAGGCTTTAAAAGCACGACGTAAACTTTCGTCTTTAATATTCAGCTAACATCCTATTATAGGTGATTTGAAAAATGTTTGTAAGCAATAATTTACCTAAAGTGATCCCAATATTTCCATTATCAGGAGCGCTACTTCTGCCTCGTTCTAACCTACCATTACAGATTTTCGAACCGAAGTATCTTCAAATGTTTGAAGATAGTTTGAAAACACCTGATCGTTTAATAGGAATGATACAGGGGAATAGTAATACTGGTATCTCAAAGGACTTACATAAAATAGGGTGTGCAGGTAGAATAATTCAGTTTTCTGAAACGCCAGATGGTCGCTATATGATTACTCTTGGTGGAGTTTCTAGATTTAAGATTGAAACAGAAGAAATCGGTTTTACTCCTTATAGAAAGGCGCAGGTTGATTGGTCTAAATATGAAAAAGATCTTGGCCCTACCGAAAAAGATAAGGATTTTGATAGAGATTATTTTATGAATTTGCTTGGGAAGTTCTTTGTTTCAGCTGATCTTAAGACAGATTGGAATAGTTTAAAAGATGCTGACGAGGAGTTATTAATAAACTCGCTTTCAATGCTTTGTCCTTTCGAACCTGAAGATAAGCAAGCACTATTGGAAGCCAAGTCTTTGGTGTTAAGAAGAAAAACTCTTACAACATTATTAGAGTTTTCTGTACTTGGGGGTAAACCTGGAGATTCTGTACAATGAAAGAATATAAAGTAAACCGAGCTATGTTAGAGAATCTAGTTTGTCCTTTAACCCAATCCATTTTAAGATATGACTCAAGTGCTCAGGAGTTAATTTCAGTTAAAGCCAAGCTTGCTTTTCCTATAAGAGATGGAATACCTATTATGTTGGTCGATGAGGCTAGAAAGATAGACTGATTCATAGCTGCTGGCCTAATAAAAGACGAGGTTGGTCTCCATTCAAGCCTGCCGCTTCTTGCATAAAAAACCTACGTAAAACTGGCGTATTGTTAATAAAACTCATTCCTAACCCACGACTTAGGCGATAATAGGAGTTGCTGGTAGAAAAAAGTGAATTGAACAGGTCTGTAGACTTGGATAATGCTGTTGAGTCAAACCGACGCCAGTTCTGATAGCGTTCTAAAACATCACTGGCTCCGATATCTTCTCCTCGCCTTTTAGCCTGTGTTATAACTTCTGCTATAGTTGCAACATCCCTTAGTCCTTGGTTGAATCCTTGCCCTGCTATCGGGTGAATGCTATGCGCGGAGTCTCCAATCAGCACTATGCGTTTTTCAATAAAACTATCAGCAATTATTGAACTGAGAGGGTAAGAAAAACGTTTCCCAATTAATTCTATTTTACCCAAAAAACTTCCAAACACAGGCTCTAGTTTTTGTTTAAAATCTTCTTTTTTCAATTTTGAATGACAAAGGCCGATTTTGGTAGGAAGAACCCAAACTATAGACGATCTATTTTTTCTTAAAGGTAAAATAGCTAGAGGACCAGTAGGCATAAAAAATTGATAAGCTATACCCTTATGGTTACGTTCATGCTTAACGCTTGTTACTAGTGCTTGCTGTTTATAGTCTTTAGAGGTTAATGAAATCCCTACATCACGAGCAATTTTGCTGTTTTTTCCATCACAGGCCATTAGAACTTTTGATCTTATTATATTCCCAGTCTTGCAAAATATATAGCTCATTTTATTTTTAGCCTCTATTTTTACGACAGTTTCAGAAATGATAGTAATATTTTTTGCTTGAATAACTGAATTTATAAGGGCTTTTTTTAAATGGCGATCCTCTATTGTATAACCCAACGGATCATCGCCTAAATCTTTATGATTAAAATGC
>JBJLGD010000013.1:0-43914 GCA_045565015.1 Paracoccaceae bacterium
CAAACCTTTAGTCACTGAACTGCTTATATCTTCTTTGTTCGCTTCCAAAATAACAATTTTATTGTCTAATACACTTTTGGCCGCGTTAAGAAGGGCTTTTCTCTTTTTCTCGGGGTCTGAGTAAGCCAATGAATTTGCTGAACTCTTGGCTTTCTGCCCAATAGTATTCATTAGCTTTTCAATTTTCTCTGTAGTCATTATTTGAAACCTTATTGTATTTATAAATAGCTCTAAATAGCCATATCATCTCGATGAATTAATGCTTCTCTGCTAGAATATCCTAATATTTTTTCCACCTCAACTAATCGTGCTCCTATAATTTTTTTTGCCTCCTTCGATGTATACCGCATAAACCCAACGCCAATATACCCTCCGGTCGAGTCGTAAATATTTACAGGATCTCCTCTTTCAAATTCTCCAATTACTTTTGTCACACCGGCTGGCAGTAAAGAATTCCCATTCTGTAAGGCTAGTTCTGCACCTGGATCAATAGTGATCTCACCACAGGACTTCATCGACTGGATCCATGATTTCGAGCCTGATGTGGATCAGATTTTGCCATAAACCATGTCCCTTTTTTACTGTTCTCTAGTTTTGTTAATGGGTTTAAAGGCGTGCCCTTTGTAATTATTAGAGATGTTCCACTCGAAGTGGCCATCTTTGCAGCAATAATTTTTGTTTCCATACCGCCCTTTGAAAGCAGAGATCGGGATTCTCCTCCCATTTTATCTATTTCTGGAGTAATTTCCTTTACTAAAGGAACGAACTTTGCATCAGGGTCTATTAACGGATCAGAGGAATACAAGCCGTCTACGTCGCTAAGGAGTATTACCAGGTCAGCTCCAACTGTAACTCCAACCTGTGCGGCTAACCTGTCATTGTCACCATACCGTATTTCTTCAGTCGCAACCGTGTCATTTTCATTAACGATGGGAACCACACCAAGATCCAGTAATTGTCCAAGTGTGGCCCTAGAGTTTAAGTATCTTTTTCTGTTACGGATATCCTCCAGAGTAACCAGTATCTGAGCAGTTTTTATATTGTGAACTGCGAGTACATCTTCATAAGCTCTTGCCAGTCGGATCTGTCCGACAGCTGCAGCTGCTTGAGATTTTTCTAAAGCAAGGTTCGCTGAATTTAGACCCAATGAGAGTCTACCAAGAGCAATTGAACCCGAAGAAACAACTATAACCTCTTGTTTTCGTTTCTTTAAAGTTTTTATATCTAAGGCTAAAGCTCTGAGCCACTCAAGCCGAATATCGCTAGTTTCTTCGTCCACTAAGAGTGAAGAACCAATTTTTACAACGATACGTTTGTATTTCTTTAAGGATTCCATTGTTTTATTTCCGGTTCAATTTTATTTTTATTTTTTGAATGATCAATAATCAACTTCAGCTCTCGTAATACGCCATTCACGCCCTTTGAGGTAAACCCCGACATCTCACACACCTTACTCCCAACTGTAGACTTTAACTCAGCAAGTTTTTTATCCTTTTCTATATCATTTAAAGCATCAACTTTATTCAAAACAACAATTACAGGCTTTTTGACGAGGTCTCCCCCATATTTATTGAGTTCATCTAATACCATATTGTATTCCGTTACTACTGACTCAGATGTCCCATCAACTAAATGTAAAAGTACCGAACATCGCTCGACATGCCCAAGAAACCGGGTACCAATCCCCTTTCCTTCTGATGCACCCTGTATCAAACCTGGTATATCAGCTATTACAAACTCAGTCTGATCTACTCCAACCACTCCGAGATTAGGATGTAGTGTTGTAAAGGGATAATCAGCGATTTTAGGGCGTGCATTTGAAGAAGCAGCTAGAAAGGTTGACTTCCCTGCGTTTGGGACGCCTATAAGGCCTACATCTGCTATCAATTTCAACCTTAACCATATTGTTCTCTCAACTCCAGATTGCCCAGGATTTGCCCGTCTTGGAGCTTGATTGAGCGACGTTTTAAAATGGAGATTTCCAAAACCACCATTTCCTCCTAATCCTAACTTAAAAGTTTGCCCAAGGTTAGACATATCGACTAAAACAGTCTGTTGATCCTCATCAAGGATCTCGGTTCCTACAGGAACCTTTAAGAAGATACTTTCTCCGTCTTTACCAGAACGTTGCTTGCCCATACCGCCTTGCCCACTTTTAGCAAAAAAGTGCTGCTGGTATCTAAAATCTATTAGAGTATTCAGTCCGTCAACCGCTTGAACAATGACATCACCACCTCGACCGCCATCTCCGCCATCTGGACCCCCATATTCGATGTATTTCTCACGTCTAAAGCTTACTGCTCCACTACCGCCCGATCCGGATCGAATATATATTTTTGCTAAATCAAGAAACTTCATATTTACACCCTAGCAAATTTAAACTGAGATTAATCTAATTTCCTAATATATGTCCATGTGGGAACCGATTGTTTTCTTGACACAGAAAAATTCTCTGCAGCCCAATATATTCAAAGCCAGAATTTTCGAGAACTCTTGAAGAGGCTGGATTATCTTGAAATACAGATCCAAATATCGTCCTACATCCTTGAGGATTGAGTTTTATAAATGCTTTAACAGCTTCAGTAGCAATACCAGTATTCCATATAGATGGTACCACCCAATAGGCAATTTCTGATTGCGATCTATCCAGCCTGTTAAGACTTACCACCCCCACAAAATCTATTCTATCAGCTCTCTTTAATTCAATGCCCCAAGCATCTTCTGACTGGTCTTTCGCTAGTGAATTCTTAATGAATTGTTCTGTATAACCTTCTGGCAATGGATATGGAATAGTTCCTGTTGATCTAGCAACACGTAGATCTTTAATATTTTTTTCAATATTAATTTTATCATCAATACTGACAGGCCGTATGTAAAGCCGCTCAGTTCTAAATGATGCTTTACCTTTTAATTCTGCTGCCATAGTCATTCAGCACCAGTCAGCAAGACGCTTAAGACACTTAATAGCGTTACTGTCCCCAAAGTCCACATTAGGTACTTCTCATACTTTGTTCCAGAAAAGTATTGCGCCATTTTAACACCACCCATTGTCCATAATGGATGAAAAATAAGTTGAATAATCAATATAATAAATGCTATACTTAATGTTGTTAAGAAAACTGGAGAGTCTTCAAAAGTAAAAGCTGTAAAGCTTGTTGTTATTAATGCCCAAGCCTTAGGGTTGAATGGGTGTACTAACAAACCAGAAAAAAAGCCTGGTACTTTTTCGAGATCTTCTTTTGCCTTAAATCTCATATTTGCAACACGCCAAGCCAACCATATCATATACCCTGCAGAGACCCATTTAAGTAATGAAAAAATCAAAGGTGCATGGGAGGCAGTTTCCAAAAGACCGTAACCAATAGGCCATATTTATTATTTGTTTACCAAGGCATACGCCTAATACGAATGGTAAAGCAGACCGAAAACCATATTTAGCACCCGCTGCCATCAAAACCATATTTGCGGGACCTGGAGTACCTACGACACTAACAGCGAAAAACACAAAACTCGTAAACGCAATACTCATTTTTTAACCTTAAAAATAAAAAAGACCGGCCTTTAGCCGATCTTTAAAAAAACTTTTTTAAAATACGACTACTCTGCAGCTAAGTCTATCGGTAACACTGATATAAAGGTACGACCTTTTAACCCTTTATGAAACTTTACAGCTCCATCAACTTTTGCAAATATAGTATGGTCTTTACCAATCCCAACGCCCTCACCAGGCCACCATCTCGTCCCACGTTGACGACAAATAATATTACCAGGAATTACACTTTCACCACCAAATTTTTTAACTCCCAGCCGTCTACCTGCTGAGTCGCGTCCATTTCGTGAAGAACCACCAGCTTTTTTATGAGCCATCTTTTTTCTCCTTGGTTACGTTTTTTTCTGCCTTAGCTTTAGGTGCTGCTTTAGCTTTGGGCTCTGCCTTAGCTTTAGGTGTTGCTTTAGCTTTGGGCTCTGCCTTAGCTTTAGGTGTTGCTTTAACTTTGGGCTCTGCCTTAACTTTAGGTGCTGCTTTAGCTTTGGGCTCTGCCTTAGCTTTGGGCTCTGCCTTAGCTTTGGGCTCTGCCTTAGCTTTAGGTGCTGCTTTAGCTTTTGGTTCTGTTTTAACCACTTTCTTTGGCCTCGGTTCAGGGGCTATAGCACGGTCTATAACTAAACCAGCTCCGTCCAGAGCTTCTTTAATACCAGATTTCGAAGCGCCAGAAGCTAAAATTTCAGTTATACGTAGCAACGTTAATTGCTGTCGATGCCCTTTAGTACGTTTGGATGAATGCTTTCTACGCCTTTTTACAAAGTTGATAGTTTTATCACCCTTAATTTGGTCTATGACCTCAGCTTGAACACCGGCATCTTTAACTAATGGAGTACCAACCATTGATTTGGCCCCACCAATCATAAGAATATTATTAAATTGAATCTTTTCTCCGGCAAGAGCATTAAGTTTTTCTACCCTTAAAGTATCACCTGATGATACCTTATATTGCTTTCCGCCAGTTTTTATAACAGCAAACATGTTTAATCCTACTATAGTCGCGTCCTACGGTCCCTCGACGGAGTTTAAGAAATTTAATACCACCTCGAACAGCGCGTCCCGGATAGGGACGAAAATGAACAATCAAAATTAATCGATTAGCGGGCTTATCAATGTTTTCTTTACATAAGTCAATAATCAAAATGATACTTAAGATTTACGGAACGTTACTTAGAAGTTTATAACTAATAAGTTTTAAAAATTAGGTACCGCTAGCAACTGAAGATTGCGCAAGAAACTTACCCAATTTGTAACTTTGTATTCCAAATAATTTATCAAAAATAAAGTTAATATTATTACTTAAATATCTACCAGGCTTACTATTTGAAAATTCTAAATATTCCTTTAACTCGTTGTCAGTTAGATTTTTAAAGGAAGTAACAGAAAAATTTAAAACCCAATCAGTCATTCGCTTCCTGGCCTCACTCTCATTTAACCAAATCTGGGAGATCATCTCTCTCTCTGTTAAACTTTGATCCGAAGTAGCTAAACCTGCAGCATAACCTTCATAAAATGCCAAATTTGAATTCATAGAACTAGAAATATTATCTTCGATAAACCCATTCGCATTAATAATTTCATTATATAACTTAAATCTGTAGGGCTTTAGATACTTTAGCTGTTTGACGGTATTACGGGCTTTTTCTTTTTCACCATCATCTCTTATTTTTATACGTGTTATAAGCTCGTTCTCTATTATCTTTACACCAAGGGGTTTCTCATAAAAATCGATAGCAAGTAGAAAAATAGACAATGACTCCAAATTTGTTAATTCTTTTTTGAAATAATCTTTCATTAATTTGGTCGAGTAAATTTCATTAATGTTCTTATTCCAGCCAACTACTGACTGACTGTTTTTTAAATCGCCCTGCATTTCTTTTGCAGCGATAAGACCCTCTTCACGTATCTCCTCAAAAAGGCGATCTAACTTCAGAGCTAAAAATATCCTGTTTAAATCATTAGACTCTTCGGCATTCGTCGAAAATGCAAAGATATTAAAACAGATTATATATACAATAGTTTTTAAATAAGACATTTTTTAGCATATTCTTTAAAGTAAGTTATCTTTGTTTAATATGAGGCATAATATATAAACACAAGTGGGCATAATCACCTATATTAAAAAGCTTTTTTATTATAAGTTCGAGTTGAGTGTTAAAAAGGAGGTAAATATGACCCAAATTTATAAACTTCCAGAGATTTTAAAAGCTCTTGATAAAATAGATCTCATAGAGTCTATGGAAACAGCGTTTAAGTCGGTAAGTAAGAATGAAGTCGTTCTTCCACCAGTTGGTGAAATGTTGTTTCCTGAGTCAAATGGAGAAGTTCATATAAAATATGGAGCAATAAAAAAAGATCAGGATTTTGTCGTTAAGTTGGCTACTGGTTTTTTTGATAATCCTTCTAAAGGATTACCACCTTTTAGCGGCTGTATGCTTGTCTTCAGCCAATCGACAGGTGTATTGAAGGCAATTCTTTTGGAAGAAGGAGAGTTAACAAACCATAGAACAGCAGCAGCTGGAGCGGTTGCTGCAAAAATATTAGGGCCAAAAACCATAAATCAAATTGGTATAGTAGGAACTGGTGTTCAAGCTCGCCTTCAAGCGGCATATCTAAGAAAAGTAACTAACTGCAGAAATCTTTGTATTTGGGGCAGAAGCTTAGAAAACGCAGAATTTGCAGCTGAGGATCTAAAGGAAATGGGTTTTAAAGCCACAGTTGCAATTGATCTGAAAACTCTTTGCTCTGGGTCTAATTTAATAGTAACCACAACACCAAGTAATAGCCCTCTATTAAAGATTGATATGATTTCAGCGGGCACTCACATTACCGCTATGGGTTCTGATACGCCCGAAAAATGTGAACTATCCCCCAAAATACTTTCAAGTGCAGCTATTATTTCTACCGACAGTAAAGCCCAAGCAATACATCGAGGTGAAATTGCGAAAGCTCTTTCAGAAAAAGAAATAACCGAAAATCAAATAAAAGAACTAGGTGATATCATTATAGATCCCTCTAAGGGTCGCATAAATGAAGAACAAATAACCATTTCAGATTTATCTGGAGTAGCAGCGCAGGATATTATGATTGCAAAAGAAGTAACGAAGATATTAGCAAACTGATAGATCATACATTTTTTATTAATTCCCTAGAGTAATAGCTTCTTGGTTAGGGATCTATCAATATTAGCACCACAGGAAATAACAATGGACGTTTGATCGGCGAGATCAGAGTAAACTTGTTCATATCCAGCCAATGCTAGAGCTGCTGACCCTTCAACAATTTGGTGTTCGTCATAAGCAAACTTTAAAAAAGATTTTGTTATTTCGTCTTCGTTACACCATAACAACTCGTCGACTGTACTCTTACAGATATCAAAGGTAATGGTATCACTATCAATTCCACCTGATACGCCGTCGGCTAAGGTTGGCTGATGCTGTGTCTCAATAATCTTTCCAACTCTAAGAGAGTCTCCTAATGTGCAGGAATTAGTTGCAGACACACCCCATATTCTTATTTCTGGCTTAGAAGCTTTCAACACAGCCGAAATACCACTAATCAGACCACCACCCCCCATTGATATAAAAACATTATCAATTTTATCTAATCCCAAGCTATCAATTAACTCCAAAGAAATTGTACCTTGACCCGCAAT
The DNA here is from genome assembly GCA_045565015.1 of Paracoccaceae bacterium. Taxonomy (GTDB): domain Bacteria; phylum Pseudomonadota; class Alphaproteobacteria; order Rhodobacterales; family Rhodobacteraceae. The sequence goes on from JBJLGD010000013.1 coordinate 7,200, forward strand.
GATATCAAGGTCGTTATAAGGTGAAACATAATAATAATCATCTGCTTCAGACAAATTCTGCGCATAGCTTTCCGCCTGACCACTCTCAGCACCATGAAGAACTACATTGACCCCAAATGAATTAATTTTATCTAATTTTACTTGTGCCACTGTTTCTGGAAGCACTACTGTGAGATTTCCCCCAAGCTCTTTTGCGGCATAAGAACAAGCTAATCCATGATTTCCAGAAGATGCTGTTATCAGCCGCGAACCATCTAACTTAGACAAATCACTCAGTGCGGTAAGCTTACTAAATGCGCCACGGAGCTTAAATGACCCGCTATACTGAAAATTTTCTGCTTTAAAAAATAAATCATCTCCGTAGACATTTGACTTAATTAATGGCGTATAACATATTTTATTTGAGATCCTTGCATAAGCTTGTTGAGATTGCTTCTTTATTTGCTCTAACGAAAGTGATTTTTGGGACATAAACTCTCCGAAAATTAATAATATATGGATCATTATGATCTTGAAAGTCTTGCAGTACAATACATAATAACGAAGAAAGTATTACCGATTATAATTAATAATTTCTATTTATATGAATAAAAATTAAATTTAAAGGCGACTGAGAATGCAAAAAAAACAAGTTGATAATGACTTTTCCTGTCTAAATTCAATACTAGACAATAGATATTCCTGTCGTGCTTTTTTGAAAAAAAAAGTTTCTACGACTATTATTTCTAAATTACTAACAACTGCACAGAAAGTTCCTTCTTGGTGCAATGCACAACCATGGCAAGTTCAGATACTTTCGGGAGGAAGTCTCTTAACACTAAAAAACTTGGCACTTAAGAACGCAAAAATTGGAATGCAAAAACCTGATATAAACTTTCCTGAGGCTTATTTGGGAGTGTATAAGGATAGAAGACGTGAATGTGCTATCCAACTTTATGACTCTGTTGATATTACAATGGGAGATAGGGTAGCCTCGAAAGAACAGGCATTAAAAAATTTTCGTTTCTTTGGGGCTCCAAATGTTGCCGTTGTAACAACTCCAGACGAACTTGGAACGTACGGTGTATTAGATTGTGGTGCGTACATTACAGCTTTTACACTAGCGGCCACTTCTTTAGGGTTAGCTTCTATTCCTCAAGCAGCACTTGCCGCAGTGTCTCCCATTTTAAGAAATTTTTTAAAGATACCAATTAATCGTAACATAGTTTGTGTAATTTCTTTTGGATATGCAGACGAGAAAGATAGAGTTAATTTGTTTAGAACGAGTAGAGCATCTGAGAGTGATGTTCAAAAATTAGCCGTGTAATTAGGGAGCTTATAAATGAAAAATCATTTAAAATCATCTACTGAAAATTGTGTGTGGGGTTATTTTGATGCTAAAGAAAAAACTAGATACTGCATTGCAAGTGGTGAGGAAATAACAATTGAAACCGTAAGTGGTGGCCCGAACGTGATACCTTCCCAAGAGTTTTACACACCTCCAGAATTATTGGAAATTCATAAATTAGGCGTGCCTCAAGTCCCTGGACATATCCTAACTGGCCCTGTTTCTGTTGAAGGAGCTATGCCAGGTGATACGCTACAAGTGGATATTTTAGACATAAGTCTACGACAGGATTGGGGATATAATTTTATTCGTCCTCTTTCTGGAGCCCTGCCCTACGATTTTGATGAAGAAATTCATATGAATATTCCACTAGATAGAGATAAAATGATCGCTACTTTACCATGGGGTCTGGAACTTCCCTTATCACCTTTTTTTGGTGTCATGGGTGTTGCTCCTCCCTCAGGATGGGGAAGAATTTCATCTATTATGCCAAGGGCTCACGGTGGTAATATTGATAATAAAGAATTACTAGTAAACAGTACCTTGTATCTTCCAATATTCAACAAAGGTGCTCAGTTTTTCTGTTGGTGATGGACACGCATTGCAGGGTGACGGTGAAGTGTGTGTGACAGCGATAGAGACTGCCTTAAAGGGAAAGTTTAGATTAACTGTAAGAAAGGATCTAAGGCTTAATTACCCTCAAGCTGAAACATCTACACATTATATTACTATGGGAATGGATCCAGATTTAGATCTATGCGCAGAAATGGCTCTCAGAAATATGATTAACCTAATTGTGAACAGTGCTAACATTTCTAAGTCTGATGCTTACACGCTGTGCAGTCTAGTCGGTGATTTAAGAATTACTCAGGTGGTCAATGGGTGCAAAGGGGTGCATATGCTCTTGAATAAGAAATATGTTTAATCAATACTGAGGTCACTATTTGGTTTATTATGGGAAGGATGTTTAAATGTTTGGAGGATTAGAGGCGTTTTCTATTTCGATAGTTCAATCGGTAATTAGTAGTTTATTAGTCTTATTTTTTGGTTCTTTTGATATAAGTCCAGAACGAAAAGCAGACGCCGCGGAGGTTCTAATACAAGGATCGCTAACAGCTCTTAGGGCAACGAGTGCTAAAGTAACTTATGATCCAATAAAGCGTGATATTGCCAATGGTAGAGTAATATTTTCAAATGTTAAAATAATCGTGCCAACTAATCCTCTCTATTTCTCCGAGTCAGATTTAAACCGGTGTTTTGGAACTGCTACTGAAAATTTTATTGATAAATGCTCTGCTAATATCTCTATAAAAGAGCTTTCAGTGAACAATTTAGGTAATTCTAATTTAACCAAAAAAAATATTGAGTTTGAAATAAAAGGGCTCAGCGCAGATATAAATTCTTATTTCTCAACTCAATTTCCAGAAAATCCTTTTTTGTCAGAAATGGTAAAAATTATAGGCAATAACCCAATGAAGGGAAACTTTAAAATAGGATTTGGATACGACATACTGTCCGATAATCTAAGTTTCGCATTAACGACGAACCTTGAAAATCTGGCGGCTATCTCATTTGCGTCTGGGGTTTCAAATATAAAATATATAGATGAAGGACGTCTTTACGGTGATGGGACGTTTTCTTTTGACTTAAATAACTTTGAATTAACGCTGACTGATGATGGTTTACGGCCATATATAGATTTTCATTTACAAAATAATATTGGTATCGAACTAAATTCTGGAATTTTGCTTATGCTGGCTGCCAGTATCGAGGATGATAAAAAGGGTTCGTTGGGCGATTTACAAAATATGAAATATATTGCTAATTTTATTGACGGAAATACTAAAAAACTATCTTGTAGAAGAGATAAGTCAATTCCAATAGATTTCGAACTCCTGAAATTTAGAGGGTACTTAGATAATCCTGCTTCAATGATTGGTATCATTTGTCAGAGATTTTCAAATCACACTTATTAATTTCTATTTTAATTTTGGAAAGAGCATATATTCGTATGATAAACAAGGAATTGACAAGGAATATCCTAGAGGCGGTTGATACTAATTTTAGTGAACAGATTAAGTTTACAAAAAAATTGATGGAATTTCGATCGGTAAGAGGTCATGAGCAGGAAGCCCAAAATTTTGTTCACGATACCCTTCAAAGACTTAACTATAAAATGGACAAATGGTCTATCGATATAAATGAAATCAAGGATCACCCAGGATATTCTCCAGTAACTGTAGATTATTCTAACGCTATTAACGTCGTTGGCACGCATCAACCCAAAAACTCGAAAGGAAAATCGTTAATTCTTAATGCTCACATAGATGTCGTGCCAGAGGGTCCCTTAGATATGTGGACCAACGATCCTTATAAGCCAATTATAGATGGGGACTGGCTTTACGGGCGTGGAGGTGCAGATATGAAAGCTGGACTGGCGGCAAACATTCACGCAATGGAGGCGTTAAAAAGCCTTGGCTACCAGCCTGCAGCACCCGTGTTCATTCAATCAGTAACTGAAGAAGAATGTACAGGTAATGGCGCGTTATCTTGCTTGGTAAGAGGGTACACTGCCGAGGCTGCAATTATACCAGAACCAGAAGATGATAAGTTAATTAGGGGTAACACTGGGGTACTCTGGTTTAAAGTAAACGTGAAAGGTGTCCCCGTTCATGTGAGAGAGGCCGGGGCCGGACAAAATGCCATAGAAGCATGCTACCCAATAATAGAAGCGCTTCGTGAGTTGGAAACTTTATGGAATAACGATAAAAACAACCATGAATATTTTAAAGATTTAGATCACCCAATTAATTTCAATGTTGGAAAAATTGAGGGTGGGGATTGGGCATCCTCCGTTCCAGCATGGTGCTCCTTTGATTGCAGGATAGCCATATACCCTGGTTGGAATCCAAAAAAGAAAGCCTTAGAGATCGAAGATTGCATCAGAAATGCGGCAATGAAACTCGAGTATCTAACAAATAATCCGCCAGAGGTCGAGTGGAACGGCTTTTTTGCTGAGGGATATATCTTGGAGGAAGGCTCTGACGCAGAACTAACCCTAAGTCGGGCTCATATGAACGCTTACAATAAACCATTAGAAACAATGGTTACACCGGGATATTTAGATGCCAGAGTATTTATCTTATACGATGACTGCCCTTGCCTCGTATATGGGCCTTATTCTGAAAATATCCATGGATTCGATGAACGTGTCAGCTTGAATTCTATAAAACGTATTACCGGGTCGATTGCTTTATTTATAGCAGAGTGGTGTAAATTAGAAAAATTTAATTAAAACAGGGTTATATTAAATAGTTTTAACGTTTTAAAAACCCTCTATCAGTTAAAAACGTTTTCATATGCGCCCGTGACTCTGTCGAAAGTTTATCTGACATTTGTTTACTCCAAACGGATATCTTTTTATTTACTGATCTCGTTGCATGATATCGACTTAAATCTTCGTCATATTTTTTAATAAATTCTCCCTCTGTACTAGCGTCATAGGTATTTTCCTTAAGTAAAACCTCGACCGGCAATCTAGGTTTTATCTCTGGATCTTGATCTGGATAACCGATGCAGAGTCCAAAAACTGGATAGACATTTTTTGGTATATTCAATAACTCACACACTTTGCTTGGGTTATTCCTTAACGCACCAATATAACAAATCCCTAAATCTGAAGATTCAGCGGCGATCACAACGTTCTGCGCGACTAAAGCTGCATCAACAGTACCAATAATAAAATGCTCTGTCATTCCTTCAACAGGAACCTGGTTGTAATATTCACAGCAAGTCGAGGCCCTATTTAAATCTGCACAAAATACCAAGAATTCTGGAGCGTCCTCGATATAGGGCTGACCTCCCCCAACCTCACACAAACCTTTCCTCAGTGCACTATCGGTTACTCGGATAATAGATGTAGCCTGAATTAAACTTGACGTTGCAGCCGACTGACCTGCAGAGATGATATCCATTAATAATGGATACGGAATTTTTTTATCCTTAAACGACCTTATAGATCGATGCGACTGTAACAGCTTAATTACCTTATTCATTTATTCCCCATTTTCTAGTTTCTACTACTATTTAGTATACCTATTTAATTTTTATCATGGAACACAAGTAGAGCTAATTAAATATCTAGAATTATAATCGGCTAATGAAAAGAGGCCTTGTATATTTTTATAATACTTGGCAACTATTGGGAGTTACCTAGGACAAAAAAATGAATAATGTTACGAGAAATAAAAACGGAAGCAACTGGGAAAGAGATATCTTTGACGCTTTAAAAACCGCGGGTATCAAACAAGTACCGTACGTACCAGATGCAGGTCATTCTAAAGTCATCGATATGGTTCACTCAGACCCAGATATGACTCCTATTGTCCTGACCACTGAAGAAGAAGGTGTTGCGTCATGTTGTGGTGCATGGCTGGGAGGAGAGAAATCAGTTTTACTTATGCAAAGTAGCGGGGTCGGTAACTGTATAAACATGTTATCTTTACTTTCTAACTGTAATTTCCCATTCGTCACAATTATTACAATGAGGGGTGAATTTGGTGAGTTTAACTCATGGCAAGTGCCAATGAGCTCTGCCACAAAAGGGAGCTTACGCCTTATGGGTCTGAACGTCCAACGAGTTGAACAAAAAGAGGAAGTAGGTCCAACCGTCAATGCAGCTCTTTACTCTGCCTATTCAAGTGATCAAAGGATAGCTGTCTTACTTTCTCAGAAATTAATCGGTCGTAAAAAATGGTGACACATGCTTGAGAACCATATGAATCGTAGAGAAGTTGTTAGTATTTTATGCTCTAAAAGAGAGAACTTATTAATTGTCTCTGGGCTTGGCTCACCAACCTATGATGTTCATGCAGCCGGTGATTCTAATAAAAATTTTTATTTATGGGGCGCTATGGGTGGGGCTGCTATGATGGGACTAGGTCTTTCCTTAGCACGTCCGAATAATTCAGTTTTAGTTATTACCGGAGATGGGGAACAATTAATGGGTTTAGGCGCTCTTGCTACCATCGCAGTCCAGAAACCCAAAAATCTTACCATCGCTGTATTAGATAATGAGCATTTTGGGGAAACTGGAATGCAAAAAAGCCATACTGGACATGCTGTTAACTTAACAGGTGTAGCTAAGGCGTCGGGCTTTCCAGTTGCATTAGACTTAACCACCATGTCAGATGTAATAAAATGCCATAAAAAATTACTAAGCAATGAAAACCTGACATTTTTAAATATAAAAGTCAGCAATCAACAGGTTAAAAGAAGCCTGCCCTTATTAGATGGGGTCGAAATTAAGAATCGATTTAAGCGCTCCTTAGAAATTACATAGATATAATCACTACTTAGAAAGAAACTTTTTGTCCCGAACTTTAGCGATTTATGGAGTCCTATCTGGCGCGGTCCTAATCAGTCTTGTTGGCGTCATAATGCTAATTTTGGAAACGCAAGATGTACTATTAATTTTATTTTATCGGTCTATTGGGCTTAGTTTGATGGTTTTACTTTTCACATGTCTTAGACGAAACCAATCGGTAACTAATTTTTTTAAATCCTTGGATGCAAGGGATTTAATTGTAGGAATTTTCCTTTCTGTTTCTTTCTGTGGATATGTTTTTTCAATAATATATTCATCAGTTGCCTCAACGTTATTCATCTTATCATCAGGACCTTTCTTTACAGTAGTCATATCCTTAGTTTGGATTAATGAAAGGCCAAACTTAGTGACATGGCTTACAATGATCATTGCAATAGTAGGTATGATGATAATGTTATTGAACGGCCTCGAAACGGGAAACATTTTAGGAAATATTGGCGCTTTAATCACAACAATAAGTTTTTCCTCTATGCTAGTTTATATAAGAAAGAACAAAAAGACTGATGTTCTTGGAGGAACCTTTCTTGGAGGATTTCTCTGCTGCATTTTTGTTTTATTCATTGTCATTTTTACTAAAAAAAGTTTACTGCTAACGCTCCATGACACCGTTTTTATATTTGGAATGGGTGCCTTCACAATTGGGTTGGGAATATCGTTAATCACTTCTAGTGCTCCCCACCTGTCTGCTCCAGAGGTAAGTATATTTATGCTTGCAGAGAGCATTTTAGGACCATTATGGCCTTGGCTGTTTTTAAGCGAAAAGATAACAACAATGGAACTTCTCGGAGGAGCACTAATCTTATTATCGCTTCTTATTTTATTTATATTTGGAAATAATACGAAACAATTAATTAAAAGTTAAATTGAATTTCTCTTGGGTATAGAGGTTACAAATATTCCTAAGGTAAGAGTTAATAATGCAATCCAACCAATAGGTTCCAATATTTCTCCTAGAAATATTACTCCTAAAATAGTACCAACACCCGGTACAGCTGCCATCATGCTGGAGGTTATATTAGATCCTACTGTCCGCGCTGCATACCCAATAAGAAGAAGGCCTAGAAATGTCGGAACCAGCCCTTGGAATAATGCTTGTAGAAGTATGTCACTATCAGTAGCCTTCGATAGTCCCGATGGTAAAAAAAAGTACCAAATTGGTACATAATAAATCGCATTAATCACCGATCCACTCAACAAAACGTGAGTTGCATTAAGATTCCATGCTGGATTGCAAACTACATAAACTGAAAAAAACAATCCTCCTATTACAAATAATAGATCACCTACCCAACTATCCGATAGGTTAATACCTTCCGCTGAAAACGATAAAATACCACATGATATCAAAATTATAATTGCACCAATTTTTTGTAAGTTTGTAACTTTATTTTTAAAATAAAGGTAACCGATTGTTAAAGACATGATTGGTAGTAAGCCATTCATGAAGGCCCCGCCGTGCGCAACAGGCGCTAAAGCGAAGCCACCAAAGACAGCGAATAAATAAACAGGGCCTAATATAAAGCTCAATAATAGGATCCGTAAGATACTCAAAGTCTTCCAAGGTTTATAATAAAATACAATTGGAAGAGCTAAAACTCCAGAAATACCAAAACGTAATGCAGTCATATCGAAAATTGTAAGTGCTGAGGTGGCCCCTGCCCGACTAACAACAAGCCAACTCGACCAAACAAAGATTACTGCAATTGCTGCTAGGAAACCAGAAATTAATATATTCTTAGGTTGATTTAACAAGCTATACTTTCCATGAAGTAATATTGCACTTAGAGCACTACTAATAATCAATAGACTTGATAATGTTCTTTTAATGAAGTCAATAAATCATTTTCTAAAAAAATTAATTTTGATTACGTTCTGAAACTAAATTGGTAAGCCAATCAGGATCCATTTCTGGAACTGAAGATAAAAGTAAATCGGTATACTCAGGATGAGGTGGTGAAAAAATTTCACTTTTCAGCCCTTGCTCGACGACTTTGCCCTGAAACATAACCACAACCTCATCAGAAATTGCCCTAACTGTTGAAATATCATGGGTAATAAAAATATATGTAATCCCCATCTCTCTTTGAAGTCGCATCAGAAGTTTAAGGATTCCCTCTTGAACGATTTGATCTAACGCGGAAGTGACTTCATCACAAATGATAATTTCAGGGTTAGCGGCAAGTGCACGCGCAATACAAATTCTTTGCTTTTGCCCACCAGACAATTCGCTGGGGAGCCTATCGATAAAAGTCTCGTCAAGTTCAATTAACTCAAGTAACTCGATAATTCTTTTTTCCTTTTCATCCCCTTTTAAACTAAGATAAAACTCTAGCGGTCGTCCAATAATTTCGCCGACTGTTTGTCTTGGGTTCATAGCCGTATCTGCCATCTGGTAAATCATCTGTATCTGGCGTTTTTGATCTTTAGAACGATCCCGTAATACCTTAGACAGCTCAGTATTATTAAACAATATTTCCCCGTTTTGTTGCGGTAAAAGCCCTGTAATTACGCGTGCAGCAGTCGATTTCCCAGAACCCGATTCTCCAACTACAGCTAACGTCTTACCTCTAGAAACATTGATAGAAACATTATCTAAAACTTTGATACCAGCACCGTAACTGGCATCGATATTTCTTAACGACAATACTACATCATCACTTTTTTCTTCTTCTTTTTGAATTGAGCGAACTGACCATAATGATTTTGTGTATTCTTCCTCAGGCGCATCTAGCATTACTCGAGTCTTTGCCTGCTCTACCTCTTCACCATACCTCAAAACCTTTATAAAATCAGCCATTTGAGCTACTACAGCTAAGTCGTGAGTGATGTAAATTGCAGCCGTGTTAAATTCCTTTACGATATCTTTCATGGCAGCCAGTACTTCAACCTGAGTAGTAACATCTAGTGCCGTGGTTGGTTCATCAAAAATAATAAGATCAGGTCTAGGCGACATAGCCATCGCGGTCATTACTCGTTGAAGTTGACCACCAGACACCTGGTGAGGGTATCGTTCTCCGATAGTATTGTGTTCTGGTAACTGGAGTGTTTTAAAAAGTTCTCTGGCATCTTCTTTAGCTGATTTTTCATCCGAAATTTTTGCTCTTATCTTTGCGGCTGTTGTTTGATTTATTAATCTATGGGCTGGGTTGAATGAGGCTGCTGCTGACTGCGCTACATATGTAATGCGTGTTCCCCATAATTTTCGTTTATTATGTTCAGGCATTCCTATTAGTTCTTTACCATCAAAGGAAATACTACCTCCAGTAATTCTACACCCAGGTTGAGTATAGCCCATTGCAGCCAATCCCAATGTAGATTTACCAGCACCTGACTCACCAATTAACCCCAGCACTTCACCTCGTTGAAGCTTTAAATCTATACCTTTAATAATAGGATGCCAAAACTCGTCGGAAAAACCTTCAATCTTCAGATCTTTAATTTCCAAAAGAGGCTGATTGTTTTTTAATTCTTTACTGTTCATCACGCAAACCACTTGTCTTGTGAAGGAACCAATCTACTACGAAGTTCACAGCTACTGTTAGTAGAGCAATTGCTCCGGCTGGTAATAGAGGTGTAAGACCAGCCTTAAGATCATATTGAGCAAACATTATTAACGACGCATTTTCTCTCACCATTGAGCCCCAATCAGCGGTAGGTGGTTGTATTCCAACTCCTAGAAACGATAAAGCAGCAATCGTAAGAAAAACAAAACAGAAACGAAGACCAAATTCAGCGATAAGTGGCGGCATTATATTTGGTAAAATTTCGCGCCTCATTATCCAACCTAAGCCTTCACCACGGAGGCGCGCAGCTTCAACGTAGTCCATTACAACGACATTAAGTGATACTGCTCGGGTCAACCTAAATACTCTCGTACTATCTAACACCGCAATAATAAGTATTAAATTCGTAATCGTTGATCCAAAAATTGATAAAAGTACTAATGCAAAAATCAAACTGGGGATAGCCATCAAGACATCAACTGATCTACTTAAAAATTGGTCTAACCAACTTCGGTTTATTGCCGCTGCAAGACCCAAAGTACCACCAATTAAAAAAGCTAAAGCGGTCGTAGCAACAGCAATACTTACAGTGTTTCTTGCACCATAAATCATACGAGATAGAATATCTCGGCCGATTTGATCTGTTCCAAATATAAATTCTGAACTCCAAGGGGCAAAAGGCTCAGGGAAAACTTCAGCCTCACCGTAGGGAGCCAGGAAAGGTGCAAATACTGCACATATAATATATAAGAATATAACAATCATCCCGAACCACGCCGTGGGCGGTGCTTTGCTCAAGCTAAGTTTTATACGTTGCCAACGAGTTCTACGAATACGTTTGTACGCGACCTCGGCAGTTGCTGAGTATGTACTCGGTTTGTCTGTCATCTTGGGTGTAACAATCTAGGATTAGTAATTATACCAATAATATCCGCAATAAGATTAAGTAGTATATACGTTGCCGCAAAAATAAGTGCGCACCCTTGAACAACTGGGATATCTCTCATGGCAACAGCGTCAACCATCAATTGACCTATCCCTGGATATACAAAAACAACCTCTACAACTACCACACCAACTACTAAATATGCTAAATTAAACGCTATAACAGTAGCTATTGGTGCCCAAGCATTCGGTAATGCATGTTTCAAGATAACTTCAGTTGAAGACGCCCCCGACAAACGGGCCATTTGAATATAAGGGCTCGCCAATAGGTTTATTATTGCTGCCCTCGTCATACGCATCATATGAGCTACGATAACTAACGTCAAAGTGAGAGCTGGTAATGCTGCTCTGTATAATCGTTCAGGAAATAACGTATCACTATCTACATTAGCAAGTGAGGGGAAAAAAGGATATAGTGAAGCAAAAAAAAGTATTAAAAGATAAGCAACAAAGAACTCGGGAAAAGAAATTGTAGTTAGAGTTGCCATGTTAATTGAGCGGTCATAAACAGTATTACGATAAAGAGCAGCTGAGACACCAAGCACTAGAGATAATGGTACCGCAATCATTGCTGCTATAGAGGCTAAAAATAATGTGTTCCTTAGTCGTGGTAAAACTAAATCTATTACCTCCCTCGACCTATCTACTCCTGAAGCGTTTCTACCTGAAAAAGAGGTTCCTAAATCACCTTGAAGAACTGCAGAAACCCATTGAAAATATCTTACTATAGCAGGTTGATCCAAACCAAGTTCACGTCTAAAAGCTGCTACAGTTTCTGGAAGCGCAGACTGACCTAAGATAGCTTGCCCAAAATCGCCTGGTAAAAACTCCATAGATAAAAAGATAATAATCGACACTACGAATAAAGTGACCACGCCCATTCCTAGGCGGCCTAACACTGTTCTAATTACAGGATGCAATGTTTATAACCCTAAAAAAAAACTTAGGCCAGACGAGTCTGGCCTAAGTATAGTAATTTTTAAATTAAGCGAACCACCAGCGCTCAACACATTTTGCGCCATCACTATCCCAGTTCGCAGCAATCTCATTATGAGCAATCGCTTTACTGTTAGCACTAACATAACTGTTAAATAGAGGAACAATTGATCCACCATCATCACTAATGAGAGTCTGACATTCGTAGTAAAGCTCTCGACGTTTTGTTGTATCAAGTTCAGCCTGAGCCTGTTTGACCAATGCATTGAACCTTTTAGAACTTTCGGTTCCTTTCCACGCAGTATCATTCCACTTGGTGTCATTTGTATAAGCTGCCTTAAACATCCAGTCTTCTGTTGGACGACCGCCCCAATAACAAGCACACCAGCCTTTAGCGTCATTATTCCATACATTGGACCAGTAACCGTCGCGTGGCTCACGAATAACTTCGACTTCAATGCCCGCCTCAGCTGCTGAATTTGCAATCAATTGAGCTGCATCAACTGCACCTGCAAATGCTGCATCTGACGCTGATAATGGAATTGCACCGGAATGCCCCGATTTTTTATAATGAAATGCAGCTTTATCAGCATCAAACTCACGCTGTGGCATATCTGAATTATGATATGCGTTAGCAGTAGAAATTGGATGATCATTACCCACAGCGCCGTAGCCAAGTAAAACTTTATCAACAAGTTCTTGACGTTTGATTGAATGTTTTAAAGCCATCCTAAGATCATAATTATCGAAAGGAGCTACGCTTAAACGCATTGGGAACGTATAGTGTGCAGTCCCTGTAGCTTCCATAATATTTATGTTTGGGTTACGCTTGAACAAGTTAATTGTTTTTAAATCGACTCTATCCATAGAATCTATATCACCATTCATAAGAGCTGTCTGACGCGCAGTTGGATCAATAATTGATAACAGCTCAACATCATCAAAATGTGCTCTGCCCTCTTTCCAGTAATTTGGATTACGCTTCAGAACAGATTTTACGCCGGGCTCAAAGGATTGCAATACATAACCACCTGTACCAATCCCAGAGGCCATGTCGCCAGCCGGACGAATAGAAATATGGTAATCACTTACAATAAATGGAAAATCAGCGTTTGCCTCTTCTAAATCAAAGATAACTCGGTTTTTACCATCGGCGGAAAGTGACTTAACTCCTGTTAATAAACCTTTTGCTGCGGATGTAGAATCTTCACCCATATGATGATTGAAAGACGCAATAACATCCTCAGATGTCATAGTTTTTCCATTATGGAACTCTACACCTTGTCGTAGATTGAACACCCATCTTTGAGCATCTGCGGATTCATAACTTTCAGCTAATTCACCAGTTAGTTGCCCATCGCTACCAACTTCTGTTAGGTGGTTTCCAAAAGTGTAACCATTGATAAGCGTGAAGTGATTCTCAGATGTTGCTGAGTCCAACGTATCGGTAGTGGACCCATGAGCGATCCCCATCCTGAAAAGACCACCACTCTTTGGAGTTGCAGCATGAGCTTTGTCTGCAAATCCTAGTGCCGCAGGTAGCGCAACACCGGCAGCCAAAACTGACATAACAAATTGACGTCGATCAATCTGCCCGTGTATTAGTTTTGTCTTTTGAATTTCAATAAACTTATCTCTCATTATAGTCTCCCTATTTGATTATCTAAAATAAAGTTAATTAATACATTTTAGGATCATAAAAATTATAATTTGTTCCCCCAAAAAGCTAAAAAGCCTTTAACCTGCCCAGTGTCGCTGGAATTGTCTGACAATTCAAGAAAAAAATGATAAAATTCTCAAAATACCTATATAATAATTGAAAAAATCTATTCCTTAAGTTGTTCAATTGAGGAGCGTTTATAAAATAACAAGTAGAGAGGATTCTGTGATGGCGTTTTATTTTGGATACGGCTCTAATATGTCAAAAAGAATTTTGAAGGATGTCCGGAGCGTTCATCCTTCGCGAAGTCAAAGCATCACTCTAAAAGACTATAAAATAATAATGAATATGCAAGGCCCAAACTTTGTTGAACCAAGTTTTGCGAATATAATTCCATCCAAAGGAGATAGTGTTGAGGGGGTTTTACATGAGATTACAGATATTGAGTTGAAAAGAATTATTGCTTCGGAGGGTACGAATTATGAATTAATCAAGATAAAAGTTCGTTTCTTTAATAACGATGTCATTGCGAAAACACTGATGTATAAAACTGATATTAATTTTGATTTACCAACATCAAAACGTTATAAAAAAATCTTAATTAAAGCTGCTAAAGAAAATCAATTAAGTGAACACTATATTACAGAATTAAAAAATAAAAAATCTGTATACTATCCCTTTTTATCAGAATTTTTTGCGATAAGAGTTTATTTGTGGGTTAAAAGTCGTGCAAGGTGACGATTGTTCATCTATATCTTGAAGTTTTAAACTTTTAGATACAGACTGATTTTGTTACGTGTTTAATTAGGTTTTTATAATTAGATTTTTAGACGACAGGGTAGTTACAAATAATGAGTGATAAAAATATTTTAAAAATTAATCAAACAAACAATTATTGGAATGAGCGTGTTGATCTAGCAGCTATTTTTAGGCTAACCGCAAGGTTCAACATGCACGAAGCGGTTGCCAACCATTTCAGTCTTGCTATCAACGAGACTGGTACTAAATTTTTGATGAACCCTGACCAAATGCATTTCAGCCGCATTAGAGCTTCTGATCTACTCGTTATCGATGCATTAGATCCAAATACGATGTCCCAACCAAATGCACCAGATGCAACTGCTTGGGGCCTACACGGATCAATTCACCGACACTGCCCGCACGCCAGATGTGCTCTTCATGTGCATTCAAGATTTGCTACTGTTTTAGCTTCATTAGAAGACTCAAATCTTCCTCCCATTGATCAAAATAGTGCCATTTTCTTTAACCGGTATATCATTGATAATAATTATGGCGGGCTTGCATTTGAAAAAGAAGGAGAGCGGTGCGCAGCACTTTTAACAGACCCAAAGAAAAAAGTTCTAATAATGGGAAACCACGGTATTATGGTTATTGGTAAAACTGTCGCCGATACATTTAATAGGCTTTATTACTTTGAGAGAGCGTGTGAAACATATATTCGAAGCCTACAAACTGGTAAAAAACTTAAAATATTATCAAATAAAATCGCCGAAAAGACCGCTTCAGAGTTAGAAAAATACAACGATACTGATTATCGGCATCTTGAGGAACTAAAATTTATTTTAGATGAAGAAGGATCTAACTACGCAAGTTAATAAAATTATATTAAAATTTATTTATAATTTTTAATATTTTATTAAATTCATCTTTGGCTAATTTACTTATATGTCTTGCTCTAAGATATCCATGAACCAACCCATCGCCACTCTCAAAATTTGCACTACCACCCTGTCTAGAAATTGCTTCCACATAAAGCAGACCATCATCTTTCAAAGGATCAAATTCTGCTACAAAAACATGTGTTTCAGGAATTGATTGTAAGGTTTTTGATATTAACGGACGAGCAGTTTTATCGGTGAGATAACTTTTATTGTTAAAATAAACTGAGTTGTAATATGACATATCCCTCGCAGTTAACATTGGAGCTTCCCGATGAGTTTTTATCGATCCGCCGTTTAGAGTATTTCCCAATGCTGGATAAATCAAAATTTGGCCAACGATTTTGTCTATACTAGAAAATTTATCTGATAGCGCCGCAACTAAGTTGCCCCCTGCACTATCACCAATCAATACTATATTTTTATTTTCTACTTTCATTATATGCTCGAGTATTATCTCACAATCGTTCAACCCAGCAGGATGCTTATTTTCAGGAGCTAGCCTATAGTCAACCGCGTATACGGTAGAGTCTGTCCTAGAGCAAATTTCTGCACAAATATCGTCGTGGCTCTCTAAGTCTCCAACAACCCATCCTCCTCCATGCACAAAAAGCACGATACGTTTCGATATTTTTTTCGAATAATATTTTCTGAGCCTAATTTGGCTAACTTCAAAATCAACTGTTTTAACACCTTTAGGTCTCGCCACTTTAAAAAACTTACAAAGATTATTATAAATTTTCCGTTCTTTGTTTGGATTGCTAAAAATTGAGTTCTTAGGATAGAAATCTTCAGTTTTCTTAATAAATTCCAATATCTCCGCATCTAAAACACTTTTGTAGTCATAATATTTCATTGATTTAATCTTCTTTTAATGTGAATAAGCTTAGTTATTACTCATAGTCTTACTACATTTTACTCACTGATAATAAAATAAAAATTATTAAGTCTATCAACAAATGATTGGAAAGTAAGTGGCGCAAACAATAACTAAAAGTGTTAAGGAACTCGTTTCGGAGGCTAACGAAGTTGTGCAAACCATCTCACCTTCAGAAGCAGCACATGCTCTGACCAGCGACAAATACGTATTCGTTGATCTAAGAGATTTCCGAGAACTGAAAAGAGAAGGTAAAATTCCAGGATCATTCTCGTGTCCCAGAGGAATGCTAGAGTTTTGGATAGATCCCAAAAGTCCGTATCATAAAGAGGTGTTTAATCAAAATAAAACTTACGTTTTCTATTGTGCTAGCGCTTGGCGATCTGCGCTTAGTGCTAAGGTGGCTCAGGAAATGGGGCTCGCTCCAGTTTGTCACATTGCAGGTGGTTTTACTGCCTGGAAAAAAGAAATAGGTGAAGTAGAGAAAGTAGAATAAAAAACGAGAGGGTTAATGAGACATTCAACTGAAGTAAAAATAAATGATATTAATTTATATATCTTACGTGATGGTAAAAATACATTCACAAATGATATCTTTGTTGAGACATCAGATAGTGAAATTGAACAACTACTACTTTCGAATCAAAGGACAGTAGTTGAAACATCCTTCAATGCTTTCTTAGTAAAATCGAGTAACGAATGCATATTAATTGATACGGGTGCTGGTGAGTTGTTTGGATCAATTGCGGGAAATCTCGAAACAGCATTGAGGGAACTTGGAGTATCAAATTCTGAAATTACAAAATTAATTGTAACACATCTCCATCCAGATCATATTGGCGGGGCAATCGACTCTCAGTTTAAAAGCATCTTTACAAATGCTGAATTCATTTTATCAGAAAATGAGTACAATTTCTGGACTAATTCTGCTAACTTTACAAACCAGCCTGGGTCTCAAGCCCATCCTCTGGCTGTTCTAGACGCATATAAAGCAAATTTATCCGTAACGAAGAAAAACTCAGATTTGGGATTGGGTTTGTCTACAATAGACCTTCCCGGCCACACAGCCGGCCATATTGGATTGCGTATTTCATCAGGCAATGATGAATTTGTTATAGCTGGGGACATAATTCATGCCGAACACTTACAATTTTCAAATCCAAGCATTGGTGTGGTTTTTGATCAAGACTATGAACTCGCGAAACAATCAAGGATAGGCTTGTTAGACATGTTGGCCGCCGACAAAATACGTTTTACTGGTGGCCACCTTCTACCGCCTGCAGTCTCAACGGTCTCAAAGAACGGAAATTCTTTTATTCATAATATGGGTTAATTCGCGAAACAAGCTATCACTAAAAGATAAAAAATTGAGCGATAAACATAAATTATCAGATATAACATATTGTATTAAATGTAATTTCTTTTTATCTTATGTGAAAAAGTACGCTCAAAAACTTTTTCAAATCCCTCGCTCGCATTAATTACCGCATTTATATAAAAAAAGTCTTGATCGGCGCTCATATTGCATTTTGTATTAATTTTCACAACCCAGTCTTGCCGTGATAACTCTTGAAACCATTCAATCTCACCAGATGCAGACAGAGGGTCGTTTTTATTTATCGTCCATATTTCATTTGTCAGCTGATCGGTTGTTAGGCCATGAGTATTATCCTTAACACGACCAAAGTCTGAATTAATCTTCAATATTACTTTATCCGTTCCATAATTTTCTTCTAACGTCCTGTTATAACCCCCTACTCTCAGAGACTCAAAATTCCACTCTTCAGAGGCTTCAGGTTCCTCAAACTTGTATTCGTCTTTTTTTATTTCTCCATCAAGAAGATTAAGGCTCAGAATACCCTGGCTTATTTGAATGATAGTATTGGAAGGACTAGGCCACACAAAAGGCCAATATTGTGTTGAAATTGCTACTCTTAACTTATGACCTTTAGGGACAATGTACGCAATCTCATCCAGTAGAATCTCTACAGCTGTCTGTTCATTAATTCTTAATAATGAGGGGCATTCATCACTTTGCCGATGGGATAAATTTAGCAAACCATGACATATTTTTGTTGATGCACCGTCAGGATGAATATCACAAAGCCTTACAGCTATCTGAGCTTGGGGAACATTGCTTTCAAGCATAAGCTCTAAAATTGATCTTCCAACAATATTTAATGGGAATTCTAAAGGTTTTGTATCAAAACAGGCTGAACCGGCATCATCTATGCGTTGATCTCCGGCCTGTTCCGGGGGTCCAGCAGAGTTTTCACTTGCCAATGCCATTGGAAAAAATTCACCCTGAGTAATTCCACAACTTGTTGGAGAAGAAATTATTCTTGAGAATTGCTTTTGACTGCTCTTATTCAAGCCAATTTCTGAAAGGAAAAGCTTTTTATTTATAATTCTTTCAGATGGAAACGAAGTTTCAAGGCACCATTTGCCTGGACGATGCGAGTAGTGTCGCTTGGGACGTACACTATCCTGCAGATAAAAAATAAGTTCCTTATTAGGAGTATGGGGCTTTTTAATACCCTTCAACCAGACATCCCACCAAGAGACCATTTCTTGTAAAAAGCCAATCTGTGGGCTAGGAGCAGCCATATGTGGGTACTGGTGCACCCACGGACCAATTATTCCTCTAACATTAGTATTCAAATTGTTAACTAGTTGCGGTACGGCGTTCATATAATTGTCAGCCCAGCCTCCAAAAACTAATACAGCAGCTTCGATAGAACTATAGTTTTCACTAACTGAACCATGCTTCCAATAATCATCATATGTTTGATGGGATAGCCAGTTAAGAGCTAAAAACGGTTCGTTTTTCAATCTTTGAAGCCATATATCTTTCCAAGATTCTCCTACTAAGATAGGATCTGGTGGGCGTGCAGAATACGCTAACATAACTCCAGCCCAACGAAGATTATCATTTAGAAGGCAGCCTCCTTTATAGTGGATATCATCCGAATATCGTTTTGTTGATGTATAACCAGTAGCTATTGCTTTTAGTGCTTTTGGAGCTAAGGCAGCAACCTGTAGGGAATTGAATCCACCCCAACTCTTTCCCATCATACCTACATTTCCAGAGCACCAAGGCTGCTTAGAAATCCAGTTGATAAGTTCCTTAGCATCAGATAGTTCCCTAGAGGAATATTCATCTTCTAATAACCCTTCACTATCACCGGAACCACGCATATCAACTCTCAAACATACGTAACCTTGGCCCGCGACATACGGATGAATTAGATGATCTCGATAAATTGTACCATCACGTTTCCTGTAAGGTATGTATTCAAGTACCGCAGGAACAGGTTTTTCTAAAGCATCTATTGGCATCCATAATCTAGAAGCTAATTTACACCCATCCTTCAGTTCGATCACCATGTTTTCGATTTCTTTAATTTTAAAGGGTGTATTTGGATTAATTTTCATTTCCAGGTCCCATTGCACTATTTAAGTTAACCTTAAGATAATAATGCCCAAAACTATAATAAAAACAACAATTAACCTTTGAAGGGTAATTTTTTCTTTTAAAAATAATGTGCCCAATAAGAGCGCAAAAAGAACGGATGTTTCTCGGATCGAAGAGACAACAGCTATTGGAAGATACAAGCAAGCCCATAAAACTAAAACGTAGGCTAAGTAAGACGCACTTCCTCCAATCAAAAAGGTAAATCGAGCTTCCGTTATTACCCTACTGAGAACCCCCCGATGAAAAAGAGCTAAGTAGGTTGAAAATAAAAGACAATTACCAATCGTTAATCCTCCATAATAGGATACTGAGTTTTGAGTAATCCTGGTACCAGTTCCATCAACCATAGAGTAGGCTGCAATAAAACCAGCCGTAGCTAGCGCCAATAAAAAACCTTTTAGGTTAAATTCATTTTCATTGAACTGCGAAATTCCATGAATAAGTATACCGGCTGAAACTATACCAACTCCAATTAGTTGGAGAATACTAAGTTTATCAATTAACAGCATAATTGATAAGACGGCGATAATTAGGGGCGCGGCACCACGAGCTATTGGATAGATTTGGGTTAATCCTCCGAACCTATACGCGTTCATTAAAAATGATTGATATCCAACATGTAAGACAGAACTCGCTATAATGTAGGGAAGCGCCTCTTTTTCCGGAAAGCCAACAATTAGAAGACCTAGAAATGCTAATGGTGCGTGACCAAATACAATTGCAGCCATTGCTAAAATCTTGTCATCACCGCCCCTAACAAGAAAGTTCCAAAACGCATGCAGGAAAGCCGCAAACAAAATCGCACTTATAATTAAAATATTCAATACTTTGCCTTTGAAGAGGATATTTTTTAACAATCCTATCTTTTAAGATAAATGTAAAGTTATGCTCAACTCAGTTTTTCAATTTACATAATTCACGAGGCTACCTATCCCAGAAATTGTTATTTCCAATTTATCTCCAGAAACTAAATGCCTTTTAGGATTTCGGCTCCCTCCCGTTCCGTCCGGCGAGCCGGTCGCTATTACGTCGCCAGGAGACAAAGTATAAAGGGTCGAAATATAAGAAATCTGTTCCGAAATTGAGAATATCATTTTATCAACAGTGGTGTCCTGCACCCGCTCGGAATTCAAATACGTAGAAAGTTGGGTTGAATTCACGTCTTTAATTTCATCTTTGGTTACTATGTAAGGCCCCCATGAACTAGAGTTTTGAAAATTTTTACCAGCATAAATACTGTGTTTTTGCCACTCACGTACAGAGCCATCATTTAATATCGAGTATCCAAATATATAGTTTTTTGCCTCTGAGATTGATATATTTCGTCCACTTTTGCCAATAATTACAGCTAATTCTCCCTCATAATCAAATGTTAAACTAGGTTTACCAATAGGGAGCTCCAAACTTTTCTGATGAGCTACCAGACTACTACGCTCCTTTCCAAACAAAATAATATTCTCTGGGCTTGGTTGAGACACTCCCTCAACTGGATAAATTTTTTCATAATTCAAACCAACACATATAATTTTTACTTTCTCACAAATTGGGATGCAAAACTCGACCTGTGATAACTCTATACCATCCAAAAGAAATAGATCTTTATTTAAAGTGATATCTTTCTCAAGATGACAAATTAAATCACGCAAAGTTGGGAAGTGCTTTAAAGTTTTTTCAGTAGCAAAATATATTCTATTTTTATTAATGAAGCCATATTTTGTTCTTTTTTTATGTTCAACGGTCGCAAGTTTCATAACCCCATCCTCAGAATTCTTCTTCAGCATTTTTTACACAGGCGACAAGCGTATCACTATAGGGAGTATTAATTCCAAGCTCACGACCCATAACTGGTATCATTCCGTTTATTGCGTCAATTTCTGACTTACGGTTACTCATATGGTCTAACAGCATTGAAGGTTTAGCACTTGGCATATTCAACCCGAAACTTGTCACATATCTTATAGGGTCATCAAAAGACAGGTTAATGTTTTTCTCAATCGCTATTGTGTAGGCTTCAAGTGCACCACCCAATGCGATCTTCCAAAGTAAAGGATTATCCATCAGTTCACCGATTGTTTTTTTAAAAACCGTACAAGGAGCACTAAATGTGACATTACAAATAAACTTTTCCCAGATTAATTGTGTAATATCTTCAAAAGCCTTTACTTCAAAACCTGCGTCTTGCCATATTTTTTCTATTTTTAACAACCTAGAACTTATCCCACCATTAAGTTCCCCTATTCTTATTAGCTTCATAGAATTATGATGTATATGCCCAGGAGAAATAACGGACGCGCCAAACCCTTCAGCGACACCGAGTAATAAATTTTTAGTTGAAATGGACTTAGCTATTCTTTCGCCAGCACCCAATCCATTTTGAATTGTTATAATAATAGAACTCTCATCCGCAACGGTACTAATAAGTTTTGCAGCCTTACCAACTCCTGAAGCCTTGGTTGCGATTATAAATAAATCGGACTTTGGTAAATCATCAATATTTTCTGAGACAGAAATATTTTTTAAAGTTCTGGAACCGCTTGCCCCCTCAACTCTTAATCCTTTTGAGTTTATTGCAGCGACATGTTCTTTCCAGCCATCGACACCTGATACGGTATGCCCATTCTCTAAAAAAAGAGCAGCATAAACAGATCCCATTGCACCCATACCAACAATTGTAATATTCATCTTTTTCTCGTTTCATCTTTCGAAAGTCTTATATCAAACTCCTTAGTAATCTGTTCAATAAGATCATCTTTTACATGATTTGGGTAGTGAGTTTCTAAAATTTCTTTTGCTAAAATTTTAGCACGATCTATTATACTTATCCCACCAGAGTTCTCCCATACATCATATGGTGTTCTATCAGAAATTTCTGGATATAAAAAATCAGTTTTCATCCTCATAAAAGTTTCATTTGCCCCAAGAAAATGGCCTTCCGTATTAACCTTTTGCTGAATCAACTCAAAAGATAGCGTTTCCTGATCGACTATTATTTCGGAAAGTGACCTTGATACCCCTCCCAACATATCATTATCAATCACACAAGACTCAAACGACGCCACCATTAAACCTGCTTGAGTTCCAGCAGCCTGTGTAATTAAATTACTGCCTGAGTTAGCTGCCATACTAATATTTGAAGCCTTCTCGTACCCACTTTGATAATCGGGTGGCTTACTATCCGTAGCTCCAGATATAGTTGAATTAGAAAAACCATAGAAATTAGCCATTTGTACTGATCCAGAAGTTAATAATGCCTGCTCACCACTTCCTCCTGCCATACCTCCAGTCCTTAAATCAGTAACCATTGGGCGTGCACCATAAACAGCTTTTATCTTTGGATTTATTAACCAAGCAAGTGCCATACCTGCTAACGTTTCTGCATTTGTTTGAGCCAGACAGCCAGCTATTGTTACAGGACTTGATGCTCCCATTTGTCCAAATGTATTCATCAAAACTGGTATCCCCTGACTCGAGCATTCAAATAGAACCTCAATAGCTTCTTCAGAAAAACGCATGGGTGGAACAACATGATTAACATGAATAGATAAAAAGGGTTTTTCTAAAAATTTCTCTCTTGACCCAGCTATAAGAAAACATAATTTTGCAATTTGTTTTACTTGACTACAGGAATTAGCACTCACAATTACGTGTTTCTTTGTACCCATTAGACAAGCAAAAGCCGTATTAACTGAAATTAGATCATCATTTTCTAAATCTCGGGCAACTACAGGACGAGAAAAAAAATGAATATTATCCAATCGATCACATAACCGTGCAAAATTATAAATATCCATCAACGATGACTCACGAAAATTACCATTTTCAAGATCTCGTACCATTGGTGACGCACCACCAGTTCCAAAGTAAACCTGTCCTGTAGATAAAATTAAGTCATTAAGTCCATCTTGACTGAACAAGGTAATATTTTTAGTTAAGTCGTTGATTGAATTTTTAATAGAAGTCTCAGAAAAACACAGCCGACTATTGTTGTTAACGTACCCACCACCAGCCTTAATCACGGCCTCTGCTTCTCTGGAGTATTCTGAAAACCCCACTTGAGTAAGTAGTTGTATTGATGTTTTATGGATTTTCTCAATATTGCTATCCGTTAAAACTTTTAATTTACCACCCCTAACTCCGTTTGTAGTAGGCTTAATCTCTGGAGTTAAGATTTCTCTCTCCTTACCATTTAGTCTTCTCTTTCGCATTCTATTATGGATTTGAGACATCAGAATTATCCTTAAGCAGTAATATTGGAAGCAAACTTTTTATCATACTAACGGTGACAAGATTGTTTGCAGTAGACAAGAGATAACAATTAGAGTTATGAATAAAAAATATTTAATCTATAAATTGGCTAAAATGACAAAAAAAAGAGTAAAATTAAATAGGCTACCCCTTACTGCGCTTAGAACTTTTGAGGCAGCAGCTAGGTTATTAAGCTTCAAAGATGCCGCTGATGAACTCCACGTTAGTGCCACAACTGTTAGCAATCAAATTCGAAAACTAGAAAAGGATTGGGACTGCAAATTATTTATTCGTAAAACTAGATCAGTTGTACTCACAGATACTGGTAGATCTCTATCGACGGTTGTCTCGAAATCATTTGGACAAATTAGACGAGAAATAGAAATACATATAAGTGATACAAAAAGAGCGTTAAAGGTTGCTATTGGTCCAATTTTTGGACGCTGGATTATACCTAAAATAAATGATTTTCAAAAAAGGTATCCAGAAATTGATTTAATTATTGAAAATAGTCCTAGGATTACAAATGCTGAGATGATGACTTCCGATATCCAAATAGATTGGGGCGAACCAGATAGTTGGTTTGGATTAGAAAGTACTTTCCTAATGGAAGTTACATATTCTCCTGTCTTAAGCCCAAAGATTTTAAAAAATATAGAATTTCCTAAAACATCAGAAGATTTAATCAATTTAACTCTTATTCATCAATATGATTATTCAGAATGGGCAGCCTGGATGCGCCTAAACGGAAGTTCTGAACTTGACGTTGAAAGTGGAATAATCATTGTTGACTCGAATGTGGCTCTTCAAGCAGCAATCGATGGCGCTGGGGTTGCTCTTGGTTCTTTTCCTTTTGTTGCGCCAGAGTTAGCCTCTGGTATTTTAGTTAAGCCTTTCGACATCGACTTAGTTCCTTCTCGTTCATATTATGTTTTAGTAAAACCACAGACCACCCCAAATCCTGATATATCAATTTTTGTAGCTTGGCTTAAAGAACAAGTATCAAACTGATTTCCTAAAAGCCTTTATTAAAATTAATAAACCTGGTTTGCGCAACTTAAGGTATTATTATGGATCATTTTTATCGAATGTATATCAAATATTTTTTCAATTATATCTAATCTCTAATTCTAAAGTTAAGTTTTCCATAAACCTCTCGAAATTAGAACTTTCATAATTTCATTTGTTCCACCATAAATTCGTTCGACGCGGTTATCGCGATACATTCTTGCAATTGGATATTCATTCATAAATCCATATCCTCCATGCAATTGAAGACAGCGGTCAATAATTTTAGATTGAAGATCAGTTAACCAATATTTCGCCATTGATGCCATTTCAGTAGTTAAGTTTCCATTTAGATGTTCATTTATACAATAATCTACAAACACCTTTCCAATAGTTGCCTCCGTCTTACATTCAGCTAGCTCAAACTGTGTATTTTGATATTCTGAAATGGATTTACCAAAAGCCTTTCTTTCTTTTACGTAATCAAGCGTTACTCCTATTGCCCTATCTATTCGTGCAATGGCATATATAGCTATTAAAAGTCTTTCTTGAGGTAACTCTCCCATTAATTGATAAAAACCTTGACCTTCTTCAGGCCCTAAGAGTGCCGAAGCAGGAACTTTTACATTATCGTAAAATAATTCGGATGTATCATTTGACTTCATACCTATCTTGTCCAAATTACGTCCACGCCTGAACCCCTCTACCTCATCAGTTTCTATCAAAAATAATGAGGTACCCTTAGCACCTTCTTTGGGATTAGTTTTGGCTACTGTTATAATTAAATTTGCTAATTGGCCATTTGTAATAAATGTCTTCTGTCCAGAAAGGACATATTGATTTCCCTCTTTCGTTGCCGAAGTCCGTACTCCTTGCAAGTCAGAACCAGCTGCTGGTTCTGACATCGCTATCGCTCCAATTAATTCACCAGAAATAAGTTTTGGTAAAAGTCTTTTCTTTTGATCTTCAGAGCCGTAGTTGAGAACATAAGGAATAACAATTGCATTATGCAGACCTCCGCCCCAGCCATCTACACCAAGTAAGTTTCCCTGATAAGCAATAACTGCATCGTAGGCAAAACTTCCACCCGGGCCTCCATATTCCTCGGGAACCATTGCTCCTAAAAGCCCCATCTCGCCAGCCTTCAACCATGTCTCTCGACCGACATGACCGCGTTCTTCCCACTCATCATAGTAGGGTAAACAATCACGTTCATAGAACTGCCTACAGGCATCCTCCAACATTGTTAACTCTTCGTTAACCCATGGAGATTTAGGTAAAATCGATATCGTCATTATATTCTTTCCTGTTTATTACCAACTTATATGATTGGAAATGTATCAATCCTGCCGTCTCTTAACTCACCGTCCATACAATCTACAGTGATTTTATCACTGCAACTCCAATATTCTCTCTTAATCATAGCTATAGATACATTTGCTTTTTTCCTTGGTGAATACATAGCTGAAGTTATTTGACCTACACGTTTTCCATTTAAAGTTAACGGCCACGGAGACGAGCAAACTGGACATTTCGAGCCATCAAAAACAAACGCTTTTAGTTTTTGAGATACTCCGTCTGCGGCTATCTTCCGCAAAGCCTCTCTACCTACATAGTCAACCTCGTCGTTTAAGGAGCAATACTTTCCCAAACCCATCTCAAATGGATTATTTTCACGGGTTATTTCATTTCCGTAAGAAAACAGTCCACCCTCCACTCTTTCTATTATATTGGGCGATCCTGGTCTTATATTGTACTTTTGGCCTGCTTGCAAAATAAGATCCCATAAATCTGGACCTAAAACTTTACCTTCTAAATAGATCTCAAATCCTCCTTGACGGGAATAACCAGACCTAGCAATAATTTGCTTTGTCTTTTTAAAGTCAATTTTATCAAACTTAAAAAATTTAATATTTCGAGTTTGTTCACCAAATAAATCTGAAATAAGATCCTCAGCTTTTGGCCCTTGTATAGAAACTGTCCAAATATCAGCCTCTGACACTACGACATCTAACTTTAAACCAATGGATAGCCCTATTGCGAAAAGTAACAAATCACTATCTGCTATCGATAGCCAAAACTTTTCTTCCGAATGCTTTAAGAGTACTGGATCATTTATAAGACCTGCATTTTGGTCAATAATTGGTAAATATAAACAATCACCTGCTTTACAGATTGATATATTCCTTGGGGTCATCAATTGAATTAACTTTGACGCATCCGGGCCGACCACCTCTATCACACGCTGAGTAGAAACATCCCACAATTGAACATCTTTTCTAAGATGCCAGTAGTCATCTTCGACACTATGCTTAAATGCTTTTGGTAAAAGCATATGATTGACAACAGAGAAACCGGAGACACCAGCCTGCTCTACTTTGTTGGTATATGCTGTACGCCTAATTCTTCGTGAAAAATTTAATCCAATCGACATTATGATGACTTCCAAACCGTATATGAATTAGGGGATAATATGACTGGAATATGATAACTTCCAAAAACATCATCAACCTTAAATCTTACAGTAATCTCATTGAGTATTTCTGAGTTGAAAATTTTTCTCTCTTTCCAATATTCAGAAACATTAAAAGTAAGCTGATAATTATCTCCAGCAATCAGATCCTTAGGATCAATATCAACAGACAATCTTCCGCCGCTATCCATTCTACTCGAAAAAATACTCTTTTTCGAGATAACGTGTTCAAGTGTGACGGGTATCGCAGAGGCATGAGAGCCGTCAGCTCCGTTTAAGGTATGAGAAGTTAACTTTGCCATTATTCTATAGATGCCTTATCCCGTTTATCAGATGTTGCAGCAACTATTGGGCTAATTACACCTCGACACTTTACATTTATACAGGCTGTTTTTCCACTCTCCATGGCTCTTTTAACGGCCGGGATAATTTCTGATCTAGCTGTAACTAATTCTCCATATCCACCTAACCCTTCAAACATTGTATGGAACGGAATATCCCTAAAATCTGTTGCAAAGTGCCTTCCATTCTCAAAAAGCCTTTCTTGCTGCTGACTAATACAATCTAGCCCACCATTATTATCTATAATAACGGTTATTGGTAAATTTTCTTGGAAAGCTGTTTCTACCGATAATCCTCCAGATAAAAACGCTCCATCCCCACTAATTAAAACAATATTTTTATCAGGATTAAGTGCCTTAGCAGATATAGCAAAGGACACGCCGACGCCCAAAAGACTATAATTACCAGGGTGCATTATTCCACCTAACTTTTTTCCACGCCATCCAGCCATATTTACACCAATTTCAGACCAAAAATGGGTGTTACCACCGTCGAATATCAACCAATCAGAATCTCCTAATGTGGATTGAACATCTAATGAAAGCTGTAAAGGATGAATTCTGGCATCTTTTTTGGCTTCTTCAACTAAATGGTCTTCCCAACTGGCGACCCATTTACCTCTACGAACTTTTTGAAGTTCAAACCATTCGCTCCAAGCTAAATTTAAACTCAAAACATTTTCGAAAAAAGCTCCAGGATCTGATAACAAAGAGTAATCAGCTGCACGATTATATTCCAGTTCTTCATGGCTCCCATTGATACAAACTAACTTCTGATGTTTAGGGAAAAATGGTGGATTTCCAAAGTTCATTTGGTTATCTAACCTACCACCAATCATTAAAACCAGATCAGCTTCTTGAATGGCCTGTTTCGATGGGTGATACTGATGAAAATCAGCTAAACCCATATAAGCATCACATTCCTCCCCTAACAGCTTTTGATGATAAGGTACGTTGAAAATCGGTAACTTCAACTTCACACCAACTTCACGGAGTAATTTTTCGCTCTTTGACCACCAAACCCCATGGCCACCTATAATAATTGGTCGCTCTGAGTTTTGTAATAAGTCCATAACCTTTCTTATACTTTCAGGATTTGGCCAGGCCTTAGGAACGTCACCAGCCTTACGATCAAATGGTCGTTCTGATAATCCTGTTTCCTCATCAAAAGAGGAAAACATAATATCGACAGGTAAACTTATATGAACCGGCCCTGGATAGCCAGTCGTAGCCGCAGTCCATGCTCGGTCAACAAATTCACTAATTCTATCACCGTCGGTAATTTGGATTGAATACTTTACTAAAGGAGCAGCAATTGCGACATCATCGATTTCTTTAAATCCTCCTGATCCTTGACGTTTTAAGGTGGAAGAACCGGTAACAAATATTACTGGACTCCTTTCTCCGCCAGCCTCAAGCATGGCAGGTACGGCGTTTGCAAATCCCTCAGGTCCAACCAGACAAACTGTTGGTTTTCTTGTTATACGTGTGTGACCATCTGCGAGGTGGCCCGCAATCTGTTCATGCGGTGAATTTACAACCGGCATATGACATTCCATAAAACCCTCAAGCGCTGGGTTGCAAAAACCTCCAGCTAATGTGAATACATGGTCAACCCCTTTTTCTTTTAAAGCTCTAGCTAAGATTGCTCCACCGCGAAATGTAGTATCATTTTTCAAAAGATTAGCCTCCCATTCACCAATAATGATTTTATACCTTTATCTCATCAATCTTTAAACTAATATTTATCCGGTATACCTTCATCTTCTACCCATATTTTTACAACAGAAAAATTGAATAAACATAAGTTAAAAAAATATTATGCATACCAGAATATTAAAACAATAAGAACGAATTTATATTGGATCTACTAAACAATTCTTATCAATCTCAGTAATTGAGGTTAACCCTAATTGGGCCATTACTACACTCAATTCATCAGAAATAGACCCTAGAAAAGAATTCAACCCACCTTCTCCTCCAGCAGCTAAAGAATATAAAATTGGTCGACCTAACATTACAAAATTGGCGCCCAGGGCAAGTGCTTTAACAATATCATCACCAGTTCTTACCCCACTATCAAAAATCAGTGGAAATTCCTTACCTACTGCAGTTCTTATAAGAGGTAGCCTGTGAAGAGCTGCTGGAGCACTGTCCAGTTGGCGCCCGCCATGATTTGAAACCCAAATAGCGTCACATCCTATTTTTTTTACTCTTAACGCATCATCTGAATGTGTTATACCTTTTATGACTAAAGATCCTTTCCAAATATCCCGCAATTTTGATAAAAAGTCCCAGTCAGCAGCAGATCTATCGGCATCTCTTTTGAATTCCTTCTTTCCATTATTTACAAAATTTTCAGGAAAGGGCACTCCATGCAATAACATTGGTATTGACCATCGAGGATGGCATGCAAAATCAATAAACTGAGCTGGACCAATCTTAAAAGGCATTGCAAACCCATTTTGAAGGTCTCGAATACGCTTCGAAACTTGGGGAACATCTACTGTAAGAACCAACTTCTCATATCCAGCTGCCCTTGCCCTTTCAATGATAGGAAGAGTTTCCTCTAAAGTCGAAGCACTATATAACTGAAACCATGAATGTTCACCCGCCTTATTTCGCATATTTTCCAGTGATGTTGACGCTGCTGTCGAAACAACAACTGGAATATTCTTTTCAATTGCGATTTTTGCCATAAAAGAATCTGCATTAGGACAGCTTAATCCACTCATACCCATTGGTGAAAATCCGAAAGGAAAGCTAAATTTTTCTCCTAATATTGTAGCATTGAGTTTCCTAACTGATACATTTTTTAGGACTCTTGGCTGTAGGTTCACTGATTCAAACGCCATAGAATTTCTTTTAGGTGTACTCTCCGTTCCTGTTGCTCCGTCCATAAAATCAAATATAATTCTTGGGATACGTTTCTTAGCAATCAATCTTGCCTGTTCGGCACTGTATATAACTCTTGGCTTCAAAGGATTTAATAAAGTTGAATATAAGTGATCAAACATATCTCTTTAAATTCCTTAATAGGAAAGCCTAAATTTATAAAAATCAATGTATAAACATATTTGTTTGATATTTGAAGAGAAATAATAAATGTTGGTCTAACACATTGTTAAAACTTAATTAACCTACCGCGGAGTATTCCTTATGAATAAAAAAATTAATAATCAGCCCGTAGGAGGTAATATTAGACCAAGGTTCTCAGGCTCAGGGACGTTTATGAGATTACCTGAAACAAAAATATTGACAGAATTAGACGTCGCGATTTTAGGAATTCCCCTTGATATTGGAACAAGTTGGAGGTCAGGAACACGGTTTGGCCCGCAACAAATTAGAGCAGAAAGTAATATGCTTAGGCCTTATAACATGTGGACAAAAGTTAACCCTTTTGATAATTTG
Source organism: Paracoccaceae bacterium (assembly GCA_045565015.1). Taxonomy (GTDB): domain Bacteria; phylum Pseudomonadota; class Alphaproteobacteria; order Rhodobacterales; family Rhodobacteraceae. The sequence goes on from JBJLGD010000013.1 coordinate 38,466, forward strand.
AATTGCGGAGATATTGGAGATATTCCCGTAAATCCGTTTGACTTAAAAGACTCTGTCCTGCGTATTACAAAGTTCTATGAAAATCTTCTGAGCTCGCCTCTAATACCAGTTGCGATGGGCGGTGATCATACGTTAACCTTACCAGTATTAAGAGCATTAAAAAAAAAATATGGTAAAGTTGGGCTTATTCATATCGACGCTCACGCTGACATAAATGATGAGATGTTTGGTGAAAAAATTGCTCACGGGACGCCCTTCAGAAGAGCCTATGAGGAGTCATTAATCGACCCTAACAGTGTTTTTCAAATTGGGCTTCGAGGGACTGGATATTCAGCTTTTGACTTTGAAGAAGCCCGCGGTTGGGGTTTTAATATTATTCAAGCCGAAGAAATTTGGCACAAATCTTTGTTACCATTAGGTGAACTAATTAATTCTCGTTTAAAAGGTATACCGGTTTACTTAAGCTTTGATATCGACAGTCTTGACCCAGCTTATGCCCCCGGAACGGGCACACCGGAAATAGGCGGGCTAACCACGCCTCAGGCCATAGAGCTTATAAGGAGTTTTCAAGGGTTGAATATTGTAGGATGTGACCTCGTAGAGGTCTCTCCTCCTTATGATACTTCAGGCAATACCGCACTAACCGCTGCAAACTTAATATTTGAAATGCTGTGTATACTACCTAGTTCAAGCGAAGCATAGTTACAGATACGAAATTTTTTCAGAAGGAAGAAACTAATATGCAAAAAAATCCATTCCAGGATACATCAATCGCTACCGAAGACTATGAACTACTACAAAGGCTGCGTGATGAGTTATCAAAAAAACCAGATATTTCTGAGGTCCCAATCGATTTAGCCAGAGCTGCAAGAGATAATAATGGGGGAAACTTCCCAACATATCCTATTAACCCTGCCGCTAAAGATATAAAATTTAAATCAAATAATGGAGGTCCTGGAGTTATCCGAGTTACATATCCAAAGTCGAAACCAGTGGGTATTTATATCCATATACACGGCGGAGGTTGGACATTTGGAAAGCCCTGGCATCAAGATTGGAGAATGAAAAGGTTTGCAGAGGATGTTGGGTGCATAACCGCGTCCATAAAGTATCGATTAACTCCAGAGAACCCTTGGCCAAATAATCTAGATGACTGTGAGGAAGCAACAACTTGGATTATGGATAATGCTAACGAGAACTTTGGGATAGAAAATTTTATTATTGGAGGTGATAGCGCAGGAGCACATTTAAGTGCATCAACTCTTCTTCGGTTAAAAAATAATTATCATATCAATAATTTTGTTGGCGCCCTTTTTACCTACGGTGTCTTTGATTTAAATCTAACACCTTCAGCAAGAAATTGGGGCCTTGAGAAATTAATATTATCAACACCTGCAATGGAATATTTTATTGAAAACTTAAAATTGGAGAACTTATCGAGAACAGACCCATATTTGTCGCCATTATATGGAGACCTGCGTGGTTTACCGAACGCGTTCTTTCAATGTGGGACGTACGATCCATTAGTTGACGATACAAGTTTTATGGCTTCTCGTTGGCAAGCTGCAGGAAATGAAAGTTTAACAACTTGGTATCCTGGAGGGATTCACGGTTTTGACCTTTTCGATAGTAAGCTGGCAAAGAAAGCAATAGAAGACTCTATAATATTTTTAAAACAACGATTTACAGCAAATGACGGGTGATTTCAAATGGAAGCTCTGAATTCAATTCATGTAGTTTCCTGTCATGCCGAAGGGGAAGTTGGTGATGTCATAATCAGCGGTGTTGCCCCTCCACCAGGTGAGACCATATGGGATCAAAGAACTTGGATACACGATGATAAAACATTAAGAAATTTTATTTTAAATGAACCAAGGGGAGGAGTTTTTAGGCATGTTAATCTCCTAGTCCCACCTAAAAATCCAAAAGCTGATATAGGTTGGATAATAATGGAACCATCCCACACTCCTCCAATGTCTGGCTCTAATAGTATCTGTGTTTCAACAGTATTGTTGGAGACAGGAATAATAAAAATGGTAGAACCGATTACAACTATAACCCTTGAGGCTCCTGGAGGATTAGTAAAGGTAACAGCACACTGTAAAGACAAAAAAGTAATATCTGTTACTATACAGAACTTAGATTCGTTTGTTTACAAAAAAGATGTCAAACTTTGTCTCCCTAGTTTAGGTGAATTTATAGTTGACGTAGCCTATGGTGGAGATAGTTTCGTTATAGTTAACGCAGAAGATTTTGGCTTCAAAATAATAGGGTCTGAAGCAAAAAAACTGGCTGAACTTGGAATGGAAATTAAAAAAGAAGCTAATAAACAGCTTGGCTTTAATCACCCAACAAACAAGGATTGGAAACATATTTCATTTTGTCTATTTGCTGGCAATTTAATTAAAGATGGAACGAACTTATTTGCGAAGTCAGCCGTTGCTATTGATCCTGGAAAAATCGATCGATCGCCGACTGGAACAGCAGTCTCAGCGAGAATGGCATTACTTCATGAACAGCAACAAATGAAAATTGGCGATATCTTAAAATGTGAATCAATCATAGGGTCGTCGTTTACTGGTAAAATTATAAAGGAAACAAAAATAGGTTCTCTTAATTCAATAACCCCTGAGATCACAGGACGTGCTTGGATCACTGGTAAGCATGAATATATGTTAGATCCCACTGATCCATGGCCAACCGGTTACCGTTTATCCGACACTTGGCCCAAAGAGAAAGAATAGTGCCCGCAAGAGAGCTCACGGGCACTAATGTTTATTTTCTAGTAATATTTATTTAAGGATTTTTCCTACCCAAGCGCCGTCTACAACCACACTTGCTGAAAAACTTCCTGCAACATCACCATTTGCATCAAAATCTTGTGGCCCAGATCCGCCATTATAATGGATATCACCACCAGCAGCTAATATCTTTTTAGCCTTTGACCATTCACCAGGAAGAATTACTTCACCAGGAGCATTACCGATGGCTCTTAGTGCCCCAGCAATCTTACTTCTGTCAGCTGAACCAGCTTTTTCAATAGCGAGAGCCATCATAAATGCTGCATCATATGAGTTTGGTATAAAAGGTCCCAAAGGATTTAAATCCGCGGCTACTGCCAGCGCTTTCCATGCTGCATAACCGTCAGTAGTTTCATCTGATGTAGATGTGGTAAACGTTGCATCTCCAAGGTTTTCAGCACCTAATTGATCGATAACTTCTTGAGCAAGCATACCATCTGCGCCTAGGAACGTCGAAAACGCTCCAGTTTCCATAGCGTTTCTCATTAAGGTGATTCCACCTGAACCATAATACGCGAACAGAGCAAGGTTATCGGTATTTGCACCCAACGTTGCGACTTCAGATCGGTATGATGCTTTATTTGGTTCGTGAGCTTCATTCGCGTGGATTTTTCCACCTTTTGCAGCATAATGCGCAGCAAAGACCTCAGCTAACCCAGCATTATAATCATCATTAGCATAAGAAACTGATATATCGTTAATACCTTTCGACAATGCTAATTCGGCAAGAGCAACGCCTTGATAGGCATCAGAGGCAGCTGTTCTAAAAACTAGATCAGTTCCATCTTCCATGGTTGAAATTGCTGGTGCAGAGGCAGAAACAGACAAAGTCACCACACCCGCAGGGATTGAAACAGACTCTGCTTGAGCTATTGTCGCACCTGAACAGACAGGACCAACAAGTCCTACAACACCACTTACATTAACAAGCTTAGTAACGGCATCAACCCCGGCTACTGGATCGCACATAGAATCTGCACGCACGATTACAAACTTTTCACCGCTAGCAAACATTCCACCTTGATCATTAATATGTTTTTCAGCTAGATCAACTGCAACAGCCATTGGTGCAACTAGATCTGGAATTGGTCCTGTCATCGCCATTGGATTTCCAACTTTAACATCAGCATTCGCCACACCAACAACTGCTAAGGCAGCAATGCAGCTATATATTGTTTTTTTCATTATATTACTCCTTCATAAAACCCACATTTATTATTATTCTTTACCAGAAGCGGTGGGCCGCGATTCCGGTAATATTCCTAAGGGGTATTTCTGTAGTATGTATTGTAGTAATAACCCGATTAGTAGCATACGTAAATATCCAGCTCTTGTACTGAGAATACCTACATGTACATTCGTTACATCCGCAATTAGGTCGATACCAACATTGATCACTATTTCACTCGCCGACCAAATAACCCAAATCAAAAACGATCCAAGTATCGCTCCGCGATTGTTGCCTGAGCCGCCAGCAATTAACATCACCCATACTAAAAAGGTCATCTTTGAAGGGTCAAACGTATTGGTTGGTTCTATAAGCCGCAGGTGCATCGCTAATACTGCTCCAGCAAAGCCCATAATTACCGAACCTAAAATGAATGCTTCTACTCTTCGCCCTTCAACATTCTTTCCAGCTGCGTGAGCCGCCGGTTCGTTTTCTCGTATTGCTGTCATCATACGACCCCATGGCGACAATCGTAATCTCTCTAAAAGCCGATAAATCACGTAAACAGCAATTATAATGGAGAATGCAAAGCAAGGCTGCCACCACCACCGTGGCAGTGAAGAAAAGAACATCTGCCAAGTATCGGCTGACACAAACCATGACATCGGCCAATCAGTATAAAATCTTTCTTCGGTAAAATTTTCCCAAAGCCGTGGAATCTTATTAATTCCCCTAGGGCCATTTGTTATCTCTGTACTATTTTTCAGAATTAATTTAATAATTTCGGCTATTCCAATGGTAGCTATCGCAAGATAATCAGCTCTAAGCCTTATGCAAATAACACCGATTAAGGCTGCGATAAGCCCCGACGCAACCATTGCTGCAAAAATACCGACTGCGAGCGGTAGTTCCAGGCCTCCATAGTGTAAAGGGCTGGCAGCTGTTGTGAGCAGTGCATAGGTATAGGCACCGATTGAAACAAAACCGGCTATACCCGCATTAAATAGACCTGCAAAACCCCACTGAACGTTAAGACCAAGGGCAATCAACGAATAAATGCCGCCAACAGCTAACAAAGAACAAAAGTAAAGAAAGTAGCCAATCAGTTGATCCATTAGAAGGTCCGTCCTTTAAATAGTCCACTGGGTCGAACGATCAGCATTATAATCATAATCGCAAATGCAACGCCCGATTTATATCCTGGGCTTATTAATGCTGAATCTCCAATCCAAGGATAGGATACAAGTTCTTCAGCCAAGCCAATGACCAAACCACCCATAACAGCGCCATAAGGCTTTCCAATCCCTCCCAATATTGCAGCGGCAAACATTGGCAATAACATTCTAAACCCCATTGTTGTTTCAAGCATCTGAATATCCATCGCTAAGAAAACTCCAGCCGCAACAGCACATGCACCACCCACTATCCATGTTGCCCTAATAACAACCTCGACATCAATTCCAGTAACTAGGGCCAGGTC
>JBJLGD010000014.1:0-42437 GCA_045565015.1 Paracoccaceae bacterium
TTCCTTATCTTTAACTACTTCCTTATCTTTAACTACTTCCTTATCTTTAACTACTTCCTTATCTTTAACTACTTCCTTATCTTTAACTACTGCACTTATTTTATTTTCACTAATAATACTTTCTGTTTCCTCAGTGGTTGAAAGAACGACTTCATCAGTGTTATCGATGGCTTTCTCAGCACTCACAGAAGTAGCTGTGTCTTGGTTTACAGTGGCGTCCTTACCAACGATAATATCTTCAACTTCTTTAGACAAATTTTTATTAGTATCAGCGGTTTTCAATGATTCATCGGCTTCATCATTTTTTATTACCGGATTTATTAATACTGACTGCATAGAATTATTAATTAATCCATTTAAGCTTTTTTGCTCCAGTGATAACTGGAAGGGTTTATTGAATTCAGGAAGCTCAAAGAAAAGGGCAAACTGACCATCCTCTGAAATAATACCTTTTGTCACAAATTTATCGTTAAGCAGTATACTCACTGTACTACCTGGCTCTCCGTCTCCTGAAACAATTCCTGAACCATCTTTTTCTACTCTAATGAAGCCAATTTCAGGTAGACGAGTTTCAATTTCTTCTTTGATAACTGCGATATTTTCACTTTCGTTATCTTTTACTATTTCCACTTTTTGTAAAGTTTCATTGCTATTTTGATCCTTAGAAACTACTGAATCTTTACTATCAGACTCATCTTCAGCTTTATTGGTACTTTTTATTTCTCCTAAAGGAGATTCCTTTTTGTCCTCCTCTGAAATATTATTTTCAGTTAGGTTAATGCCAAAATAATCAAAAATGTAATTGCCGAAAAATATAAATCCCACCAAAAGAGAGACTAATAAACCCGGCCAAATATTACCTTCTTTAGACCGGTCTGCCATTTTGCTACCCTCTCTGTTACAATCTAATTATCTGCATTATAACAATCCAGACACAGTATTTACTAACATAACTTGAACCAGACATACCACAGGAGAATCCAATTGAAACCTTTTAGAAAATCCGTGTGCGTATTTTGCGGTTCCCGTGCTGGAAAAACATCAAGTTTTGCTCGTACAACTAAAGAAGTAGGTCGGCTAATTGCTAAAAATGGCTGGCGTCTAGTATATGGTGCCGGTGATATTGGTTTAATGGGAGAATTAGCAAACTCTGTTTTAAAAAATAATGGCGAGGTATTGGGAGTAATTCCTAAACACTTACTTGACATGGAAGTTGCAAAAACCGATGTAACTTCACTTATAATAACGGAAAACATGCATGAACGTAAAAAAGTTATGTTTATGAATTCAGACACTATAATTATTCTCCCAGGCGGCATTGGTACCTTAGATGAATTTTTCGAAATTCTAACCTGGAGACAACTTAATTTACACAGTAAAGATATTTACATCATAAACATTAACGGCTTTTGGGATAAACTAATATTACTATTAGATCACCTTATTATGCAAGAATTTTCTAATTGCTCAATACAAGAATACTATACTGTCATAACCTCTTTGCATGAATTAGAGAACGTCCTCAAAAACTAAAATTTTATTTTTGGAAGTAAAAACGCAGCGTGTATTTAGCTGCGTTAATATCTACATTCTAGACGCTACATTTTCCCAATTAACTAAATTATCAAGAAAATTTGTGAGATAAACGGGCCGTTTATTTCTAAAGTCAATATAATAAGAGTGCTCCCAAACATCGCAACCCAGTAAAGCTTTCTGGCCAAAACAGAGAGGGTTTACCCCATTTTCAGTTTAGTTATTTTTAAACTTCCGTCTGGTTCACTTACTAACCAACACCAGCCAGACCCAAACTGGCCCGCTCCTGCTGCACAAAAAGTAGTTTTAAAATTATCTACAGAACCAAAATTTTCAATTAAACTATTTTCTAATTCTGAAGGCATACTAGAGTTTCCTGGCCCCATCATTTCCCAAAATTGATTATGATTCCAAAGTTGGGAAATATTATTAAATATTCCATTTTGAGCAACTGCATTAGCATCATAAGTGCCAACGATTATTTCTTCTAAAGACTTATTTTCCCATTCAGTTCCGGCTATTGCAGCATTACCATTTGTTACATACGCATTGTGGTGTAAGTCATGATGATATTCTAGTGTTTCTTTGGACATGCCGTTATCTGCAAGAGCATCATGCGAATAAGGAAGATTAGGAAGTTCAAAAGCCATGTTATGGGCCCCCCTCAAATGTTAAAGTTAGTAAGCTATTATAATAAATTAAAATTCTAATTCCCTGTAACATAACCCTTTGGGTTAAAACAATCCAACATATAGTTTTTTTCATACGTTATTGTATTTTCCGTCAATAAAAATTTACTTCACTACCTTTTGAAATAGAAATTTCTAAAAGTTTATGAATATAATCTTTTACAGAGGTAAAGCACATTAACTGAAATTTATTAGGAGATAAAAAAGATAACGCAACAGAAGTTTGAGCCATTCTTGTGCGCCTAAAATCGCCGACCTTAAAGACTGTTGGGGAAAAGTCTACTGGACAAAGTTTACCTAAAACGTTTTGGACACCATCACCTTCAATATCAAAAAATGTCCTAGAATCTGAAATATTCACAACGGAAGAGTGAGTATTTTCTAATTTAGAAATTAGCTTTGTCTCCGTCAAAGAAATATTATCATATCCACTTTTAACTAACAATTCATCATGCGACATCCAATAGATTTGAAAATCTTTGTTTATTAAAAATTTTCTACAATCAGGTATAGATAATCCAACGACGGATTGGATCACAGCAGCAATTTCCTTTGAATCAAAATCACACCTGATTGTTAAAAGACCACTGGGTACTAGTTGGTTAATTTTAATTGCGTCAATTTGATAACTGAAAGCCAAATTATCCTCCATTCTGTCGGACTCCCTCAGGGTCATAGAAAACTGTTTCAACTATTTTAGTTTCAACTATTTTTCCGTTCAAGGACGGAAACTTTATCACTTCTCCTATGCGATCAGGACCAAATTCAACTAATCCCAATGCAATACCCTTACCCAAAGTTGGTGAGAAATAAGTGGATGTCACTCTACCAATAGTATTTTTTTGACCATTCTCGTTATACCCAGTTCCAATCGCATATGCTCCCTCGGGAAGAACAGATCCATCAAGTGTTTCCAAACCAACTAATTTCCATCTCCGAGGGTCACTCATATGTACTCTTTGATGAGCACGTTTCCCAATATAGTCTGGTTTTTTCTTTGAAAGAGCCCAATTTAATCCTAAGTCTTGAGGGATTACGGTTCCATCAGTTTCATCACCAATCATAATAAAACCCTTTTCGGCTCTCATCACATGCAAGGCCTCAGTACCATACGGGGTTATACCGAATTCTTCGCCAGCCTGCATGATATCCTGCCACAAACTCATAGTTTTACTAATCGGAACAGAAATTTCATAACTAAGCTCCCCTGAAAAAGAAATCCGATAGATTTTAACATCAATTCCAGTAATATTATCTTGTCTCCAAGTCATAAAAGGCATGGCCTCCGGACCTACCGAGTGCGCCCCTAATTTCTCCAAAATGGCTCTAGAATTCTCTCCAACAATAGTAATTTGAGAAAACTGTTCAGTCACATTGGTAACATAAACCTCAAAATCCCACCATTCTGTTTGCAACCACTCCTCCATCATAGCGTGAATACTATCGGCACCTCCCGAGGTCGTATGGCATAGATATGAGTGATCATCCATCTTAGCCACCACGCCATCATCTATCAAAAAACCGTTTTCTGAGCAAATCAGCCCATAACGACATTTGCCAGGTTTTAAATTACTCATCATATTGGTATAAATCATATCTAGAAACTTACCTGAGTCTTTTCCCGCAACTACAATTTTACCTAACGTTGAAGCATCTAGAACTCCAGTATTATTCCTACATGCTAAAACTTCTCGTGACACAGCCTGATCCACAGTCTCCTGCTCCTTTAGATAACAGAAAGGCCTTCGCCACTGACCAACTGGTTCCCATTGTACACCGTTTTGATCATGCCACTCGTGAAGAGCTGTTTTTCTAATAGGTTGGAATACTTCACCTTTAGCTTCTCCAGCAATTACACCCATTGAAATAGGTGTATAAGGAGGTCTGAAGGTAGTAGTACCAACTTGAGGAATTTCTTTCTTTATTGCTTCAGAGAGAATTGCTAAGCCATTGATATTACTCAATTTACCTTGGTCAGTTGCCATTCCTAATGTTGTGTATCGCTTTGTATGCTCAACACTTTCATAACCCTCTTGAGCTGCAAGCTCCACGTCTATAACTTTTACGTCATTCTGAAAATCTAACCACGTTTTAGATTTTAACTTTAAAGTTGATCCATATGGCATTTTCCATACAGGATTGATGTCATTAGTGTTTATAACATCTACTATCGGCATAGTTTGTTTTTTACTTGTAAACCCTAGTTCTTTTAATTTTTCACTAACAGTATTGGAAACTGATTTCACAATTTTATCATTATCTAGAAATCCATCAGCCGAACCTACTACCGACATAAATCCATTACCATCAGCATCCGTAGGTGGTTTTTCAGAGTTGGGCCTAAATGCGGCAATTTTTGTATCCCAAGTTAATTTTCCACCGCAATGTGACCATAAATTTACAACTGGGGACCAACCACCTGACATAGCTACCACATCAACTTTAATTTCTTCAAGTTTCGTGCCAGTACCCGCCTGGTCACATAATGATATACTAGTAACTCTATTTTTACCTGAGACTGAAGATATTGCCTTTCCGTTCTCAACACGGATTCCCAAACTCCTGACTTTATCTGCAAGTTCACCTCCTCCATTTGGTCTAGAGTCAATTACTATTGGGACAGACAAACCAGCTTCCTTTAAAGAAAGAGCCGTTCTATAGGCGTCATCATTGTTTGTAACGACTGCTGTTCGGTCACCTACTGAAACTGCATTGTTAACTAAATAGTTTCTGACTGCTGACGCCAGCATAACCCCTGGTATATCATTATTAGCAAAACTTAATGGCCTTTCTATGGCACCAGTAGCAGTTATCATGTGCCTTGCCCTGATGCGCCATAATCGTTGTCTAGGGCCAGTCAATCCTGACTTATGCTCAGTTAATCTTTCATATGCTAAAGCATAACCATGATCATAAATTCCAGCTCCCATCGTTCGAGTTTGGATAGTGACATTCCTCATACTTTTTAATTGAGAGATTGTATCCCTCATCCATTCGAAAGTTGAGACCTTATCTATCTCAGGCGTATCAACCAGGCACTGACCTCCCAAATGCGGAGACTGCTCCAAAATAAGAACTTTAGCACCTGCTTTTGCTGCAATCTTCGCAGCGATCAATCCTGAAATTCCACCCCCAATAATTAATAAATCAACAAACGCATAGAAATGTTCATATATCTCCGGATCTCTTTGCTTGGGAGCTTTACCTAAACCAGCAGACTTTCTAATTATTGGTTCAAAAAAATATTTCCAAGCAGCTCTGGGATGAATAAAAGTTTTATAATAAAAGCCAGCTGGAAAGAATTTACTTAATAAATTATTTATAGATCCTAGGTCAAAATCAAGAGATGGCCAGTGATTTTGAGAAAAAGCCTCTAAGCCATCAAATAATTCAATTGTAGTCATCCGAGCATTAGGTTCAAATTGATTATCAGATCCTAAACCGACCAAACCATTTGGTTCCTCTACGCCGCTTGCTACTAGACCCCTTGGTCTGTGATACTTAAACGACCTTCCCACTAGCATCTGATCATTCGCAAGAAGAGCCGATGCTAACGTGTCACCCTGTAGGCCAGAAAACTCTTTACCATTAAATTTAAACTTAATAAGCTTAGTCCTGTCTATTAATTGTCCGATACCTGAAACTCTAGAGCTCATTTACCAGCCTCCCAACTCCAATTAGGAAACTTCTCTTTAATCTTTTTTTGAATTTCTTTTGGTGGGAGCAACGTCTGCGCTTTATACGATCCAAATATTTCCAAGGTAATGGTTGATCTAGCAACATGAAACCATTTACCACACCCGCTAGAATGCCTCCATCTTTCAAAATGTACCCCTTTGGGATTTTTTCTTGAAAAGAGGTATGCTTCAAACTCTTTATCTGTTGACCCAATTGACATCCGTTTTATGTGAGCTTCTCCGCCGGGGGAAAATTCTGTTTCCTCACCGCTTATTCCACAATATGGACAGTTTAATAATAACATCTAATCTCTCTAATGCGCCACACCAGCAGCGACACTTTCATCAATAAATCTACCCTCACTAAATCTATCCAAGCTAAAAGAACGAGCCAACCCACCCGCTTCTCCTTTAGCGACAAGTTCAGCAGTTGCCCAACCTGAACCTGGGATTGCCTTGAACCCCCCCGTACCCCACCCACAATTAATAAAGCAGTTCATTAAAGGGGTTTTAGAAATTATTGGCGATCGGTCACCAGTCATATCAACTATCCCGCCCCACTGCCTTAACATCTTTAGACGGGAAATCATTGGAAATGTTTCAACCAAAGCCCTAACAGTTTCTTCAATATGTTGAAATGATCCTCTTTGCGTATAATTATTATAGCCATCAGCTCCTCCGCCAATAACCATTTCACCCTTATCGGATTGGCTCATATAGCCATGTACAGTATTCGCCATAACTACAACATCCATACATGGCTTAATAGGTTCAGAAACTAATGCCTGTAACGCAACCGATTCAACCGGTAATCTAAACCCAGCCATTTCTGCGAGCACCCCTGAATGTCCTGCAACAACAACACATAGTTTGTCACAAGCTATTTCACCAGTATTTGTAATAACCCCAGAAACCTTACCTTTATGAGATTTGATCGAAGTAACTTCGGTTTGCTGTAATATATCCATTCCCATATCAGAACATTTTCGTGCATATCCCCAAGCTACGGCATCATGACGAGCTGTTCCACCACGTGCCTGCCACAAGGCTCCTAACACTGGATATCTTGGACCGGAGATATTAATTATGGGACACAAATCCTTTACTTTATGAGGGGAAATAAACTCCGTAGTTACTCCTTGTAGAGAATTTGCCATAGCGGTACGGCGATAACCTCTCACTTCATGTTGAGTTTGAGCTAACATCATAACCCCTCGAGGTGAAAACATAATATTATAATTTAAGTCCTGGCTTAAATTTTCATACAAGCTTCTTGATTTTTCATAAATAGCTGCTGATGGATCCTGAAGATAATTTGAACGGATTATTGTAGTATTTCTGCCCGTATTCCCTCCGCCTAGCCATCCTTTCTCAATAATAGCTACATTAGTGATTCCAAAATTCTTTCCGAGATAGTAGGCTGTTGCTAAGCCGTGACCACCGGCTCCGACAATAACAACATCATATTTTCTCTTAGGCTCAGGTGAAGACCACGCTTTTTTCCACCCAGAATGGTTTCTCAAAGCTTCTCGAGCTAATGCGAAAGCTGAGTATTTTTTCAAATTAGGTCACCTTCAAAAATTTTTATCATTATGAGTTTTTTCCATAGGTTTAACTAGTAATCCACATACAACAGACATATCATAGGGACGTTACGACATAGTTATAATAACGCAGTACAAATAACGCAGAAACAGAAGATATCAAACAAAATAATATCTTAAGATAAGAAAGAACAGCATTGGCGAGTCTTTTTGAAAATTTAAATGATTTTTCCTTATGTTTAAAATCATATAAGGCTATTCTTGGGTTAGACCTAGGAAGCAAAACTATCGGTATTTCGATTTCTGATACTCTTTTAACAGTTGCAACACCATTAAAAACTATTACCAAAATAAAATTCAGTATCGACTCAGCAAAGATTCAAGAGATTATCAACGATCGTGCTATTTCTGGGGTGGTACTGGGTTTACCAAAAAATATGAATGGAACTGAAGGTCCTAGAGCACAGGCCACTCGTTCCTTTGCCCACAATCTTAGCAAGTTAATTGAAGTGCCAATAACTTTTTGGGATGAAAGATTATCGACAGTAGCTGCAGAAAAAGCACTACTCGAGGCGGATACGACCAGAAAGCGTCGTGCAGAAGTCATCGACTCTGTCGCGGCTGCATATATTCTACAGGGAGCATTAGACAGATTAAACAATATAAGGTCTAAAAATGGTGGATGAAGTTTGGAAAAGAGACGAAATTCAATCTCCTTGTATCAAAATATGCGTAATCCATCCCCTCGAACGCATTTGCACGGGGTGCTACCGGTCAATAGAAGAAATAGGATCTTGGAGTTCTATAACTGATATTGATCGAAAATCTATTATGCTAGAGTTACCAAAAAGGAAGCTTAAATTAAAGAAAAGAAGAGGTGGTCGTTCTGCACGGTTAGACTTAATTGAGGAAAATCCAAACGTGAAACTTGATCTTAAAATTTGATGTCTTCGGAATCTGTAATTAATTAATTTAGCCAATCGGATAAGTTGTCCAAGTGAGGCCTAAAATAACAAATCATCCGTCCATTCATAGGTTTTTTTCCTTTAAAACTCCAGGGCGCTATTCCATGTAAAGACAATCGGTGGATTAAATAAGTTTCTCCCGGCCAACCATGAACTATGACCCGTTTACATTCCTCAAAACAGACTTTCCGCGCTTCTTTATAGGTCTCTGTTAGGTCTACTTTGTCCCAGTCCCTTTCATTATAACTAGACAGGGCTTCTGTAAAATAATCTCTTATAATTTTGTTACTACCCTCCCACACCACTAAAGGGCTACAATTAGTATCCGCCACAGTCATTGGAATACCAAGAACAAATGCGTGCGGCTCTCTTAACATTCTCTTTCTCTGCAATCCAATAGGCAATAAACCGTCCACATGAGCAGCGTCTCTTTTGATGCGGAATCGAGTGGCAGAGCTACTTTCCGAAGGATTTGGTTTTGGATAGCCTTCGTATACAATTGATAGTTGTCCTTGGTCCCACTCAATACCTGAATTAAAGTTTTTATTAACAAAATCAATTACCCGACCTGTTAAACTAGGTCCACCTGCTATACTTCCTTTCAGGTTATTTTCAATAATATTGACCCCAGCAAACCAAGTACTACCACAGCGCATCCAATTTTTAATATTTTTTTTATCTTCAGATATCCTTCGACAATATGGTAAGGCTTCAGTGATCCAATGCACTATGTCATTATCTAAACTAAACTTTGTCCAACCCTTTAATTGGAGCTCTGATTTATGCAACATCTGCTATTGTTTCGACTTCGGTAGCCGCCATCATATTTTCATATGCTTTCAGGAGAATAGTTTCATCAGCATGCGGCAGTACACCTTCTTGAGATAAAGTCTGTCGCCATTTACGAGCATTCTTTTCTCCATTAAATAATCCAATCATGTGCCTAGTAACTTGGTGAACTTTACCACCGTTCATCACATGATTTTTTATATACGGCATCATGCTCATAATAATATCAAACCGTGTTATTAACTTTGGTACAGCATTATAAATAGTTTGATCAACATTAGATAAAATCTCCCAAGGGGAATTATACGCCGCCCGACCAACCATAACGCCATCAAAATCTGTATTTATCAACGAAATAGCAGATGCCAAAGTTGAAATTCCACCATTTATGGATATATGCAGATCGTCAAATTTCTTCTTCATTCTCGAAACGATTTCGTAATCTAAAGGCGGTATATTTCTGTTTTGCTTAGGGCTTAAACCATCCAACAACGCTTTCCTAGCGTGAATTGTTACCTTGTCCACTCCAGCTTCTTGGATCTCGGATAAGAAATATGGTAAAGTATCTTCAGGGCTTTGATTATCCACTCCAATTCGACATTTAACCGTGATATCTATAGATACGGCTTTGCGCATTTCAGCTATACATTCTGCCACTAGTTTAGGTTGTTCCATCAAAACAGCACCAAAAGAGCCCGCTTTTACCCTACTGGATGGGCATCCTATGTTTAAATTTACTTCTGTATATCCCCTATCTTCTCCCAGCCTTGCAGCCTCAGACAGTTCTCGCGGATCAGATCCTCCGAGTTGGAGTGCCAAAGGTTGTTCTGCAATATTATAATCTAATAAATGCACAGCATTGCCACGAATTAACGCAGCACTGGTTATCATTTCAGTGTACAAAAGCGCATTCGATGTCATTAATCGGTGGAAATACCGACAATGCCTATCTGTCCAATCCATCATGGGTGCGACAGCAAATACCTTTCCAAAATTTAAATGGTTATTTTTGATATTCATAGCAGCCTAAACACTCTTTTTCATTACTTTTAGGAGGTCCTCGGATATTTCAGGAGTTATACCAAACCACTGTGACCACGCAGGAATCGCTTGATGGACCAACATACTTAAACCGTTGAGCGTTTTATTTCCCCGGTTTTTTGCCTCTTTTAAAAGCGGAGTTTCTAATGGGTTATAGATTATATCGTAAACAATGGCTCTTTCTGGTAAAGCTTCCAAGGACAGGTCTAATTGTTCCTCCGTATTCATACCCTGATTAGTAGTATTAACCAACAAATCGGTGTGATCTAAGCATGAATTTCGTTGTTCCCAATCAATTACTTTTAATCGAGCCCCAAAGTCGGAACTCAAAATCTCTGCTTTTTTTCGCGTCCTATTCACAATCCGGATTTGAGAAACTCCTTCTTTCAACAACCCATAACAAATAGCTCTTGAGCTTCCACCAGCTCCAATCAAGGAGACTACCTTTTTTTTTAAATTTAAATTTGGAAACTCATATTTTAATGCATTTATAAAACCTAACCAATCATAATTGGTTCCATGTAAAGTCCCATTAGGTTTTACTGTTACACAGTTCACAGCTCCAATTATTTTTGCCACTTCGTCGAGTTCATCGATAAAATTTAAAGCAATTTCTTTCAACGGTATCGTTAAATTACAACCAGAAAACCCTAATGATTGAAGTGACCCTAACGCTATTTCTAAATCAGCAGGTTTAGTAAGGATGGGAACATACGATCCATTAATATTCCCCTGATTAAACCAGTAATTATGCATTAATGGTGACAGCGAGTGCTTTATCGGTGATCCCATTACACCAGCTTTTAAAAAATTTTTTGTTTCAAGCATATAGATTTTCCTAAGGTACTTCACGGCTCACCATATTCCCATCAAGAAGTATTTAATATATTCTTATTTGTTTTACGACAATATAACTCTAATCGATGATGAATTACTTCATAACCCATTTCTGCTGCTATCTCAAATTGTAGTTTTTCTATAATGTCTGAGTTAAACTCAAAAACTTCTCCTGTATCTAGATCGACTATATGATCGTGATGGTGATCCTTAGCTTTTTCATATCGCGCACCTCCCCCTTCAAAATCATGGCGATGGACTAAATTTGCATCGACCAACACAGCTAATGTCCGATAAACAGTCGCCAAAGAAATTGTTGACGATATTTTTTTTGCTCTATTAAGGAGCTCTAATGCATCAGGATGATCTATCGCTTCAGTCAATACGCTCAATAAAGCTAATCTCTGCTTGGTAATCCTAACACCAGCTTTTTTCAGTGATGCATTCATAACAACCATATCTCGTTTATTACGACCCATTTTATACTCCTAATTCTCATATAGAAAATATCTTTGAGAATGATTATCATTTTCGTTTACAATTGTAAAATACACTCTTAAGGCTATTTACGTATCATATTATTTTGTGGAGATACTTTTTGAGATTTATTTTATTAACTCTTATGACAATGTTCTTTTATGCCAATATAGCTCACGGTATTTCAGGAAAAACAAAATTAAAGGCTATAACAACATTTACGGTAATTGCTGATATGGCTAGAAACGTTGCCGGAGACGTTGCGGTGGTAGAGAGCATTACTAAAGCAGGCGCCGAAATCCATGGATACCAGCCTACACCCAGAGATATAATCAAAGCGCAAGATGCTGACTTAATCCTGTGGAATGGATTAAATTTAGAGTTATGGTTTGAGCAGTTTTTTACTAACCTAAAAAATATTCCGAGTGTGATGTTGACTGAAGGAATTCAACCCATGGGAATTACAGAAGGAGAATATACTGGAAAACCAAATCCACACGCCTGGATGAGCCCTAATAATGCACTAATTTACATAGATAATATTAGAAATGCTTTTATAAGTTCCGACCCTAAAAATAAAGTAACTTATGAAAGAAATGCGGAAAATTATAAAAAAGAAATCATTGATACTATTAACCCACTTCGTGAAAAAATAATGACTGTACCAGTAGAAAAGCGTTGGTTAGTTACTTGTGAAGGCGCATTCAGTTATCTGATTAGGGATTTCAAAATGCAAGAGCTATATCTTTGGCCGATGAACGCCGACTCTCAAGGTACCCCGCAACAAGTACGAAAAGTTATTGATGGAGTTCGAAAATATAATATTCCAGCTGTTTTCTGTGAGAGTACAGTCTCCCAAGCTCCTGCTCAGCAAATCGCACGTGAAACTGAAGCAGAGTATGGCGGCGTTCTTTATGTGGATAGCTTAACTGAGAAGACCGGAAAAGTACCTACATACTTAGAATTACTAAAGGTGACTACTGAAACAATAGCACAAGGCCTACGTTAATGAGTGTAATGCCAGGGATAATTGCTCAGGATGTAACGGTTACCTATCGAAATGGAAACACAGGTCTTATTAACGCGAATTTTAAAATACCAACTGGAACTATAAGTGCGCTTGTAGGTGTCAATGGTGCAGGTAAATCAACCTTATTTAAAGCTATAATGGGTTTTTTGCCCATGCAAAATGGAAGTATTCGCATACTAGGAAACACTGTCCAAGCTGCACTTAAAAAAAATATAGTCGCCTATGTTCCTCAATCAGAAGAAGTAGATTGGACTTTCCCTGTGCTCGTAAAAGATGTCGTGATGATGGGTCGGTATGGACATATGAATTTTTTTCGGCATCCAAAAAAAAGTGACCAAGATGCAGTCATCGACGCTCTTCAGAGGGTTAACATGCTTGAGTTTAGCTCGAACCAAATTGGAGAATTATCTGGAGGGCAACGAAAACGAGTTTTTTTGGCGCGAGCCCTGGCGCAAAATGGAAAAGTAATTCTTCTGGATGAACCCTTTACAGGTGTGGACGTACAAACCGAAGACGCCATAATAAAACTATTGCGCGAAATGAGAAGTGAAGGACGCGTAATGCTCGTGTCCACCCACAATCTCGGTTCAGTGCCAGAATTTTGTGATCAGACTATATTAGTGAATAAAAAAATAATTGCATATGGTCCAACTGAAACAACTTTTACTCATAAAAATCTTGAGACTACTTTTGGCGGAGTTCTCCGTCATTTTGTACTAGGTGGATCAGATTTACACGCTGATGACGATAGTCGACAAATTCGTGTCATTTCCGATGATGAGAGACCATTCGTAGTATACGGGGAAAATACAGAACAAGAAAAATGATAGATACACTATTGATACCATTTTCTTATAGCTACATGTTTAATGCAATGTGGGTGAGTGCTTTAGTAGGTTCGGTTTGCGCTTTTTTATCAGCATATCTGATGTTGAAAGGTTGGTCACTAATTGGTGACGCACTGAGCCACTCGATAGTTCCTGGAGTAGCTGGCGCTTATATGCTGGGTTTACCATTTGCCTTCGGGGCTTTTATTTCTGGTGGCTTAGCTGCCTGTACAATGCTTTTCTTAAATCAACGCTCAGGATTAAAAGAAGATACTATTATTGGAATAATATTTACGTCATTTTTTGGGTTGGGGTTATTTATGGTGTCTCTCTATCCAACTTCAGTAAATATTCAAACGATTACTATGGGTAATATCCTTGCCATTACACCCTTTGACACTCTCCAACTTGCAATTATTGGTTTTGTTTCATTAGCTATATTGCTTGCAAAATGGAAAGATTTAATGGTTACTTTTTTTGATGAAAATCATGCGAGATCAATTGGTTTAAAACCAGATCGATTGAAGTTGATATTTTTTACTCTTTTATCAGCCTCATGCGTTGCAGCCCTACAAACTGTAGGTGCATTTTTAGTAATTGCACTGATAGTAACGCCAGGGGCTACGGCTTATCTGTTAACAGATAAGTTTCCAACACTATTAATTTTTAGTGTATTAATTGGATGTGTCACTAGCTTTCTAGGTGCTTATCTTAGTTTCTTTATTGATGGCGCAACTGGGGGAATAATAGTTATTTTACAAACAGTTATTTTTCTAATTTCTTTTTTTATTGCGCCAAAGCATGGGTTTTTCTCTGGTCGAAAAAAATCAGTGTGTGCGAGGAATAAATTATAATGGAGTCAGTACTAATGCCATTCCAATTTTCTTTTATGAACCAGGCTTTTTTAATCGTGAGTATAATTTCATTACCTACTAGTCTTTTATCCTGCTATCTAGTTCTTAAGGGGTGGTCCCTAATGGGTGACGCGATCAGCCACGCAGTTTTGCCTGGAGTAGTTTTAGCATATTTATTAAACATCCCACTGGTCTTTGGAGCATTTTCAGCCGGAATGGTATGTGCACTTGTGACAGGTTTTCTCTCTGATTATAGCAGAGTGAAACGAGACACGATTATGGGAGTAGTATTTTCAGGCATGTTCGCATTAGGAATTGTTCTATACACAAAAATTTCGACGGACCTTCACCTTGATAATATATTATTTGGAAACATGTTAGGGATATCTGTAAAAGATTTATGGTTAACGGGGTTAATCTCAGTTGTAGTATCACTTACAATAATTTTTAAAAGATATGATCTCCTGCTACATTCTTTCGATCCAATTCAGGCCCAAGCCGTAGGTATACCAGTTAAAATTTTACATTATGGATTATTAGCTTTAATATCATTAACTATTGTTGCGACTTTGTCGTCTGTCGGAATAATCTTATCAATTGGCCTGCTCATAGCCCCTGGCGCCATCTCTTTTCTAATAACAAAAAGATTTGAAATCATGCTTATTATAGCATTTTCAGTAACTTTAGCTTCTGGAGTTCTCGGAGTTTATATAAGTTTTTTTATAGATAGCGCACCAGCTCCCACAATTATACTTATTTTAACGTTATTTTTTATTTTTGCGTTCATTAATTCAATGAAAACAACCTCTAAGAAAAAAATTAAAATAAATTAATCCTAAATTATCCAAACAGGGTAAAAACTATTACCCAGGGTGCTGAGATACTAATATAATTTTTTAGGAACCCAACTGAATTCCAGACCTATACCACTCCCGAATAACCTGCCGTTCTCTTTCACTAATACCACTTAAATTTCCCGGTGGCATCGATCTACTCACCCCGGCATGAAGAAAGATTAATTTTGCTTGCATTTGAATATCCAAGTCGGATTCAAGGACCACTCCTTTTGGTGGCCAATAAAGACTTGCCCAAGCGGGTTTAATCGCATGACAAACAGTACACCTTGCTGAGACTATCTCCTTTACTTCAGTATAGCCCTTTGCTTCCGCGAAATAGTTTTTAAATGTGCTATGAGGCTGTTGCGTTGATACCTCAACATCTTTTTGAATAAATGGTTCTGTGGACAACCACATGGCAATTAAGAATAGAATAGCGCTGGCGCCCCAAGTCCAATTAGGGAGCTTCTTTCTAGAGTGCTTAGAGTTAAAGTAATGCCGAATAAGTACGCCAATTATAAAAATTATACTGGCTATTATCCAATTATAATGTGTCCCAAAAGCTAAAGGATAATGCCCGCTCAGCATTAAAAAAATTACTGGTAAAGTTAGATAGTTATTATGAGTAGACCGTAATTTAGCAATTTTTCCGTATTTCGGGTCAGGTTTTCTACCCATTTTTAAGTCGGAAACTACAATCCGTTGATTAGGCATAATGATAAAAAATACATTTGCAGTCATTATGGTAGCTGTTATTGCACCCAAATGTAATAAGGCAGCCCTCCCAGACAACAAGTTTGAAAAACAAAAAGCTAAGGCAACCAGTAGAAAATATAAAACTAGCATCAGAATTGTTGGATAGTTACTTAAATTTGAACGACATAGAAAATCGTAAACCAGCCATGTTAATATCAGTGATCCGCCTGAGATCATTATAGCCTGTAAAGTAGATATATTAGATATCTCAGGATCAATCAGATAAAGTTCTGATCCAAACCAGTAAACTATCACAAGCACAGCAAAACCGCTCAACCAGGTAGCATAACTCTCCCACTTAAACCAAGTTAGATGCTCAGGCATTTCCGATGGAGCAACTAAATATTTTTGTATATGGTAAAATCCCCCACCATGCACCTGCCATTCTTCACCATCAGCAGGCCCCTCAATATCTCGGTTTAAGCTAAGATCGAGAGCAATAAAGTAAAATGAAGAACCTATCCACGCTATAGCTGTAATTACATGAATCCACTTTATTAGAAAAGCGATCCATTCCCACATAACTATCCAATCATACATATTTCACCTATCACGCTTCTATTTTTGTCAATCTAACTACCACGGTAGGTGGAATAACCAAAGGGAGATAATAATAGTGGGATATGATAATGAGTAGCACTTTTAATACAGCATCTAACTGGAATAATATCAAAAAAAATTTTACTTTCACTTAAAAGAGATTCTGCTTCAAAATATTTTTTCACATGAAATAATAGTTCATAATGGCCTAAAACAAAATTTTTCTTTGATAAAATTGGTGAATCTAATCTACCATCTGAGTTAGTAATTGCGGAATTGATTAAAACAGAAGTATCGGAATTAACTTTAAAGAGTTCGACTGTAATCCCACGAGCGGGTAAACCCAGTGCGGTATCAAGTACATGAGTGGTTACATAGCCAGCCATTTTTATCTCCTATAGTTTTCTTTTATGAATCCTAAATGTGATTTAATAGACAATTATTATTGCCTGTCCTACATAAATATACATAAGATCCAAAGTAAGGAAATCTAAAAATAGGTTAAAAAGTGAAACTACTCTCAGAGCATATAAATACTAAGGATGAATTTTTAAACAAATTTGGTGGTGTTTTTGAAAAATCACCATGGATCGCAGGGAAAGTATGGGATAAGCAATCAACTTCTTTAGAGTATACGCTGGAGTCAATACACGAGCAAATGGTGAAGGTATTTCAAAGTGCTACAGACGCTAAGAAGCTAGAAGTGTTAAGATCTCATCCAGACTTAGCAGGAAAATTAATGGTGAATAATGAACTCACAGTAGAAAGTACATTAGAGCAAAAGAGCGCAGGATTAAATAATTTAGAACCCAAAGAGCAACAGCTTTTTTATTCCTTAAATAAAAGTTATCTTAATAAGAATAAATTTCCATTTATAATTGCAGCAAAAGGCCTTACAAGTAGGACGATATTAGAGATATTTAAGAACCGAGCTACTAATACAACAGAAATAGAGTTTATGGAGGCCTGCTTACAAGTAAATAAAATAGCATACCTTAGACTAATAGATATATTTAAATAGGACCTAAAATGACATATGCCACACCTATTGGAGGCTTACCGAAACAAGATGCGTCACTGACTGGAAAAGCGGTCTTTACAAACTCATATGCAGTAATTCCTGCTGGTGTTATGAGAGATATAGTAACAAGTAACCTTCCATACTGGAATAAGTCGAGAGCTTGGATTTTAGCAAGACCATTGAGTGGATTCTCAGAAACATTTTCTCAATACATAATCGAAATATTGCCAGGTGGCGGAACAGAAAATCCAGAACCAGCGATGGGAGTGGAAGGTATCATATTCGTAACTTCAGGAAATCTAAAACTTAAAAATAGTGTGGGATATCATGATTTGGAAGCTGGCGGATATGTTTATTGCCCACCAGATGACCCTTACTCCCTAGTAAACACAAGCAATCAAAATGCTACAATTCATTTTTTCAGAAAGCGGTACTTAAGTATAGCTGGGGTTTCAACTCCTAAACCTTTTGTAACAAACGAGAAAAATCATACACCTGTGATCATGGATCATTCACACGGAAAATGGTCGACTACACGATTTGTTACTCCTGAGGATCTTGAGCATGATATGCACGTTAACATTGTGAATTTCAAACCAGGGGGAGTTATCCCATTCGAAGAAACACATGTAATGGAGCATGGAATATATATTTTAGAAGGCTCTGCAGATTATCTTTTAAATAAGGATTGGGTTAACGTAGAAGCAGGCGACTTTCTATGGCTCAGAGCCTTTTGTCCTCAAGCATGTCGAAATACTGGAAATAGTGATTTTCGATATTTACTTTACAAAGACGTGAACCGGCATCCTAAAATATGAAAAAAATAAAGGCCCAAAATATAACTAAAGAGAGTTTTGGCGCATTTGGTGATATTTTAGACATCGATGGTTCTCCAGATAAGCTCATCAACGCAGGCTTTTGTGAGAGATATAACGACAGAGCAAAACTTGAGTTTACAAATGGAAAAGCTGGAATAAGTATATTCAATGCAAAAGCTAGAAAGCTCCCTTACGAATTCGATATGTTAGAAAGACATCCAGACGGTTCACAGGCTTTTGTTCCCTTAAGTGGTAATCCATTTCTTATAATTGTTGCAGGAACCAATACGGAGAATAAACCACATGAACCTCAAGCTTTCATTACGGAAAAGAGCCAGGGTATAAACATTTACCGTAATGTATGGCACGGCGTATTAACACCTTTAAGCTCCCCTGGTATATTTGCTGTAGTTGATAGAATTGGGTCAGGTACTAATCTTGAAGAGTATTTTTTTAATGAAAAATTTCAAGTTAATTTATAGTAATCATTCAGTACGTCATAATAAAGAATAAGGGTTTTTAATTAGATGCGATTTGGGCGACCAAGTCTTTCATAGCCTGCAAATCTATAGCGCCCGGAACTATTTTTTCACCAAAAACAAAAGCAGGCGTTCCAGATATTCCCAGTGACTCACTGAGTTTTTGACTCTCCTCTATATGATCTAAGACAAAACTAGAATTCATATCTAACTGTAATTGGTCTATATCCATACCAATTTTCTTCGCAATTTTCAGAACAGACTTTTCTGTATTACGGCTTCTATTGTTCATCAAGGCTACATGAAATTCTTCGTATTTTTGCTGCTTTTGTGAGGCTAAGCTCGCTTTCGCAGTAAAAACTGAGGCATCGCCCAATATTGGTAATTCTCGCATTACTACCTTCACAGCATTATTATCTGCAATAAGATTCATAATAGTTTTGAATGCTCTACGACAGTAGCCACAATTATAGTCAAAGAACTCAACTATTATAATTTCACCATTAGGGTTCCCTAATATTGGAGCATTTTTATCATCTTCAAGTCTTTGTTTATTAGATTTTATATTTTGATCTGCTTGCTCTTGTTTGTTTTTAGCATCTTTAGCCTGCAGTATCTTTATCGCTTCCATTATTATCTCTGGATTATTTCTAATAATTTCCAAAACCTTTTTCTCTAAATCAGTATCTTGAGCAAAAGTGAGCGATGCTATAAAATTATTTAAAAAAAATCCCAAAAATAGAATAACATATTTCATTCTTTACTAATCCCTAAAAATACCTTTCAAAACATTAATCTAAATAATACAAAATAACCAATAACTAATTTAAAAATATGGAAAATATTATTGCGTAAATACTCTCAATCAAAAATTAACCAGAACTTAACTTTATTTTTAGTCGTTTGTATTATTTTTACAGGCTACATTCTGTCGTCCTATAAGGCTTGCTCTGCAGTTTCTGATTATTACCGATCAGAGCAACTGACAGCTAAACTTATTTCAGCAGAAAACTTTATCGATAATAATACAAATGCTATATCTACAGCTTTATCAATTACTCTTAAGCCAGGATGGAAGACTTATTGGCGCTCTCCCGGCTCCGTAGGGCTTCCACCTAAAGTAAGTTGGAAAAAATCAACTAATATCTTAGATACAAAATTTTATTGGCCGTTACCCGAACGGTTTTTTGACTTTGATATAGAAAATTATGGTTATGCTAAGCAGGTAACTTTTCCAGTGAACCTAATATTAAAAAATCCAGGAGAGGCTACCGAACTTGTTGCGTCAGTCTCATTGTTAGTCTGCAATGAGGTGTGTATTCCTGAAGACTTTGAACTCAGACTCAAACTTACTAATGTTCCAATTAATGATCCAGAATCACGACACGAAATCTCTTTAGCTTTAACGAAAGTACCATTGGATGGAGGAAATAGTGAATTTTCATTACTTCCAGTAAAGTTAGATAAATTATCAAATAATCTGTTAATAGAAATCAAATCATTAAATATAGAAAATGAAATAAGCGTTTTTCCAGAAATGGGGCCTGATATAGCATTTGGTCCGCCCATTAGCATTAAAAGTAAAGATCCAAAAATTACTATTATTCAGTTGCCTATTCTGAACGAAATAGACTCAGAAGTACCACTTAATTTAACAGTTTCAAACGGTAATATCTCATCCATCTATAAAAATATTTCTATTACCTCCTTCATTAATGATAGTGAGGTAATTGATGAAAATTATTTGAGTTTGATTACTATTCTTATTTTCGCCTTTATAGGTGGTTTAATTCTTAACTTTATGCCATGTGTTCTACCCGTACTCGCCATTAAGTTGACTTCTATTCTAAACTCTAGAACCTACACATTCAGCGAAGTTCGTTTTAAGTTTTTAGTATCAGCATTGGGTATTTTAACCTTTATGTGGGCCCTTAATGGAGCTTTATTATTATTAAAACTGTCAGGACGTGAAATAGGTTGGGGCATACAATTCCAAAGTTCCACGTTCCTTAGTTTCATTATTCTTTTATTGATTTTATTCTCTCTTAGTATGTTGGGAGCCCTCAATATATTATTACCTCAAAGTATAATGACAAAACTCAACAACCTTTCCAGTACTAACGGGTTATTAGGTGATTTTTTATCAGGATTATTTGCGGCTATTTTAGCTACTCCATGTTCAGCGCCATTTTTAGGTTCCGCTATTGCAGTTGCGTTAACAAAGGGAGGGTTTGAGTCGTTACTAATATTTTCATGTGTTGGATGTGGCCTTGCCACCCCCTACCTATTGGTGGCGCTTTTCCCTGGAGTAATTAAGCTTCTTCCAAAACCAGGTAAATGGATGAACGTTATCCGTTTAATACTTAGTTTCTTTCTGTCTTTGACAGTTATTTGGTTTTCGTGGCTATATATACAAATAGAGAGTTCTTTAAATTTAATATTATTATTTATTCCAATCCTATTAGCAATTTTTTCAATAAAATTTTTTACACAGAATATTACAAAGATTGTAAGTTTTTGTGGCTTCGCAGCTATAGCAATATTTAGCGCGAGCTTGTATTCGTCAAAAAATATAATTGACGAAAAGAGTGATGCTGGATGGGAAATATTTACTGAACAAAGGATAAATCCATATCTTGAATTGGATAAAATTGTTTTTGTCGATATAACTGCTGATTGGTGTTTGACATGTAAAGCGAACAAACTATTGGTCCTAGAAAATAAATCTGTTCAAAGTTTTCTATTGAAAAAAAATATCGTTAAGATGCGTGGCGACTGGACCAGGAAGGACCCAGTGCTTTTAAAGTACTTACAAGATAATGGTCGGTATGGAATCCCATTTAATATTATTTATGGACCAGGTAGGAAGGACGGGATTATCTTACCAGAAATCCTCACGACCGATATACTTAAAAAAGCTATCATAGAGGCTCATTGAATATCTTCTAAATCTACAAGTAGCTGTCTATAGATTTCCATTTTTGGATCATTTTTTGGTAATTTTTCAATCAAAAACTTCGCTTCTTGCAGGCTTTCTCTGGCGAGTGTTAAATTTTTTAAAACAATGTAAGATCTACTTAATCTTAACCACCCATCAATATCATCTGGTTCATTTTTTAACTTCTCGACTAGACCTGATACCATAGAGTTTATAAAAGCCGATGTCTCTATTGCGTTTAACTTTGAAGCTTCAATAATATCAGCATTTGTAGGACCGATAGGCACCTCTGAATCTAATCTTACTATTTTATCATAGCCTAGGAGAGCACCAAATCGGTTTGCTTCAACTAGATACAAACCTACCCAATCGGCGTTTGTTTTCTCCAAATCTAATCTATTAATCAGAAGTGTATAAGCCTCTTCCAGCCTACCCTCTTGCTCAAAATATAGAGCCTTATAATAGATCGAAATAGGACTTGATGAATCTAAGACTAAAGCTTTCTCAATAGCATTAAGAGCACTTTGGCTAATTGCGCCTTCATTCGCTATCAAGGATCCAGCGAGTTTAATCCAAGATTGTGAAAATCGATTATCTTTTTCAACTAGTTGAGTATACGCGAGAACAGCTTCACCATAAGCGCCATTATTCATATGAACATCACCCAATAGCTCCCAGCCCACACGGTCACCTCCAGATGGATCATTATATAATCTCTCAGCCAATTTTTGTGATTAAATCCTCGAACTGTTTAATATCTCGAAACTCATTTTCTCTATCCTTATATGCAACGCTTGGGACATTATTATTTCCAAGCCTTTGATGTATTATTACTCCAAGGAATGGAATAATAAGGATTAATAAAATAACAGTTAACCTTCCCTTTCGATTGTTTTTAATATTTATAACCGCCAAGACCAGTCCAAATACTACGATCAAGGAAATAAGTATCTCTAAAAACCATTAGCATAGCTATTCCTCTAAGTTAGCATGAGCAGAGGTTATTTTCTTAGGGATAGTGGAGTTATCTTTTTTTTCTAAGACAAGAGCGGCTCTTTTGAAAACCCGAAATAGTATTAATGTTCCAAAAAATAAAAATATTATAGGACTAAACCAGAGTACGTAAGTTGTATATTTAAGTGGCGGTTTAAATAGAACAAAATCTCCATACCTTTTAACAAGAAAATCTAAAACCTCTGCGTCACTATCTCCAGCAGATAAACGTTCTCTGATTAAAATACGTAAATCTCGAGCTACTCCAGAATTAGAGCTATCAATCGGTTCATTTTGGCAAACGACACAACGTATGTTTGCTGAAATTTCTCTAGCCCGATTCTCTAGCTTTGAGTCAGACAAAATTTCATCAGGTTCAACAGCAAAAGAAGTAACAGTATTAAAGCTGAAGATTAATACAAATATAATAAGCTTCGTTAAATCAATCTTCATTAAGATGGTCCATTAGAAGTTTTTCAAAATCTTTATAATTCGTACCAATTATAGGGCCAGTAAAACGTTTCACGATTATGCCCCCTCTATCAATTATAAATGTTTCTGGAACACCCGAAATACCCCAATCAATTCCAGTACGCCCCGACTTATCAAACCCAATCTTTTCATAAGGGTTTCCAAGTTCAGTTAACCAGGACTTAACATCAACAGCAGTATCTTTATAGTTTATGCCAACCAAGAATATATCTTTATTTTTAGACAATTTATTCAATGATTTGTGTTCTGCTCGACATGGTAAACACCAGGAGGCAAAAAAATTTACAACTGTTAACCTATTAGAATAATCAATATCTTTTTTTGATAACCCTAATATATCTACCCCAGGTATTGATTTTAATTCAAAATTTGGGACTGAACTATTAATAAAAACTGAAGGAATGGATGCGGGGTCACGTCCACTCAGCAAACTCCAAATAGAAAAAAAGCCTATAATTATACTTATAATCAGGGGAATGAAGAATAATAACCGTTTCATCTCTTACTAATCCCATCTACAAAACTAGCGTCATATTTCTTTTTTGTTTGTACGGGTAAACGAAAACGTCTGTCCGACAAAGAAACTAGTCCCCCGATGACAATAAAAATTGTTCCTATCCATATAAAATTGACTAAAGGTTCATAAATTAATCTTAAAACCCACTTACCTTTCTGACTTTTGCCAGATGGTTCGGAAATCGATACATAAAGATCCCCAAACACACTTTGACGAATATCACTTTCGGTTGTTCGTATACCCGATACGTCATAAGTCCGTCGCTCTGGACGAAGTACTTCAACAAATTTGCCGTTTTCCTTATTTACGCGTAATGATGCTATTTTAGATTGATAGTTAGGTCCTTTCAAATCAGATATTTTTTCTAATGTTATGGAAAATCCAGCAAACTGAAGCTCTGTACCCTCTACCGCAAAACTAGTAAGTTCTTGTTTCCAAGCACTAGATCCAATCGCTCCCAAGAGTAAAAAAGCAATACCAAGATGCGCCAAAGTCATACCCGACGCAGATCTTGGCTGACTAATAATTCGTTTAAAAATCTGAGAGTATTCACCCGAGAATATTTTTACCCGGTCTGACCACTCTAAAAGGGTCATAAAGAATAACCATCCTACAATACCAATACCGAAAACAGCGTAAGCTGGACCAGATGTATCAAAGTACCATACGATTAACGATATAAGAAAAGACATAAAGATTAAGAACTTAACTCGAGATAAAACACCAAAAATGTCACCTTTCTTCCATTTTAAGAAAGGAGCTAGAGCCATTGATGACGCCAACACAAGACTTATTGGAATAAAAGACATATTAAAAAAAGGTGGACCAACAGAAATTTTATCACCAGTTAAGCCTTCTAAAAATAAAGGATACAACGTTCCAAAAAGAACGATCAACGCGGCTATTGTCAGAAATAAATTATTTAATAGCAGGCCTGACTCTCGACTAACAGGAGCAAAAAACTTGTCACCTTCTAATGAAGGCGCTCGATAAGCAAATAAAGACAAAGATCCACTAATCGATAAAGCCAATAAAATAAGTATATAAACGCCTCGCTCGGGATCAACAGCAAAGGAATGGACAGATGTTAATAGTCCAGATCTAACTATGAAGGTTCCAAGTAACGATAACGAAAAAGTTAATATGGCTAATAATAGCGTCCAAGATTTGAACGCACCCCTTTTTTCTGTAACAATTGCTGAGTGAAGCAATGCAGTACCAACAAGCCATGGCATGAGAGAAACATTCTCAACTGGGTCCCAGAACCACCAACCTCCCCAACCCAATTCATAGTAAGCCCACCATGAACCTAGAGCTATACCTGCTGTGAGGCTACTCCAAGCCACCAAAATCCAGGGCCTCACCAATCGTGCCCAATTTGCGTCAACGGATCCCCCAATTAAAGCAGCAACAGAGAACGAATAGACGATGGAAAACCCAACATAGCCAATATATAAAAGTGGCGGATGAATTGCCAAACCAATATCTTGCAATAATGGGTTTAGATCATTCCCATTTAAGGGAGGGGGAAAAGTTCTTTCGAACGGATTAGATGTCAAAAGTAGAAAGCTAATAAAACCTATAGAAATCCAAGCTTGAACGCCTAAAGTTCTAGCTTTCAAAGATGAAGGTATACTTTTGCCAAAAATAGCTAAAGATGCGCCAAAGGTTACTAAAATTAGTATCCAAAGTAGAATGGAACCTTCATGATTTCCCCAAGTCCCTGCAATCTTATACAGTAGTGGCTTGTTCGAATGCGAGTTATTTATAACATTGATAACAGTAAAGTCACTTACCACATAGGATTTCATTAAGGAAAAAAAAGCTATTGCAATCAAAAAGAGCTTTAATACAGCAGTATAGCTCGCAAGATTTTTCCAAAGTAGGTTATCACTGCTAGCACCGATTATTGGTAAGGTACCTTGAACAATAGCTAATAACAAAGCTAAAACTACTGCAAATTGTCCAAGTTCAGGGATCATTCTAACCTCTAAGTAGACCTATCTTTGAGCCGATAGAAAACAAAGGTCAATAGCTTCAAGCGCGACCCGTTGCCTCTATTATGATATTAAGAGAAGATTCAAAATTTTTGTGAATAATAGAAAAATGGCGCCAAGTTTAATCAGCGCCATTAAATTTTTTTTAAAATTAGAATCTTACGGTAATTAGTTTAGAGCTACATCCGTAATTGCGTGCGACCAAGCTCCAACAGGCATTTTAGTTATAACTGGATCAGATCCTCCAGTCATTAAACTATCAACAGTTCTGTTAAAGTCCGCTTCCGAGAGAGAACCATTACTTCCGGCTGTAAGTTTTGCAATTTCACCCATTTGTGTAGTGTTGTGATCTACGGTTTGTGCACCAGAGTCATCATTATTTACTACGATTTCAGCAGCTTCTGCCTGATTAGTTTCAGCGTATTTCCAGCCTTTCATAGATGCTCTAACGAAACGGACCATCTTATCTTTAAAAGCTGCATCCTTTAAATTGTCCCCATGAACATAAAGACCATCTTCAAGAGTTGCGACACCTTCATCTTCATATCTAAAGACAGTTAATTCTTCTGGCTTTAGACCTTCATTAAGAACTTGCCAGTACTCGTTGTAAGCCATAGCGGATACGCAGGCAGCATCACCTTGTGTTAGTGGTAAAATATCCCACCCTTGTCTAAATACAGATATATCTTGATCAGGTTTCAAACCAAGCTTGTTCATCCAGCTAAGAAATGGCCATTCATTACCATAATACCAAACATAAAGGTTTTTTCCTTTCAAGTCAGCAACGGTATTCACACCTCGATCTTTTCGACATACTAACATCATACCTGAGCTCTTAAAGGGTTGCGCGATATTTACGGCGTCAAAACCTTTTTCACGTGCTGCTAGAGCAGAAGGCATCCAGTCCACGGCGACATCGGCACCTCCACCAGCTAGTACACTCATTGGACCTATATCAGGACCACCAGCTTTTATGGTCACATTAAGACCTTCTTCTTTATAAAATCCTTTGTCCTGGGCCACATAGTATCCCGCAAACTGAGTTTGCGTTACCCACTTTAACTGGATTGTAACATCATCAGCAGCAGATGCTAAAGATGCAGTAAGTGCGAATAACACACCTGTAGTATAACTAATTAGTTTTCTCATTTTTTTCTCCCTTTTTAATTATCTCTTATTATCACTTTTTATTATCAAGCTCTACCCCTTTGTGACGGATGCCAGAAAGTAAACCATTTTTCCAACAGAACAACAGAACCGTAGAAAAAGGAACCTGCAAGAGCGGCAACAGTTATCTCTGCCCAAACCATATCTAACGCAAACCGTGCTGCCTCAGTTGAGATCCGAAAACCCATTCCCCTGACTGGTGAACCGAAGAACTCAGCAACTATAGCACCAATTAAGGCTAATGTCGTACTGATTTTTAAACCATTAAAGATAAATGGCATAGCTGTAGAAAGTCTTAACTTTAGTAATGTTTGTATATAACTGGCGTTATAGGTTAGCATCAAATCTCGATGAATACGGTCCGACATCTTCATTCCCTGAACAGTATTAATCAACATAGGGAAAAAGACCATAACAGTAACTACCGCAGATTTTGATTGCCATCCGTAGCCATACCACATCACTAAAATAGGGGCTATTCCAATAATTGGCATTGCTGCCATAAAATTTCCTATTGGTAACAAACCGCGTTCTAAAAATTTAAATTTGTCTACTATCAGAGCGACAACAATTGCTGATCCACAACCTATTATATAACCTGAAAGAGCACCCTTAATAACCGTCTGAACGAAATCTGCCCAAAGCATTGGAACACTCGTAATTAGTTTAAAAAAAATCGCCGAAGGCGGTGGCAGGATGACGGGGCTAACACTAAAATAAAAAATAGTTGCTTCCCATATCAAAAGTATACTTGCTCCAAAAAGAATAGGAGGAATAATATTTAAGATTTTTAGAGATTTTTGTCGAGAAATCCAAACGTTTATTCCCCAAGCAACTATCCAAAATAATAAAGCTAAATAAAAATAAATCATTAAGGCTCCAGCGACATTTTATTTAAAACTATTTTTTGCAAAAAGCCTATAATTGCGATTAAGGCAGCTGCTAATATCGCAGCGGAGAATAAACCACTCCAAATTTGTAATGTATTACCAAAGGTGCTCCCCGATAGCATTCTAAAGCCTAATCCTCCTCCCCCGCCTGAGGGAAGTTCTCCAACAATTGCGCCTACCAAAGAAGCTGCCATAGCTAGTTTTAATGAGGTAAAAAGATATGGCATGGATTTTGGGAGGCGTAACTTAAGGAGAACTTGAGGTCCCGTGGCAGACCAGGTCTTCATTTGATCAATTTCAAGCTGCTCCGGACTTTTTAAACCCTTTACCATACCGACTACTACTGGAAAGAATGATAGATACATTGAAATTATGGCTATTGGAAGTAAACCGCTAAAGCCAGCTGATCCAAGGCCTACAATTATCATAGGGGCAAGAGCTAGGATTGGAATGGTTTGACTCGTAATTATCCACGGCATCACACTCAACGCAGTAGCTCTGTTGTGGACAATAGCTATCGCCAATGCAATTCCCAAACCCATACCCATAATAAAGCCTAACATTGTTTCTGAAAAAGTAATCCAGGCATGAAAAACTAACGATCTTTTGGAGGATATTTTTTGATTTACTGTTGTATCCCACATTTCACCGGCGACTTGATGCGGTGTAGGTAATTTTGGTCTTTTCTGTGACCATGTCTTATTTACTAATTCTGGAACAGTTAACGTAATTGATTGCCTTTTTGCTTGATCATATGCCCACGGAGCATTTAAGACGACAGAAAAGCCGTACCAAAAGAGAACTATTAAAGTGACAATCGATAGGATTGGAAAAAACCTATTGGCACCTTTACTCATCAGTATGGCCCGTCCTTAAACCTTCTCTAACCCGTTGTGAAATCTCTATAAACTCTTTTGAGTCTCTGATTTCTAAAGGTCTATTTGGTGACAAGTCACTTTCAATCACATCTACAATTCGTCCTGGCCTTGGTGACATAACTACTATTTTTGTTGAAAGAAAAACTGCTTCTGGAATTGAATGCGTAACAAAACAAATAGTTTTACTAGTTGATTTCCATAATTTTAATAATTGTTCATTTAGGTGATCTCTAACGATTTCATCCAAAGCTCCAAATGGCTCATCCATTAATAATAAATCTGCGTCAAACGCTAATGCTCGGGCTATACTTGCTCTTTGTTGCATCCCACCAGATAGCTGCCAAGGAAACTTTTTTTCAAAGCCATTCAGCTCAACTAGCTCAAGTACTTTTGAAACTCTATCTTCCTGATCACTTTTGGGATAACCCATGATTTCTAAAGGAAGCTTAATATTTGAAGCGATATTGCGCCAAGGGTATAGTCCAGCAGCTTGGAAAACATAGCCATACGCCCTCGACATACGTGCTTCAGAAGGGCTCACTCCATTTACTGTAACAGATCCTTTTGTCGGTTCATCTAGATCCGCTAACACCCTCAATAAAGTAGTCTTACCACAGCCAGACGGTCCTATAAAAGATACAAAATCTCCCTTATCAATAGAAAGATTAATGTTGCTCAAGGCATTAACTGGACCATCATTTGTTTCAAAGGTTAAGTCTAAACTATTGACTTTTATTACTGGAGTTTGGCTCACGATGATTAATTCCTTAAGTCAAATTCCGGCTGGTATGTTCAGTGGATCACGTTCTATACGACGAGGCGTTTTAAGAGCCTTCCACTTACTTAATGCTTGGTGGGGCGAAGGGAACGCTGGACGTGGAACAAACTTTCCCCTTCCCGGTTGTGGTTGACTGTTCTGTCCCCATGCCCAAATTATATCGCCCCTATTTAAGGTGTACCTGGCCTGAGCATTAACTTTAAATCCCTCAAAAACGTTATAATCAAGTATTGAGTGATGATTGGCGGGTGAAATTGTTTTGGAAATTTTTGGATCCCACACAACAACGTCAGCATCAGCACCCTCTACAATAGCACCCTTTTTAGGATAAATATTTAAAATTTTTGCTATATTAGTTGAAGTAGCCGCAACGAACTCATTTGGAGTTAATCTTCCAGTTTCAACACCCTCAGTCCATAATACTGCTAGGCGCTCCTCTAAACCATTAGAACCATTCGGTATAATTCGAAAATCGTTAAGACCTGCACGTTTCTGTTCAGTATTAAAAGCTGCGTGATCAGTAGCAACAACCTGCAAAGACCCTGCCTGCAAGCCAGCCCAAAGACTATCTTGATGATCCTTTGATCTAAAAGGTGGACTCATTACACGCCGAGCCGCATGGTCCCAATCTTTATTAAAGTATTCATTTTCATCAAGAGTTAGAAATTGTATTAAAGGCTCTCCATAAACTCTCATACCTTTCTGTCTAGCCCTTCGGATTGCTTCATGAGTTTGTTCACAAGATACATGGACAATGTACAAGGGAACTCCGGCAGTATCAGCAATAGTTATTGCTCTATTTGCAGCCTCTCCCTCTAACTCTGGGGGTCTGGAAAATGCGTGACCCTCTGGACCAGTTATACCTTGATCAAAGTACTTTTGCTGAAGCTCGGCTACCAGATCACCATTTTCCGCATGGACCATTGGTAAAGCACCTAATTCCGAACACCGCTTAAAACTGGAGAACATTTCATCATCTTCAATCATCAAAGCTCCCTTGTACGCCATAAAGTGCTTAAATGAGTTTACACCCATTTTAACTGCATCTTCCATTTCAGTGAAAACACTCTCATCCCAACCTGTTATTGCCATGTGATAACCAATATCTGAACAAATCTGTGGTGCTGACTTTCTATGCCATTCATTAATTGCATTTTTAATCGAACCGTCAGCACCAGGTAGGCAAAAATCGACTACCATAGTTGTACCACCCGCAGCTGCAGCCCAAGTACCAGTTTCAAAAGTTTCAGCAGCTGTAGTTCCCATAAAAGGCATCTCTAGATGAGTGTGCGGATCAATGCCTCCAGGAATTACATAAGCCCCCTCCGCATCTATGTATTCACCCCCACTTAAATTTTGTCCGATTTGTTTAATTTTTTCGCCTTCAATCGAAACATCTGCCTTCCAAGTTCGATCTGCGGTACAAACCGTTCCATTTTTAATAACTTTCAACATAAGTTTCTCCCCAAACTAAATTATGACAAAAATAACCACTATATTATTTACTAAAGCTCTTAATCAATAATTTCTGCTGTTTCTAGTACAGCGTGAAATAGAACATTAGTGCCTGCGGCGGCCCAATCCTTACTTATTTCCTCTGCCTCATTATGACTTAACCCATCTACACATGGGCACATTATCATTGCAGTAGGTGCAACTTTATTAATCCAACACGCATCATGACCCGCACCAGATATTAAATTCATATGGCTATAACCCAAGGTTTCTGCCGCGTTTCGAACAGCCGCAACGCAATTTTCATCAAAGGTTACTGGATCAAAACCTCCAACTTTTTCAATTTCAACTTCTAAACCCATATCATCACAGATTTGTTTTGCACCCTCTTTCAGCCTTTTAACCATGTCTGCAATAACATCAAAACTTGGAGATCTAAAATCTACGGTAAAAACAGCTTTGCCAGGTATCACATTCCTGGAATTGGGGTAAACATCAATATGACCAGCTGCACCAACAGCGTTTGGACTATGCGAGAGTGCGATCTCCTCAACGAGTTCAAGCACTCTAGCCATCCCTAGTCCAGCATTTCGTCGCATGGGCATTGGAGTAGAACCTGTGTGACTATCCTTACCTGTAATTGTTAGCTGCATCCAACTTAGACCTTGGCCGTGAGTAACTACACCTACTTCGATCCCCTCTGCCTCTAGAATTGGTCCTTGCTCTATGTGCAATTCAAAAAACGCATGCATTTTACGGTCACCTGTAGTTTCTTCACCTCGCCAACCTATTCGCTCAAGCTCTTCCCCAAATTTTTTACCATCTGCATCAACCCGGTCATAAGCCCAATCTTGATCATGAATACCTGCAAAAACACCTGAAGAAAGCATCGCTGGAGCATACCTAGTTCCCTCCTCATTGGTGAAATTAGTAACCACTATAGGATGCTTAGTTTTGATAGATAGATTGTTCAATGTGCGCAGTATTTCCAGTCCACCTAGAACTCCTAAGATACCATCATACTTACCCCCAGTCGGCTGCGTATCCAAATGTGAACCAACGTAAACTGGTAGTGCATCAGGATCAGTTCCCTCTCTTCTAGCAAACATGTTTCCCATTTGATCCAAGCCCATTGTGCAGCCCTCTTTCAAACACCACTGTTTGAATAACTCCCTGCCCTTACTATCTTCATCAGTGAGTGTTTGTCTGTTATTGCCACCAGCAACACCTGGACCAATTTCTGCCATTTCCATCAGGCTATCCCAAAGCCTATCGCTATCAATTCGTATGTTACTTGTAGGTTGAGACATGTCCACTCCTTTGACTTTTTTTTGACTATTTGTTAAAAATAATGGCGTCGGCTTTAGCCTAAGTCAATATTATATTATCCTAGACTATTAAAGCGAATTATTTTTTAGTTTATTTTAGATTTTTTGGCTCAAAATTTTGGTAAACATATTACTGAGGAGATACTTTGTCACGTTCTGAGACAACAAAAAAAGTAACTCGTATTCAACGGAAAAAAACTACTGAGGTTTTAGACGCAGCGTTAGACGTTTTCTCAATAAATGGGTTTCGAGGATCTACAATTGATATGATTGCGAAGCGCGCAGGTTTATCAAAAGCAAATATTTTTTATTATTTTAATAGCAAGGAGGAGATACACTCTCAGCTTATCTCTCAACTCCTAGAAAAATGGTTAGAACCATTAAAAAAGTTGTCAGCTACCGGTGATCCCACTGAAGAGATATGTGATTATGTAAGCAGAAAACTACAAATGAGTAAAATATACCCTCGTGAAAGCCGCCTGTTTGCAAACGAAATACTGCAAGGGGCTCCAAGAATTCATAAGGCCCTAAAAAGTGATTTAAAAGATTTAGTTGATGAAAAAATATTAATTATCCAAAAATGGTCAGACGATGGTTTAATTGCAGAAGTCCATCCATATCATTTGATCTTCTCGATTTGGTCTTTGACACAACACTACTCGGACTTTGACGTTCAGGTCCGAGCAGTACTTACGCACGAAGAACCTTATGAAAACGCTGAGCTATACCTTCATGACTTATTCACAAAGCTGTTAAAACCTTAAAAAGCTTGTTATTATATAAATATATTTCCTTTTACTCCGCAGCACACGCACCCGAATTGTTTGGATGAGTAGTCCAATTTGCATACTCCTCTTCAACAATCTTACCTGTCCTAGAATCCAAAGTTCCCGGAGCCAAAGGTTCCATACTAATGCAATTCTCAACTGGGCAAACATCTACACAAAGATTACACGCAACACATTCCTCATCTATTACCTCGAAAACTCGACCTTCATTAATAGAAATTGCCTGATGAGAGGTGTCTTCACACGCTGCATAACAACGACCACATTTAATACAAGAATCTTGATCAATTTTAGCCTTCGCAATGTAGTTTAAATTTAAATGCTGCCATTCAGTAACATTTGGTAAAGCAGACCCAATAAAGTCTTCTACAGATGTATAACCTTTCTCGTCCATCCAATCAGACATACCAGATTTCATTTCTGATACTATTTTAAAACCATAAGTCATGGCAGCAGTACAAACTTGAACATTACCACAACCGAGGCTCATATATTCAGCGGCATCACGCCAGGTATTTACACCCCCAATACCGGAAATTGGTAAATTTCTCGTCTCAATATCATTTCCAATTTGAGCAACCATATTCAGAGCAATGGGTTTAACAGCAGGACCGCAGTACCCCCCATGACTACCTTTACCATCTATCGATGGTTCGGGAGACATTGTATCTAAATTAACCGAGATTATAGAACTAATTGTATTTATCAAACTCACTGCATCCGCGCCCCCCTTTAAGGCGGCTCGGGCAGGATACCTTATATCAGTAATGTTTGGCGTCAACTTAACTATAACGGGCATCCGTGTATTTTGTTTACACCACCTTGCAACCATTTCTATATAATCGGGCACCTGGCCAACAGCTGCGCCCATACCTCTTTCTGACATACCATGAGGACATCCAAAATTTAATTCTATCGCGTCTGCTCCAGTTTCTTCCACACGTGGCAAAATAGCTTTCCATGCACCCTCTTCACAAGGAACCATAATACTTACAATCATAGCACGATCAGGATAATCTCTTTTTACTGTCTTAATTTCTTGTAAGTTTAATTCAAGAGGTCTATCGGTTATTAGCTCGATATTATTTAAACCTAGAAGCCGCCGATCGGCTCCATAAAGTGCACCATATCTAGGACCATTCACATTAACAATAGGAGGACCATCTTCTCCCAATGTTTTCCAAACAACACCACCCCAACCAGCTTCAAAAGCTCGCCGAACATTGTACTCCTTATCTGTAGGAGGAGCAGAAGCCAACCAAAACGGATTCGGTGACTTAATTCCTAAAAACTCAGATGATAAGTTAGCCATTTTAAATTACCTCTCTAAACTGCTATTAATATCTTCAGCCGCATCTCTCCCCTGAGCTACAGCCGTTACGGTAAGATCTTCACCTGCACTAATACAGTCCCCACCAGCCCAAACACCTGATGCAGATGTACGTCCATTCTCGGAGACTACAATTTTGTTACCTGACAACTCCAAACTTTCCGTTTCCAATATCAACTTCTGTCCAATAGCTCTAAATACTTGGTCTGCCGGTATTTTTATAATTTCTCCAGTAGAAACCAACCCGGAAGGAGTTTGTTCTGTTCTCTCAAATTGTACTTCAACCACCTTGCCATTTCCAGCAATCTGTACCGGTTTTAAATTTTCACGGATAATTACACCTTTCGAGGTAGCTAACTCTTGTTCGTATTTTGAAGCACCCATATTTTTCCGAGAGCGACGATAAGCAAGAGTAACGGACTCTGCTCCTAAAAGTTTCGATTGAACAGCGGCGTCAACTGCAGTCATACCACCACCAATGACGACGACATTTCTACCTACTGGCAGTTTTGAAAGGTCTGGTTCCTGTCGAAGCTGTGATATAAATTTTACTGCATTAGACACCTCTAATAACTGATCACCATCCGTATCCAGTTTATTAACGCCAGCTAAACCTACCCCAATAAATACAGCATCGAACTCATCTTTTAAATTTGAAAGATGAATGTCTTTTCCTAATTCATAACCTAACTTGATTTCGATCCCACCAATTTTTAATAACCAATCTATTTCTTTGGCGGCAAAATTATCTGTTGTTTTATAAGCTGCAATTCCAAATTCGTTTAAGCCACCGGGTTTTGTTTTTGAAGATTCATAAATAACAATATTATGGCCATACATTGCCAATCGATGTGCACATGCCAAACCTGCAGGGCCAGCTCCGATAACAGCAATATTTTTACCTGTCTCACTGGACCTTGAGAATGGATGGTCTCCAGAACTCATAAGACTGTCCGTAGCAAACCGCTGCAAACGACCAATCTCAACAGGCTTCCCTTCCGCGGCCTCTCTCACACACGCTTCTTCGCATAAAGTTTCTGTTGGACAAACTCTTGCACACATACCCCCCAATATATTCTGTTCAAATATTGTTTTCGCCGCGGCATCTGGTGTATTGGTTTGTATTTGCCTAATAAAAAGTGGAATATCGATTTCAGTTGGACAAGCGGTAACACAGGGTGCCTCGTAACAAAAATAACACCTGTCAGCAGCAACTGATGCTTCATGAGAGCTAAAAGGTTGATGAAGGTCTATAAAGTTATCTGATATTTCTGTTTTGGCTAACCTTCCAGGCAAAATACCTGGGGAAGAAGTATTATTAGTCATCTTAAATTCTCTTTCACTTAAAAAATTGGCTATTTGAGATTTTTATTTACCATATGGTAAAAAATATGAAAATCAATAACAATTTTCAATTTTTACCAATTTAAAAACTATTTGTCTCTAAAAAGAAAGCTTATCTGACCTTAAACTAGTATACTGAATAACTGAGACTAGAAAAGAACCAAACCCCATCATGAGTAATGCAAACACCCAAGCCCGTAATTCCGTCTCTCCCCCCATAAAATCTAAAACAAATCCAATAAGAGGTGCACCAATAGCCCCTCCCGCAAAGCCAATCATTGAATGAACAGCCAAAAGTGCGCCTCTATCATGTGGATCAGAGGCAGTAATGGTTCCAGCAGTAAGCCCTCCAGAATCAAACATTATCGCTATATTATAAAAACACAAAAGACCTACCGAAAACCACAGGGGAGCCTCCAGAGATATAGCGCACGCTATTGCTAACAAGACGGTTACTAAGCCTATCCAGAAAATACTGCGGTGTCGACCAAACATAAGACAAAATTTGGCACCCGTTGTCGACGCAAACATACCAAAAATAGTAAGCAGTCCAAAGATAGTAGCTATTTGTGAATAAGTTAAAGAGTCTTCAGAGTTTGAACTTAAAAAAACAAAAAGAGCAAAACTCCATGCTCTAAAAGCCATAAGCTCATATGTATGAGCAGAATATGAGAAAATAAAACTCATTGCCTTTGGTTTTTTAAAAGCTGGTCTTAGGTCAAGTGGATGCCGTCGCAATCCTTTTTGTCTTTCCTTTAAAGGACTTTTAGGTTGGATAAATGCTAAAACATATAACCCTGCAACTAACGAACCTAATGCCGCTAAAAAAGCGGCAACCTTATAATTGGAGTAGGTTAACAACAAACCCATAATAAAAAATGAAAAGCCAGTGCCAAGGCCAAAGCTTGAGGTGTACCATGGGACTGCCCTTATACGAAAATCATCTCCTAATCGAGCATTCAACACTTGCAAACCAGGCATATAAGTACCTGCTAATCCTGCACCTATTAGAGCATAAAAGAAACATGCTGAGAAAAAACCATTGGCAAAGATTGCAAACCCGATACTTCCTATAAAGCTAGAAATACATCCGGTTATGAACATCAACCGAGAGTCTGTAAAATCAGTTAGACCGACCATAATAGGCGTAGCAATTACATAGCCAATAAAATATGAACCACCAATCCAACCAATTTCGGTATTAGTTAATTCCCAGGAATCTCTTAATTCGATTAAAAACACTGGCCATAACGAAATCCCAAGCATAGAAATTAAGCAGCAGATACAAACTGAAATAATTAAATTTATAGAGTGTGTTTTAGAAACCATTCAAATACCGTTAATCTAACTGAACGAGATAAATACTAGAGTAAACTCTTATATTAGAGAATAAAAGCTTATCTAAATTTATTTTAAGGTAACTTTTTAGAGCTTTTATTTAAGTGATCACGTTAAAAGGTTTAACCACCCAAAAATAAACGCCCAACATCAGGGTTCTTCAATAAATCATCTCCTTTGTCTGCAATTGCAGTCTCGCCTGATACTAAAACATATCCAACATCTGCAAAAGCCAACCCTTTCTTAGCGTTTTGTTCTACCATTATAATAGTTTTACCGTCTTTTTTCTGGAGATCATCCAAGATCTCAAAAACCATGTCAATAAATCTTGGCTCCAACCCAATTGAAGGCTCGTCAACAAGTAATACCTCCGGTTGCATAACTAATGAACGTGAAATTTCTAGAAGTCGCCGTTCGCCTCCTGACAAAACCCCAGCAGGTTTATCTCTTCTATCAGCTAACCTTTGATATTTATCAAAAACCATTTCTGCTGCTTGCTTTGCTTCAGCAGGACGATCCTTTAAAAAACCTCCCATTAATAAATTTTCTTCAACCGTCATTTGTGGAAAAACTGACTTATCTTGAAGGATATAAGCAATACCCGCCTTGGAGAGTTTCTGAGA
Organism: Paracoccaceae bacterium; assembly: GCA_045565015.1. GTDB lineage: Bacteria > Pseudomonadota > Alphaproteobacteria > Rhodobacterales > Rhodobacteraceae. The sequence goes on from JBJLGD010000014.1 coordinate 37,570, forward strand.
AGGAGTTAATGAGGTTACATCTAATCCATCAACAATGATCGAACCCGAAAAAATGTTTGTAAACCCAAATATCGAATGAAGGACAGTAGATTTTCCAGCACCATTCGGACCTATAAGACATAACGATTGACCTTTGCCAATTTGCAAACTGAAATCATGTAAAATTTCCATTTTACCATATCCAGCTCTTAAGTTATTTATCGTTAAATAAGTACCACCATCAACTAATCCCTCTAGTTTCTCCACAGATGGGGCAGAAGCTGACATAGTTGCTGCTTCTTTAGCGACCTGATCAACTGACATTACAACATCAACACCGCCACTACCGTAGCCGCTTACGCTTTTCTTCGATTTATTCTCTTTTTTAGGTTTTTTGTCACTCATTAGTGTCCCCCTAAATAAGCATCGATCACACGCTGATCATTTTGTAGTTTAGCTGGTTTTCCTTCAGCCAACATTTTACCATTTGAGAGGCAATAAATATGAGATGCTAGGTTCATAATAACACGCATATTATGTTCAATCACACACAGGGTTATCCCAAGCTCTTCATTCGCTCGGGCTAGGCGATCTATAAGACCATTAATCAAAGTTGGATTAATCCCTGCTGTAGGTTCGTCCAAGAGTAAAACTTTCGGCTCATTCATAAGTGCCATGGCAAATTCTAATAATTTCTGTTGACCAAAAGATAGATCGCCGGAGATAAGGTTACGTTTTGAATATAAGCCAACAAATTCAAGTAAGTGCTCAGCTCTCTCTTTTATCTCTCCTTTTCTACTAGCAAACATTCCATCTTTTGAGTCTGAACGATGAGAAACTGATATCTGCATATTATCCACACAATTCATTAATCCATAGATTTTTGTTTGCTGAAAAGTTCTGAGCATTCCTAGCCTGGCTATATCGCCCACTAACAGATGAGAAATTTCTTTTCCATCAAACTCGATTGAACCATTATCAATCGGATGGTAACCCACTATCGAATTAAACAGGGTAGTTTTTCCACAACCATTCGGACCAATAAGACCCGTAATTGATCCTCGTTGTACTTTCAAAGAGATATCAACATTGGCCTTAACACCACCATATGCTTTTGAAACATTTGTAACTTTAATAATGTCATCCATGTTTCACTTACCTTCTTCTCTAGCTTCGCCAGTATGGCCTTCATCAATAACAATACCAAACATTTCTGGATATTTTGTTTGCAGCCAGCCCATTATCCCCTGTTGAAAATAAACGATGTTTACGATCAAAATTAATCCAAGGGTAACCCACTGCCATCCAAGCAGGTAAGTCCACGTAGTTTCTTTTACAATATGGAATATAATCGCTCCCAGAACGGGGCCCCATAAAGTACCCTTTCCGCCCAACAAAACCATTGCGACCATAAAGATTCCAAAGGTTGGTATCGGGTACGCTACTTCTTTATCGATAAACCCCGCCATATTTCCTGCTATGGCACCAATTCCACCCATAAATACGGCTGTTACCGCCCAACCAATTTGTTTATATCTTAGAGTTGGAAGCCCCATCGCTTCTGCTTTATCCTCATCGTCGCGAATTGCGTTAATAGCCAATCCATATTGGGTGGAGAGCATCCACCTAATAACAAAGTGAGATAATATGGCCATTATAAAACATAGTATGTAGAAAAATACTGATCGGAGTTCGATATCCCCGGGAAACATTGGCATCGAAATACCTGAAGCACCACCAACATAATCTATGGTTACAGTAATTTCCGCTGCGGCGATTGCCAAGCCTAGAGAGCCAATTGCAAAATAAGGTCCCCTCAGTCCGAACATAAAAGTGCTAAAGAGCATTGCTAAGGCCAATGCCGCTAATGCGCCTCCACATATCCCTAAAAATATGCCCCAATAATATTGTTGATCAGTAAATTCAGGTTTTATTGCACCCATCGCTGACGTGTACTCAGCAACACCAGGTTCATAAAACATAGTTATTTGGATTATCGCAGAGACATACATACCAACGCCAAAAAAGGTGATATTCCCAAGGGAATTATAGCCCATTTGACCCCCCAAGATATCCCAAGTTGAGGCCATTAAAACCATCATCCACAAATAAGCTATAGATAAAGTGTAAGCTGGGAACAGAATAGGCCCAAATATTCCAAAAAGGCCTAAACCCGCATAAGTAATTAAAGTGTTACGCCGTATCATCTAACAACCTGCCTATTTTTCTTCATTTGGATTTGGCGAATAATAAGCACGATTAAAAGAATTGATACCGGTGCCGCCACTTCATAGGCCGTACCAACAATCATTCCTGTGTATTTTTCAAATAAACCAATTCCAAACGCCGCACTAATAACTCCAGGTAAATTTCCTAATCCCGCAGCGGTGACTATTGCAAACGTTCTTACGGAATAGGTGATTCCATAAAAAGGTTGAATGACCCAAATAACAGAAACAAGAACTCCAGCAGCTCCGCACAAAGCAGAATTGAAAGCGAAGGTAAATGCGTAAACCCTATCCGTATCAATTCCTAAAACTCTTGCTGCTCTGGCATCTTGAGCGGTTGCCCTAATAGCTTGCCCAGTTCTAGACCTTTTCATGAAAATAACTACGGCAGCAGTAATTAAACCGGCAAGGCCCAAAGATATTATTTTTGAGTAAGGAACCGTAACCATATTATCAAAAGCGTCAATTACAGGCAGCTTCATATCGACAGTTTGCACTTCTGGACCGAAATATAAATTCATGGCTTGTTGCATTAATAATGATAAACCAAAAGTGGCCAAAAGAGAGACAAACATATCTTTGTCAACAATTCTTCGGATAACGAGTGCATAAACTCCCCATCCGTAAACAAACATTATAGCTATTACGATTATTAAGATGACGGGTAATGGTAAGTTCCAGGAATGGAGCACCAAGGCGAGGTAACCTCCCATTATAACAAAGTCGCCCTGTGCTAGATTTTTTATATTCATGACGCCCCAAACAAGAGCAAGCCCATAAGCACAAAGAGCAAAAACAGCACCAACAAAAATTCCGTCAAGGATCACTTGAACATTAATAATTGGAGCCCAAACAAATAGTAGTTGGAGATTATCGAGCATATTTTTTCCAGTAAGTTATATGAAGGGAAGGAACCTCCTTCCCTTCAATTTTCAGTCCAAGGAATTAGTATTTTACATTTCTTGGGTAGGCTAGGTCAGAAAAGGATGAGACTAAGCTATAAGAACCATCAGCTCCGATTTGACGCAAAAACATTGGCTTCGCAATATTGTTGCCATCTGGACCAAATTTTACGTCTCCGTAAAAAGTCTGCATTTCAACTCCAGCTATTGCATCTCTCACTGCTTTTTTGTCAAAGGTATTTGCAGCTTCAAAAGCTTCTTTCCAAACATAGACAGCTGCAGACGCCTGAGCTGACTGATATGGAACAGAAGAGTAGCTTGGGTGAGCTGCTTTGAAATCTCTATTCCAATCGGCAGCAGAGCCAAACATAGCGTCTTTTTTGTCTATACCTGGAACCCATTGTGTTGGACAAAGAAAACCAGTTGAAGCATTTGGAAATTTCTCATGGACCTTTGCTGCTTCACAATGTGTCATAGCAATAATTGGAACGTTAATTTTCATCTCATCAATTTGTCTTGCAGCAGTCGCAGCACCTTTTGAATGGCCTGATACGATTAGGATATCTGGTTTAAGAGCCTTAACTTTGGTTAATGTGGTTGACATGTCGGAGAGATCTGCAGGAAGCTGATCATCTATAACAAGTTTCATACCATAATCATTAATCATTTCCACTAGACCAGCTCTAATATCCATAGAAAACGGGTCACCTTCAAATGCCATTGCTACTCGAGCATCACTTGCTGGTTTGCCAATACTTTTCTTTTGATCAGCCGCAAAATGAACAGCGCCTGGCAAATATAGATCAGTAGTTGAAAGAACAGCGAACAAATACTTATATCCTTGAGTAAACAGTGATCGCGATGCTCCTTCGGCTTCGATCATTGGGACTCCAAATTTTTCCGACACTGGTGCGATAGCCTTCGTCATACCAGAACTGTAAGGCCCCAACATAAATTCGACTCCATCCTGCTGGATTAATCGTTCTGCTAACTGAGCACCACGAGCAGGCGTTGACTCATCGTCATAATACTTAACGGTTAGTTTATAACTTTTACCGCCGACCATAACGCCGCCTGTTGAATTAATTCTATCAACTGCGAAATCATAACCTCTTTGAGTGTGCAGACCATTTGTTGCATACTTACCAGTCAGCGAAAGTGCTGACCCAAGTGTAATAGTATCACCTTCAACACCGGCATTTGCAGAGCTAGAAAAACTAGCTGCAATTAGCGCAAAAGTCATTACCGTAATTATCTTAAATTTTTTTATCATTTCATCCCTCCCTGGGTACTAAATATAGAGAATCTCAATATACGATAATTCTCTTTTGTGCTAGCTAAATTTTTTTTATTTTAAAATTAAAATTTCAGGCGGTTAAATTACTTGACGCCAGGCTCGTCAAATAACTAAAAACTAAGAGAAACTGCGTGAAAAAAACATGAATTGAAACTAAGAATTCGTTAAAACCATGATGATCGATACAGCTAAAAGAGTGATAGCAAAAACTTCTTTTCTACTGGGACGTTCTTTAAAAAAGAAAAACGAAATTCCAAGTGCTATTAGTAGTTCAACTTGACCTAAAGCTCGTACCGGTGCAACTGCGTTAGCGGAAAAAGCATAGAACCAACAAGCAGTTGTAATTGCGCCGAACACACCAACTAAGTACGCTCTCCGCCACTCTGTAAAACTACGCATTAACTGATCTGGAGCTTTGATCCACAGCCATATTCCCATGATTACGGATTGGATTAATACAGC
>JBJLGD010000015.1:0-42287 GCA_045565015.1 Paracoccaceae bacterium
TATCATTAGCCAATTAGGAATAAGTTCATTTATTTATAATTTCTCTTGCACTTAGCACAACCGATAAGTTTTTTGCCCAGCTACTTATTGATCCCGCTCCTAAAAAAATTATCACATCTCCCTCTTGTGCAATAGATATTATTAAATCTTTACAGTCATTAAATCCAACTATGGAATGAACATTTTTATGACCTTGATCGATAATTCCACAAACTAGAGATCCTTGTGATATTCCGTCGATGGCCTCCTCTCCAGCAGAAAAAATTTCTGTAATCATAACATGATCAGCATTTTCGAAACATGTACAAAAACTTTCAAATAAATCACGCATTCTTGTATATCGATGAGGTTGATGAATAGCGATTACTTTACCCACAGTTATCTGACGGGCTGCTTGTAGGACCGCTGAAATTTCTACTGGATGATGGCCGTAATCATCAATTATTTTTATTCCATCAAACGTTCCTAATTCTGTAAAACGTCTATTAACACCTTTGAAACCTTCAATGGCCTCTTTAACTGTTTTAATGGGCATGCTGAGATGATGTGCCACTGCCACTGCAGCTAGGGAGTTAGAAATATTATGATCCCCTGGCATAGGTAACTTGAATCCTTGAACTAATATTTCTTTATTCTTGAAAATTATGTCAAACGTTGAGTTACCCTTTTCATAATTAACTTTCACAGCTCTAATGTCCGCATCTTTATGAAAGCCATAAGAAATAACCTTTCTATTTTTGATTTTAAGAACCAGTTTCCTAACCTCAGGGTTATCAATACAGCAAATTACTACTCCATAGAAAGGTATGTTAGTAATGAAACTCAAAAAGCCCTCTTTAAGGTTTTCAAAATTACCCCAGTGGTCTAAATGCTCTGGATCGATATTTGTTACTACTGCTATTGTTGCCGGAAGTCTGGTGAAGGTGCCATCTGACTCGTCCGCTTCAACAACCATCCACTCACCTTGCCCCATTCTAGCATTTGACCCATAAGCATGGATAACACCACCGTTGATCACGGTAGGATCCAACCCACCTTTATCCAAAACGGCAGAAATCATCGTGGTAGTAGTCGTCTTACCGTGAGTGCCAGAAACTGCGATATTCGACTTTAATCGCATTAATTCAGCAAGCATTTCTGCTCTACTCACAACCGGTAAAGACTGAATATAGGCTTCTTTTAATTCTATATTATTAGATTTAATCGCGCTTGAAATCACTATCACTTCAGCACCCTTAAGGTTGGTTATATCATGCCCAATAAAAACCTGTGCGCCAATTCTCGTTAACCTTTCTGTAATCTCAGTAGTTTTCGTATCAGAACCTTGAATATTATATCCAAGACTCAATAAAACCTCGGCGATTCCAGACATACCAATCCCACCAATCCCAATGAAGTGAATTACTCCCAAACCTAGTGGTAATTTAGTCTTAACCGAGGTCATTTTTTGAACTCCGGCAAACAGAGCAGACAACATCATATAAATTTTTAATTGCCTCTGGCTTACTACTTCTTAAAGCTTTATCAGCCATACTTTGAGCCAACTTTGGAGCCATTAAAATATTTTTCATTTCCTTAGCTATTATTTCCGGAGATGCATTTTTCTCAGGAATTAAAATTGCCGCGCCCTTATCACTCAATGACTTCGCATTAGCTGTTTGATGATCGGCAAGTGCTTCAGCAAAAGGAATTAGAATTGATGGCCTACCTATAATAGAAATATCAGCTAATGATGACGCTCCAGCTCTGGAAATTATTAACTGGGCTTCCGAATATCTATTCTCAATATCAACAAAAAAGGGTCTGACAAGAGCATTTACTCCCAACCCCTCATACATGTCTTTGACATAGGAAGAATCCTCTAACCGAGCCTGATGTGAAACTCTTAAGTTCTTTAAAATACTATTAGGTAATAGCGAGAAGGCCTGTGGGACGATTTTCGAAAGTATGCTTGCGCCCTGGCTTCCACCAATCACTAATATACTCATCGGATATTCTCCAGGTGGTATGTATGGGGAACCAGCTCTTTTTATTATTGATAACCTCACTGGGTTTCCTGTAAAAACCTTAGTAACCTTTTCAGGGGTCTTTGTAGGCCAGACTCCACAAGCAAGGATTCTTGCGTAACTTGAAAATATCCTATTAACAAGTCCCAAAACACCATTTTGTTCTTGAATAACTATCGGTATTTTCAATAATATAGCAGCGATTAACCCTGGGATAGTTGGATAACCACCAAATCCAACAATGACACAAGGCCTATCACGCCTAAAATTTATTATTGCTGAAAGAGACCCCTTAAAAATTAGCCACGGAGCTATGAGCCGTTTTATTAAACTACCCCCAAATAGCGTCGCTGACGGTAAAATGTTAATTTCAATACTTGGTGGAAAGTTTTCTAAAAAACGAGCGCCTCTAATGTCTGTAGATAACTTTACTCTCCAACCGTTTGCTATTAATGTTTCTGAAAGCGCTTGGGCAGGAAACATATGTCCACCGGTACCTCCTGCAGAAAGTAAAACTAACTTACCTTTCATTAATTCTGCGCTTATTGGCTAATAAGTCTCTTATTTCACCCTGGGGTCGAGAGCGTGTAAATACTAATAGCATTCCAATACCAATTCCAGTTGCAATCAGCGAAGAACCTCCGTTCGATACGAATGGTAAAGTCATACCTTTAGCTGGCAGTAATCTAACAGCGACGCCCATATTTATTATTGCTTGCATCGCAAACATCGCTGTCAATCCTGCTCCGGCTAATCTTACAAAAGGATCTTTCTTTTTCATTAATCTAGACAAACATCTAATTGTAAAAGTTGTATAAAGAGCTATAATAACAAGAACTAAAACAAGTCCATATTCTTCTGCAGCAACTGCAATAATAAAGTCAGTATGTGCATCTGGTAGAGACCATATTACTTCACCCTCGCCCACTCCTACACCAAACCAACCGCCTTCTCGAATTGCATTAGTTACAAAACCGATCTGGGTTGTCGGATCGACATCATTTGACAAAAAGCCATCTATCCTTCTGGCAAAATGCTGCGAAATACCGTACATAGTGAATCCAACACAGATAACAAGTATTGCAATTATTACTAATAAAATTATGGGAGCACCACCAACAAAATATATTACCCCCCATCCAAATAAAATTAGTGCTGCTTGACCAAAATCAGGCTGAATCATCAAAAGTAAAACGACAATGACCGCAACCAAAAATGAGATTAAATTTCCAGGTGGCCCATTAATTTTACTACTTTCAGCTATAAGCCAGGCAGAGAAAACTATAAATACGGGCTTCAAAAACTCAGATGGCTGCAAAGAGCCAAAACCAAAAGAATACCACCTAACTGCACCTTTACCAAAATCTGTTCCTAAAAAAGGTAATAAAGCCATAGCAAAAAAAGTCATCAAAAAAAACAAGACAGAACAACGCCTAATATTATCTTTTGAGACAAACGATAAAGCAAACATGATCAAAAGAGACACGCTACCGAATATTATCTGTTTGTAAACGTAGTAAAAGGGAGCATATCCATTCCGTTCTGCTAATGGTGGCGATGCAGCTAAACCTAACAATAGTCCAATACTGAATAAAGTCAGTATACAAAGAATAGACCATCTATCGATGGTATGTAACCAGTTAGAGAAGGAAGGTTCAATGCGGGATGATTCAACCTTTCCATAAACTATTTCAGTCATGAAAATACTACCTAAACTGCCTCTTTTGTCCGATTATTCGGATCTTATTAACACTGTAACGCTAAAATACTTATCAATCCAGTGCTATATATGTATTTTTTTTGAATAATTTTTAAAATTTTAAAGCAACTCTTTAACTAATTTTACGAAATGTTCACCTCTTTTCTCAAAGTCCTCATATTGATCAAAGCTAGCAGCGCCAGGTGATAATAAGACTGTGTCCCCAAGTACCGCTGTATCCCCAGCATATTTAACCGCGTCTTGCATTGATCCACAAAGTATATACGGTATTTCTCCGATTTTTGATGCAAATCTCTTTGGATTCTTTCCAATAATATAGGCTCTTTTTATAGATTTAGAGTTTTGCCTAAGTAGGCCCATGCTACCGGCCTTTTCTTGGCCTCCACAGATCCAATGTATGTTGTTAAAAGCACATAGAGCCTTAACAACACTATCTATATTTGTTGCTTTACTATCGTTGATGTACGTTACTCCAGCCTTAACTCTTACATGTTGTAATCTATGCGGAAGTCCTTCAAAACTTTTCACAGCCTCCATAATCGATATGTTATCTAACCCAACTGCCCGACAACAAGCATAAGCTAAAGAAATATTTTCATGATTATGTGAACCCGGTAGATTTTTTATTTGCGCTAGATTAGCCGAGAATTTCTTTTTTCCATTACTCCGTGCAGACAAATTTTTATTACCATATTGTATTGACTGGAAATGTTGGTTTTTTTGAGAAGAGACACTACAAGTTTTAGATAATTGTTCATTAATTAAGAATAATTCCTTACCCTCTACAGAATTGGTGTTTATAATACTTGCCGAAGGCAACCCCTCTTGAAAAAGTCGTTTTTTAGCTTCAAAATATCCTTTTAGCCCTCCATGTCGCTCTAAATGGTCTGGGGAAAAATTTGTAAAAACGGCTATATCAGGTGATAGGTAGCTCGCGCTTTCTAGTTGATAGGAACTTAATTCTAAAACCACAATTTCTTGGTTTTGAAGTGGTTTCAACTCAAATACACCTTTCCCAATATTTCCGGCTATTTGAGATTTCATTCCAGACTGAAAAAGAATATGGTGAATCAAGGAAGCAGTCGTAGATTTACCATTAGAACCGGTAATCGCTATTATTGTGGGAGGAATAGTAAACCTCCTTTTTGTACTCCTTAGTATACGAAAAAATAATCCTATATCATTATCAACAAAAATCTCTAATGATCTGGCTTTCAAGACAAACTTATGCGCTGTAGAGTTTAAAGTTGATATACCTGGAGAAACTAACAATAGATCAATAGTCGACCATAGCTTATCTTTTTTTGGGTTGAATACCTTAAAGCCATTTTGTTCAGCACTCAACAATACAGCAGGATCATCATCCCAAATCCACACCTTTGAGCCACTCGCAATTAATGCCGCAGCTAATGAAGTACCAGTCCGACCAAAACCAAGAATAAGTACAACCTTATTAGTATATTCATCAATAGAGATCATCGGACTTTGAGTGTAGCAAGGCCAATCATTGCTAAAATTAATGCAATTATCCAAAACCGAATAACTATCTGTGGTTCAGCCCACCCTTTCTTTTCAAAATGATGGTGAATCGGTGCCATTAAAAAAACACGCTTTCCAGTTAGTTTGAAATAAGACACCTGTATGATTACACTTAGTGTTTCTACAACGAATAGTCCTCCTATTATACCCATCACAAGTTCATGCTTCGTTAAAACAGCTATAGCGCCTAATGCACCACCTAAGGACAGAGATCCAGTATCACCCATAAAAACTGCTGCTGGTGGTGCATTATACCATAAGAAACCAAGTCCACCACCGATTAGGCCTGCCGAGAAAACTAGTAGCTCACCAGTTCCAAAGACATAATGCACATCGAGATATTCAGTAAAATCTACTCTTCCAACAGCATAGGAAATTATTCCTAACGCAGCTCCTGCTATCATAACTGGCATAATGGCGAGGCCGTCCAACCCATCAGTCAAATTTACAGAGTTTGCTGCACCTATTATTATAAATGCTCCAAACAAGGTGAAAAAAGGACCTAAATTTATTAGAGTGTCTTTTAGTACAGGCAAGGCAAGCTGATTTGTTAGTAAGGGCGGGTGAAGCACAGCAGAAAAATATGCCGCAATTAATGAAATTATAACCCCAAAAAAAAGCCTTACCTTTCCAGATATTCCTTTGTGCGACTTCAGTGAAACTTTAGAAAAATCATCTATAAATCCGATCAAACCAAAACCTAAAGTTACAAAAAGAACAACCCAAACAAAACCATTATCCAGCCTAGCCCACAGTAGAGTGGATGTGATCAGGGCTCCTAGTATTAGCAAGCCGCCCATCGTCGGTGTCCCGATTTTATCTAACAAATGGCTCTCAGGGCCATCAGCTCTGATCGGTTGGCCCTGTTTTTGCTTCCTCTTGAGTAGGTTTATTAGAGGCCTGCCAAAGATAAACCCAAACATTAATGCTGTAAAAAAAGCCCCGCCTGCTCGAAAGGTAATATATCTAAACAGATTGAAAAAATCTCCTCCGTCTGAAAAAACTGTCAACCAATATAACAAGCCATAATCTCCTTAATTTATTTATTTTTCAGGTGGCCTAAATTTTTAATCGCAGCGACCACCAGATCCATTTTCATAGAAAGTGAGCCCTTAACCATTACTATATCTCCTGGATTAAGCAAAAGTTTAATCCCATTCACTAATTCATCTGCTGTTAAAACCCAAAGCCCTTTTTTATCAATAGGTAAGCAATTATGAAGGGATTTCATTAAAGCTCCAACACAATGTACATGCGAAATGCCTTCATCACTCAAGTAGTTTTCAATCTCTTGATGAAGAGCCATCTCGGATTTTCCTAATTCTTTCATGTCACCCAATATAGCAATCCGTCTACAACCTTTACCCTGCAATGGTTCAAGTGTTTTTAGAGCCAGTAAGCCAGCTTTGACCGAAGCGGGACTTGCGTTATAGCTTTCATCAACAAGTTCAAGAGGTGGCCCAGTAGGAGCACTTCTTAAATAGATCAGTGAGCGTTCCCCTCGGCCCTTAAAAGGTTTCCAATCACTTAAGGCTGCTGTAGCTTTTAAAAGATCGCCAGCAACTTCTTGAATAGCACAAAATACCGCAGTTGCATTAATAGCAAAGTGATTTCCCACTGCTTTAAGTTTAAATTTGAAATTCTTTTCTTCTGATTCAACCGAACAGATTGTGAAAGAGCCTTCATTTTTTACTTCAGAAAGTGTCCAATCAGTAAATTCAGACTCCCCAAAAGTAACTAACCTAGACTCCAATGGCTTAACAATCTTATTTAAATTCTCTATATCTCCATTTATTATACCCACACCATCAACTCTCAAGCTTTTAAGAATTGAAAACTTTTCTTCTATAATTTTCTCTAATGAGTCAAACGAAGCTAGATGAGCTTTCGTAACGTTTGTTACAATGGCAATATCCGGTCTTACCATTTCGGCTAATGGCAATATTTCTCCGGGGTTATTCATTCCTATTTCCAGTATTGCTATTTCTGTTTGTGGTGGCATCTTTGCTAAAGTCAAAGGAACACCCCAGTGGTTATTATAGCTATTTTCAGAAGCATGTGTAATAAATTGTTCTGAAAGGGTTCTTTTTAACATCTCTTTAGTAGATGTTTTACCAACTGAACCAGTTACAGCAATTACTTTCCCACTAATTCTAGCTCTCCCAGCAGCACCTAGAGCATTTAATGCAGAAAATACGTTATCAACGATGACTAAGGGGAAATCTGATGGTACTTCTTTTGGAACTTTACTTACTAAAGCTCCACTAGCACCCTTTTTTATTGCGTCTAAAATAAAATCGTGACCATCTCTATTCTCGGCCAAGGCGATAAAAAGCTCATTTGGCATTAACGTGCGCGTATCAATCGAGATCCCATTAGCTCCAAATGGTTTTGTAACCGAGCCATTAGTAATGAACCCTATTTCCTCTCCTCTCCACAACACTTCAGATAGCTCCCTCTAGAGCGGATACAACTATATTTGCTTGCTCTGCATCATCAAAATCCAAAACAGAGTCTCCTATGATTTGTCCAGTCTCATGCCCTTTCCCAGTGATTAAAAGGACATCTCCAGCTTCCAAACTTGATATCCCAGCTAAAATAGCCTCAGCTCGATCAGAAATTTCCAGAGCTTTTGGAGCACCAAATTTTATCATAGATCTGATTCTCTTTGGATCTTCATTACGGGGATTATCATCAGTAATATAGACTGAGTCTGCATATTTCTGTGCAACCGCTCCCATAAACTGTCTCTTTGTGTGGTCTCTATCTCCCCCAGCGCCTATTATAATCGATACTTTGCCTAAGATATGAGGTCGAATAGACTTAATAGCCACTTCAATAGCAGCTGGCGTGTGTGCAAAATCAACATAAACAGAAGCGCCGTTTGATAAGTCAGCTACTCTTTGCATTCTGCCCTTAATTGTTTTAATTGCGTGAAGAGCTTGAAATATATCTGCAGGTTTGCCTCCCGTGGATAGTGCTAAACCTGCAGCCAGTAAAATATTATATGCCTGAAAACCACCAATAAGTTCGGATGTTATTTGATAAGTGGTGTTGTTAAATGAAAACTTTAACTCTTGACCATCTACATTAAATTTTTGACCCAGTATTCTCAAATCAGAAGAGCTATGTGTACCAACCGTAAGTTTTTCAATTCCATGGGTTTCCAAAATTTCTCCAAGCTTTTCACCCCAGTCACTATCAATATTTAGAACTGCCTTACCATCACTTTTAAGAATACGTGTGAACAAACCTACTTTTGAGGTGAAGTACGAATCTAACGTTTTATGATAATCAAGGTGATCATGTGATAAGTTTGTAAAAGCAGCAGATGTTATTAGTGCACCATCGAGTCTCTTTTGGTCTAGTCCATGAGAAGATGCTTCCAAACAAGTATGTGTGATTCTTTGTTTCGCTAATTCAAGTAAAATTTGATGAAGTTTAATAGGGTCTGGTGTAGTATGAGCCAAGGGATAACTAACCGCCCCCTCAACACCCATAGTACCTATATTGCTTGCCTGATACCCTAAAAACTCCCAAATTTGACGTGTAAAGTTAGCTACACTCGTTTTACCGTTTGTTCCAGTAACCGCAGTTAAAATTTTTGGTTGAGCCCCAAACCAAATAGCTGCACAATGAGCAAAAATTTGTTTGGGGTCTTCTACAACTATAAGTTTAATACTAGGATCTCTTGACAACTTTTTAATTTGAGATTGACCTTCAGAGTCCGTGAGAATAACGGTACAACCTCTGATAATTGCTTCTTCGCAATAATCGGCTCCATGGAAATTAAATCCTTTTAAAGCCGCAAAAAGATAGCCAGGCTTTATCATACGACTATCTGCGCATAATCCTGAAATCTCAAGATCAATTGATTCAAAATGGGTAATACCGAATGAACTTAATTTTCTTTTGGTACCATCAAACATAAGTGTCGCTAATTTTCAAAATTACTTGTTCTATCTTAACTCTACCATTTTCTCAACTTCAAAACTAGGTCGTAAATCTAATAAAGGTGCTATTCTTTTTATAATTTCTGCAGAAACAGGGACCGCCGTCCAACCAGCTGACCTCTCTCTTTTCAATTTTCCACTCTTATATGAGGGCTCATCAAAGGATACCACTAAGACATACCTTGGCCTATTAACTGGAAAAAAAGATGCAAAAGTTGAGATAACTCGGTCTTTATCATAACCCGGACCGTCCTCTTTTTGTTTTTCGGCGGTCCCAGTTTTACCACCCACATCATATCCATTTACTTTTCCCAGACTCGCCGTACCTTCTTGGACAACAAGCCTCATAATTTGTCTCAGATTATCAGAGGTTTGTTTCGAAACAACTCTTTCACCTAGTTCTTGATTACCAGTTTTAAGGATACTAGGCTTAATTTTATATCCACCATTGACCAAAGAAGCGTAAGCTACCGCTAAATGTAAAGGACTTACCGATAAGCCATACCCGAATGAAATTGTTACTGTCGATATATCAGTCCATTTTCTCGGTTTTAATGGCTTAATACCTCCTGCTTCAACTAATTCCAATTCAGTAGGCTCTAAAAGACCTAAGGTTCTTAACATATTTATTTGGTGTTCCTTTCCTATCTTAGAGGCCAAAATTGCAGTTCCGACATTTGATGATTGAGAAATCACGTTGGCTACATTTAGTATTGGTCCCTTGTAATGATCATCTTTTACTAAAACACCCATAATTTTCATTCTATTCGGAAATTCTAACTGAGTTTCTGGACCAACCAACTCAAGCTCTAATGCTTTAGCAACTGTAAATATTTTAAAGGTTGATCCCAATTCGTAAAGGCCCTGGACGGCTCTATTAAATAGAGCACTATCTGATGGTTTAGAGTTCTTAACTAATTTGGGTCTATCATTTGGGTCAAAATCAGGAAGTGACACCATAGAAATTATTTCACCCGTCATAACGTCCAGCACTATACCAGAAGCACCCTTAGCATTCATTAGTTCCATAGATCCATTCAAAATCCGTTCAACGGCTGCTTGCACACTCAGGTCTAAGCTCAGTTGAAGTGGTTCACCATTTCTATTCCTATCATTCAAAAAATCATTAAAAGTTGCCTCAATTCCTGCGCTACCCAACATATCGGCATTACTGGCACTTTGATTGTTAAATCGCGTACCCCCTAAAATATGGCTAGCAAATCGACCATTTGGATAGAGCCGCATTTCTCTTGGTCCATACATTAGTCCAGGTTCACCAATCTCATGAACTGCTTGTTGCTGCTCCGGGCTAAGTTTCTCTTTGATCCATAGAAATGTTTTATTACTTTTAAACTCTTTAAGTAATTTCTTTGAGTTTAGTTCAGGAAATATCAAAGATAATTTCTCTACAGCCGTTTCAGGTCTCAAAATAATAGTTGGATTAGCATAAAGCGCAATTGTAGGTAGGTTTGTTGCTAGTATACTGCCATGTCTATCGACTATGTTAGATCTTTGACTTGTTAGCTTTGATGATGAGGCCTCCCGCAATGGTTCAGATATCTCTGAGGACGCCATCACCGTCATTCGCACGCAAACCAGCATAAATCCCATCAAAAACATTATGCCAACAAAGAACAGCCGCCTTTCTGATCGTTTTTGGTTGCGATCACTAGAGGTTATATATCTTTCATCTATATTATTTTTCTCAATATAACCTGGATTGACTCCTTTTCTACGAGCGTCTAAAATCTTTGCCAATGGTCTCAAAGGAACTCTGTTCATCTCAGAAAACGAACGCTCAAGGTTCTAAAGCTTTGCATTATTTTTAATCCCCATCCTCTATTCTAGATAACATAATATTAGATAAGGACTGAAAGTTTTCTGCAGATATTGGTATTAGGCCTAATTTTTGATAATTCCATTTCACTAAATCTGCTAATCTTTCTGGCCTATTAAGATAAGCCCACTCCGCATTTAATACATATAGTTTTTCCTCTAATTTGCCTATTTCACTTTTCAGTTCTTTACTGGTACTTATAGCGGCCTTTGTTCTGTAGCTCTCAGAATTAGCCCAATATGCTAATATCATTACAGAAATCACCGAAAAACTATAAACTATGATCCTCATGCGGTTAAACTTTCTAATGCAAGTCTGGGCAACCCTAGTTTTTGGTTTTGTTGTGGGTGCGCTGATGCATTCGTCCTCGTGGCAATTCGCAACTTTGCTGAACGAGATCTATTATTTAGTTCCCGTTCCTCACTCTTTACTAAATATGGTTTTACTCTTTTCAACATAAAACTCGGATCAATATTGGTACAGTTTGGTAGATGTCTGTTCATATTTTCTTTATTTTTTGTCCGAGCGCGCATAAACTTTTTAACTATTCGGTCCTCTAGTGAGTGGAAAGTGACTACGGCTAATTGCCCGCCGGGTTCTAACATCCGCTCCGCTATCTCTAAGCCTTTCACTAACTCTACTAGTTCATCGTTAACGGCGATACGTAAAGCCTGAAAAGATTTGGTTGCTGGATGAGTTTTCCGAAAAGAATCATTAAAACAACTTTTGATGATATTTGATAGTCTCAAGGTTGACTCTATTGGTCTCGAATTAACTATTTTTTTTGCAATCACTCTAGAAAATCTCTCTTCACCGTACTGAAATAGAATATCAGCAATAGACTCTTCATCGTAAAAATTGACTATATCTGACGCCGAAACTTCTGCTTCACCCATTCTCATGTCCAACGGTCCATCATGTAGAAAAGAAAAACCTCTTTTAGCTTGGTCTAACTGCATAGAAGAGACCCCAAGATCAAAGACAATACCGCTTATTTTTATTGAACTACTAATAAAATTCTCTAATTCTGAAAATTTTCCCTGAAAAAAGGTGAATTGGCCACGAAAATCTATTTCTAAAGCTTTGGACGCTTTTAAAGCAGCCGGATCTCTATCAATAGCCACTACAGCTTCGACTCCTTGCTCAAGTAACGAACGACTGTAACCCCCAGCTCCAAAAGTACCATCAACCCATATTCCACTTGGATTAATATTTTCTAATATAGTTTCTAGTAACACCGGGATATGCTGAACATTTTCTTTATGTGTATCAGCCAACTTCCTCATTACTTAATCCACATTTTCTTTCAAATCACTATTTTCAACCGTATTTAGTAGAGTCAGCGGGTCAAAATCTTGACCCCGTTCAGCCAACCATCTCTCGATTACGTCTGTTCTTTCGTGCGAGCTCTTCGGATCCCAGATCTGAAAAGTATCTCCAGTTGCCTTAAAATGTGCCTCATAATTTATACCAACTTTATCTCTTAGTCTTTGCGGAATTACTAATCTCCCAGACTCATCAGCCTGAGTTGGCAACGCTCTACCATTAAAAATATGCTCTAATACTCTTCTTTCTTTCGAGCCACGTGGCAAACAAGAAATCCTTTCATCGACTTCATTAATTGACTCCTGCGTATAGACCTCTAAATATTTTTGAGATTCCCCACCATAAACAATTACTAAATTTGGGTTCAAACCCTCTTTCCACTCCGGATCACAATCTTCTAGAACTCGCCTAAATAATGCCGGTATAGAAACGCGCCCTTTACCGTCAACTTTATGTAGTCCCTCACCTCTAAATCTATTTGCCAATTTAGTAGGTCCTTTCAATTAGTTAATAAAGGCAACGGCGGCTGGGATACTGCCGTTACCCAATCCGCCGTTTTTCCCCTTATGGAGGTGTTTGACCTGCGTCATCTGGGGGGATGTCTGCTTACACAAGGTCAAACTTTTACGAATATTGAGTACCTGTATGAAACCTTATCTGGTCGCCTAGTGGGGTTCTTAAACGCCCCTTTTTTTACCCTCAACAGTCGTGTTTATTACAATACACGGGATTTTACGGAAATCAATACCACTTTATGGGAAAATATACCATTTTGATAAAAAATTTTAACATTCGTTGCGTTATAAGCATAGCTCTTACTAGATCTTGTGTTTATATTTATCAAATGTCTATATCTTGTATATTACTAATAACTGATCTGCAGTTTATTCCTTAAGAAAATTAACAAATACCCATAAATTGTTTTTAATCTCTTCTATTTACCTGATGTGTCTAACTAACTTGATTCGTTTCTTTCAATATTTTACAGGCTTTTTATTTTTCGATATTAGACAACTGTTTTATAACTACTTCAGCTAAATTATTAAATGCTTCCGATATTGGTTTCTCACCGGTTGAGACCGGACAACCCGCATCACCGGACAATCGTATTTCTAAATCTAAGGGAATTTCACCCAAAAAAGGTAAACCCAAATTTTCTGACTCTTTTACTACACCACCGTGGCCAAAAATAGCCACCTCATGCCCACATTTGGGGCACTGATAATTTGACATATTTTCGATCAAACCAAGAATTGGTGTATTCAACGTCCTGAACATATCAATAGCCTTTCTTGCATCGATTAAAGCTACGTCCTGAGGAGTTGATACGATAAGTGCGCCAGACACCTCAGCTTTTTGACATAAGGTCAACTGAACATCACCAGTCCCAGGTGGAAGATCGACTATCAATATATCTAAATTACCCCATTCAACTTGAGACAGCATCTGCTGTAAAGCCCCCATTAGCATTGGCCCACGCCATACCACGGCCTTTTCTGGCTCAATCATCAAACCAATTGACATTATAGTTACTCCAAAGGCTTGTAATGGTATAATAGTTTTCCCATCAGGGGACTTTGGCCGATCAGACACACCGAGCATTTTTGGCTGCGAGGGCCCGTAGATATCGGCATCCAGAAGACCTACAGCTAAACCCTTCTTCGTTAAAGAAACCGCTAGATTAGCAGACAATGTTGATTTCCCCACACCCCCTTTACCGGAACCAACCGCAATAATGTGTTTTATGTTCTTTGGCTTAAGAGAACCGATTTTGCTATCAGGGTGCTTTCCCACTTTTAAATTTGGCGGTGATGATTGGACCTTTTGTTCTGTTATTCCTTTTTCAGCAGTTAAAACTATAGAGGATTTAGAAATACCCTCTACCTTTTCCACCACCTCTTTCATTCTTTCAACTATTGGCCTGTATAATTCGATTTCATCGCTTTTAATTTCAATTACAAATTTTGCTACGCCATCAGTAATATCAAAAGCTCGAATTGAATTACTGATGACAGCATTAGACTTATCTGGCAATTCGATTAATTTTAAGGCATCTAGTACTTTTTTTTTCAATAAACTCATCATTAATATCCTTATCAAAAATTAAATAGCAAACTTATTTTGATTTGGTATGTAAATTTTGCATACCGGAATTGCTAACTTAATTATTGTCTGAAAACATTCTAAATCATATGATATCTTAATAGCTAAGTGAGAGTGTCTTTCCTCCCGAAGTCCTTTCAAGTTGATAAAGTGGCGGCGTTATCCTCCCAACGCCGCCACATTAAATTAAGTTTCAATATTATCTTCGTTAATACAAATAGTTAGATATTTAGATAACGGCCCCCTAAGCTTCTTTTCACCAGCTTTTTCAAAAAAAACTTCGGCGTTCTCTCCGTCTAATGTTAAAATTACTCCATAACCAAATTTCTGGTGGAACACTTTATCGTCGAGACAAAAACTAGTATCCAAATCTTTTTTGTTCGCTTGATAGTTCAAATTCTGAGCCGTCTGGTCTCTTTTTGTGTTTTGCAAACGCTTCCAGCCAGGTGAGTCGTATATATCTGCTTTCGAAGCACGGTCTTGTATATCACCTATATCCATTTCGGTTGGTTGAGATCCTTCATCCAATTGGTACCCATATAATCCAGGTTGGGTTAGATTTTCTATGCAGTCTAAAGGAATATCATTAATAAATCGTGACGGGATCGATGATTGCCATTGTCCATAAATCTGCCTACTACCCACAAAAGAAATGGTACATAGCTCTTCAGCCCGTGTAATTCCTACATAAGCAAGTCTCCTTTCCTCTTCTAAACCTTTTTCACCACTCTCGTCCATTGAACGTTGCGAAGGGAATAACCCATCTTCCCAGCCCGGAAGAAATACAGAAGGAAATTCTAGACCCTTTGAAGCATGTAGAGTCATTATACTAACTTTATCAGCCTCATTACCACTATTATTTTCCATTATTAGCGCAACATGCTCCAAAAACCCTTCTAAATTTTCAAAGTCTTCTAGTGCTTTAATCAACTCCTTTAAATTCTCCAGTCTACCTCCAGCATCTGGAGACTTATCTTTCAGGTTAGTCCACATATCGGTGTACCCAGACTCTTCAAGGACTTGTGCAGCGATATCAGTGTGAGACATTTCACCATTACGATACATTTTACTTAGACGATCAATCATGTTCACAAAACTTGCTAATTTTATAGCCCCCTTCCCTTTAATCTTATTTGATCGAAGAATTTCTTTAGCCCCATCAAACAGTGATGAATTAGTGGCCCGTGAAACTAAATGGATTTTTTGTATAGTGCTATCACCTAGCCCACGTTTAGGTGTGTTTATAATACGTTCAAAGGCTAGATCATCCTTTGAGGATATTAAAAGTCTAAAATAAGAGATAGCATCTCGAATTTCTAATCTTTCATAAAATCTAGGTCCACCTATCACCCTGTAATTCAATCCTATTTTCAGGAATCGGTCCTCGAAGGCTCTCATTTGATGAGATGCTCTGACTAAAACCGCTATTTCATTAAGGTTATACTTCCTAAGACTTCGTGTACCCACTTGCATTGCTTCAATCTCATCACTGATCCAAGTAGCCTCTGCTTCACCGTCCCAGTTTCCGATTAACCGGACCAATTCACCTCCCGTTTTACCTGTCCATAGTGTTTTACCTAATCGATTTCTGTTTGAACTGATTATGCCAGTAGCCGCTTTAAGTATATACTCAGTAGAACGATAATTTTGCTCTAAACGGATAATTTTTGCATTCTTAAAATCACTTTCAAATCGAAGTATATTTTTTACCTCTGCACCACGCCAACCATAAATGGACTGATCATCGTCGCCAACACAGCAAATATTCTGATGGTCTGCTGCTAAAAGTCTGAGAAGTAGGTATTGTACAACATTTGTATCTTGGTATTCATCGACTAATATATATTTGAAAGTTTTATGATATTTCTGAAGAACAGCGCTATTTTCTTGAAACATAATAACAACTTTAAGTAATAAATCTCCAAAATCACACGCGTTTAAACGAGTAAGGCGTTGCTGATATTGAGAGTATAATAAGCAACCCTTTCCATCATATTTATCATGCTCTACTGAGGGTAGGTTTTGCGGTGTAAACGCTTTATTTTTCCAATTATCAATTATTGACGCTAAAAGACGCGGCGGCCAATTCTTTTCATCAATGTTTTCTAGCTTAATTAGCTGCTTTAATATCCTTAATTGATCATCGGAGTCTAAAATTGTAAAATTTGACTCTAAACCTACCAATTCTGCGTGTTTTCTTAACAAACGCGCGCACACTGAATGGAAAGTACCTAACCACTGAAAACCTTCTACATTACGATTCAAAATTGAACCGACCCTGTATTTCATTTCCATAGCAGCCTTATTAGTGAATGTGACAGCAAAAATTTCATTAGGGTGCGCGTTCCCAGTTTTTAGTAAATGTACAAACCTTGCCGTTAATGCTTTGGTTTTACCTGTGCCAGCGCCAGCAAGCATCAAAACCGGTCCTTTAAGGTTTTGAACTGACTCTCGTTGCGGTGAATTTAATTCTTCAAGATATGGGGGCAGATAAACTTGGTCTGATTCTTTAATTTTAGAATGATTCATAGTTGTTCTCTTTTTTATATTTATACATTATCTGCATTGCTTTAAGAGTTAAAGGCTGTTCATAATTCGTTCATATTATTTTCTGGACTTTTTTAAAAATAAGAGGAAAAAGAAGCTATGAATTATCATACTAAATTCCCAGCATTAATTGATTTGAAAAAACACGCAAAAAGAAGAATTCCTCATTTTGTTTGGGAGTATCTTGATAGTGGTACAGGTAATGAGACAACGAGGATTCGTAATAGAGCCGAGCTACAGAAAATATTGTTTCACCCATCCATACTCCACGGAGATATAAAGCCTAAATTAAATATCGAGCTCCTAGGGAAAAAATTCTCGTTACCTTTTGGGATAGCTCCAGTTGGAATGTCAGGATTAATATGGCCAAATGCAGAAATAATTTTAGCTAAAGCAGCATCTAATTTTAATATACCTTATACATTGTCAACAGTTGCCACCCAAACACCCGAAGATATAGCATCACATATTGACGGTAATGCGTGGTTTCAGCTTTACCCTCCAAATGACTCAAAGATTCTAGATGATATTTTATCACGGGTCCAAAATAGTGGCTTTTCCACACTAGTTTTAACTGTTGATGTACCTGAAGCTTCTCGGCGAGAAAAACAAATACGTGGGGGCTTGTCTCATCCTCCAAAGCTGACAGGACGACTTGGTTTTCAAGCTCTTAAGAGGCCTATATGGCTCAGTGGAATATTAAGAACAGGGATTCCAAAAATGAAATTAATGCAAACCTATTCTACGATAAAAGGAAGGCTATCTTCCACAGAGCATATTGGATACCTTTTGAGAACCTCACCTGACATAAATTATTTACGAACTCTTCGAAAGAAATGGAATGGGAATCTCATTGTAAAAGGAATTATGCGAGGTAAAGATGCGAAAATCTTAGAAGCTGAGGGGATAGATGCCGTTTGGGTGTCCAACCACGCAGGTCGTCAGTTCGATGGGACTTATGCCTCAATTGAAGTTCTACCCGAGATAAAAAACTCTACTAATTTACCAATCATTTTTGATAGTGGAATCGAGGGCGGGTTAGATATCATAAGAGCACTTTCGTTAGGTGCAGATTTTGTAATGTTGGGAAGTGCCTGGCATTATGCACTTGGTGCTTTGGGACATCGAGGGCCAAATCATTTGATAGATATTTTGAGTAAAGATTTAAACGCAAATATGGCACAATTAGGTATCGAAGAACTAAAAAATATTTATAGAGAGCATTAAAAAAAACCGATTTTAAATATGCCACGGTAAAAATAATAAGGATTAATGAGGAAAGCTAGATGTCAATATATTTAAAATGTCTTAAAAATAATGTACTTTTGGATAAAGCAGAAAAAAGTAATCTGTTAGGTGAGTTGCCTGAATGGGACTTAGATGACTTATACCCAAGCCCCGACAGCAAAAAAATATCTGAAGATATCGGTTGGCTAAAGGTCGAGTGTAAAGCTTTCGCATCTGATTACGAGGGGAAATTATCAAGCCTGACGGCTAATAATATGCTCATATGCATAAAAAGATACGAAAAAATAGAAATGGTTTCTGGTCGAATAATGTCGTATGCTGGTCTTCGGTATTACCAAAAAACAACTGACGAAACCCGAACAAAATTCCTAACAGATAACCAAGATAAAATCACAAATATAACTAGCGATTTAATTTTTTTCTCATTAGAAATCAACCAACTTGTAGAACATAAACTAAATGCGCTTCTCAAGACCAATGCGGATCTTCGTCGCTACAAACCAATATTTGATCGCCTCCGGAGTATGAGACCTCACCAACTAAATAAAGAGCTAGAGCTATATATTCATGATTTATCTACAGTGGGTTCGTCATCTTGGAATAGGCTCTTTGATGAAACTATAACCGGTTTAGAGTTCAGAATATCAGAGGAAGTAATGGGGATTGAAACAGTCTTAAATCTGTTAACCGACTCCAATAGAAAAAAGAGAGAACTCGCTTCAAGAGAATTGGCAAGGGTTTTTAAAAAAAATATAAAAATATTTTCACGTATTCATAATACACTCGCCAAAGAAAAGTCTATTAATGATAAATGGCGAAAAATGCTTTCACCTCAACACAGCAGACATCTCTCAAATCATGTTGAACCCGAAGTTGTGAATGCCTTGAAAGAGGCGGTAGTGGGTGCATATCCAAAAATAAGTCATAGATATTATGAAATAAAACGGAACTGGCTCGGATTAGAAAAAATGCAAATTTGGGATCGGAATGCCCCACTACCTCAAGAAGATCAAACACTAATAAACTGGAAAGATGCAACGAATACTGTTCTTAACGCATATTCAGAATTTTCGCCCAAACTCTCTCGTATAGCAAAGAATTTTTTTGATAAGGGCTGGATTGACGCAGCTGTAAAGCCAGGGAAAGCTCCTGGAGCTTTTGCACATCCAACAGTCACAGATGTTCATCCATATATAATGCTTAATTACTTGGGGAAACCTCGAGATATTATGACACTTGCTCACGAACTTGGGCATGGAATACACCAAGTCCTGGCAGCCGAACAGGGAGAGCTATTATCATCTACCCCATTAACACTCGCAGAAACAGCATCTGTTTTTGGTGAGATGTTAACTTTTAAAAAAATATTAGGGAATACGAAAACAAAAAAAGAAAGACAAATACTTCTTGCAGGGAAAATTGAAGATCAAATAAATACAGTTGTTCGCCAAATCGCTTTTTATGACTTTGAATGCAAGTTACACGAAGCAAGGTCAAAAGGGGAATTATCTTCAGACCAAATAAATGAATTATGGATGTCAGTCCAAGGGCCAAGCCTGGGACCTGCGTTCGAATTTATGGATGGATATGAAACTTTTTGGGCGTACATACCGCACTTCGTGCATTCTCCTTTCTACGTATATGCTTATGCGTTTGGTGACGGTTTGGTTAATGCATTATATTCAACGTATGAAGCGGGAGACAAAAACTTCAAAGAAAAATATATCCATATGCTCCAAGCGGGAGGTTCAAAACATCACACAGAACTATTGAAGCCGTTTGGCCTCGACGCCACTGACCCTAAATTTTGGGGACTAGGGTTAGAGCTAATTTCGAAAATGATAGATGAGTTGGAGGCGCTAAATATCGAATAAAACCAGTTCTAAGAGTCGTTAGGTTTTCTTAGATCATGCCTTTATCTTCTGCTAGACTACGCATTTTGATCTGTAATTTTTCAAAAGCTCTAACTTCTAACTGTCGTACTCTTTCTCGACTAATACCATATTGTAGACTGAGCTCCTCCAAAGTAGAAACTGTCTCACTTAGACGTCGTCTTGAAAGAATATCTTTTTCGCGATCATTCAATATTTCTAAAGCCTCCAGTAATAGCCCTTTTCTGCTATCAAATTCATCTTTTTCAGCATAATCTGCTGCTTGGTCTGCGTTTTCATCTTCTAGCCAGTCTTGCCATTGACTAGTGCTCTCTCCATCTACAGAAATCACTGCGTTAAGAGATGCGTCGGTCCCAGACATCCGACGGTTCATTGACTCAACTTCTGATTCATCGACGTTAAGTTCAGATGCTATTTGCTTTTTATTTTCTGGTCTTAGATCGCCTTCTTCAAAAGCACCTATTCTATTTTTTGCTTTACGTAAGTTAAAAAATAACTTTTTTTTGTGCACTTGTTGTTCCCATTTTTACTAAACTCCAAGATCTCAAAACATACTCTTGGATTGATGCCCTTATCCACCACATTGCATAGGTCGCAAGTCTAAATCCTTTATCAGGATCAAATTTTTTAACCGCTTGCATTAAACCTACATTGGCTTCTGAAATTATTTCTGATTGTGGCAGCCCATAGCCTCTATATCCCATTGCTATTTTAGCAGCTAATCTTAAGTGGGAAGTAACCAACTTATGAGCCGCATCAGTATCTTCATGATCGACCCATCTTTTAGCAAGCATAAACTCTTCTTGAGGTTCAAGCATGGGAAACTTTCTTATCTGTTGAAGATATCGACTTAACCCATGTCCCGGGCTTGGTGCTGGAAGATTCGAATAATTAGACATTTTCGAGTTGGTCCCTGTAGTTAAAACTATACTTACACTGTTTGAGATATTTATTTTATTATGATTTTTCAAGTGGTACTAAAAACAAAAACCATGAATATCTAACAACAAACCAAGTTATATTTACTGAAAAGAAAGCTTAAACGGACTAAAGCTTTGTAATATCGTCAATTAATTTTTTAAAATCCATCGGCAAGGGTATGCAAAAATGCATAGGTTTACAAGTTACAGGATGTATAAATCCTAATTCTGATGCATGTAATGCTTGCCGAGGGAAAGCTCTAATAGACATTTGAGCTTTTTCGGAAATTGCCTTATGACCTATTTTTCGTTTTGCCCCATAAACTGGGTCACCAATCAGAGAGTTTCCGACATAAGATAAGTGAACCCGAATTTGATGGGTGCGGCCAGTCTCCAACCAACACTCAACTAGTGATAGAACTTCCGGACTCCCAAATTTTTGTAGAACTCGAGCTCGTGTTACAGCGTGCCTACCCCCCGAAGTTACAACTGCCTGTTTCTGACGATCATATCTATGCCTAGCAAGATTACTAACTATCTTTAAAATATTTCCAGCTTCAAAACTAACACCAATCATTCCAAGCAATCTAGGATCTGATGCATTTGGAATCCCGTAACATAATGCCAAATATTTTCTTTTTACTGTATGTTTTTCAAATTGTTTGGCTAAATCATGATGAGCTGCATCAGATTTTGCAATTACAAGCAATCCAGATGTGTCTTTATCGATCCGGTGAACAATTCCCGGTCTCCGCTCACCACCAATTCCTGACAGAGTATCGGAGCAATGATATAGAAGGGCATTTACTAGAGTATTATCACGCGAACCAGGCGCTGGATGAACCACCATACCCGCAGGCTTATTAACAATTATTAAAAACTCATCTTCAAAAATTACGTCTAAAGGAATATTTTGAGGTACTGCATCCAATCTTGTAGCTTCCGGAATTATTAAACTCCAAACTTGGCCAACCAAAACTTTATAATCAGCCTCTCTAATAATGGCGCCGTGCAAGCTAACTGCTCCGTTTTGTATTAAACGTGTGGCGTAAGATCTACTCAGATTTAAAGACTCTGGCGCAAACGCAGATAGTGCTTTATCAAGACGCTTATTACTGCCGTCTATTATTTTAACCTCTACTAAATGAGAGCCTGAATTCATGAGTAAGACATCCGAACTAGATCCTGCCAATATAAGATTTCTTCGTATTTTAGTAACTACTTTAACAATTACAATGATAGCAGGTATAATAATTATCATTGCTCTTCTTGCAATAAAATTACAACCGTCAACTATTGAAATACCACAAAATATAAATCTGCCAAGAAATAGTAATGCAATTTCCTATTCTCAAGGATCGGATTGGATCGCTGTTACCACTTCAAATGACCAGATACTGATTTTCGACAGCCAGACGGGAAAAATACGACAAACAATAACTGTAGATAAAAAATAACTAAAGCAGATTTTTATTAACGTCTCATAATAAAAAAATAACATGGTACCACCTCCCCGGTTCGAACGGGGGACCTCCTGATCCACAATCAGGCGCTCTAACCAGCTGAGCTAAGGCGGCACTAAGCCTTGATTATTCTATATAAGGTAGTAATTGCAAGGGCTACAGTAGCAAAGTTGCGCAGATTATTCATGTTTGTTTATATAAGACTGGTAGTATATGAGTTAAGTATTAAAATAAATCTTAGTAAACAACTTTCACGAATAGGGTAAAGAATGTCAATTAATGACCAGAGTGATGTAGAAGCTAACCTTTCAATTGGTCCAACATCACTAGGAATGGTCAGAATCTACATAGAAGGTAAAAATATAAGTGTACCCCTTGATTTTGATCCTGAAGAAGCAACAGAGATAGCTGAAGAATTGAAAAATGCCGCAGTAATCGCAAAAAAGATGGATGTGAACTCAAAAAAATAAATAAGTTTAAGGTCAGTTGCTTGAAGCTTCTGATAAAATCTTCTAATCAGTCACCGACGGCTCTGCCCTTCTCGTAATTGGAATAGACATTCCAGTGGCCTTAAGCAATTTCGAGGGAACTGGCTCTGTTTGAACTTTGGTTCGTTTATCTGGTGCCCACCTGTAAAAACAGGTCCTCGGGAATAAATCACTCCAACGGTGTGTGGTGGTAACCGTCAACCATAATCTTTTCTCGTGCTAGTCTTGACAAAAGTACAGGGCGTAAGGTTTTTAAGAATAGACTAAGTTTTTATTCACCCCGAGAACCCTATTTAAATAACCTAATTAAAGCCGCCAACTGTACTAGTGTTAAATCAGTAATTAGAATAACAAATATCAACCTCAAAAAGTTTTTCTTCAAAGATCTTTAGACATTTGATCTAAAACAGCATTTACTAATTCCAAACCTTTTTCATCGACTATAAATGCATTTGCTACATCTAAAAATTCGACAATAACTACTTTTTGAGGTGTCGTATTTAAAATAAACTCTGCTCCAGCAGCTCGAAAAACAGCCCTTAACATAGGATCTATTCTATCAATAGACCATCTTGATACTAAGGCTCTATCAGTTGCCTGATCTATTTTCTTTTGTTGTTCAACCGCTACTTCTAATATTTTTTGAAAGAATGATTTGTTGCAGGCAGCAAATACGACACCATCATGCGTAGCACCTATTCGAAAACTATTAAATTCTTGGGTGACGACCTTCACAGAAAGATTAGAGTGTTCCATTTGGAATAATGCCTGCACCGTATAAAACCGCGATGCTGACTTTTTATTAACTTTTTTATCTAATGAATTCACAAACAACCTTTATTACTACTTTCAACGCTTTGCTAATTAATTAAAAAGCTAATCTTTAGTTCTTTTTTGTTATATTGTGCTCATAATGTATCAGGCTTAGCATTGCATATGCGGCACTGCCACCTTTATTCATTTTTGCGGGATTAGCTCTTTTTTCTGCCTGATCGACATTTTCAACAGTTAGTATTCCATTTCCTATATTTGCGCCTCTGAGCCCTAACAACATCAGACCATTCGAGCTGTCCGAACACACAGTCTCGTAATGACTTGTCTCCCCCCTAATAACACAACCTAAAGCAATAAACCCATCATAATTTAAATTTTCGTGAGCTAACCGAATTGCTGATGGTATTTCCAACGCTCCAGGAACGTTAATAACGTCAATATTAGCACGATGCTTTTCACATTCGGCCTGTGCCCCAGATAACAGCTGAACACTTATATCAGTATAGTAAGGTGCTACCACTATTAAAATATTTATTGGTCTTTTAAAATTTAGAGTTTTCGTCTTTTGATTAAAATTAATCATAACATTTCTTTCATTTTAGTGTTCTCGTTCCAACAATTCTTAATCCAAAGGCATCAAGACCAACGACCTTTGGCGAAGGTGAGTTTGTAAGTAACTCTATATCACTGACACCAAGCTCCGCTAAAATTTGTGCCCCTAATCCATATTCACGTAGAGTAGCAGCAGAATTTTCAAGTTCAGTTAGAACCGTAGTGTTCATATTTCTCAAAAGCACTACAATTCCTCGACCCTCATCAGAGATTATCTTCATTGCCGTCGACAATGTTGGGATGCCATTTTCGAGTATTCCGAGAGCATCTTCAAAAGGGTTTAACACATGCATCCGAGTTAATATTTTAGTTGTTTTATCTAATACACCTTTTGTTAAAACTACATGCGTTGCGCCATAAGTTTCATCTTTGAAAGTTCTCATATTCCAATCTCCACCATAAACCGAAGAGACATTTTTATTTGAGAGCTCTGTAACAAGATTATCATGACGTCTTCGATACGCGATTAAGTCACTTATAGTCCCAATACGAAGTTCGTGCTTTTTAGCAAATAATATTAAATCTGGTAGTCGAGACATCGTACCGTCGTCATTCATTATTTCGCAGATTACTCCAGAAGGATTTAAACCTGCTAACCTCGAAATATCGACAGCCGCCTCGGTGTGACCCGCTCTGACTAATACTCCACCTTCTCTTGCTCTTAAAGGAAACACATGTCCTGGTGTTGCAACATCAGAAGCCATACTATTCTTTGCAATGGCAACAGAAATAGTCCGTGCACGATCATGAGCTGATATACCTGTTGTAACTCCTTCTCGAGCCTCGATAGAAATCGTGAATGCTGTTTCGTGTCGTGAGGAGTTATGAGAGGACATTAGAGATAAATTAAGATGATCAACTCTTTCCCCAGTTAAAGCAAGACAAATTAGACCTCTTCCATTTGTTGCCATAAAATTGATAGCCGCTGGGTTTGCCATTTCTCCAGGAATGACTAAATCTCCTTCATTCTCTCGTTCTTCGTGATCGACAAGAATGAACATTTTACCCATTTTTGCGTCTTCAATAATCTGTTCAATCGGTGATATAACAGATTTTAGCACAGTATTTGACATATAAACTCCGTTAATGAGTATAATCTGATTTCAACCAAATTACACAAATTAGTCATATTCTTTTAATCTGGACACATAACGAGCAAGCGTATCTACTTCAAGATTAATATCATCATTGACTGTTACTAATTTCCAATTTGTCTCTTGTTTAGTGTGGGAAATTAAGTTCACACTAAATGAAGCTTCCTTTACATCATTTATGGTAAGAGAGGTCCCGTTGAGACTAACAGATCCTTTTGATGCACAGAACTTTGCTAAGAGCTCAGGTACTTCAAATTCAATTCTCGTACTATCCCCCTGATCTTCTATCTTTAAAACCTTCGCAACTCCATCAACATGTCCCGATACAATATGCCCACCTAATTCATCTCCTAATCGCAAAGCTCTCTCTAGATTTAGTTTGGTACCTATTATCCAATCTTGCGCATTAGTTTTTGATATACTTTCTGAAGATATCTCAACATCGAAATAGGTGGTTTCGCTAACTCCACATTCTATTACAGTCAAGCAAATTCCATTGCAGCATATAGAACAGCCGATATCGATGCCCGCCTCATCATAAGAGCACCCTATTCTGACCCTTAAATCACCCTTTTGTTCGAGCTCTAGAACTGTTCCAATATCACTAATTATACCAGTAAACATTTTTTTCCTTTAATCTAATGACACCACAGAGGTTACAGCTCGTCCAGTATACTATTATCTCTTTCAACAGTCCAAGTATGTAATACATCATTTCCTAATTTTTCTACATTGACACATTTCAAATGAGGCATATCGTTTAGTTTTTTTAGGGGGAGAGTACCAATACCTGAAAAACCCAGCGAGCCAAAAACTTTTCCCCCTGTAAATCCGATTATTCTATCAATTAAGTCTTGCTTGATAAGACCGGCCCCTATTTCCCCTCCTCCTTCACAAAGGATTCGAGTAAGACCCATTTTTGCTAATATTTTCATCATAATTTCTAAATTTAAAAGATTTTTATCGATTAGTGGCACTTCAATTAATTTAAAGTTTCGAGAGCTCCATTGGTTTAATTTATTTTTAGAAAGGTTAGGTCCATGGGCAATCCATACTGGACCATCTTCGGAGGAATTAGCAATAAAATTTTGCGATGGGATATCTAGATTTGTGCTTATTAAGATTCGAATAGGTTTGTGATTGATACCCAAACCCCTAACAGTAAGACGAGGATTATCCTTTCTAACCGTCCGACCACCCACCAAAATCGCATCATATTGAGCCCTAATAGCATGAACTTTTCGACGCGAATCTTCTCCAGTTATCCATTGGCTTTCACCAGCTTCAGTTGCTATCCGTCCGTCAAAAGTAGAAGCGAGCTTCAAGGTCGTCAAAGGTCTTTTTATCAGTATTTTGTTAAAAAACCCTTGATTAAGCAAGAAAGCCTCCTCACGTAACAAGCCAGTTCTCACTTTTATTCCTTCTTCTTTAAGCGCTTGAATCCCACTACCAGATACTCTTGGATCAGGATCTTTCAAAGCTATTACCACTTCAGCAACTTTTGCTCTTATTAGTTCCGCTACGCATGGCCCAGTTTTCCCGTGATGAGAACAAGGCTCTAGAGTCACGTAAACAATAGCATCTTTCGCTTGACAACCAGCTTGCTCCAAAGCCACTTTTTCCGCATGCGGCCGCCCACTGAGCGCCGTTACCCCACGACCAATGACTTTATTATCACTTACAATTACACAACCCACAGAGGGGTTAGGCCAAGTTTTTCCTAATCCTCGAGTAGCTAAAGCTATCGCCAAAGACATCCAACGTCTGTCGGCCGCTAGTTCCATTTTTAATCTTCTGTCTGTAAAGGTGGGCGTAATTCAGAGACAAAATCTTCAAAGTCGTCAGCAGCCTGGAAATTTTTATAGACTGACGCAAACCTTACGTACGCCACGGTATCTATTCTAGCAAGAGACTCCATTACAATCTCTCCAATATTCGCTGATGGTATATCTGTTTCACCCAAACTTTCCAAACGGCGTACAATTCCCGAAATCATTTGATCCATACGTTCGTGCTCTATGGGGCGTTTTTGAAGAGAAATCCTTATAGACCTCTCTAGCTTGTCTCTGTCAAAGTCCTCTCTTTTTCCGTTTGATTTTATGACAACTAAATCTCGCAATTGTACTCGCTCATAAGTTGTAAACCTACCCCCGCAGGCCGGACAGAATCTACGTCTCCGGATAGCTACATGATCCTCCGCCGGACGCGAGTCTTTCACTTGAGTGTCTACATTCCCACAAAACGGACAACGCATAACTAAACTCTCCTATTTAATTCACCCGACATACTATACCTATCTTATCCTGATCAAATAGAATAAATCAACCAAACTATCACATATCTAAACGCTAGCTTTTACTGTTCAAGAAAACTTCGAATCTTTCTAGACCTACTAGGGTGCTTTAACTTTCTTAAAGCCTTGGCTTCAATCTGACGAATCCTTTCTCTAGTAACACTGAATTGCTGGCCTACTTCTTCTAAAGTGTGGTCTGTATTCATTCCAATACCGAAACGCATCCGAAGTACTCTTTCTTCACGGGGTGTGAGAGAGGCTAATACTCGAGTTGTAGTCTCTTTTAAATTTTCTTGTATCGCCGAATCTAATGGAAGAACTGCGTTTTTATCTTCAATAAAATCTCCAAGCTGGCTATCTTCTTCATCTCCAATCGGAGTTTCTAAAGAAATAGGTTCTTTAGCTATTTTCATAACTTTTCTAACTTTGTCTAATGGCATTTGTAACTTATCTGCTAGCTCCTCGGGAGTTGGTTCGCGACCAATCTCATGTAGCATCTGTCGACCAGTACGAACTAATTTGTTAATTGTTTCAATCATATGGACGGGTATCCTAATAGTTCTAGCTTGATCTGCGATTGATCTTGTGATGGCTTGCCTTATCCACCAAGTTGCATAGGTCGAAAACTTATAGCCTCTTCTATATTCAAATTTATCAACTGCCTTCATAAGACCGATATTACCCTCTTGAATAAGATCAAGGAACTGTAGACCTCTATTTGTATATTTCTTTGCAATCGAGATGACTAACCTAAGATTTGCCTCAACCATTTCTTTTTTTGCTTGCCTAGCCTCTTTTTCACCTTTTTGGACTTGTTGAACAATTCTCCTAAATTCAGTAATATCCACACCGACATATTGACCTACTTGGGCCATCTCTGCTCTTAATCCTTCAACTTTTGGTAAGTTTTTTTCTACTAATGCTGTCCAGCCTCTACCTGTTTTACTTGATATTCGTTCTACCCAACCTGGATCCAACTCATAACCACGATATTCATCTATAAATTCTCGGCGATTGATTCTGGCTTGATCAGCTAATTTAACCATATTGCTATCTATAGACATTATTTTTCTATTTATGCCATACATTTGGTCTATAAGTGCCTCAATCCTATTATTATGAAGGCGAAGTGAATTAACTAGTTCGACTATTTCAGTTCTTAAATCTTGGTATGCCGTTTCCTCTTTTTTTGAAAACTTTTTCTCTTCATTAAGAGTTGCAGATATTCTCTGATCTTGCATCCCAGATAGCGTATTATAGTTTTTTGCTATAACATCCAATGTTTCCAAAACTCTGGGTTTTAAAGCTTCTTCCATTGCAGCTAGGCTCATGTTTGCTTGTTCATCTTCGTCATCTTCATCATCATTAGCAATTATGTTACCATCAGCATCGAACTCTCTTTCCTCGGGTTTCGATGGTTTTTCTACTGCGGCGACATCGACAGTTTCAACATTTAATAGGTCGCCTGTTACCCCTTCTCCGTCCAAACTGGTCCCAAAGGTTGCCTCTAAATCTATTACATCTCTTAACAAGATATCTTCATTTAATAATTCATCCGTCCAAATAGTTATTGCTTGGAAAGTTAAAGGGCTTTCGCATAATCCCAATATCATTGTACTTCTTCCAGCTTCTATTCTTTTTGCGATCGCAATCTCACCTTCCCGGCTCAACAGCTCTACGGTTCCCATTTCTCTAAGATACATTCGCACAGGGTCATCAGTTCGATCTAAGACTTCAGAGGATGACGTGGCTACTGCTACCTCTTTGGATTGATTAGCTTCAACTAGTTCTGTGGCACCTGGAACATCGTCCTCTGCCTCTTCATCCTCAACTATATTTATTCCCATTTCTGAAAGCATCGACATTACATCTTCAATTTGCTCTGACGCAATTTGCTCTGGTGGTAAAACTTGATTTAATTGATCGTAGGTGATGTAGCCTCTTGCCCGAGCTTCAGTAATCATTTTCTTGACCGCTGCTTGGCTCATATCCAAGCCGTTTGCTTCATCTTCCCGCTCTTGTTTACGATCTTCAGTATCTTTTGCCGCCATATCGTGATTCTCCGAACTGATTCGTTTTCTACTCTCTATGCCGAATCAATACGATTCGCACGTCTAATTAGTCTTTTTCTTTTTCCAAACCTGATTATCAATAAGAGATTGAAGATTATTAGAAAGAATTTTTTGATTTTCTAATTCATCGCTGGTTTCATCTTGTTGTATTCTGTTGGCAGCGTTGTTGGCTTCCGCGGCTTTAGAAACTCTCCAGGTAATACCTTCATTAGGGTCACCTCGTAGGTCTTCCAAAGCTTCTTGAACTTCTCTTTCTACTCCTTGACGAGCTTTTATTTTAGTTAACTCTGCGATGATAGTCTGACGGATCTTTTCGTCTGACGAATTAGATTGCAGTGCGGGAGCAATTTTTAAGTATTTCAAATCAAACAGATTAGATATTTTGTTTGCTCCTAATTTTTCAGACAGCATTAATTCAAGGTTTTGATCTTCAGATAATGGAAAACTAAGTAATATCGCCGTTAAAATATTCTGATTATCTAAGAGTTTGAGTTCTAGTGCTTCTAAATCGTTCAAAAACTCCGAAATGAAGCGGGGGTATCGGATCACAACTGCAAGTAACAGTGACTCACGAAGCCTGATTTCCATATCGTCCGAAGCGACAATCATTGATCTCTTAGTATTAGAGAAGGATAATCCTGTATTATTATTTTGGGAGTAATTTTTATTTGTAAACTTATATGATGCTGTGTTGTCAGTATTATAGAATAATTTTGACCGTAAAGCTGCAAATTCTTTTCCATAATGCGTGCGCAAATCCTTATCCTTTATTAACCGAATAATATCTCGTAAAGATTTATCCAATGCTACTCGACGTTCCGGGCTATCAAAAACTTTGCCTTCTGTCTCACGTTTCCAAAGAAGGTTAATTAGTGGAATTGAATTCTCTATTAATTCGTTCATTCTTGACACACCAGATATTTTCAGTACGTCGTCTGGATCTTGGCCTTCTGGTAAAATACAAAAACGCAAAGATTTATTCGCTTCCAGATTTGGTAACGCCAGATCGATTAACCGGTCCGCAGCTCTGTCTCCAGCTGAATCGCCATCCAAAGCTACAATAGGTTCTGCGGAAATTTGCCATAATAAAGAAAGTTGGGCATTCGTTACAGCGGTACCCAAGGGTGCAACAGCAGTAGAAAAACCATGAGCATCTAATGCAATTACATCCATATAGCCTTCAACTACTAACAAAGGTGTATCTCGTTTCATGGCTTCCCTTGCAGCCTTGAAATTATACAAGGTATTACTTTTGCTAAAAAGCTCTGTTTCTGGCGAGTTCAAATATTTCGCTTTTGCATTTTGACTCATAGCGCGTCCACCAAATGCAATACATTGACCTCTTATGTTTCTTATTGGAAATATTATTCGATCTCTGAAGCGATCAAACGGCTCTCCGCCATTATCTGGTTGAACAGATAACCCCGCTTGAATTATCAGTTCAGAGCTTATGCCTCTTTCTTTCAATTTTTTAAATAAACTCTTAGAACTTTCTAAAGTAAAACCTATTTCAAATTTAGAGCATGAGTCATCTGAAGTACCCCTTGAACTTAGATATTTTCTCGCTTCAGCTCCTTTATCAGAGCGTAGTTGCTGTTTATAAATTTCAGTTGCCAATTCCATAACGTTAATTAATTCTAGTCTTTTATCATTCTTTTTTTTGTATTGAGGATCTGGTCTAGGTAACTCCATACCACATTCTTGTGCTAAACTTTCGACAGCCTCTACAAAAGTCAAATTTTCTGTCTCTTTAATAAACCCAATGGAGTCCCCTTTTGCGTGACATCCAAAGCAATAATAGTAGCCCTTTTGATCATCTACATGAAAACTAGCCGTCTTCTCTTGATGAAATGGGCATGGCGCCCACATATCACCCTTTCCTTGGTTAGACTTTTTTAAATCCCACACAACTTTACGTCCAGCAACCCTAACAATAGATGCTCTAGACCTTAGCTCGTCAAGAAATGCTGTCGAAAAATTCATAGCGGTACATTTATCTTCAAAACGGTTTTTAGTTATATGCTAGTTTAACAGAAAAAATACACGCAGGAAAGTTATCAAGCGTTCTTAAGGTTTTCCTGCGCAGTTACAGATTTCATTGAATTGCATACTTCATGGAGTAGCGTCTTGGCAAAAGCTCTAAAAACCATCAATTTAAATCCTGCTTCTGTTTTTTCAATAATTGCTGACATATGACCAATCATAGATCTAACAACATCACCTGTCTTTAAAACCCTGGTATCTACTGGGCATAACCTATCCATAACATCAGCTGTTTTATCACCAGTTAACGATAATATCGTCCAGGCATCTGACTGATCTGTCAAAGCTGCTTCTTTTATTTCTATTTTTTCGCCAACCAACAAAAATTGGCCCATACCGATCCACATAACGGCATTATGTTTATGGTTTACACTTTTTCCCACCTCTGGAAGTCCCAGCCCTAATCTTTTGTTCAAAGTCTTAGAAACTGATTTGGCTTTTCCTTTGAAGGGTTGAATAGTCATAATATTCTCTAAATTTATCTCCTCTACTTTTAGTAGACCAATTTCGATTTCTGACAGGTTTTCTAACGGAGATTTAGAATAAAGTTTAACCACGAGCTCTTTCCCCTTCACGATCCAAAAATATGGGGTCACAAATTTTACAGATAGTTTCCACATTTCTAAGGTGATCTACTACCTTGATCTGTTCACCCACTCGGGCCCTTCCATTTCTGAGAAAACCTAAGCCAAGATTAGTCTTCAATTCAGAGGAAAAACCTACAGAGGTCGTATAACCTTGCTGCGCCGCTCTAACTGGAGACGCTTTTAGTTCAAATAAATATGAACCTGAGTAAAGTTTATCATTCGCATTTATCGGCTTTAAACCAATTAATAAATCTCTTTGATCGTCAAGCAATCCGGGACGCATAGCAGCAGTTTTGCCAATAAAATCTTTTTTTGAGGACATCATTTTTTGAAAACCTAAATCAAAGGCTGTAATACGACCGTGAATCTCCGCGTGGGTTATAAAACCTTTTTCAATGCGTAGAACATTTAGTGCCTCCATTCCGTATAGGCCTCCGCCCATTTTAGAAGCCTCCATTCTCAATATTTCAAATAGGCTTTCTCCATACCGTGAGGGAACAGCAATCTCATAAGCGTGCTCACCTGAAAATGAGATTCTGAATAATCTGCCTTTTATATTTCCAAAACTTACCTCTTTATAGCCCATATACGGACAACTATCATTATCAATTGTCTCTACTACCATTAAATTAATTAACTCATTAGATTTTGGTCCTGCTACCGCAAACTGAGCCCATTGCTCTGTAACACTCATCAAAGTGACATCCATATCTGGCACTAGACACTGACTGACAAATTCGAGATGTGTCATTACCTGACCTGCAGCCGCCGTAGTTGTCGTAATTACATAATGGTTTTTCCCTATACAAGCTACCGTTCCGTCATCCATCACATGGCCGTCTTCACGTAGCATCAATCCATAGCGAACTTTTCCGGTGGCTAATTTAGCAAAGTTGTTGATGTAAATAAAATCTAGAAATGCTGCAGAATCGGGACCTTGAACATCAATTTTTCCCAAAGTTGAAACATCCACTACCCCAACATTTTCTCTAACATATTGAACCTCTCTATTACAACTTTCTTGCCAAGTCCTTTCATTCCCTTGAGGGAAGTATGAGGGCCGATACCACAAACCAGCCTCAATCATCGGCGCGCCAAGATCAATTGATTTCTGATGAGTGGTTGTGAACCTTTGAGGAGCAAAGCCTTCCCCTTGAGAAAATGCACCCATTGCCGCAATTGATATTGGTGTATAAGGAGGTCGAAATGTTGTTGTTCCAGTTTCACTTATAGTCTTGCCCGTAGCCTCTGCTAATATAGCCAACGCCACTACATTCGAGTTCTTACCTTGATCAGGTGCCATTCCCTGAGTTGTATAACGCTTCATATGCTCAACTGACTTAAAATTCTCTTGTACAGAAAGCTTAATATCTTTGACAGTTACATCGTTTTGGAAGTCCACCCAGGATCTACCCTTCGAGGGCACTGACCAAAGTGCAGATATCGCTGTTGGTTCATTTTCAGAGTCTGGCACCGAGGTTGACTTGTAATTTATACCAATATTCTTAAGAACTTCTTTAGCTCTGAACACTCCGGATTTCAGACACCCTTTTGTTGAAAAAACGCCCGATGCCGCTCCAGCAACTTCTAAACCCGGAATCATTCCCGGAACGGGAATAAAAGATGATATCTTATCATTCCACTCTGGCCTTCCATTCATATGACACGTTAAGTGCACTGTTGGATTCCAACCACCCGAAACTGCCAGCAAATCTGCATTTATCTTTCTTTTTGAACCATTGGAATCCGTAACTTCTAATTGTTTGATTCCCATACGCCCGCTGACATTGGTAACACACGCGCCCTTATATATTGGGAAATCGCCCTCCACCTCAGAATCTTTTCTACTATCGATATACCCCGCAATTTCGATTCCATGTGACTGCAAGTCTGATGCTGTTTTGAAAGCATCATTATTATTTCCAAAAATAACGGCTTTTTTGCCATATACTACCCCGTAACGGTTCAGGTATCCCCGAACAGCAGATGCCATAAAAATCCCTGGTCTATCATTATTTTGAAATGCAACAGATCTTTCAATAGAACCAGCAGCATAGACCACCCCCTTAGCGACAATTCTCCAAAAATTTTCAATAGGAAGAAAATCGTCCTTTTCTGCTACGTGGTGAGAAACTCGCTCAACTGCAGCATAGGTACCTCCATCATATGCACCCGTTACGGTAGTCCTAGACATGCACCGAACATTATCCATTTCATCTAATTCTTTAATTTTTTGCTGTACCCATGTATGTCCCGGTTGACCGTCTACATCCACATTCTCTGAGTTTAAACGTCCACCAAAAATGTAATCTTCTTCACATAATATAACTTGAACACCGGTTTTCGCAGCAGTAAGAGCAGCCATTATACCCGCCGGCCCAGACCCGATGACTAAAACATCGCATGAGGCAAATGCTTTTTCGTAGTAATCAGAGTTACTAACCATCGATAGTTTTCCTAACCCTGCAGCTCTACGAATTGCTGGTTCATAAATTTTCTCCCAAAACTTTTTTGGCCACATAAATGTTTTGTAATAAAAACCCGCTGATAGAAATGGTGACAATAAATCATTCAGCTCAAGAATGTCCCACTTTAGGGTTCCCCAATGGTTTTGAGAGTGCACTTGAAGACCATTTACCAACTCCTGAGTTGTAAGCCTAACATTAGGAGTTATTTGATCCCCTTTTCTAATTTCTACCATTCCATTAGGCTCGTGAGACCCGTCTGTCATCAAACCACGCGGACGATGGTACTTAAATGAGCGACCCACCAATTTAATTTCACTCGAAATTAGAGCTGAAGCTAGTGTATCACCTCGAAACCCAGAAACTTCTTTCCCATCAAAAGTGAATTTCAATGGAATATTTTTATCAATTAAACGTCCCTCACCAACCCTCATGGTACTGCTCTTTCTTTATCGTGGACTAACTCAACACTAAATATTTCATGAGTTGCTGTATCTCTCTCTATTAAAAGCCACGCCCCACAGCCAGCCTGATGTTGCCATAAATCTTTTGTTTTACCACAAGGATTCTCTCTTATATGTAAGTATTTGTGTATTGAGTCTAAATCAGCTTCTTTTGGCCTATTTAAATAATCTTTCGCTCCTAAATAATAGAACTCTCTTCGATCTCTTTCACCGCACAAAGGGCATTTAATTCGCATTGCTAATACTCCCTAATGTAAGTTATGTTGAGAGCCAGTAGATTCTTCGTCTAGAAGACCAGCACCAGTTCTAAATCTATCAAAAGTATGTCGTTTTGCTACTTCATGCGGCTTGTCCTCGGCCATGAGGTGCGCCATACACCAACCAGATGCAGGAACAGCTTTAAAACCTCCATAACACCAACCACAATCCATATAAAGATTTTCAACCTCTGTTTTATCAATAATAAATGACCCATCAGGGGTCATATCCATGATTCCACCCCAACTTCTAAGAAGCTTCGCTTTACCTATAGCAGGCATTAAGCTCATTCCAGCCTCCATCACGTGTTCCATCATTGGTAAATTTCCTCTTTGAGCGTAGGATGCATGAAAATCCAGGTCACCACCAAATACTAAGCCCCCCTTATCAGATTGAGAAATATAAAAATGACCCATTCCAAACGTCACAACATGATTAATCGCTGGTTTAAGGCCCTCAGACACAAATGCTTGTAAAATGTGACTTTCAATTGGAACTTCTAATCCTGCCATTGCTGCCACTTCAGAGGAACGGCCCGCGACAACAATCCCGACTTTTCTTCCTCTTATTGGTCCCTGACTGGTTTGGACACCTGTAACTTTTCCATTTTCAACATCAATTCCTGTAACTGCGCATCGTTGTATTAGATCCACACCTAATTGATCCGCGGCTCGCGCGTATCCCCAAGCAACGGCATCATGCCTAGCATTACCCCCTCGCTTATGGAAAAGACCTCCATAAATGGGAAATCTATGATTATCAAAATCTAAAAATGGTAACTCGCTGCGAACGCCATCTCGATCTAGAAGAATTGCATCATCCCCTTGATTTATCATCATATTACCACGTCGAGCAGCAGCGTCTCGCTGACCATCAGAGTGGAATAAGTTAATTATACCTCTTTGTGAAACCATAGCGTTATAGTTGAGGTCAGTTTCCATATTTTCCCATAACTTAAGGGAATGGCTGTAAAATTCTGAGTTACCAGGGATCATATAGTTCGCTCGTACGATTGTAGTGTTACGTCCAATATTACCTGAGCCTATATAACCTTTTTCAAGGACTGCCACATTTGTAATGCCATGATTCTTAGCAAGGTAATAGGCCGTTGACAGACCATGGCCCCCACCGCCTATGATTATTACATCATATTCACTCTTTGGCTCAGGCTCTCGCCAAGCAGGCTTCCAATTTTTATTTCCCGTAAGACCCTCTTTAATGATTCTTAAGGCATTATATTTCATTAATAAAATCTCCTAGTTACCCAACCAGATAACCAAGAAAAAATGGTCTTTACAAGCCAGAATCACATAATTTATAAAAAATATATATTAAATATATTAATCACAAAAAAATACTCATCTCTTATCTTAAATTTGGCTTAACTTCATAGCCTTTTTCCTCTGGTTCATCATCAACGATCTCGTCAGGAAAACCAGGAGCTGTAATATTTAAACCTGTGCTCTCCTCTAGCCGTTTAATAATGTTCGGTGAAAACTCATTTGGTCCATAACGAGCCATTCCATCTTCAAAAATCGAAATCATAAGTGGATTTATTTCAAGCTGTACGTTGGAATCGTCTGCAATTTTTTGAAAAAGTGATATATCTTTGTGAACTAATCCCATAGTGAATGATATATCTCTTGAACCACTCAAAATAACTTGGCTTTCTGTCTCATGCACAAACGAGTTGCCTGAAGATATTCTTATTGCCTCAAATGCAGTACCCAAGTCCATACCCGCGCCTTTTGCAACGGTTAAAGCCTCCGCACATGTCAACAGGTTAGCAGTAGCAAGGTAATTTGTCAGAACCTTGAGAATGCTCGCAGAGCCCAAAGGTCCTGTATGTAAAATACGTCGTCCAATAGTTGAAAGAAGTGGTAAAACCTTGTCAAAAGTACTCCTTTCACAGCCAGCAAAAATTGATATATTTCCAGTTGCTGCGCGGTGGCATCCTCCAGAGACCGGACAATCTACTGCTTCTGCACCTAAACCTATTACTTTTTCACCTAACCTCTTGACTTCGGACTCATCGGTGGTTGACATCTCTAACCAAATCTTTCCGTCAGACAAACCGTTTAAAATACCCCCCTCTGCCTCCATTACCTCCGAAGATATGGATGGGTGTGGTAAACACGTTATTATAACATCTGAATTTGAAGCCACTTCAGCGGGCGTTTTAGCAGTTTTTGCGCCCATTTCTATAAATTGATTAACTAGCCGATTATCTAGATCTCTTACAATTAGATCAAAACCATTTCTCAAAATACTACTAGCTAGTTTTCCACCTACATTTCCAAGTCCTATAAAGCCAATACGCATTCATTTAACCTCTCAAATACAAAGCTACTCTACCAAATACCAAGTCTATTAAAACTTCTTTTAAAAGAC
This sequence comes from Paracoccaceae bacterium, assembly GCA_045565015.1. Lineage (GTDB taxonomy): Bacteria > Pseudomonadota > Alphaproteobacteria > Rhodobacterales > Rhodobacteraceae. Next base: position 38,096 of record JBJLGD010000015.1, read on the forward strand.
CGACAATACAGTTCATCATTTACGACAAAAAACCTATCATTAGCCCCAAGTGTCAAGAAAAAATATTTTATACAAACCTTATAAAACAATTTATAAAAGCCTAGAAAGTAACCTAGTTGAAGGGAAAAAATTGTTAAATACTATCTTTTTTGGTGAAAAAACCGAAAAACCACCATTGATAATTTTACATGGTCTCTTGGGGTCAGCGAAAAACTGGACCTCTATGGCTAAAGCACTATCGACGGATAGACAGGTGATTTGCTTCGATCAAAGAAATCATGGGAAAAGCCCCTGGCTATCCACTCATAGCTACGAAGATATGGCTCAAGATCTCGCTGAGATATTGGATAGTAAAGTGGATGTACTCGGACATTCAATGGGTGGAAAAACTGCGATGGCTTTATCATTAAAAAGTCCAAATCTAGTAAATAGGTTGATAATAGCTGATATATCACCGATTAATTATGAGCATACTCAAGTTTCTATAATTGAGGCTTTATTAGATGTTGACCTAAATAATATCTCAAGTCGTAATGAAGCAATTGAGAAGATGGACTCTATTGACCGGGACCTCAGGACCTTCTTAGCCCAGTCAATTAACATGGAAGAGAAAAAGTGGGACTTCAACTTAGCAGTTCTTAAAAAGGAGTCCGATAAAATACGTAAATTCCCAGAATTTAAAGCTAAGTTCTATGGAGATAGTCTTTTTATCAGAGGAGAACGCTCAAAATACACTAGTAAATCTCATGATAGAATTATAAAGAGATTTTTTGCTAATTGTAATTTTGAGACTATTAAAGGGACGGGTCACTGGTTGCATTTTGAAAAACCCACAGAATTTAAAAGTAAAATTATAAATTTTCTTAATTCCAAATAAGATATAACTTTGTAAATTTACCCATCCATTTTAAGTGCCGAAATAAAAGCCTCTTGTGGGATGTTTACTTTACCAAATTGTCTCATTTTCTTTTTGCCAGCTTTTTGTTTCTCTAATAGCTTTTTTTTTCGAGTTACATCCCCACCGTAGCATTTTGCAGTCACATCCTTTCGCATTGCCGCCAATGTTTCTCTGGCAACAATGCGACCACCAATTGCCGCTTGAATTGGAATTTTAAACATATGCCTTGGTATCAGATCTTTAAGCTTTTCACACATTGATCGACCCCTTTGTTCAGCTCGATCACGGTGCACCATTGTACTTAATGCATCGACAGGTTCATCATTTACTAAAATTTGCATTTTAACTAAATTATCTTCTCTATACTCCAGCATTTGATAATCGAAAGAGGCGTAACCTTTTGTTAAACTTTTTAACCGATCATAAAAATCAAAAACTACTTCATTAAGTGGTAAATCATAAACAACCATCGCACGTGAACCTGCATACGTTAGTTCTAACTGGATACCTCTGCGATCTTGGCATAACTTCAAAACATCACCCAGATAATCGTCTGGTACAAGTATCGTAGCTTTGATGCGTGGCTCTTCCATGTGATCGACATGAGTAAGGTCAGGCATATCGGCAGGATTATGCAATTCTATAAATTCACCATCTCGCATAAATATATGATAAATTACGGACGGCGCAGTGGTAATAAGTTCAATATCAAATTCTCGTTCGATCCGGTCTCGAACAACCTCGAGGTGCAATAGACCTAAAAATCCACATCTAAAACCAAATCCTAATGCAGCCGATGTCTCCATCTCGTGAGAAAACGATGCATCATTCAGTGAAAGTTTCTCTATGGAGTCTCTTAAATCTTCGAATTGCGAAGAGTCTATTGGAAACAAACCACAAAATACGACTGGTTGAGAGGGCTTAAATCCCTGTAACGCTTCTACAGCCCCATTTCGATCGTGAGTAATTGTATCTCCAACTCTAGTATCTCTGACTTGCTTTATCGATGCCGTAATAAAACCAATTTCTCCTGGACCCAACTCATCAATAGGTTCCATGGCAGGACGAAAAACACCGACTCGTTCAACACTGTGAAACGAATTATTTGACATCATTCTAACTTTATCACCTTTTTTTAACACTCCATCGATAACTCGGACTAGGACAATTACGCCTAGATATGCATCGTACCAGGAGTCCACTAACATTGCTTTCAATGGAGCTCTATTATCACCTACTGGAGGAGGTAATAAAGAAACTATGGCTTCTAAGGTTTCATTTATACCTTGACCAGTCTTAGCTGAAACAAAAATTGCCCCAGATGCATCTATTCCAATTACATCTTCAATTTGTTCAGCAACTCTATCACAATCACTTGCCGGCAGATCAATCTTATTTAAGACTGGAATTATTTCGTGGTCCGCATCTATGGCCTGATAAACGTTAGCTAATGTCTGAGCCTCGACCCCCTGCGTACTATCAACAACTAACAATGACCCCTCAACAGCCTTCATAGATCGACTAACTTCATAAGCAAAATCAACATGACCTGGCGTATCAATCAAATTTAGGACGTATTTGTAACCGTCTTGAGCCAAATAATCTAACCGAACAGTGTTAGCTTTTATGGTGATTCCACGCTCTCGCTCGATATCCATTGTATCAAGAAGCTGTTCTTTCATATCCCTTTGGCTGACTGTACCAGTCTGCTGAATAAGTCTGTCAGCTAGGGTAGACTTTCCATGATCGATATGCGCGACTATGGAGAAATTTCTAATTTTTGATAAGTCTGTCATGAATTACGGATATGAGATATGCTATGACCAGGGTCAAGCCCTCAGTTTGTTTTTTGAAATATTAGAATCATTAAATCAAGATTATTGATGTAGTATTATTTAAGATCAGATTGGCCAAATAAAATTTATTAGTTATTATCGTTTACAACAACGGTGGTCTCTAACTCTCCTGCATTTTTAAATTTTAAGACCAACTTCACCAAATTGCCTTTTTGCAGTTTCTCGGTTAAGCCCATCAGCATTATATGTTTTCCGCCTGACTTGAGAATAATTTCTTCTCCCACACCAAACTTAAGACCCATCATGATATGCTTCATCTTTACGACACCATTAGATGACACTAATGTATCGTGTAACATAGCTTTCTTCGCACTTGTCGTTGTAACCGACATTAATCGATCTGAAACATCCGAATCATTTTTTATGGTCATAAAAACTGCTGCCGCTTTACCCATGCCGCTAGAAACTTTTATGGATGAATTTATAAAATGAATGTCTGCTAAAACAGGGAAACAACAAAAGCTAAATAGAAATATAAGAATGGACTGAAAATAATTTTTCATATCTAACCCGATTCCTTTGGTTAATTGCGTTGCGCCTAAGAAACCACCTGTTTTGCTTTTTCGATATCTCTCTTAATTTTTAATGCCTTTGACGATAGAACTTCGGGCTTAGCTTTAGACATAAATCCGTCTAAACCGCCTCTGTGATCTACTGTCCTTAGGGCAGCGGCGGATATTCTAAATTTAAATGAGCGACCTAGTGTTTCTGAAACCAACGTTACATCATTGAGGTTCGGTAAAAAACGTCTGCGAGTCCTGTTATTTGCGTGACTAACATTGTTACCTGACATTGGTCCTTTTGAAGTAAATTCACATACGCGCGACATAGTGTTTCCTATCACAAATTTTAAATTTAAGTTTAATTAAAGCAGTCAGATACTAGCAGAAGACCAGTTCGTCAAGTGATCAAAGATCCTTGATGATGCGTTTTATTTCCAGAATTGGTCAATTAACCGTCGGGCGGCTAAATCTGGCGACAACTCATTACGAGAGACCTTTTCTGATAGCGTTTCTAATTCAGCTTTTATACCAGGTTTATCAAAAAATTTACTAGTAATACTATTTTGAACCTCATCTTTAAACCAGTAGACAGCCTGAGCTTTCCGCTTTTCGTACCAATAACCGTTATCTTTTCTCCACTTTGTCAGTTTTTCGATATCTTTCAAAACACCATCAACACCAACTCCTAGGGTTGACGAAACTAAAGAGACTTTTGGAAAACCTTCACAATCCTCTCCTCGAGTTTTAAATAACCCCAAGGCACTAATATAATCAGCCTGGGTTCTCTTAGCAGCCGGTAATAAATCTCCGTCAGCTTTATTGACAACTATTAGGTCGGCAATCTCCATAATTCCTCTTTTGACACCTTGCAACTCATCTCCTCCACCTGGAGATAATAAAAGGACAAAGATGTCTGACATCTGTGAAACCATAAC
>JBJLGD010000016.1:0-41907 GCA_045565015.1 Paracoccaceae bacterium
CTTATGTTTAACCTCTCATATCGTTTAAGAAATATTAGCTTTAAGAGAGAACTCCTGCTGAGAAACCTCTGAGCGTGCTTTCGGGCGCGAACGTTCAGAGGTGTTTAGCGTCAAATAAGAAAAAAATTGCAGGATTAAACTTATGAGTAAACAAGCTAATATACTAATATTCGATACAACTTTACGTGACGGTGAGCAATCTCCCGGAGCAACCATGAGCCATATTGAAAAACTAGAAATAGCTAGTTTGTTAGATGATATGGGAGTGGATATAATCGAAGCTGGATTTCCAATAGCTTCAGAGGGGGATTTTGAAGCGGTTACAGAAATTTCAAAAAAAACAAAAAATGCCTCAGTTTGTGGCCTCGCTAGAGCAAATCTTACCGACATTAACCGATGTTGGGAGGCTGTTAGGTCTGCTTCTCGGCCACGTATTCATACTTTTATAGGAACTTCGCCTTTACATAGAGCTATACCGAATCTCACAAAAGACGAAATGGCAAAAAAAATACACGAAACCGTAATGCATGCGAGGAATTTATGTGGTGATGTACAATGGTCTCCAATGGATGCCACTCGAACAGAATTCGATTATTTGTGTCGTGTCGTAGAAATAGCTATTAAAGCTGGAGCAACCACAATCAATATACCTGATACAGTCGGGTACACAGCCCCAAAAGAGAGTGCTGATTTAATTTATAAGTTAATTGATAAGGTGCCAGGTGCAGATGAAATCGTCTTTGCAACTCATTGCCATAATGATTTAGGAATGGCCACAGCTAACTCTCTTGCGGCGGTTGATGCTGGTGCGAGGCAAATCGAGTGTACAATTAATGGTCTGGGTGAGAGAGCTGGTAATACAGCGTTAGAAGAAGTCGTGATGGCTCTGAAAGTTCGTAATGATATCCTACCTTATTTTACTCGAGTAGACTCAACAAAGTTAATGAATATCTCGAGAAGAGTAGCAACTGTTTCGGGATTTCCCGTACAGTTTAACAAAGCGATTGTGGGTAAGAACGCATTCGCTCATGAAAGTGGTATTCACCAAGATGGGATGTTAAAAAACTCTGAAACCTTTGAAATAATGAAACCGTCCGATATCGGTCTCTCGGATACTAATCTAGTAATGGGTAAGCATTCAGGCCGCGCCGCACTTCGAGCAAAACTTGGCGAATTGGGATATGAAGTTGGAGATAATCAATTAAAGGATATATTTGTTCGCTTCAAGGCCCTAGCCGATCAAAAAAAAGAAGTTTTTGATGATGACTTAATCGCTTTAATGATAGAACAATCGTCAATAGAGGGCTCTAACAGAATTCAATTTAAAAGTCTGAAAGTCATCTGTGGTACTGAAAGTCCTCGCACAGCAGAACTAGTATTAATTGTTGACGGTAAAGAAAAAGGGGTGAAAGCAACTGGGGATGGGCCGGTAGACGCCGCTTTTAATGCAGTGAAGGCTATATTTTCTCATTCAGCTCGTCTTCAACTATACCAAGTCCAGGCTGTAACTGAAGGCACAGATGCTCAGGCGATTGTTTCGGTTAGAATGGAAGAAGATGGAAAAATTTCTACTGGAGAATCAGCTGACACTGATACTGTGGTTGCTTCTACCAAAGCTTATGTAAGTGCTCTTAATCGACTTATAATCAGACGCCAAAAAACGGGGTTAGATATTGCAGATATTTCGTACAAGGATATTTCGTAAATTGACTAACTAACCGATTGATAATAACTAAATATAATTACTATCATTATATTTTATAAATGGTTATAATTTAACATTCGAAATTTTTCACTATCATTTGAAAGTCTAATGGATGGCAAAAGGGTTCTTTTTTAATATTTTTTCGGTGGATATGGCTATCGATTTAGGTACAGCAAATACTCTGGTTTATGCTAAGGGTAAGGGTGTGGTGTTAGATGAGCCATCGGTAGTGGCATACCAAATTAGAAACGGTTCAAAAGAAATACTTGCAGTAGGTGATGCTGCGAAATTAATGCTTGGGCGGACCCCTGGAAGTATCGAAGCTATCAGACCTTTAAAAGACGGTGTTATAGCAGACTTCGATTCTGCCGAAGCGATGATAAAACATTTTATCCGAAAAGTTCACAAACACTCTACTTTTACAAAACCCAAGATAATTGTTTGTGTTCCTCAGGGCGCCACACCAGTTGAGAAGAGGGCTATAAGGCAGTCTGTATTAGGTGCAGGCGCCAGAAAGGCTGGTCTGATTTCAGAGCCTATTGCTGCCGCTATTGGTGCTGGTATGCCCATTATCGACCCGACAGGCTCGATGGTCGTAGATATAGGAGGCGGGACTACTGAAGTCGCTGTTTTATCTCTTGGTGATATTGTTTATGCCAATTCAGTTCGGGTGGGAGGAGATCGGATGGATGAGGCTTTAATGTCTTATCTAAGAAGATTTAAAAATATGCTGATTGGGGTCGCTACAGCTGAAAAGATTAAAGAGTCCATAGGATCAGCACGTAAACCTGATGATAATAGAGGTTCTTCAATGCAGGTTCGAGGGAGAGATTTACTGACAGGTGTTCCAAAAGAAATAGAAATAAATCAGGCGCAGGTGGCGGAGGCTTTGGCTGAACCAGTTCAGCAGATCTGTGACGCGGTTATGATGGCATTGGAGGCTACGCCTCCAGACCTTTCTGCTGATATTGTAGATCGTGGAATAATGCTTACTGGTGGAGGAGCTCTCCTAGGAGAATTAGATTTAGCGCTTAGAGAGCAAACAGGGTTAGCCGTGTCTGTAGCTGAAGATAGTAGAAATTGTGTTGCTTTAGGTACAGGCAAAGCACTAGAATATGAAAAACAGTTACGGCACATAATTGATTATGAAAGTTAATGGGCCTCATTAAAAATGATTTACGTTTGGAAATAATTCATAGTGAACGAAACCAGTTCAAAAAATTATTATGTAAGAGGGGTAAGGACAGTTTTTGTCCTGTCATTAATTTTTATATCATTTGCGATTTTTTTAGTCTGGAAGGTCGATAACCCAAGAGCAGAGCGATTACGCATGATGGTTTTAGAAAAAATAATACCTAGTTTTGAATGGTTTATTTTACCAATACGTAGTCTTACAAATACGGCTGGTGTCATAGCGTCTTTTAATAGTCTTAGCAAAGAAAATGAAGAATTACGCTTTGAACTGCGTCGATTAAAGAATTGGAAAGAGGCAGCAATCCGTTTGGAAGAAGAAAATGCTCAGCTTTTAGAATTGAACAATGTTAGTATAAACCCAAAACTAAAATATATTACAGGGTTAGTTTTGTCTGATAGTGGTTCTCCATACCGTAGATCAGTCCTGTTAAACATTGGCACAGAAAATGGAGTCAAAGATGGTTGGGCGGTAATAGATCACTCTGGTTTGATTGGTCGGTTAGTTGGGGTTGGAAAAAATCTTAGTAGAGTGCTGTTGTTGATTGATAGTAGTAGTCGTATCCCAATAAAAATTGAGCCTTCAGGTAGGAAAGCAATTTTATTTGGTGATAACTCGTTAAACCCAGCAATAGAAATAATCGAAACTAACGATATGATTCGTTCGGGTGATAGAGTGATGACCTCTGGCGATGGTAAAACCTTTCCATCTGATATACTTATTGGACATGCTATCCGTGGCCCTGATCAACGTTTAAGGGTCCAACTAATAGGGGATTACAAAAGCTTAAAATTTTTAAAAGTTATTAAGACTCCCATAATTGATTCTTCAGATCTTTCTGGCAAAATTATTTTAAACGGTCGGAAAGATTAGATCAGTGTTATGGTGCGTGTAGAATTAAAATATGAGTGGTTTTATGAACATACGAATATGGATTGATACTACTAAATATATGATTTTAGGTTTTTTGATAATTTCAATCCAGATTTTACCGCTGCCTATTATACAACAGGAAATATTATGGCCTGATCTTCTATTTTTAGTTACATCGAGTTGGCTTATTCGAAGGCCTAACGATTTACCAATGTTTTTAATATTTTTGATACATATACTATCAGATGTTATACTTTTAAGGCCAATTGGCCTTTGGTCAGGACTTTCTCTAGTTGTATTTGTTTTCATAAAATGGCGTATATCAAGAACAAAAGCTATTTTTAAATTTGGCCAAGAGTTGGTTTTTGTTATGAGTTTATCCACACTTTTAATAATTACTAACATGTTATTTCATTATATTTTTAGAATTATAAATCCACCTTTAACCATGATTTTTCTCCAACTTACTTTTACTCTTATTATTTATCCTTTAGTCATTTTCTTCCTTCATTATGTAATTGGCGTTCGCCACGTTAGACACATAGATATTATGAATAGAGGGCAAGGTAGGGTTAAGACATTATGACGACTTCTGAAACAGATATTAAAGAGACTACTAAAATCATCAACCGACGTATCTTTGTTTTAGGTGGAGCAATGATAGCTTTTTCCACGGCTTTGGCATACAGAATGCATTTTCTTCAAGTTAAAGAAGCAAGTAAATTCAGAATGCTAGCTGACGAAAATCGTATTAATATAAGATTAATATTACCTGCGAGGGGAAAAATATTTGATAGGAACGGTATTCTATTGGCCGGGAATAAACAAAATTTTAGAGTTAGTTTAATAAAAGACGAAATCACAAACCTTGAAGAAGTATTAGAAAATTTACAAAAAATCTTAAAATTTTCAAACGAAAGGAAGAATGATTTAATTCTAGAGGTTGTCAAACGAAACCCACTTTTGCCAATTACTGTCGTGGATAATTTAACCTGGGAGGAGTTGAGCAGTATAGCTGTGAATTCACCTTCTTTGCCGGGTGTAACCCCTGAAGTAGGTTTAAACCGATTTTATCCACGGTCCCATGACTTTTCACATATAATTGGTTACGTGGGCGCCGTAAACGAGCGTGACAAAAAACGAATGAATAGAGATTACGAAGTCGGTTTAATAGCAAAAAAAGATCCTTTATTAGAAATTCCTAAATTTGAGATTGGTAAAACGGGTATAGAAAGTAGGTTGGATACACAACTTAGAGGCAAAGCCGGTAATAAAAGGATTGAGGTTAATTCGGTGGGTAGAGTTATGCGTGAAATTGATAGAGTAGGGCATTTAAATGGGGCTGATATAACTTTAACAATAGATACAAAATTACAAAATTTTGTCCAAGAAAGGCTAATCGGTTTAAGTGCGTCAGCTGTAGTAATGGATATTAATAATGGAGACTTATTAGCGGTCTCGTCAGCGCCCACCTTCAATCCGAATAAGTTCGTGGATGGTATTTCTCACAAAGATTATAATGCTCTATTAGATGACCCATACAAACCTCTGTGGAATAAGTCAGTTCAAGGGAAGTACCCTCCTGGCTCCACGTTTAAAATGATAGTTGCTCTGACAGCGCTGGAAGCAGGTAGTATATCACTAAATGAAAAGATCAACTGTACTGGTTTTACTGAAGTTTCTGGACAAAAATTTCATTGTTGGAAAAAGGGTGGGCATGGTCTAGTAGATTTTCATAACAGTTTGATGCAATCCTGTGATCATTATTATTATGAGTTGGCGCAAAGAGTTGGAATTACAAAAATCGCAGCGATGGCAAAAAAACTAGGAGTAGGTGAACAACACGACTTACCGTTGCCTAATGTTACTAGGGGTTTAATGCCCGATAGAGAGTGGAAGTCGCGGGCTAGAGGTCAAGAGTGGAGGATAGGTGATACATTGAATGCCAGTATTGGCCAGGGTTATGTTTTAACTTCCCCACTACAATTAGCGGTTATGACTGCTAGGTTAGCAACAAATCGTCGAGTAAAACCTAGGCTTATAAAGACTTATTCTGGACTTACTATTCCTATAGAACAGTTTGAGTCATTAGGAATTGACCCAATTGCTATAAAGGAAGTCCAAACTGGTATGTATGCGGTACTCAATAGTAAAAAAGGAACCGCATACGGAAGTCGGATAGAGAGTAAACGTCAACATTTTGCCGGGAAAACTGGTACCTCACAAGTTACTGGGATATCGAGGTCGGAAAGAGAAGATGGTGTTTCTAAGAATGAAGACAAGCCTTGGAAATATCGGGACCATGCACTTTTTGTTGGCTATGCTCCTTTTGAAAATCCTAAATACGCTGTTTCAGTAATAGTAGACCATGGCGGAAGTGGATCAGCATCTGCTGCGCCAATTGCACGAGATTTAATATTAGCAGCACAATACGACTCAACCCCGCCGTTGAGTTCATACCCTGAGGCACAAAGAAACAGAATTAATTCGAAGTTAAAAAAGATGAGATTATTAGATCCAAAAGAAACAATGGGGTTATAGATCGGTTGACTTTTTTTGAAAACAATACACGACGGATACCCTCGGGATTTTCCAAGATATTATATTTAAATTGGCCTATAGTCATTTTAATTTGTTCCATAGCAGGTATCGGTTTTATAATGCTTTACTCTGTGGCTGGTGGTTCATTGACACCGTGGTTGGAGCCACAGTTAAAACGTTTTTTTGTAGGCATGGTCGCCTTATTAATTATTGCTATGTGTCCAATCTGGTTTTGGAAAAATGTTGCTGCTTTGATGTATTTAACTAGTGTAATATTATTGATATCAGTAGAATTTTCTGGGGTATCTGGAATGGGTGCACAAAGGTGGCTGGATTTGGGTTTTATACGTCTGCAGCCTTCCGAATTAACTAAAGTTACAACTGTCGTTTTCTTAGCAGCATATTATGATTGGTTAGGCATAACTAAGGTTTCAAGGCCAGTTTGGGTACTAATACCGATATTAATTATTCTATTACCAGTATCTCTGATAATAAACCAACCTGATTTGGGAACGGCTTTATTAGTTCTTTCTGGTGGAGGGGGGTTAATGTTTTTGGCTGGTGTTCATTGGGGTTACTTTGCTGGAATAGTAATATCTTTTTCTGGTTTCATAGCAGCTATATTAAAATCCCGTGAAACAGATTGGTCGTTATTAAGGGAATATCAATACCACCGCATAGATACTTTTCTAAATCCCTCCAATGACCCGATGGGGACTGGATATCATATAGCACAATCCAAGATTGCTCTGGGATCTGGTGGACTAAATGGAAGGGGTTTTATGCAAGGAACCCAATCACAACTAAACTTTCTACCTGAAAAGCATACAGACTTCATATTTACAACTCTAGCCGAAGAGTTTGGTTTTATTGGTGGAGTTTCTGTTCTAGGTATGTATTGCTTAGTAGTTATTTTTTGTATGATTTCAGCTATGAATAACTCTGATCGTTTTTCGTCACTAATCTCCATGGGTGTAGGCTTAATATTCTTTTTATACTTCGCACCAAATATGGCTATGGTCATGGGATTCGCTCCAATAGTTGGTGTACCATTACCCCTAATCAGCTATGGTGGTTCTTCAATGTTAGTACTTCTGGGAGCATTTGGCTTAATGCAAAGCGCTCATATTCATAAAATGAGGTAAAAGATAAAATGGTGAGAATATTATTTGCAGCCAGTGCGAAGGATTGGGAAAAGTATGGAGAGGTATTAAAAAAAACGCTTAATGCCTCAAATCTTATTTATCAATTAACAACTGATATCAATGATGTTGATGCTGAGTATATTGTCTATGCACCAAGTTGCGGATTAACAGATTTTAGTAGATTTAAGTCTCTTAAGGCAATATTAAGCCTTTGGGCTGGCGTCGAAAATATAACTGGAAACCTAACTATAAACGCTCCGTTATGCAGAATGGTCGATATTGGTCTTACTCAAGGAATGGTAGAATGGGTAACGGGGCATGTCTTACGACATCATCTGGATCTTGATGGATATCTGAAAAGTCAAGATGGACGCTGGCAAAGTCAGAAATATCCGCCTTTAGCCAGCGAGAGAAGCGTAACAATACTTGGTCTCGGTGCTTTAGGCTTAGCTTGTGCAAATGCATTGGCTAATTTGAATTTTAAAGTTCATGGGTGGAGTCGAAGGAAAAAAAATAATCTAAAAAATATTGAGACATATTCTGGTGGTGATGGATTATACAAGGCATTAAGTTTTGCTGAGATTTTGGTATTACTGCTACCGTTAACAAATGAGACAGATAGTATAATAAACTCTAATACGTTAAAAAAAATGCCGCGTGGTTCTATAATTATTAACTCAGGTCGTGGACATTTAATTGATGATTTAGCATTATTAGCATCTATAGAAGTAGGACATATCTGTCATGCTACCTTAGATGTTTTTAGAGAGGAACCTCTACCTAAAAGCCACCCTTATTGGAAAAATGATAAAGTAACCGTAACTCCACATATAGCTTCCGTTACTAGGGCTAATACATCCTGCAAAGTTATTGTAGAAAACATTATACGAGGAGAAGCCGGCCAATCTTTTTTATATCAAGTTGATCGTGTGAAGGGGTATTGATCTGATTTAGGTAATAAAACTGAGGCTGAGTGAAGCTAGTAAAAGGATAGCTACCCACAAAACCATAGTTCCAGTAGGCCAAATTTTTGAAAGATGACCACCTGGGCCATAATATTTTACTAAATTCCTGACTATAATACTTTTGAAGACAACTAATCCATTAATTATTTTATTAAGCTGAGGGCTAATTAAAACGTAAATGTGTTTAGACACACTTGGAATTAATTTACGGTAAACCCAATCAGTATCCAAGTTTATTGAACGCTTGTCTTTGGGGTGTAGCCCCAACTTCATTATAACTGTAAATGCCAAGAGCGCGAAGAAAAGCAGCTGTAACTGTGAGATAACATGATTAGTTGTATAAGGAATAAATTCTACGGGGTAAGGAAGCCATGGGTAAAGTATAGAAGGCATTATTCCGATCAAAATGCAAAGGATAGCCGTAATGCCCATGGCTATTTGCATATGTACTGGAGCTTCTTTAGGGCGTAACCCGCTATCTTGTCCAAAAAAAGTGAAGTAAGGTATTTTAATACCTGAATGTGATAATACTCCAGCAGATGCAAAAATAAGGGCAGCCCAAATTACTGTATAATGCTCTTTTGCAGTAGCATCTAATATTAGTGATTTTGTTACAAACCCTGAAAATAATGGAAATGCTGATATAGATGCAGCTCCTATTAAACAGAATATTGCTGTACGGGGCATGGTTCTATAAATACCACCAAGCTCCGAGGCTTTACAGGTTCCGGTACGGAATAAGACAGCCCCAACTGCCATAAAAAGAAGCGCTTTATACAGTATATGAGCAAACGCATGACTAACAGTACCATTTAGGGAAAGCTCCGTTCCTATTCCAATACCGACTACCATAAAGCCTAATTGGTTATTTAAACTATAAGCTAAAACTCTTCTTAGATCATTTTCTATTTCTGCGAAGAAAATGGGGAAAAGTGTCATTATCACTCCAATATAAACCAAAATTTCGGTACCAGGAAACCCTCTAGCTAAAGCGTATACTGCCAATTTTGTAGTAAAGGCTGAAAGAATTACCGTACCGGTTACTGTAGCAGCAGGATAACTGTCCTGAAGCCAGTTGTGCAGAAGTGGGAACGCACACTTAACTCCAAATGATAAAAAGATTAGAAGAGTGCCAATAGAGTTTAGCGTCATTTTATTAAACTCTATCGAACCGGTTTCTCGAAATACGAGTAATACGCCACAAAGCAATAGTAATCCCGACCCTATTTGTATGATAAGATAACGCATTCCTGCATAATAGGCTCCCTCTGTACCTCGAGCCCAAATAAGGAATACGGAGGCTATTGCTGTAGCTTCCCAATAAATAAATAATGTTATTAGATCACCAGCAAAAACTGCCCCTATGGCTGCTCCGGAGTAAAGCAGTGAAGCCACCTGTTGAATGGTATCCTTAAGATGAGCGGCATATAGGTTTCCCAGAAAAGCGGCTAAACAAAAAATAACGCCAAAAATTCTGGATAATTTGTCAATCCGCATCAGTTCGAGTTGGAAACCAAATAGGTCAACTTCTAATAATTCACCTAAAGGTAAAGAAAAAATATGCCAAACGGCTACGATAGGGGTTACAAGCAGTATTAAATTGCGTATTTTTTTATTTTGAAAAATTAATAAAATAAGGGCGCCAAGCACAAAATAAAAGGAGGGTGGAAATACTTCAATTAGAGTCATGATCCACCTTTTCAATTTGGCTCTCGGGATAAGTTTCGTGATCAATCGCTTTTGATGAGTAAAAATTTTCTGGTCTATTAATTAGTAATTTTAAGAATTTTACACTGAAAATTATAAAAGAAAAAATCACAAATCCACATAATCCATAGAAACCCTGTAATTCTTCAATATGGTAATGCCCGTATTTCTTATAAGTGAAATCACATATAAAAAGTATTAGGCAAACAATCGCTAAGAATATCAGTGAAACCTTCATACTATTGCCGTTGTCTAGTTTATTCATCATTCCCCCTAAAAAGGAAAACTCAGCAGATTTATTTTTATTATCACTCATTATTTTATTCCACTAATACTATTGGTTTTAAAAACTCTACAATATGTCCTGCTATGAAAAATAATATTATGCAGCCTAAGCCGGTCAAAGCGGGTGGTAACCATATAAAAACAGTACTTTCTGAGTACCTATTATTTAAATGGTTATTATCAGATAGAAAAAAGCCTTTTGCGATAAGTGGCATTAAATAAGCTACATTAAGAATAGAACTCATTATTAGGATTATGACCATAAACCATTGATCAAAATCTAGTGCACCAGACAATAACAACCACTTACTCCAAGAACCTCCGAATGGAGGTAACCCAATAATTGACAGTGACCCTAATAAAAATGCTCCAAAGGTAATGGGCATAACTCTGCCTAGCCCTTTCATTTCGCTTATATTGGTTTTTTGGGTGGCAACATATATTGAACCTGCGCACATAAATAATGTTATTTTCCCCATTGCATGCATAACAATATGGGTACTAGCCCCCAAAATGCCTATTGAAGTAGCAAGAGATGCTCCTAAAATAATGTATGATAACTGACTGATGGTTGAATAAGCGAGGCGGGCTTTCAGATTATCTTTTGTCAAGGCGATAACTGATGCAATTATAATTGTAAAAGCCGCAAGCCACATGATCCAATATGATGCTCCGCTATTTTGTAAAAAATCTAAACCAAAAATATAGATGCTTACTTTTACTACCGTAAACACACCAGCCTTAACTACAGCAACAGCGTGAAGAAGTGCTGAGACAGGTGTTGGGGCAACCATAGCAGCTGGAAGCCATCTGTGAAAAGGCATTATTGCGGCTTTCCCGATGCCAAAAATATATAAGAACATCAATATAATTGCTAAAAAGCCATCTATATGACCATTTAAAATTCCACCCCTAGAAAAATCTAGGGTATCCGCCATTAAAAAAGTCCATATTATAGCTGTTAGCTGGAACCCTATTGATGTGCCTATTAAGATACCAAAATAAGTGCGGGCTCCCCTAATAGCGTCTTTACTACCTTTATGTGCGACTAAGGGATATGTTGTTAACGTCAAAGCTTCATAAAAAAAGAAAAGAGTAAACATATTAGACGAAAAGGCGATACCAATAACGCATCCGATTGCTAAAGAGAAACAGGCAAAAAAACGTGAATGGTTTTTTTCGTTATTTTTTCTCATATAACCTATAGCGTAAACATGAGTAAAAACCCATAACCCTGAGGCTAATAATGCAAAAATCAACCCCAAAGGTTCAATATGAAAAGCTATTTTTAAATTAGGCAATATCGATAGTAAAACTATTTCCTTTGTTATGGTATTTCCTACATCTAGAAAGATTTTTAGGACACACAAGAATGTCAATATAGATCCAATAAATGTTGCAAAATCTCTTGAATTAGCGTTTTTTCTCATAACTAGATTAAGAATTGAAACCGAAAATGGTATCACCATACTCAGGGTTATGAATAAGTAAGCTTCCACTGTTAAAAAATTTCCCCTAGTTGTTATTTACGTAATTGGGTTGGAGAGTTTGCGCTGCTATCTCAGCAATGGATATGGTTATATCTGTATTAAGGCCAAAATATATACAAGTGATAGCAGAAACCCATATCGGTATTAACATTGATTTTGGTATTTCCCCATCTTTTAAAGGGATTAAGTTATCTTTAAAGTATATTGTTTCAATGATTTTCCAACAATAAATTACTGCCAATAGTGATGAAAGAATAATTAAAATAGCAATCAGCCAAAGGCCTTTTTCTAACGAGGCTTCTACTAATAGCCATTTACTTATAAAACCAGCAGTACCAGGCACTCCAATTAAACTGAGAAAGCCAATCACAGCAGCTGCACTTGTCCATGGCATCGCTCCAGCAGCGCCTTCCAGATGTTTTAAAAGTGATCCACCTCTTCTTACCACATATGCACCCGCTATCATAAATAATGTCAACTTTGTAATCCCGTGATTGAAAAGATGAATGATCGAGGCGGTGAGCCCTTTCTCTGAAAGCAGAGTTAACCCCAATAATATATAACCTATTTGTGCTACACTTGAGTATGCCAAAAGGCTTTTTAGGTCTTTTTGAAATATAGCTATAATTGATGTAATGATCATAGCAAGGATTGCTAACGGTAATAGAAAGAACTCCAGTACGTTCATTTCTGATAGAAAACTTGGCTTAAAAACAGTAAACATAAATCGAATTAGCATGTACACAGCGACCTTAGTGGCGGTTGCTGCTAGAAAAGCACTTACCGCTGAAGGTGCAAAAGTATAAGCCCTTGGAAGCCAAAGATGGATGGGATAAATTGCTAATTTTAAACCTATTCCAACGACAATAAAAGCAAATGCTGACCTGACAGTTCTCGAAGTTGATTGACTTTCTAAAATATCTGACATGTCAACTAAGTTTAACGTCCCAGTTTCCATATAAAGCAACCCAATACCAATAACAAAGAAAGTTGCACCAATCGTGCCCATAATTAAGTATTCAAATGCAGCAGTGAATGCACGCCTATCCCTATATGAACCCAGTGAAACCAATACATATGAAGAGAGAGACGATATTTCTAAAAAAACAAATACATTAAATGCATCTCCAGTGGCAACGACACCAAGCAAACCAGTAAGACATAGGAGGTACGCAGCATAGAATAGTGTGTGACTATCCTTTGGGATTTCATAAAGTATACTTGAACGTATATATGGTAGTACCAGCGTACTGACTAAAGATATTAAGATTAAAACAAAAGCACTTAGATGATCGATACGATACTCTATCCCGATTGGAGGAGCCCATCCACCAATGTGATAAGATATAATACCATCAGACTGTACTGTGACTAGAAGTGTACTAGAAATCATTAGTGATAGAATACTTGCTAAAAAAGTTAGCCAAAAAGAAATATTTCTTCTCCCAATAAAAACTATAAGTGGTGCTGCTATAAACGGAAGAAGAACTTGCAATATTGGTAAATGTTTAATTAACCCAAAGTAATCATATTGGAGCATATGAGAAATCATAGGGGTTTCTCAGAGCTGTTTTCTGCTTCTTTCAATACCAGTTTTGAGATCAATTCCCTATCAATTACAAGTATTTCATCTTCTTCGATGGTCCCGTAGGTTTCTCGTATACGAACAATTAGAGCGAGTGCTAAAGCAGTCGTTGAGATACCGACTACAATTGCTGTAAGAATTAAAACATGTGGTAGTGGATTTGAGTAAATGACTTTGGGGTCTATATTCATGTCGACAGGGAAGATAGGCGCAGTTCCTCCAGTGATTTTTCCGATTGATATGTAGAACATAAAAACAGATACCTGAAATATGTTTAGTCCCACAATTTTTTTTACTAAATTACCCTTGGCTATAATGATGTAGAGTCCTGTCATCATCAGTACTATAAATAACCAATAATTTAAGTGTCCTAAAATAAAACTCCAACTAAGCATTACCAATCCTCATCACTAATTTCTGATGAACGCGAACCAAAGGCGTAATAAACGGCTATCATTACGCCGGTTACAGTAATCCCTACTCCTAGCTCTACAGCAATAATACCATAATGTTGACCATGACTAGGGTAGTGCGGGCTTAAAGCGTTATAATCTAAGAAATTAAACCCTCGAAAGAAGCTGATTACTCCGGTGAAGGCATAGAGTAGAACACCAAAGGCTAACATTTTATGAATAAACCAAGGTGGTAGAACCCTTTTGGCATGATTTATATCAAATACGATTCCATAAATTATAATCGCTGCCGCCATTATTATTC
The DNA here is from genome assembly GCA_045565015.1 of Paracoccaceae bacterium. Taxonomy (GTDB): domain Bacteria; phylum Pseudomonadota; class Alphaproteobacteria; order Rhodobacterales; family Rhodobacteraceae. The sequence goes on from JBJLGD010000016.1 coordinate 14,206, forward strand.
CTGCTTGGAAACCTCCCCCAGGAGAGTAATCACCATGAAACTGTACGTAAAACCCAAACAACATTATCATACCAACTAATAGTTTTGTGACTACACGAAGAATGAGATGATGTTTCAAGATAACCCTCTTTTTCTTTTTGTTTTCGGTGGTTTTTCTCGTCGACCAAGTCGACCAAGAATTAACAAAATACCTATACCGGCGGTAAAAATAACAGCAGTTTCTCCAAGTGTGTCGTACCCACGGTAACTTGCAAGAACAGCGGTTACAATATTTGGGATATGAATCTCATTTGGCGTTCTATCAATATATTGTTTTGCCACGTGAGTTTGGCTTGGAGAAATTTTTGAGCCAAAATTTGGCATATCCAATGTTCCATAGAATAAGACAGTCCCTGTAATTATAACAATGATTAGAGGAAGAATGTTAGAGCGAGTAGGTTTCTTTTCGTGCCTTGATGTTAAAGTTAATGTTGAGAGCATTAGAACAGTTGAGATACCCGCACCAACAGCGGCCTCTGTGAAGGCGACATCTACTGCATCCATAATAATAAATAATAGAGCAGAGAGTAGACTAAAAACACCAGAAAGCATTACCGTCGCAAATAATCCATGAGTTCTAACAACTGCAAAAGCCGTTAAGACAAGTAAAACAAAGATTGCTATAGTAACAAAAAGTTCGATTTAATACCTCATTATATTGTTAATCAGATTCTAGTTTTTGTTCTGGTCGAACACCAGATGAGAATGCTGCATTTGCTAATGCGTGAGTGGAAGTGGGACCAGTAATAAATAAAAAAATACCAATTATCACTATTTTTACAGTTACAAATGTAAAACCGCTTTGTAACCCTAACCCTATTAACATTAGAAATGCACCCAATGATTCTATTAACGACACAGATTGTAATCTTATCCAGAATCCAGGCGCTTTATAAGCTCCATAAGCACCAGTAATTATAAAAACAGACCCCGATATTATGGCCATCCAACTAAAAATATTTATTAAAAGCTCTAAAGCTTGCATTAATCAGGTCCCTCATTAATATCTCTTGGGGGATCTCCAATAAGACGATATTTAAAGAATTTGAGGATAGCTATTGTCCCAATAAAATTTATTAGTGCGTACAGTAAGCCGATATCTAGAAAATCTGGTCTTCCTGATAAAAAGCCTAGAACACAGATAAGTAAAACCGTTAATGTTCCAAAGGAATTAACGGCTAAAACTTTGTCATAGATTGAAGGACCAACAAAGAGTCTGATTATTACTAAAACCATACTAACAAAAAGAGATAGAGTAGCGACTATAAACATTACAATACGCTTTTTTCTTCAAGCTTAGTTACTTTTTTGTCCATAATTTTTAAGGATTCTAGCTGCTCTTTCGAGTAATCCAGTGCATGAACTAATAAGTGATCTTTTTCAGTCTCGATTGTAATTGTACCAGGTGTCAAGGTTATAGAGTTTGCAAAAAGGACCTGCGCTACATCCGTGAATTGGGTACTCTTAACTTTAAAAACTTTTTGATTATTAAATTTTCTATTAGTTATAATAATCTTTACAACTTGTAGGTTCGCTTTAACTATTTCTAATATCAGCCAAAAGAAATATGCGATAACTTCCACAGTATTAAATTTTACAGCTAGAGGATAATTATCGGTCTTATTCATTCGTTGGGTAATTATAATCACCATAACAGCTGATATAGACCCAAAAAAGAATAATAAAGGATCAAAAATTCCAGATAACAGTACCCAGAGAACAAATAATAGGACAAATGCTCCAAGTTTTTTCAAGATTTTTTCACCACGCTATTCAAATTAAAAGTTTAATCCAAAGATTTTTTTGTGCTAAAGGCTCTAATACCATGAATTATACCAATATTGGTTAACTCATAAATTAGCAAGTGCTTGGATCTTCTCTATATGGTGCTAAAAGTGATCATATTAGGGAAAAAACATACTAAATATATAATTCTTATTAATTTTGTTGGAGTTGTTCAGGTTTCTTATTTTAATGACCAATGATTATTTAGTTTATAACTTAAGTATGTTAGACGGTGAATATTATAATAATTAATGAGCCCTAGGTGATAATGAATAATGAAAACTGTACAGATCGATAACCTAAAATTGTGTAATGATTTGCCGATAACAATAATAGCGGGCCCTTGCCAACTAGAGAGTTTGGAACACTCTCTAATGATAGCGAGTTTCATGGCAGACGTTTGTAAAAGGGCTGGTGTTGACTATATCTTCAAGGGTTCTTTTGACAAAGCAAATCGTACATCAATCAGTGGTGAGAGGGGACTCGGGTTAGATAAAGGTTTGTCTATTTTAGAGACTGTAAAAAAAGAAATTGGATGTCCTACTTTAACAGATATCCATGATGTAAACCAATGTAAAATTGCTTGCGATATAGTTGACGTTATTCAGATCCCAGCATTTCTTTGTAGGCAAACAGATCTTCTTATTGCAGCTGGAAGCACCAATGCTGTCATAAATATTAAGAAGGGTCAGTTTTTATCTCCATGGGATATGAAGAATGTTTTAGGAAAAGTAGAATCTTCTGGTAGCGATAGAATTTTATTAACAGAACGCGGATCATCATTTGGATATAACACATTAGTAACAGATTTTAGAAGTCTACCTATAATGGCTAAAAGTTGTTATCCTGTTATTATGGATGCTACACACTCTGTGCAACAGCCTGGGGGAGAAGGAACATCTTCGGGAGGGCAGCGTGAATTTGCGCCTATCATGGCACGTGCGGCAGTGTCCTTGGGTATAGCTGGCCTATTTATAGAAACTCATGAGGAACCGGACAGGGCCCCATCTGATGGACCAAATATGATCCCATTAAATGAAATGTCTAAATTAATAGGTAGTTTGGTAGAATTTGATCGTTTGGCCAAGAATGATCCATGTAGAATTTAGACTACTTGACCCGCAACCCATCCAGAAGACCAAGCCCATTGAAAATTATAACCACCTAACCACCCAGTAACGTCAACGACTTCTCCAATAAAATATAATTTTTCCATTTTTTTTGACTCCATAGTTTTAGAATTCAATTCATTTGTATCAATGCCACCCAATGTTACTTCTGCTGTTCGATAACCCTCTGAACCTATCGGTTTTATCGACCAGTTATGGACTGCATCACTAATATTTTTTAGTTCTAAATTATTTTGATCAGCGAGATTACCTCTTAAATTATAATTTTTGACAATCATTTCTGAGATTTTTGAAGGCATAAATCGAGCAAGACTATTTTTTATTGACAGAGAACCTTTTTTTGAGCGAAGCGTCATAAGTGAGTTTATTATTTTTTGTTGAGTCAGAAGGTCAACATAAATTGTATCGCCTTCATCCCAGTAAGAGGAGATCTGCAAAATTGAGGGGCCAGATAAACCTCGGTGTGTAAATAGTAAGCCTTCTTTGAAAGAAATACTATTACAGGATACTTTTGAGCGAACAGAAATACCAGACATGGAAGAGATTTCTGCTAGATCTTTGGCTCCAAACGTTAGTGGTACAAGAGCTGGCTTTGTAGGTACGACTGAATGCCCAAAAGACTCAGCCACTTGATACCCGAATGCAGATGCACCCATTTTGGGAATAGACTTTCCTCCAGTAGCGATTACAAGGCTATCAGATGAAATATTTTGGTAAGATGTTAAAATTCTGAATTTTTTATTTATTTTCTTAACTTCAGTTATCTTGCAGTCTAAAAATAATTTAACATTAGCCTTTTTTAACTCTTCTGATAGCATGTTTAGAATATCCCTAGATGAGTTATCACAAAATAACTGGCCCAGTGATTTTTCGTGCCATTTAATATCATATTGATAGATCATTTGGATGAAGTCTTGTGGGGTGTATCTTTTAAGTGCTGAAATACAAAAATGTGGATTTTGTGAAATAAAGTTACTGGCCGAAACATTGCGGTTTGTAAAATTACAACGCCCTCCTCCTGAAATACGGATTTTTTCACCCATTTTTCTGGAGTGATCAAGTAGAATCACTTTTCTATTGCGTTTCCCAGCTTCTATCGCACACATGATTCCAGCAGCTCCAGCACCTAAGATAACTATGTCTGATTCCATAAACTTAACTAACCTGGAGTTAATTAATAGACAATTAGCATTTTTGTACTTGCAGATATTAATCTAGACAATTAAATCAATTCTAAATGCTGGAACGTAGCATAATGGTAATGCCCCTGTTTTTGGTACAGGTGATTGTAGGTTCGAGTCCTACCGTTCCAGCCAATCTCGCTTATAACAAATTAGTTAACGTCAGCGGTGATATGATATAATTGAAAAACGATTAGTTATTTTTTTATTTTTGGAGTGATAATATGACAAATGTTGTAATTGCATCTGCGGCTAGGACAGCTGTTGGTAGTTTTATGGGATCATTTTCTAAAATCGCAGCTCATGAATTGGGTCGGGCTGTTTTAGAGGACATCGTAGCGAGATCTGGTATTAATAAAGAAGAAATCTCTGAAACAATTCTGGGACAAGTCCTGACTTCAGGTCAGGGACAGAACCCAGCAAGGCAAGCGCACATAATGGCCGGTTTTCCAAAGGAGAGTTCTGCTTGGGGGATAAATCAAGTATGTGGTTCAGGGCTTAGAGCCGTATCAGTTGCAGCTCAACACATCCAGTTAGGTGACGCAAAAATTGTCGCCGCTGGTGGTCAAGAAAGTATGAGTTTGTCGCCTCACGTGGCTTTTATGCGACCAGGGCAGAAAATGGGTGACATGACCTATACTGATTCAATGGTTAAAGACGGTCTTTGGGACGCTTTTAATAATTATCATATGGGGCAAACAGCAGAGAATGTAGCAGAAAAGTGGCAGATAACTCGTGATGACCAAGATCAATTTGCAGTGAGTTCTCAAAATAAGGCGGAAGACGCTCAAAAGTCTGGAAAGTTTATTGAAGAGATAACACCTTACACGATCAATACACGTAAAGGTGATATCTTAGTAGATAAGGATGAATATATTCGACATGGAGTTACGATGGATGCCATGAGTAAACTCAAGCCTGCATTTGTCAAAGAAGGAACTGTGACTGCCGCCAATGCATCTGGTCTAAATGATGGCGCTGCTGCGGTTTTATTAATGAATTCGGATGAGGCTGAAAAACAAGGTATTGAACCACTGGCCCGAATAGTTTCGTATTCAACTGCTGGTCTTGATCCAAAAATTATGGGTGTTGGACCAGTTTTTGCATCAAGAATTGCTTTAGATAAAGCTGGATGGAAAGTCGATGATTTGGATTTAATAGAAGCAAATGAGGCGTTCGCCGCTCAAGCTTGTGCAGTAAACAAAGAGATGGGTTGGGACCCAAGTAAAGTGAACGTAAACGGGGGTGCCATCGCTATCGGGCATCCGATAGGTGCTTCAGGGTGTAGAATTTTAACAACATTACTTTATGAGTTAAAACGCCGTAATTTAAAAAAGGGTTTAGCTACTTTGTGTATAGGGGGAGGTATGGGTGTAGCAATGTGTCTCGAAAGGCCTTAAAAAATAGTTTGGTTATTAAAAAGTCAGTGGAGAACCGTATCTGAAAATATTTTCAGCTAAATTACTATATGTCTTAGACTTCCCATTACTGTTATGAATTATTAAAGGTGGGTAAAGTTTCGTAGGACTTTTTGAGTCTTTCCTTGCTCGAACTATTACTCTATCCGCACTCTCATCTGTTCCAGATGTGAGGGGTTTTATTTGAATATCACCAGCTTTCTTGTCTAAAGAAATCAGAATTTCAGATAGGTTCTCAGTCTTATTTATGATCGTTAGCCATCCCCTGGGCTTGAGGCGTTTCAGGCCTTCCCCTATCCAATTTGAAAGAGGGTTATAAATTCGCATTGACTTATTCTTACCCTTATCTATCGAAGGAGTCCCTCTCTTGTAATAGGGGGGGTTCATTATTAAATGATCAAAGCTTTTATTTCTAATTTCTTTAGGTAACTTTAACAGATCACATATTTCAATTTTCAGAGGTATTTTGTTAGCAAGCCCATTTTTTATCGCTAGATATCCATACTCCTTTTGAATTTCGATCCCAGTCAAATTCACTTTTACTCGATGGTATAAGCAGAACGAGGCAGTTCCAACTCCGCATCCAAGCTCTAAAATATGTTGGCCTTCTATTGCTGGACAGGCGGCTGCTAGTAAAACAGGATCAGTAGCGGCTCGATACCCTTTTATTGGTTGATAAATAACAAGGTTACCATTCAAGAACAAATCTTTGGTAATTTGAGATTCTGAAAAAAGATTCATTTTAATAAAATATTTCTGTTTGTTAATATTTTTTAGTTTGATATTGGCAATCTCTTTAAAATTGTTGATTTGTTTATTTTGAAATTACTGATATGAAACTCCGGCTTTAAGGTATTGACGTAATCTGGTGTTGTAGAACGCTTTGGTAATGTGAACCAAATAGTGTCACTATTTTTGATAGTCTTTTGCATAAATATAGAATAATTATACTTGGCTGCTATTGTCGAGTATAAAGATAAGAGAAAATGAAGCTATGTTAGATAAAGTAATTAAACCTTACGATAAGTTGCGTACGCATTTAGCTGATGAATTAGATAAGGTTTCTGATTTAATTCAATTTCGAATGAAGTCCGAGCATGCACCGCTAATCAGTGATATCTCTTCACATTTAATTAGCTCAGGTGGAAAGAGGTTACGTCCCTTGCTGACGCTAGCTTCGGCTCGATTATGTGGATATAAGGGAAGTCAAATAATCAAACTGGCTGCTACTGTAGAATTTATTCATACTGCCACGCTACTCCACGACGACGTTGTAGATGAAAGTGATAAGCGAAGAGGTAAGTCATCTGTGAATATTCTCTGGGATAACTCTTCTAGTATATTGGTTGGAGATTATTTGTTTGCCAGATCTTTTCAGCTAATGACAGAGGTTGGTCGGCTAGATATATTAGAAATACTATCAGACGCATCAGCAAAAATTGCTGAAGGAGAAGTATTACAGTTAACGGCAGCAGAAAATATAGCTACCACCGAAGACGTTTATTACAAAATTGTAAAAGGAAAAACAGCGGCATTATTTGCGGCTTCTCTGGAGGTGGGGGCGATGCTTGCTGATGCAGATCCAAAAATAAGAGCATCTCTGTATGAATATGGCGATGCGTTGGGTACAAGTTTTCAGATAGCAGATGATATCTTAGATTTTGTTGGAAATGAGGAACAAGTTGGAAAAAAAGTTGGAGATGATTTTCGAGAACGTAAACTGACTTTACCGATTATTCATGCTATTTCTAGAGCAAATGAGCGCGAGCTTAAATTTTGGAGAAGAACGCTTGAAGATGGTGAACAAGATAAAAATGCTTTCGGTGAGGCATTGAGAATTCTAAATGGCACCTGCTCGATAGATTATGCAAAAAAAACCGCGATAAATTTATCTCAGAAAGCAAAAGAAACTCTATCTATTCTACCTAATAGCGGCCTTAAGAAGATACTTATTGAATTAGCTGACTATGTAGTACTAAGGATTAAATAAGTGGTTCAAGTTTACTTTTGCAGATTGAAAGTTTTGATGAGGCCACCCACCATTTAGGAAAATCTGTTCTCAACCTATGCTCGGCTTCTGAAGCGTCTTCAGCAAATTCAAACAAACCGAAACACGTAGCGCCCGAGCCTGACATCCTTGAAATTAAACATTTTTTGTCTTTTTTAAGCTCTGTCAGAACTTCAAATATTGTAGGTTCTAATTTTATTGCAGTTTCCTCAAGATCATTCCGGTTTTCAATAATAAAGTCTACTAATGTTCTGAAGTTACAGAAATCTGGTAGAAATTCTGGCATAGGTTGATTATTTTTTTGTTTTAAAGCGCTGAAAACCTTAGTAGTTTCTAGTGGAACACGGGCATTTACTAAAACGATAAACCCTGTTTCTGGCCAAATACTTATCATCTGAAGCTTATCGCCTACACCTGTCATTCTCAAGGGCTGACTTTTTAAGCAGGCGAGCACATCAGAACCAAGATCCAAAATGGCGCGTAAAGAAATATCAAGCCCGAGAGAACGTGCATCTCTTATTGTAGTTGCAGCATTCGCTGAACCGCCTCCAATACCACTCGAAATTGGTAGTTCTTTAGTTAGTAAAATTTTGCGTACGTAGTCTTTGTTAAATAATTTTGCTGATTTTAAAATGAGATTTTCTTGAGTGCTAGGTAGGTTTTCCTCTGTTACCCCAATAATTGACAGGTTTAATTTTTCACTATTTGAAAATGATAAGCTATCACCTATCGCTGGAAAAGTTATTAGACTGTCCAATAGGTGCAAACCGTCTGGTTGTTGCCCAATCACGTGTAAAGATAGGTTAACTTTTGCAGGAGAAAAAAAATTATTCGTTTGCTGTTTTTGTATCAAGTAATTTCTCATTTTCTAGAACTTCATCTAGACCTAGTTTAAGTTTTCGCTTGATTCGTTCTGCCTCCTTTTTACTGGGAGAAAAAGATAAGGCTCTTTTCCATTGAAAGTTGGCCTCTCTAATACGGCCAACCATCCAATAAACATCGCCTAAATGATCATTTATAATGGGATCTGTAGGCTGCAGTTTGACGGCCTTTTCCATGGGCTCTACGGCAGCTTGATAATCTCCCAATCTAAAGTATATCCAACCCAAACTATCGATTATATAACCACTTTGAGGTCTTTCTTCGGCCGCTAACGTAATCATGTCTAATGCCTCCGGTAATCTTTTTCGTTGTTCAACTAGGGAGTAACCTAAAAAGTTCAAGACATCTGGTTGTTTAGGAGAGAGTTTAAGTGCCTTTTGAAAATCTTGCTCCATTCTAATAAAGTTCTTCCGCTTTTCAAAGATCATTCCGCGATAAAAATAAATTTCCCACCTAGGTCTTCCTAATTTATTAGATAGATCTATTGCATTACCATACGCTAGTATGGCGTCGTTATCGCGTTCAACTTGTCTATATGCGTCTCCGAGTGAAGAATGAACAACCATGTAACTTGGATGGCTTTTTGCTAGAGATTTTAATACCTCAATTGAAGCATGATGTTTTTCAAGTAAAGAAAGTGTGTTTGCTCGACCTAGCTCTGCCAATAGATAATTAGGATTACTTTGGGGGATGGATGAGTAAGAAATAAGAGCAAGTTCATATTGTTTTAAGTCTTCCAAAAGGGATGCTACTTGAATACTTGTATTGGAGTTTTCAGGCCATAAAAATTCAGCTAATCGGCTGAGCATTAGGACTTCGCTTGGATCAACCCTATTTTTAATCAACTCAACTATACCAAAATATACTTCTGCAATACCTTGCCTGGGGTTTATGATAAGATCGTAATCGATCGCTAAACCCTTTTTAATTTTTTCTCTCAGATTATTGAGAATAAAATTCTGGTGTGGACTTTTTGAAAGAACTTCGTTTATCAGACTTAGTGCTAATTTCTCTTTGTCTACTTGAATCAAAATTTGTGCATAGGTCCGGATTCCGCGATTATTTAACTGTATGTCACCGTATTTCCTTCCGGAGAGAATGTCGTCTGCTTCTTCAAAGTCACCAACCATAGCAACTGCCAGAGCTTCATGATACCGAGCTTGATTTTTATAATTTGTGTTTTGTGCGATATTATTGAATTCTTCTTTAGCTTTAGACATCTCACCATTTCCAAGTAGAGCCCAAGCTTTGACTAATCTACTTGTCAACGCATTATTGTTTTTATTATCACTAATTTTAACAATAATCGCCTTATAATCACTATTCATGATCATAATTGCATCCTGTACAAAATCAGATACATTACTTTTACCGCCCATGAGAGTGTAGTGTTTAGAAATCTTCTGTGCACTTTTAAAGTCACCTTCGCCTACCGCGGACATTAGAGCTTCATTTAGTAGAATCAGGTTGGTTGGATCCTTATTTAAAATTTTTTCATAAAATTTGGATGCTGTATCAAAATTAGACTGAGAAATAGCATATTTTGCTGAAAGATATGGTCCAACAAGCCCAAACTCTTTCTCTTCGGCACAGGCTTGAGTACAGAAAAGCCCAATCAAAAATAGGATCTTAAAACAATAGTATCGTTTCATTTTAATGGGTCTAATAGTGAGCATGGCATATTACGCATAATTCTAAGTTAAAGTTTTGTCCATTTTCTAAATAAACCTTTTTTCACTACATGTTCGGATAGTTTGGTCCATCACCCCCTTGAGGTGTAGTCCATGTTATATTTTGACTTGGATCCTTGATATCACAGGTTTTACAGTGAACGCAATTTTGGAAGTTTATTACAAACTGGGTATTTTCATCAGAATCAACAACATATTCATATACCCCGGCAGGACAGTACCTTTCCGATAAACCTGCAAAAATTGGCAAGTTTACTTTTACTGGGATTTCAGGGTCCTTTAACTTTAAGTGAACTGGTTGGGTTTCTTCATGATTAGTCATAGCAAAACTTACATTCGTTAATCGATCAAACGATAATACCCCATCAGGTTTTTTATATTGGATTTTCTTGTGATCTTTAGCTTTTCCAGTGGAATCAGCGTCATTTTTCTTATGTTTAAGAGTTCCAATTAACGAAAAGCCAAATAGATTGTTGGTCCACATATCCAACCCCCCCATTAGTAAAGAGGTAAGTAACCCAAATTTGGACCACAGGGGTTTAACGTTTCTAACACGTTTGAGGTCTTTAGCGACTAAACCTGTGCGTATTTCTTCTTCATAGGAGATAAGGTTGTCTCGAGATCTTCCTTGCTTAATTGCGTCTGCAGCTGCTTCCGCAGCGGCTATTCCGGAAAGCATAGCGTTATGATTTCCCTTTATTCTAGGGACATTAACCATACCTGCAGAACAACCCAATAATACTCCACCTGGGAATACTAATTTAGGTAAGGATTGCCAGCCGCCTTCCGTTATCGCCCTGGCACCATAGGCAACACGTTTACCCCCAGCTAGAAGATCTTTGATCATTGGGTGATGTTTAAAGCTTTGGAACTCCATATAGGGAAATAAATATGGGTTTTGATAGTTTAAATGGACTACGAATCCAATATAGATTTGGTTATTGTTTATATGGTAAATGAAAGAGCCTCCACCTGCATTTTTACCTAGTGGCCACCCCATGGTATGTGTGACTGTGCCCTCTTGATGTTTTTCTGGATCAATATCCCAAATCTCTTTCATTCCAAGACCATATTTTTGAGGTTGCGAATCCTTATCTAAATTAAACTTCTCGATTACTCTTTTTGAAAGAGAACCCCTGACTCCCTCTGAAAGGAAAATATACTTACCATGCAATTCAAGACCTGGTTCATAACCCTCAGATTTTGAACCATCCTTGTTGACTCCAAATTCGCCTGCTACTTACGCCGACTAACGCGTCATTTGCGTCATAAACTAAATCGGAACAAGCCATTCCAGGAAATATTTCTACACCAAGAGATTCAGCGTATTCTGAAAGCCAGCGACATACGTTTGCCATCGAAACTATGTAGTTGCCGTGGTTGCTCATCAGGGGTGGTAAAAAAAAGTTCGGAATTTTTACTTTTCCTGCAGCACCAAGCATATAAAAATTATCTTTTCTGACATTGACCTTGATAGGGAGATCTAATTCTTTCCAATTAGGTATTAGTTTGTTCAGGCCTATAGGGTCTAGAACGGCTCCCGAAAGGATATGAGCACCTACTTCCGAGCCTTTTTCTAAGATTACTACGTTCAGGTCAGGATTCAATTGTTTCAATCTTATCGCAGCACTTAGACCAGCTGGCCCAGCGCCAACAATAACGACATCATAATCCATACTCTCTCGTTCTACAGTTCCCATTCTACCGGACCTTTTTTACACTAAGTTCTAGAGTTATATTATATTTAATAATTAAAAACGATTCTTTGTACTATTTTTTATTTCTAACACTTGTTACTAGTTTTGACACATTATAAAGAGTATACTTTTTATTAATTTAATTAAAGTCGGATAAAATAAAAATTATGGATCAATTCAGTTATAAACAAGGCGAACTTTTCGCAGAGGATGTTCCGGTATCAACTATATCTAAGTCTATTAGTACACCAGTTTATATTTACTCTACAAACTCAATTGTAAAAAACTATTTAGATCTAAAAGAATCTCTTGAGGGGATAAATAACCTAATTTTCTACTCCGTTAAAGCGAATTCTAATGTGGCTATTTTAAAGTTATTAGCTGGTCTAGGTGCTGGGATGGATGTTGTTTCTCGTGGAGAATATTTACGAGCTAAAGCAGCAGGCGTACCCGGTGAACTTATTGTTTTTTCTGGAGTTGGAAAAAGTAAAACCGAAATTAGTGAGGTTCTGATCGGTGGTATACGGCAATTCAATGTAGAGTCAGAAGCAGAATTAAAAGTATTAAATGATATCGCTATATCTCTAAATATGCTGGCTCCTATAACTTTAAGGGTTAATCCAGATATAGATGCAAAGACGCATGAAAAAATTTCTACTGGAAAGAAAGAAGATAAGTTTGGTATTCCATTAGCTTGGGCTCGAGACGTATATAGAACAGCTTCCAAATTAGAAGGCATAAAAGTTGTCGGAATTGATGTTCATATAGGGAGCCAATTAATGGACCTTTCTCCATTTCGACTAGCATATAATAAAATAGCCGAGCTGGCCAAAGAGCTGATAGAAGATGGTCATAAAATTGAGAGGTTAGATCTCGGTGGAGGTCTTGGAATCCCATACAAAAGAGCCAATGAGAGGCAGCCGTCATTAAGTGAGTATGGTTCTATTATAAAAGAAACTGTAGGCTCTTTGGGTTGTGAAATCCAAATTGAACCAGGTAGGTTTATAGTTGGTAATGCAGGGATTCTAGTTAGTGAGGTAATATATAAAAAATTTGGTTTAGACCGAGAATTTTTGATTCTTGATAGTGCCATGAATGATTTAGTAAGGCCGACGATGTATCAAGCATACCATGAGATAATCCCCATACTAGAGCATAGGGATAGACTAGATGTACGTCAGTATGATGTAGTCGGTCCCGTTTGTGAAACTGGTGATATATTTGCTAGCCAACGAACATTAAGCGAAATGGAAGCTGGAGATTTAGTGGCGATTATGAGTGCTGGCGCGTATGCGGCTGTGATGGCTTCCGAGTATAATACTCGTCCACTTGTTCCAGAAGTTTTGGTAAAAGGAAATCAATTTTTTACTATACGAAAAAGACCTCCAATAGATGAAATAATCAATAGAGATATAATTCCAACCTGGCTGTAAATATTTATCATTTTTATATATCTGTATAACTTTTGTACTCATATTACTGAAATCAATTTAAGAAATGGGTGAGTTTTTCTATAAGCTTACTATCTAGTATCTTGGCAATATTGTTTGAAATAAAATACTTATATTTTAACAATAGTCCCTCAGCAATTGGGATCTTACCAATAAGATAGTCCGTATTTGAGTGAATAACTTTTAGAATAAAACCAAGAATCACAAGTGTGATAATGGAAGTCCCCAAGGGACCAAGATTTTCTACCTCATGAGGATCTTTATTCGTCGGTTGTGGGTCTTCTCGTTTTTTAGAGGTGCTTGGTTTTAGGTTTGGTTTAGTTACTGACTCTTTCGCTCTTAAGAGCGTCTCATATTTCACTTCGTTCCGAATAATTTTAAGCGCTTTTTGACTTGCTTTATTCGGACTGTTAGATTTAGTTTCTTTATTTTCGTTAAACTTTTTTATCATATCTTTTTTGAATAAGGTATTTACTAAGAATGTTCAGAAAAGCTTAAATTATATTAAGTTAATTTTTAAGCTATTTTCACTTAATATTATACAATATAGCATACTGAGATAATTTAATATCTAATAAATTAAAATTATTAAGTTAAAATATAAATAAGAGGGTAAAATGCTCCCAGAAAAGATTAAGTACTTTATACAATTGTTACGGTCTTTGGTTTTTAATATCCAAATGTACATTGCGTTAATATTATGTGCTTTGTTCTTTTTGCCTTGGATGGTTGTTAGCAGGAAAGGTGCCCTAGCTGCGGTAAAAATTTTCACAACTTATGTGATTTGGTCTGCTGGCTGGATAATAAACCTTAAGACTGAGATTCGTGGAAAAGTACCCACCTCGGAAGTTTTAATAGCATCTAAACATCAGTCTTTCTTGGATATAATAATGATCTATAGTGTTATCCCTAATGGATGGTTTATAATGAAAAGAGAGTTGTTGTATATTCCTATTATTGGGCAATATGCCTATAGGCTCGGATGTATAGCCGTAAGCAGAGGAAAGCGAGGCCGAGCAATCGTTCAAATGATAAAGGATTTGGAAAGCCGAAGGGAAATCGGAGGTCAATTAGTAGTTTTTCCGCAGGGTACTCGAGTTAAGCCAGGTGTTAAAAAACCATATAAGGTTGGTGTTTCAGTGATTTATGATAACTTAGGACAGGATTGTGTTCCAGTTGCAACAAATGCTGGTTTTTTCTGGCCTAAGAGAGGAATTTATAGAGCATCGGGTACAGCTGTAATTGAATTTTTAGAGTCTATACCACCTAAAATTCATAAAGATGAATTTTTATTAAGACTAGAGAGTGTCATTGAGATTTCTTCAGAGAGCTTGTTACTAGAAGCTCAGAGTAATATGTGATCAAAGGGGATTACGCTGCTAAAGTACTTAATCCCATACTGAGGTATTTTTTTCGTCTCTCTTTTATTAGTGAGTTACCACTTTGGGGCTCAAACTCCTCAAGCATTTCTGTAATTGCCATACCTACAGAGCGGATTACATCTGATTTATGTCTTTGTGCGCCACCTATCGGTTCAGGTATCACAATATCACATATATCTAATTTTTTAAGATCTTGTGCTGTTAATCTCAGTGCTTCAGCTGCTTCCCTCATTTTTTCTGCATCTTTCCAAAGTATTGAAGCGCATCCTTCAGGGCTAATTACTGAGTAAATAGAGTGTTCTAGCATTGCAACTTTGTTGGCTGTAGCAAAAGCTACAGCTCCACCAGAACCGCCTTCTCCTATTATAACAGAAATTAGAGGGACACCGATTTCCAAGCATTTTTGAGTTGTTCTTGCTATAGCCTCTGATTGACCCCGCTCCTCCGCGCCTTTACCTGGATAGGCACCTGGCGTATCAACTAATGTCAAAACGGGTAGTTTAAATCGATTTGCTAAATCCATAAGCCTAACAGCTTTACGATAACCTTCAGGTCTTGCCATTCCAAAATTGCGTTCTATACGGCTCTTCGTGTCATTCCCTTTTTCATGCCCTATTACAACTAAAGATCTATCTCCAAATCTAGCTAAACCTCCCATGACGGCATGATCGTCCGCAAAGTTTCTATCTCCTGCTAGAGGAATATACTCTTCAAAAAGATCTTCTATATAATCCTTGCAATGAGGTCGCTCTGGGTGTCTGGCGACTTGACATTTTCTCCAGGGGCTAAGATTTTTGTAAAGATCTGTAAGCATTTTAGTTGCTTTATTTTCTAAAGAATCAATTTCTTTTATTAATTTTTTGTCTTTACTTTCATTTACAGACGCTCGAAGCTCTTCAGCTTTGGAGTATATTTCTGCTACTGGTTTTTCGAACTCTAAATAATTGACCATCTTCTTTTCCCTTCAACGAGCTTTATCTTTAACTGGTTGGTTAGAAATATTTCTTAATTTCGTTCATAGGGTTTTTAACTAAAAAACTCAATTCGTTTTATATTTTGAATGATATATTAGTTTTGATCTTAAGATTAATTATCCTCTTTTATGATACTTCAACTGATTTTTACCAATTGTTTTCCAAAGTTTTTACCTTTTAAAAGATTTATGAAAGCCTGAGGGGCTGTTTCTAGTCCTATGGAAATGGTTTCTTTGTATTTTATTGTACCGTTCGCTACCAAGGGTGATACCTCTTTGTGAAATTCTTTAAAACGATCGTAATGATCAAATATTATAAATCCTCTTACACGTAATCTTTGCCTTAAAATTGAGCCCCAAACCGCCGGTATAGGTGCCGCAGTCTTTGTTTGATCAGGAGAGTACCATGCTATCATCCCGCAAACAGCAATCCTGCCAAAAGTATTCATTAGTGGCAGAATAGCCTCAAGAGTTTTTCCACCTACATTTTCAAAATAACAATCGATGCCATTTGGCGCCGCTGCACTAATTTTTTTCCCTTAGTTCATCCTTCTCATGGACCTTATGATCTATACATATATCGTACCCAAGCTCTTCAATTGCGTAAGTATTTTTTTCTAAGCCACCAGCAATGCCAATGACTCGTAAACCTTTAAGCTTTGCTAGTTGACCCACTAGACTACCAACGGCGCCGGTCGCGGCTGAAACCACTAAAGTTTCGCCTTTTTTAGCATTTAATATATCGTTTAAACCTACCCAGGCGGTTAATCCCGGCATCCCAAGAACTCCTAAGCCAGTCGAAAGATGAGCTGACTTCTTATCAATTTTCTTGGCATTAGCACCATTGGATATACCATGTGTCGCCCAGCCGAGTCGGTCAGCTACGATATCACCAACAGAAAAGTCTGGATGGTTTGACTCTATAATTTCGGCTATGCATTCACCTTCCATGGTTTCATTTATTTGTACAGGCGGTGAATATGATTTAGCATCGTTCATTCTGCCCCTCATGTATGGATCCAGAGATAACCATACCGTTTTGGCAAGAAATTCATCCGGCCCCAGTTCGGTAGTAATAGCTTTTTCAAGTTTAAAGTTATCCAGTTCAGCATCTCCTGTAGGCCTCTTAGCTAAGACAATTCTTTCCATCATGTGCGTCATTTTAGTTTCCCCATAATTTACATAACCAATTTATTGCAGATCTTTGAATGCTGCTTGCATCCGCTTAACAGCCTCCACAACTCTGGATTTTTGTGTAGCGATGTTGAAGCGCATGAACGTTTCACCACCTTTACCCATATCCGTTCCATAAACTGTCGTGATTTTTGCATCTTTCTCAATACGCTTTCTAACTTCTTCTTGAGACATACCTGTGCCAACAAAATCAACCCAAGCCAAGTATAACCCCTCAGCATGAATAGCTTTACATCCAGGTATATTATTTATTCCAGAGTTAAAAATTTTAAAGTTCTCTTCTAAATATGGTATCAAATTATCAAGCCATTCTGCACCCTCGGGAGAGTACCCAGCTGTTGCCATATGTATACCCAGTGCATTGGGACTATGACCTAACATTTTTAGCCTAGTTTCGAATTTTTTTGAAAACTCTGGATTCTTGATGATCACATTACCTGTGTGTGCCCCTGCAATGTTAAAAGTTTTTGTATTTGCGGTTAACATTACTAAATGATCAGCGATTTCTGGAGCGGCAGTAGCCATCACATTATGTTTATATCCGGGCATGATAAGATCGTGATGAATCTCATCACAGACTAAAATTAGTTTATTTTTAATACAAAAATTAGCAACTTTTTTTAGTTCATCTATGGACCAAACCCGGCCACCAGGATTATGGGGGGAACAGAAAATTAACATTGTTTCGTTTCCAGTTAATTGCCTCTCATAACTAGAAAAATCCAGTTCATAACGGCCAGATTTAAGAGTAAGTGGAAATTCACGAATAACCCGATCAGTAGCGTTAAGAACTGAAAAGAATGCATGATACATTGGTGTAAGCATAATGATTTGGTCTTTTGATTGGGTTAATGCTTCTACACACAAAGCCATACCGTTTACTAAGCCATGGGTTGTAAAAATTGTACTATCACCCAGATCCCAATTATGACGATGTTTCATCCACCAATGAATAGCCCCGTGATAATCACTATAGTCCGCAAAATAACCATAAAACCCATGCTGATGCATCTTGCTCAGTTTATCCTGTATTATTTTGGGAGGTCTAAAATCCATCTCAGCAACATGCATTGGCAGTCCATCGACCTTAGAAATTCCGTAAGATTCTTCCATTTTATCCCATTTTGAGCTATGAGTGTTGCGACGTTCGATAATTTCGTCAAAGTCCATTATTGACCCCCCAATTCTTAAGGCTTAAAGTTTTATTTTGTAGTTATTCAAAATGTGGTGTGGCTCTAATTGAGCTAATTAGCAAGTGGAAAAGGAGTAGTATATATTAATTATATATAAATTATTTTTATGCCGATTAGAACAATATTAATTCATCCAGAACCAAAACTAAGGAAGGTTTCTTTAGAAGTCAAAGATCTTTCAGATCGATTAATTAATTTAGCAGATGATATGTTGCAAACGATGTATGATGCACCTGGAATTGGGTTAGCTGCGCCACAAATTGGTTTACTGGTAAGGTTGATAGTGATTGACTGTTATAAAGAAGATGAATTGATTCAGCATCCTATTCAGATGTTTAACCCAGAGATCATAGAAACTTCAGATGAAAAGAATATCCAAGAGGAAGGTTGCCTTTCAGTACCTAACCAATTCGGAGAGGTTGAACGTCCTTCTAACATTACTGTTAGATGGATAGATCGCGATGGCAATGAAAAACAGGAGAGTTTTGATGGCCTTTGGGCTACATGTATCCAACACGAAATAGATCACTTAGATGGTAAACTTTTCATAGACTATTTAAGCCCCCTAAGAAGACAGTTAATCACACGGAAAATGAAAAAATTTAAAAGAGAAAACTCTTTAATATGATTAGAAATATATTAAATTACCCTGATCCGTTACTTAGATCGCTTTGTAAGCCCCTAGTAGGACTTTCTAGAGATGTAGAGATTAATATTCGAGATTTATTAGAAACTCTGTATGATGCTCACGGTCGAGGCTTAGCTGGGCCACAAATAGGGTTTCTTTTTAGAATCTTTGTTATGGATATAACTTGGAAAGCTGGGAAATCTGATCCTAAAATAATAATAAATCCAGAGATTCTGTACAGTTCAAAAGAAACGCAAGTTAATACAGAGAGCTGCCTATCGATACCCAACCAACCAATTGAGGTTATTAGACCAAAGATTATAGAACTTTTATGGCTGGACCAGGAGGGTATAGTAAACCGTGATAGCTTTAGTGGAATTAGTGCCGCTATAATATGTCACGAGGTAGATCACTTGAATGGAAAACTTATAATCGATAATAAAAAGTAGCTTTAGAGTAAATTTACAGATATGAAAATTATATTTTTTGGTACACCAGAATTCGCTGTTAGAAGTTTGGATAGTCTAATAGAGGCTGAGCATGAAATAGTTTGCGTCTATTGTCAGCCTCCACGAGCGGCTGGACGAGGAAAAAAAATAAAGCGTTCAGCTGTCCATAGAAGAGCTAACGAATTAAAGTTGTTGGTCAGATATCCGACAGGTTTTGATGACAAAGATTCCATAAACGATTTAGTAGATCTAAATGCAGATATCGGTGTTGTAGTAGCGTATGGTCTTTTGCTACCTCAAAGAATATTGGATAGTCCGAGACTAGGCTGTTTGAATATTCATGCCTCGCTTTTACCGAGATGGCGCGGCGCGGCGCCTATTCAACGTGCTATTATGGCGGGTGATAAAAAAACTGGGATAAGCATAATGAAAATGGATTCTGGACTCGATACGGGAAAAATACTGTCTCAATCAGAAATTTCCATTACGCAGAGTGAGACTGCCGGAGCACTTCATGACAGATTAGCTATCCTCGGCGCACATTCAATTTTGAAAGTAATTAGAGATGTCAATACATGGGTAGAAACCCCCCAATCAATCCAAGGCATTACTTATGCAAGAAAAATATTGAAAAAAGAGAGTGCTATAAATTGGACAAGATCAGCTGATGAGATAGATCAACTGATCCGAGGAATGTTTCCAGTGCCAGGTGCCTGGGCTAAAATTAATAATGACAGGATTAAAATTCTAGGGTGCAAAATTAAAGAAATCAATGGCGCTCCTGGTGAACATTTAGGTGATTTTATTATAGCCTGTGGTGAAGGAGCTATTTCTGTCACGCACATACAAAAGCCCGGCAAGCGGATAACTTCCGCCAGAGAATTTTTAAGGGGAAATAAGTTACCAGAAATACTAGCTTAATTTTTTAAACTATAGACAAACTTATTTTTTTATCACTTAAACGGAGCCATTCCACTTCGTGCAAGAAAGTCAGCTCGTTCATTTTCTAAATTACCTGCATGTCCTTTGACCCATTTCCATACCACTTCATGATTGACACAGGCTAAATCCAGCTCTTTCCACAAATCTACGTTTTTTACAGCTTTTTTTGAAGCTGTTTTCCAGCTTCTTTTTTTCCAGTTTTCTAGCCATTTTGAGATTCCATCTTTTACATAAACACTATCTGTAAAAATAGTTATTTTTGACGGTCGTTCTAATGCTTTCAATGCTTCTATTGCTGCGGTAAGCTCCATACGATTATTAGTTGTTTGTTCAGCGCCTCCACACAACTCAAGTTCCTTAATTTTCTCACCCTCTTTTAAAGCTATAATCAGAACCCCCCAACCACCTGGACCGGGGTTTCCAGAGCAAGCACCATCAGTATATGCATAGATGTTCATTAATTTATAAACCCCACTAACAGAAGTATTATAACTATAGGTGTAAGTAAAAGTCGGAGTTTTAACCACCATTTTGGAACTAGTTGTATTTTTAAAAAATAAAAATCACATATTAAAATTCCTATAAAACATAATATTAATACAACAAAGGAATAGTCCGTATTGTTAATAAAAAATAAGACATGAGCTGATAAAAAAAAGAACATTATTAGGGAAGGTGAAACACTGAGCATATAAACCTTCTTGGGTAGAGCTGAGTCACTTTTTAACGTTAGCGCCCAAAAGGATCCTGACATGAAACTCAGTATTATAGCGCCATAAATAATAAGAATATTATCATGCTTATTATTATCAAATATTAAATTTAACCAATAATTTTCGGGTACTTCAAAAATTTGCATGGTTGAACTAAAAATAAACGGAATAATACCCAGTAGACCGACAATAAGAGCCGGTTTTGGTATTGTAATCACGATAAATCCTTAAGAATTTTTGGTACCTTAAACTCTATATTTTCCACGGCTGTTTCTACTAACTCTAAGGTTGTGTCAAACCTTTCATCAAAAGCCTCAATCACTTCGTCTATAAGGTTATCCGGCGCGGACGCACCAGCTGTTAAACCTATAGAAGATATATCTTTATATAAGGCCCAATCGATTTCAGAGGCTCTTTCTATTAGACTAGAATATGTACAACCAGCCTTTAAACCTACCTCGACAAGTCGATTAGAGTTTGATGAGTTTGGGGCACCGATTACGAGCAAGTTTTTTGTTTTAGTGGCGATTTCTTTCACCGCTGATTGTCTATTTGTAGTAGCATAACATATATCTTCTTTACTTGGTCCAACTATACTAGGAAATCTACTTTTAAGTGCTGTTATGATATCACTGGTATCGTCTATCGATAATGTAGTCTGCGTAATGAATGCTAGATTTGATTTATTTCTAGGCTTTATTCTTTGCACGTCATCAATAGTTTCTACCAGAAGAACTTCTCCGAACGGCAACTGCCCCATTGTTCCGACTGTTTCAGGATGGCCTTTATGGCCTATCATAATCATTTGCCGACCTTTAGAAAAATGTCTTTCAGCCTCATTGTGAACTTTAGAGACTAAAGGGCATGTGGCATCGACATAAATCATATTTCGATTATTAGCTTCTTTTTCTACAGATTTAGGAACTCCGTGAGCGGAGAAAATAACAGGCCGGTTGGTCGGACAATCTGCTAGATCTTCAACAAAAATGGCTCCTTTTGCTTTCAATTTATCAACAACATATTTGTTATGCACTATTTCATGCCTAACGAAGATAGGGGCACCCCATTTCTCGAGGGCTAATTCGACCATTTTTATGGCGCGATCTACACCGGCACAAAAACCTCTTGGTGCTGCGAGATATATTTTTAGCTTTGGTTTTAACAAGCTGAACTTCCAGTACTTAAAAATTATACTTTGATTTATTTATGACATTGATCATACTTTGTTAATCCCTATAAATAACAATATATCTATCGATGAAACTTTAAGGTCATTTTTGGCTTTAATGATATTTATTATATATTTGAATAGTTTCAACCAACATACTTAGGAAAGCTTATGAATAAAAGATATAATATAGCTTTTGTGAGTTTTGGTGGGAACATTAAATCTCCTATTGGAGATCCCCGAGAAACTATCCTAGCTGCTATAAAAAAATTAAGCATGAATTCGTTTAATATGCTAAAAATAAGTAATTTTTACTCTACTCCTGCGATACCGATAGGGAGTGGTCCGACGTTTATTAATGTTGTTGCGAAGGTACAAAGTAATCTAAATGCTAATGAATTATTAAACCAATTTCATTTGACCGAGACAGTATTTAATCGCCAAAGGTCAAAAAGGTGGGGATCAAGAACACTTGATATTGATTTATTAGCGCTTGAAGACCAGGTGTTTCCGTCTAAAGCCGAATTTCTTAAATGGTCTAAATTAAGCAAGAAAGATCAAACTAAATATACACCTCAAAATTTAATATTACCCCACCCCAGAATACAAGATAGAGCCTTTGTCCTCCTACCCTTTAAAGAAATTGATGAAAATTGGATTCATCCTGTTTTAAAAAAAAGTATTACGGTCATGTTGGGTGAACTTGATCCCAGTGAGTATAAAGACTTTAAGAAACTATAATTTTTTTGTTGTATTATTAATCATAAAGCATTAAGTGGATTGATCAGTTTCATCCAACCGAATAGGAGTGCCTCATGGCTAGGGTAACCGTAGAAGATTGCGTCGATAAAGTACCTAATAGATTTGACTTGGTTATGCTGGCTGCTCACCGGGCTAGAGAGATATCTACAGGGTCACCCATAACGGTAATTAGAGATAATGATAAAAACCCAGTTGTTAGTTTAAGAGAAATAGCGGACGAGACCCAGACTTCTGAGGAGTTGACCGAGAGAATGATTGAAAGTAATCAAACTCAAATAGAAATAGACGAACCAGAAGAAGATGAAATGGCTTTGTTAATGGGAATTGAAGATGACACAGTCGAAGTTGATGATATGTCAGAGGAAAAGCTTCTGAGAGACTTAATGGCAGCCCAACCAGAAAAATAGGAATGTAGTAGTTATGCATCGGGCTTGAAATGATTGAAGTCAAAGAATTAGTCCGCTTGGTGCAAGCATATAATCCAAAGACTAATCATAGGCTAATTAATGAGGCCTACGAATATTCAAAAAATATGCATGCTGGGCAATTTCGTCAGTCAGGAGATGCGTACTTCTCTCACCCAGTTGCTGTGGCTGCATTACTGACCGAGCAACGTCTTGATGATGCGTCTATAATAACTGCTCTGTTACATGACACCCTTGAAGATACAAACTCAACATTTGTCGAAGTGGAGAAAAACTTTGGCGCTGAAGTGGCCAGATTAGTCGAAGGAGTTACCAAGTTAACAAATCTTCAGTTAAACTCTACAGAAACAAAACAAGCTGAGAATTTTCGGAAGCTTTTCATGGCTATGTCAAAAGACTTGAGAGTAATACTAGTCAAGCTTGCTGATAGATTACACAACATGCGAACAATTAAATATATGACCCCTCAAAAGCAGAAAAAAAAATCGAGGGAAACCATGGATATTTTTGCACCTTTAGCTGGACGCATTGGTATGCACTGGATGAGAGAAGAGTTAGAAGATCTGGCGTTTAGAGTTTTGAATCCCGACGCTCGAAATTCAATTATCCGGCGCTTTATAACATTGCAGAAGGAAACAGGTAGCGTTGTTCCTAAAATTACCGAAGATATAAAATCGGAGCTCACAAAAGTACAACTTAAATGTGAAGTTTATGGGAGAGCTAAGAAACCATATTCTATTTGGCGTAAGATGGAAGAAAAAAAACAAGGCTTTTCACAGCTCTCAGATATATATGGTTTTCGTATAATTACCGATAAAGAAGACGATTGTTATAAGATATTAGGGACGATTCATCAAAGGTGGCGAGCAGTACCGGGACGGTTTAAGGATTATATCAGTCAACCAAAGTCGAATGGCTATCACTCTTTACACACCACAGTCTCGGGACGTGATGGAATGCAAGTTGAAGTACAGATTCGGACGCGCGAGATGCATGACGTGGCAGAGACAGGTGTAGCTGCGCATTGGGCTTTTAGAGATGGAATCCGAGTTGAAAATCCTTTTACTTTGGATCCATCGAGCTGGATCTCTACGATGAATGAAAGAATTGAGCAGGCGGATGATCATGATGAATTTCTAGAGCATGTAAAATTGGAAATGTACACAGATCAAGTATTTTGTTTTACACCAAAGGGAGAAGTTGTAAAGTTACCTCGTGGTGCAACTCCATTAGATTTTGCTTACGCTATTCACACGCGAATTGGACATTCTTGTGTTGGTGCAAAAGTTAATGGGATAAGGGTTCCCTTGTGGACACGCTTGAGAAATGGACAATCCGTAAATATAATGACGGCACAGGGTCAGAAAGCACAACCAACTTGGACTGATATTGCGGTTACAGGACGTGCAAAAGCTGCGATAAGGCGATCCTTAAGAGAGGAACATAAAGATAGGTTTATTAAATTGGGGCGAGAGCTAACGCGAGCTGCCTTTGAACAAATTGGTAAGCGATCAACTGAAAAAGCTTTATCAATAGCTGCTAAAGAATTAAATTTAAATAATGTATCGCACCTTCTCGAACTAGTTGGTTCTACAGACTTATCTTCTAAAGATGTAGTAAATGCTATATATCCAGATTTAGTTAGCAAATCCAAGATTGATAGACCGTATTCTAAGAGGTCGGTAATAGGTTTGCCGAAAGGAGTCCAAATAACTAGATCACGCTGCTGCCTGCCGTTGCCCGGCGAACGAATTGTTGGCATTAAGCATAAAGGGGACGGCGTTTTTGTGCATTCTATCGATTGTGGGGCTTTGACAGAAATAGATAGAAACTCAGACAGATGGGTAGATGTTCATTGGGATACCGGTAAACACCAAGCCTCAAATACCGTTACCCTTAATTTGACTATTGTAAATGACTCTGGTGTTCTTGGAAGGCTTTGTACTTTGATTGGAGAGCAAAGAGCAAATATTTCTGATTTGCATTTTCTAGATCGAAAGCCTGATTATTTTCGTATTTTAATTGATGTTGATGTGAGTGACTCTCAGCACTTGCATTCGATAATGTTGTCAATCGAAGCTGATAGTTATGTAGCTGCACTTGAAAGACACAGAGATATCAATTTGAAACCAAATTAGAAGGTACATTCTAATAGTAAAGGAGAAAATATCCAAAGTGTTTAAAAGAAGAACTCCGAAAACCTGGATAATATGGTTTTGGCATTTGTTATGGCCGGTGGGTGGTTGGAATCGGGCTTTTGAATATATTAAATACCGACTAAAAAGGTTACCAGACTCTCCCAAAAGGATTGCTGTCGGTATTTCGGCTGGAGTTTTTGCTTCTTTTACACCCTTTTATGGTCTACATTTTATAATCGCAATTATAATAGCTAAGCTACTTAGAGGAAATATACTAGCCGCGTTATCGGGCACTTTTTTTGGAAATCCTTTAACCTATGTTCCGATTGGAATAATCTCATTAAATATAGGTCATTTAATAATGGGTACAAATCAACCAGCCTCTGATCAAACAATTGAAATATTTATTGGGGCTTGGGATGATTTTGGAGACAACTTGGTGGCCCTCTTTGTAAATGAACCAACAACTTGGGAAAGATCAGTAATATTTTTGAATAAGGTTTTCACACCATACTTGGTTGGTTGTATTGTACCCGGACTCTTAGTTTCGTTGTTGAGCTATTATTTATGTTTTCCTTTAATCCTTGCTTTTAAAAATCGACGTAAGAACGTAATATTTAAAAAACTTTCCAAATTACGAAACAGAAACGTAGATCAGTAAGTCAATTTGACTAAAGATTAAATAAATGATTGTGATATTTAAATAATTAATAATATTTGTTAATAATTTAGACATTGAAAATTCTAAAGTATATGTGAGTAAAAATGGATAAAAATATATTAAGACTAGGAGTAAATATCGATCACGTTGCGACGGTGAGGAATGCGAGAGGTGGAAATGTTCCAGATCCGTTAAGAGCGGCAAAAATTGCCGAGGCTGCGGGGGCTGACGGTATTACTGCGCATTTAAGGGAGGATCGGCGCCATATAACTGATTCAGATATTGTTAATCTAATTGATAGTCTAAAAGTTCCACTAAATTTTGAAATGGCCGCAACAACTGAAATGCAAGAAATGGCCTTGAAGTTTAAACCACATGCAGTTTGTTTAGTACCAGAAAAACGAGAGGAACGAACAACCGAGGGAGGTTTAGAAGTTTCAAGAGAAGAAAATAAACTCGCACATTTTATAGCTCCGTTAAAAGAGGCTGGTTGTAAAGTATCGATTTTCATTGCTGCGGATCCTGCTCAGATAGAATCAGCGGCTCGAATAGGTGCATCCGTTATTGAATTACATACAGGTGCATATTGTGATGCTAACACTGAAGGGAGAAAAGCTGATGAAGAAAAAGAACTAAAGTGCCTAAAAGAAATGGCTAAATATGCCAAATCACTTGGTCTTGAGGTTCATGCTGGTCATGGCTTAACATACAATACTGTTACACCAATCGCAGCTTTACCAGAGGTTATGGAGTTAAATATTGGTCACTTTTTAATTGGTGAGGCTATTTTTTTAGGTCTTCATGCAGCCATAAAAGATATGAGGAGACTAATGATTAATGCTAGAAATTTTTGAACTAAATAAATTTTACCTACTGGGGGTAACGTAACGTGATAATCGGGATAGGTACGGATCTGGCTAATATTAATCGTATTGAAGCTACCCTAAAACGTTTCGGTGATAGATTTAGAAATCGAGTTTTTAGTGAGTTAGAGCAACAGAAGGCGAGTTCCAGATCTCACGAAAGTAGTACATATGCCAAAAGATGGGCGGCTAAGGAGGCTTGCTCAAAAGCGCTGGGAACTGGATTAAGAATGGGAATTTCCTGGAAAGACATGTCTGTTAGTAATCTAAAAACTGGGCAGCCTCAAATGGAACTAACCGGGTGGGCAAAAGATCGATTATTTAAGCTAACCCCAAAAGGTTGCGAGTCTTTCATCTATGTATCACTAACGGATGATCATCCATGGGCTCAGGCATTTGTCATAATAGAAGCGAGACCTACAATCACTTGACACAAGAGATGTTAAATCGCATCTAAGTTCGAAATTTGAGGAAAATCTATGGTGAAGAGTAAAGAAAAAAAAGAAAGTATTACCGAAACAATCAAAACAGTCATTTATGCATTATTGATAGCTGGAATATTTAGGAGCTTTTTTTTTCAACCATTTTGGATTCCGTCGGGTTCTATGAAAGATACACTTCTGGTAGGTGATTTTCTTTTTGTAAATAAAATGATTTATGGTTACTCAAAATATTCATGCCCATTTAACATTTGCCCTATACCAGACAGATTATTACCAAGAGCTCCGTCCCGTGGTGATGTAGTTGTTTTTAGGCATCCTACGAATGATCAAGACTATATAAAACGCTTGATTGGCTTGCCCGGTGATACCGTACAAATAAAAAATGGGGTTATTTATTTAAATGGTATTAAACAAGTTCAAAAAAGAGATGGGTATTTCGATGAAATTTATACTAGGCAAGGTTCAATGGGTGGGTTTCCTGCTTGT